>JBMOIJ010000004.1:0-148189 GCA_049317385.1 Acidimicrobiia bacterium
AGCGGCTTCAAGATCGCGATGCGCGACCTCGAGATCCGCGGCGCGGGCAACCTGCTCGGCGCGGCCCAGAGCGGCCAGATTGCCGCGGTCGGCTTCGACCTCTACTGCCAGATGGTCACAGAAGCGGTGGGTGAACTCACCGGCAACCCGGTGAAGGAGCCGGTGGAGATCACCATCGACCTACCCGTCGATGCGTTCATTCCTCGCGACTACATCGCTCGCGACGACGTGCGCATGGAGGCGTATCGCCGGCTGGCCGCCGTCGAAACGGAGTCGGACGTGGCCGACATTGCGGCCGAGTGGATCGATCGCTACGGCCAGCTCATCCCACCGGTGGCGGCGTTGCTCGATGGGGCTCGCCTGCGGGCCGAGTGCGTGCGCCTGGGCATCACCAGCGTCACGGTGCAAAAGGGGATGGCCCGCATCGTGGGGCTGGAACTGAAGGAGAGTCAGAAGGTGCGGCTGCGGCGGCTGGCCCCCAAGTCGGTGCCCAAACTCGAAGAAATCGCCGTGCCCGTACCCGGTGGTGCCGAGGCCGGCCCGGCGCTGGTTGCGCTGCTCCGGGAGTTGATCCCGATGGAGCCCGCCGAACCCGTAACCTCTGCGGCGCCGTGAGAACGATTCGTCTTTTCCTCCCCCTCGCCCTGGCCGCAGCGTTGGCGTTGACCGCGTGTGGCAGCGACGAGAACGCCGCCACTGTGAACGGCTCGAGCGTGACCAACGCCGAGTTCCAACGGGAACAGAAGGCGTTCGTGAACAACACCGCATACCTTGAGGCGGCGTCCCAGCAAGGTGCCTCGGTGGTGAGTAAGCGCAAGCTCACTCCCGATTTCTCGGCGGCCTGGCTGACCCAGCTCATCAACTACCAGCTCACGAACAGCGAGTTCGCGAAGCGCAAGCTCAGCGTGAGCGACGCCGACCGCGCGGAAGCAACCACGGGCGTACCGGGGCTCTTCCAATCGCAGGCGGCATGGGAAGCCTTCCCGCAGTGGTTCAAGACGCTGATGATCGAGCGTCAGTCGAAGTTGGTCGCCCTCACCTGGAGTTTCGTGGGTGGACGCAAGACCGACGACGCGGCCAAGCGCGCGTACTTCGACAGCACTTTGAAGCGGGAACTCACCTCGTTCTGTGTGGAGCACATCCTGCTCGACAAGGGCCAGAAGTATCAGGCCCAAGAGTTGTCGGCGCAGTTGAAGGCCGACCCGTCGAAGTTCGCCGACGAGGCGAAGCAGAAGTCGAAGGACCCGGGTTCGGGCGCAAAAGGTGGTGACCTCGGCTGTGGGCCGAGCACGCAGTACGTGGCCCCGTTCGCCAAAGCGGTGCAGACCCAACCGGTCGGACAGATCGGTGACCCCGTCGAGTCGCAGTTCGGGTTTCACATCATTCGCGTGCGCAGTATCGAGAAGGAGCCCACTTTCGAAGAAGTGGCGGCCACCTTCGACGATCAGGTGAAGCAGAACGCGGTGAAGGCGTTCAACGAGTGGTTCAACGGTGTGGCCGCCAAGGCTGACGTGACCGTCGATTCCAGCTACGGCAAGTTCGTGAAGGTCACCGAGCAGGGCCAGACGCAGATCTACGTGTCGCCCAAGCCGGGCCCCACCACCACGCTGCCTCCTGGGGCCGGCGGTGATCTCTCCGGTGGCGGGCAGGTGCCGGGCGGCGCGGTGCCGGGCGGCGACCTCTCCGGTGGCGGGCAGGTGCCGGGCGGCGATGTGTCCGGCGGCGATGTGTCCGGCGGCGAAGCACCGGCAGCCCCCACCCCAACTGCACCCACTCCCAACCCGGGCGGATGACGATGAAGCGCATTGCGATGGTCGCCGTGTTGGTGTCGAGTGCAGTCATGGCGTCGGCGTGTAGCGAGCGCGTTGCGCCGGCTGCCTCGGTGAATGGGGCTCGCATCGCGGCCAGCACGTTGCTGAACGACGTGGCGTTCGCGACTCAGGCCCAACAGCAGGCCGCCGAGTCGACGACCGCCGTGACGTACCAGGCGCAGTCCGTGGCCACGAGCCTGAACGACTTGGTGAACGAGGCGTTGGTGCGTCAGGAACTGACTCGCCGCAAGGTCGAAATCACCGACGACGACCGCGCGCAGGTCGAGCAGTACCTCACGCAACAGCAGATCAACCTGCCGCCGGACTACAAGCCGAGCGTCGTCGAACGGCTCGCGGCTCAGAACGCGCTCCTCACCAACTTGTTGGGCGGGGCCGCCGCCACGAAGGAATCGGTGCAACAGCGGGTACTGGCGCAACCCGATCGCTGGTACTGCCTCAGCTACGTGCAGACCGCCACGGCCGACGAGGCCAACAAGGTGCTCGCCGAGGTGGCGGCGGGTGCCGACTTCGCCAAGATCGTCAAGGACAACGCCGACGCGGCTCAAGGCGCCGCCCGGGTGAGCGGCACCGTCAACTGCACGCTCATCGGTGCCGGGTCGGTCCCCGCCGAGATCGAGGCCGCCGTCCAGGGCTTGGCAGTCGGCCAGCTCTCGAAGCCGGTGGAGTTCGCGCCGGGTCAGGTTGTGATCTTGCGCCGTGACGTGGTGACCGTCGAAAACGCACCTCAACCCAGCCAGGTTGCCCAGGCCGAACTCGCGGCGCTGTTGGCCCGGCTCGCTCGTGACGCCGAGGTGTCGGTCAATCCGCAGTTCGGGCGGTGGAAGGCGTACAACCCGCTCACCGATGGTGTGCAGTCGAACGGCAGCCCCTCCTTCCCAACTGGCCGCAAGGCCGTGGTGCCCAGCAACCCGCGGGCGGTTGCCCAGCCGACGGCGAAGGCGCGTCCGTTGCAATCGCTCCCGCAGGTGCCGGCGGGCGTTCCTACTCCGTGACCCGCCCGCGCGTCGTGGTCGTGGGGCTCGGTCCTGCGGGAATCGACCACATGACCACGGCGGCGCGCAGCGCGTTCGCGAAGGTGCCCACGCGATTCGTTCGTACTACCCGCCATCCGGCAGTCGACGAACTCGTGCGCCATGGCGTGGAGTTCACGTCGTTCGATGGCGTGTACGACCAAGCCGAGTCCTTCGATGCCACGTACGCCGCAATCGTCGACGCGCTCGTCGACGCGGCGGAACGCGCCCAAGTGGTGCTCTACGCAGTTCCGGGCAGCCCGTTGGTTGCCGAACGAACCGTCGAACTGTTGCGCAGGCGTGCATCGGCGGGTGAGATCGAACTCGAGGTGTTGCCCGGCCTTTCGTTCGTGGATCTGGCCGCGGCCGCGGTGGGGCGCGATCCGTCGACTGTGCGGGTCGTCGATGCGCACGCAGTGACCACCACAGGTACTGATGGGGTTGGCGCGCTGTTGTTCGTACAGGTCGACGACCAACAGGCGGCGTCGGCGGTGAAGTTGCACTTGCTCGAGGCGATGCCGGCCGAAACCCCGGTCACGGTGTTGCAGCGCCTCGGCACGACGAACGAGGTCGTGCAAGTCGTTGCACTCGAGGATCTCGACCGGGGAATCGAGTGGGATCACCTGTCGTCGGTGTTCGTGGACACCGGGACGGTGCGCGTTGCCAGCGAGTTCGCGCAACTGGTCGAACTTGCGCAGATGTTGCGTGCGCCGGGAGGCTGTCCGTGGGACCGGGAGCAGACGCATCATTCGCTGGCGCGTCATGTGCTCGAAGAGGCGTACGAAACCGTCGAGGCCATCAGCACGTTGCCGGCGAACGCCGGGACCGCGGATGCATTCGTCGACGTCGAACCCGGTGCCGAAGCGCACTTCGAGGAAGAACTCGGCGACTTGTTGTTCCAGGTGGTCATCCAGTCGGTGATCGCAGAAGAACGCGGCGCGTTCACCATCGCGGATGTCGCGCGCGGGATCCACGACAAGCTGGTGTATCGCCACCCGCACGTGTTCGGCGACGTTGCTGTGGCGAACGCGTCGGAGGTGCTGCGCAACTGGGAGGAACTCAAGCGGGCCGAGAAGGGCCGCAAGTCGGTCTTCGACGGGATCGACGCGAGTCTCCCGGCCCTGCTGCACGCGCAGAAGGTGGTGCGCAAGGCCGAGGCGCTCGGGGTGGTGCCCGAGCTCGACGTGGTGGGCGCGGCACAGCGGCTGGCGACTGCAGCGAGGGGCGATGGGGTCAGCCCGGAGGAGTTGGAGGCAGCCCTCGGCGAGCTGCTGGCCGCCGCGGCGATCGAGGGGCGCCGCCACGGGCTCGACGCCGAGACCCTGCTGCGGGCCTGGTCGAACCGCCTGGCTGCGGCGGGACGAGCCGCGGAGGCCGCGGCGGGGAGCGGAACCGCCGCCCCGGGGGCGGGCCCCGCGCCCGAACGTGCCCCGGATTCTTGAGCCCCCGCGGGTAGCGTCGTCGGCACTCTGACCCCGGCCTGAGGTGCGCTGTGACCACGATCGCCGACGTTGTTGCTCGCGAGATCCTCGATTCCCGCGGCAACCCCACCGTCGAAGTCGACGTCGAGCTGATGTCGGGCGCCGTCGGCCGGGCGGCGGTCCCCAGCGGGGCCAGCACCGGGGCCCACGAAGCGGTCGAGCTCCGTGACGGCGACGCGCGCTTTGGTGGCAAGGGTGTCCTCCAGGCGGTCGACCACGTCGACAACGAGATCGCGGCCGCAGTGGTCGGACTCGACGCTGCCGACCAGCGCGGGCTCGACGACACGCTCTGCACGCTCGACGGCACCGACGCCAAGAGTCGGCTGGGCGCGAACGCCATCTTGGGCGTGTCGCTCGCCGCGGCCAAGGCAGTGTGTGAAGAGACCGGCATGCCGCTGTGGCGATACGTGGGCGGCGTGAATGCACACGTCCTGCCGATGCCGATGATGAACGTCCTCAACGGGGGCGCGCACGCCGACAGCACCGTCGACTTCCAGGAGTTCATGCTCGCTCCGGTGGGCGCGGCCAGTTTCTCCGAGGCGCTGCGCTGGGGCACCGAGACCTACCACGCGCTGAAGCGGTTGCTCCACGACCGCGGATTGGCCACGGCACTCGGCGACGAAGGCGGGTTCGCGCCCAACTTGCCGTCCAACGAAGGGGCGTGCGCGCTCCTCACCGAAGCGATCAGCGCCGCCGGGTACGAACCGGGGCGGGACATTGCGCTCGCCCTCGACGTCGCCTCCACCGAGTTCTACGACTCGGGCAAGTACGTCCTGGCCGGTGAGGGTGTCACCTACTCGCCCGCCGAGTTCGCCGATGTGTTGGCGGCTCTGTGCGATCGGCACCCCATCGTGTCCATCGAGGACGGCATGGCCGAAGACGACTGGGAAGGCTGGAAGGCGCTCACCAACCGCATCGGTTCGCGCGTGCAGCTGGTGGGCGACGACCTCTTCGTGACGAATGCGACGCGCCTGCGCGACGGCATCGAACGGGGCGTGGCCAACTCCATCCTCATCAAGGTGAACCAGATCGGCACGCTCACCGAGACGCTCGACACCATGGCGTTGGCGGCTCGGGCGCGCTACACGGCGATGATGTCGCACCGGAGTGGCGAGACCGAGGACACCACGATCGCCGACCTCGCGGTCGCCACCAATTGCGGCCAGATCAAGACGGGCGCGCCGGCGCGCAGCGACCGGGTCGCCAAGTACAACCAACTGCTGCGCATCGAGGAACAGCTCGGCGAGGCCGCGGCCTACCTCGGTGGTGCGGCACTGGCGAACGGGGCCGCGCGATGAAGTCCGACGCGTCCGTCCGTCAGCTCAAGCGCCGCCTCATGATCACGGGCGGCGGGCTCTTCGCCATTGTGCTCGTTAGCGCAGTGGTGCTGTTCTTGTTCCCCATTCGCACGTGGCTCGACCAGCGCTCCGACGTGGGACGCGAACAGGACCGGCTCGAACTCCTGCGCCGCGAGAACGCGAAGCTGTCCGAGGAAGCGGCCAAGTTGCAGACCGACGGCGAGGTCGAACGCATTGCGCGGGAGCGGTTCGGGCTGGTGCGACCGGGCGAGCAGGCGTTCGCCATCCTCCCGGCCCCTACATCCACCGCTCCGAGCACCACGGCACTGCCGCCGAGCAGTTCGACCGTCGCGCCCGCCACCACCGTTCGCTGACGTCGCGACCGTGGACGACGTTGCGGCCGTGACCGCGCTTCTGGGGCGAGCCCCGTTGGCCGAGTTCGACGTCGTGGTGCGCACCAAGAACGGGAGCCCGGCGGTGATCCGCAACGCACCGTTCCTCTTCGACGGAACGCCCATGCCCACGCGGTACTGGCTCGTCGACCCTGAGCTGAACGCCGCAGTGAGCCGCCTCGAATCCGGCGGCGGAGTGCGCGCCGCGGAGGCCGCGCTGGCCGCCGACATCATCGCCGCCACCCACGCGGCGTATGCGGCGGAACGCGACGCCACGATCCCGGCCGAGCACACGGGACCGCGCCCGAGCGGTGGGGTGGGGGGCACGGCCCGGGGCGTGAAGTGTCTCCATGCGCACTACGCCGCGTACCTTGCCGGTACCGGCGATGTGGTGGGCGAGTGGACCGATGTCCAGCTGCAAGCGATCGCCGCCGAGCCGGCTCGTGACGAAACGGGGTCAAGGTGAGCGAACGACTGGCCGCTGTCGACATCGGAACGAACTCGGCGCGACTGTTGGTGGCCGACGTCGACGGTGTGGGGCGCGACGCCACGCTTGCGCCCGTCGAACGGCTCATGCGCATCACCCGGCTGGGACAGGGGGTCAACGAAACGCGCGCGCTGCACCCTGATGCGATCGCTCGCACCGTCAATGTGCTCCGTGAATACGGTGAAGTGATGACACGGCTCGGCGCAACGCGGGTGCGGGTCACTGCCACCAGCGCCGCGCGCGACGCATCGAACACCGACGACTTCTTCTCCGCCGCCACCGACGCGCTCGGCGTGCGGCCCGAGTGCATCAGTGGCGAAGAGGAAGGGGCGCTCTCGTTCCTGGGCGCGACCGCCAACCTCGACGCACCGGCGCCGTACCTCGTGGTCGACATCGGAGGCGGGTCCACCGAGTTCGTGCTGGGAACGACCGTTCCCGACGCGCTGTGTTCGGTCGACATGGGGTGCGTGCGCATCACCGAGCAGTTCCTCCACAGTGATCCGCCGGCGCCCGAGGAGCTTGCGAATGCGATCGCGGCGATTCGCGATCACCTGGCCGACGTCCAGCGCGCCGTTCCCGGTGCGGCGGACGCGGCCACGCTGGTGGGGCTCGCCGGCACCGTGACCACGATGGCGGCCGTCGAACTGGGGCTCCCCGAGTACGACGCCGAGAAGATCCACGGGTTCACGCTCACCAAGGCGGCCGCCGAGGACGTCTACCGCACGTTGGCCACCGAGTCGTCCGCCGAACGGGCCCACAACCCAGGCTTGGAGCCCGGTCGGGTGGACGTGATCGTGGGGGGTGCCACCGTGGCCGTGACGATCCTGCGCACGCTGGGGTTCGATGAGATGCGGGTCAGCGAAGCCGACATTCTCGACGGATTGATCCGCAGTCTCACGGAGCGCGCGCAATAGCGGTCGTGTCATCACCCGAACGCGTGAAGTCCTCAAGTTCGCGCGTGGCTGTCCGAGTCAGCATGCATGGGACCGGAGCGGTTTGTCGAGGTGTTGCGGGAGTTGCCGCACGGCGAGATCGAATTCCTCGCTACGCGCCTCGAGCCGCAGCACTCCACGGCCGCCGACGAAGTGGACGCGTGGCGCGTGGCAATTTCGGTCGACCGGGCGTTGCGAGCGTCGCGGCGCTCCCGTTCGGCTGCGCGTTGGGCGCACTTGGCTGCAGGTGCAGTGAGGCACTCGGCGGAAGCCGCAGGGATCGAATCGCCCGACGCGCGAATCACGATGGTGGCGCGTAGTGCCGCAGAAGTGGCGCGAGCTCTGGTGGCGGGCGACCGTTGCCTCTCCGAACTCGGATGGCTGTTGCGCGACTGGGGTCCGGTGATCAGCCGGCATCACGCATTCGGCGCGGCCTAGCGCGTTTCCGACGCCGGCGCGTCGCTGACACCCCGCGCCGGCACGAGCAGGTGCTGGCGGTAGAAGCGCAACTCTTCGATGGATTCGCGGATGTCATCGAGCGCGCGATGCGTTTCCTTCTTGCCCGGTCGCTGGCGGTAGATGTCGGGGTACCAGCGCCGGCAGAGCTCCTTGAGCGACGACACGTCGATGCTGCGGTAGTGCAGGTACTCGTCGAGTTCGGGCGCGTACTTGTTGAGGAAGCGGCGGTCCATCCCGATGGTGTTGCCACACAATGGCGCGATGTTCGGCGCGGGGACGAAGCGCTGCACGTACGCGAGCGTTTGAGCGAGGGCGTCGGCGAGCGTGAGTTCGCTGGCCTCGATGGCGGTGAGGAGCCCCGACTTGGTGTGCATCTTCACCACCACGTCGTCCATCGCGGCCAGGGCGGCGGCCGGCGCCTGTACCACCAGGTCGAGGCCCTCGGGATCGAGGAGCTGCAGCTGGCCATTGGTCACCAACACGGCGATCTCGACGATGACGTCCCGGTCGACGTCGAGGCCCGTCATCTCGAGGTCTATCCACACCAGGCGGTCGTCGGCGTTCACCAGAGCAGGATTTGTCGTCACGCCGACCACGGTAACGGTCGATCCATAGACTTGTGGTGATGCGTCCTCTGACCGGTCCCCGTATTGCCCTGCGCCCGTTGCGTGCGGGCGACTGGGAGGCGTGGCGCGAGATTCGCCTGCGCAACCACGACTGGTTGGAGCGCTGGGAACCGCGGCCCGAGCCCGGGGCTCCCGACGCCGCAGCCGACCGCGAAGCGTTCCGGGCGCGTTGCGGCGCCATGGAACGCCAGCGCCACTTCGACACCGCCTACAGCTTCGGGGTGTTCCTGCGATCCGGTGGACGGCTCATCGGCGAGGTGAGCCTGGGCTCGGTGCAGCGCGGCGCGTTCCAGAGCGCGTACCTCGGCTACTGGATCGACGAGGAATACGCCGGTCAGGGGTACATCCCCGAATCGGTGGTGGTGCTGTTGCGCCACGGGTTCGAAGACTTGCGGCTCCACCGCATCCAAGCGTCGATCGTGCCGCACAACGCGCCGAGCCGCCGGGTCGCCGAGAAGTTGGGGCTCCGCGACGAAGGCGTAGCGGTTGGCTACCTCCAGATCCAGGGAGAATGGCTCGACCACATTCGGTACGCCATTACTGCCGACGAGTGGCAGGAGCGCAGCGAAGCGCTGGTCGCGGCGTACGCGTCGAAGCGCGCTACGCCGACCGCGTGAGCTCGAACGACTTCACGAATACGTCCCATTCCTTGTCGTCCGCGCTGCGGGTCGTGGTGTTCGCAATCACATAGACCCGATCGCGATCCACAAACGTCAGCGTGCGGGTCACCCGGCTGCCGTTGTTGCTGGTCACGACGCGCGCGTCCTTGCCCTGGAACGACTTCGACTTCGAATCGGTGACCGCACCGCCCGGCGGTTCCGGCGCACTCACGTCGCCGAGCACGACGGACTGCCCTTTGAGATCGGCCCACGCAACAGTGAACGTGTGGTCCCGACCGACTCGTGCGGTTGCGCTGGTGAACCGCAACCCGTCGACGGTGCGGGACTTGGTGCGGTCGGGCGCAACGGGGAAGCGGACGCGGAACCCGCCGTCACTGTTGGCGAACACGCGTCCATCGCCGCGCTCGAAGCGCGCCACCTGGGTGTCGCCGGTGTAGTAGCCCCAAGCGATCGAACCCACGATCACGGCCAGCGTGGCGCCGACCACCAAGGCCAACGAGAGGCCGACGAACCAGCGCCACCGGCCAGCCCGGCGGTTCTTGGGGGCGGGGGGATTGCGCCATGAGGTCTCGGGCGTCCAGTCCGGGGCTTCGGCCACCGTGGCCACCTTGCCCTTGGGCGCGCGACCACAGCGCCAGCACCCGGCGGCTTCGCCGGAGAGTGCGGTCTTACAGGTCGGACACTGCACGACTCAGGTGTCGGCCGGTTCCGGTCCTTCGGGCGCGGTGCTTCCCCATGGCCGGACCACCGCCGGCGAGTGGCGGAAGAACGTCTCGACGTCACGTTCGTAGCGGTAGGACGGGGCGGCCGTACCGACCGCATGCTCGAGGCGCAGGCCCCGGGCGAACGCATCGATGGCGCCCGCCGTGGTGAAGGCGTACTCGAAGCCCGCCCGCTTGTAGGCGGTGTTGTCGACGACCCGCCCGTACTTCAGCAGCGTGAGGACCTCGGGCGGGAGCGGCGCGCCGAACAGCCGGAGTCCGTCGGCGGCCAACTGCGTGAAGTAGGGCGGGAGTGGGAACCGCATCCGGCCCACGATGGCGCATGCTTCGCTCCAGGGCAGGCACCCGTCGCCGGCCACGTTGAAGATGCCGGCGACCCGGTGGATTGTGGCATGCAACAACGCGTTCACCACGTCGGTCTCGTGCACGAACTGCAGGCGCGGATCGAACCCGAAGACCTGGGGTGTGAACCGCATGCGGAGAGCCCGCATGAGGGGCGACTCGACGTCGCCGCCGAGCACGTTTGCGAAGCGCAAGGTGGTGACGTCCACCCGCGGGTTGTCCTCGGCGAAGTCGCGCACGAAGCTCTCGACCTCGACCATCGATCGTTCGACTCCGGTGCGGGGCGAGTGGATGCGCTCCATGTCTTCGCGGAAGAACGACGGGTCCTTCGACGACGACCCGTAGATCATGGTGGATCCCTTGACGACCATTTTTCGCACGTGGCTTCCTGGCGCGCTGACGGCGGCCAACAAGTTCATGGTGCCGATGACGTTGAGTTCGTGCAACGCTCGGCGTCCCATGGAAGTGGAGTCAACGGCGAGATGCGCGTGCAGCACGGTGTCGACGCGCGTGGCACGCACGATGCGCTGCAAGATGCTGTAGCTCGAGTCGGCCCGCACGAACTCGGTGCGTTCCAGCGGAAGGCGCGGTTCGGTGGTGTCGACGCCCACGATGACTTCCACGTCGGGACGCGCTTCGAGGCGCTGGGCCAGTTGGCTGCCCCAGAAGGTGCCGAGTCCGGTGACGAGCACTCTCATCCGAACCACACACTTCGCCGGGCGCGCAACATGTCGTAGAGCGCGTCTTGGATGTTGGTGCGGATGGATTCGGCCGCGTCCATGATCTGCGCCCGTGAGTAGCGCGCCGCGCCCGGCGGAACGTCGAAGCTGACGGGCTCCAGCACGCGTAGCCGAAACTTGGCGGGGAAGTACGTGAAGTATCCGAACGGGCCGAACACGAAGTTGTTGGCCACCACGGGGACGTACGGGAGCTTCACCATGCGCGCGAGCCGGTTCGACTTCCACACCATCGGCATCGCTTCTTCGTTGCCAATCACTGCGATGGGGACGATGGGCACGCCGGCGCGCATCGCGGTCTCGACGAAGCCGCCGCGCCCGAACCGGCGCAGGTGATAGCGATCGTGGAACGCTTTGCCCGTGGCCTTCACGCCTTCGGGGAACACCAGCGCGAGCTGTTGTTCGTGGGCGAGCAAGCGGTACGCGTTGTCGGGGTGCGCGGGGACTCCACCGACGCGACTCCACATGGTGCCCAGAACCGGAATCTCGCGGAAGATGTTCTCGGCGAGTCCGTAGACGGGCCGGCCGATCTCTTGTTCGATGCCGTGCATGATGACGGGTGCGTCGGCGGGGATGGCACCGGCGTGGTTGGCCACCAGGAGCGCGCCGCCCGTGCGGGGGATGCGGTCGAGGTGCTCCCACTCGGCGCGGAACCAATGGCGGTAGATCGGGTCGTACAGCGTGCGGGCCAGGGCGCGCATGCGTTCCGAACGCCCCCATCCGTCGACGTCGGAGCGGCGCAGGTCGGCATCGTTCTCGAGACTGGCGGGCGTGGTGCCCGCAGCGCCGTCGTGGTCCACTCCGGTAGTCGAACCCACCGGCGGGTCGAGTGCAACGACCGTAGGCGGATTGGGCCGGCGGCCTCGGTCGCCCTGGTCGGGCCTCGGGTGACTGTCACACCCCTACGCGAGTCTCGTGGGCATGGAAACCCCGGTCGCGCTGCAGTTCGCGGAGGCTGTTCGTCAGCTCACCGACGTCGGTCGCCACCTGGGGCTCGACGTGCCGGCGTTCCGCAGCCCGCCGCGTACTCCGGGGGCGCTGCGGGCGCTGCGGCGGCACCCGGCGGGCACCGTCGTGGCGGTCCAACTTCGTGGGCGGCCCTTCGATGCCGTGCTGGCCGACATGGTCGACGGGGTCCTGGCCGCCAACGCCTGCCACGGGGCTGCCGCCGGCCGGTTGCGCGCCGAGCTCCTGGCGGCGCTCGGGGCCCCGCTCGGGCCGGTACCGTCCCTGCCATCGGCCCGGGTGGCGGAACGGCAGACGCAGGCGGCTTAAACCCGCCGGCCTGGTTACGGGCGTGAGGGTTCGAATCCCTCCCTGGGCACCGATAATTGTGTGATGCACGACCATGGCCACGATCACGGACCGGGCGCCTCGGCCCGGAGCGCGCTGGTGTGGGTCCTGGTCGCCAACGCGGTGTTCCTGGTTGTCGAGCTCGCCGGCGCGTTGGCGTTCGGTTCCATTGCGCTGCTCGCCGACGTGGTGCACATGTTCGCCGACGTAGCCGCACTCTTGGTGGCGTTGGGCGCCGCCGCGCTGGCCGCCCGTCCGGCCACCGAACGCCACACCTACGGGCTCGGGCGGGCCGAGATCATGGCGGCGCTCTTCAACGCGATCGCGCTGTTGGTGGCGTCGGCCTGGTTGGTGGTCGAGGCCATCGATCGCATCGGCTCGCCCCAATCGCTGCGCGGTGGCGGCGTCATGCTCGTGGCCACCGCTGGGTTGGTGGTGAACGCCGGGAGTGCCTGGGTGCTCGCGCGCGCCGGCAGCGGCAACCTGAACGCGCGCGCCGCGTTCTGGCACATGACTGCCGACGCGCTGGGTTCGCTCGCCGCGCTGATCAGTGGCGCAGCTGCGCTCTTCTTCGCCGCGTTCTGGGTCGACCCGGTGGCGTCACTGGTGGTCACGGCCCTGGTGGTGGTGGGCGCGGTCCGGGTGCTGGCGCAGTCGGTGCGCATCTTGCTCGATGCCTCCCCGCGCGAGATCGACGTGCGGGCGGTGGTGAACGCAATGGAAGCGGTGCCGGGGGTGGCGTCGGCCCACCATGTGCACGTCTGGACCATCGGGAACGGCGAGCCCGCGTTGTCGGCGCACTTGGTGTTGCCCGACGAGCCCTCGTTGCACGAAGCACAGGGGCGAGCCGATGCGGTGCGGGTCATGCTCGACGAATCGTTCGGCGTGCACCATTCCACGCTCGAAGTCGAGTGCCATCCCTGCGACAACCCCGCTCGTCATTGAGGCGCTTGTGAGTGCCTATTTCATCAATCTGAAGCGCACCGCAAGATCTTGGGGTTCGGGTGTGCGTAGTGTCGCGCCATGGCGGATGTGACGAACCCCGATGCCGACCTCGTGGCGGCGCTCGCCGACACCTGGGGGCGGCTCCAGGAACTCGCCCGGTCGGTGCCGGCCGAACGCTGGACGGCGGCGTCGGACCTTCCGGACTGGGACGCACGTGACGTGCTCGCGCATCTGGTGGGGGTCGAGTCGTTGCTGTTGGGGCGCCCCGTCCCTGCAGACGCTCCGCCCGTCGACGTCGACCATCCCATCTTGTTGGTGAACCTGCAGTGGATCGGTTGGTACCGCACCCAGCCGGTCCAACGTGCACTCACCGATTTCGTCGAAGTCACCGACGCGCGACTGGCGATGCTGCAGTCCGCCACGACCGCCGACTTCGACCAACCGTCGTGGACGCCGGCTGGGCCGGGTACGGTGCGCGACCTCTTGCCGTTCCGCGCGTTCGACTCCTGGGTCCACGAGCAGGACATTCGCGACGCGCTCGACATCCCGGGTGGTTGGGAAGGCCCCGCCGCCCACGCCGCGGTGGCGCGCATGCGCAAGTCGATGGGCTTCGCCGTGGGTAAGAAGGTGGCACCGCCCGACGGCACGGTCATCGGCTTTGAGTTGGTGGGCCCGTTTGCACAATCGTTCGCGCTGTCGATCGACAACGGCCGGGCGAACGAGGTGACACCCAGTGATGCGGCAACGGTGCAGCTCACAATGCCCACGAGCGCGTTCGTTCACCTGACCACCGGGCGCGGCGAGGCTCACGCAATCGCCGATGCGCAGGTCGTGGTCAGTGGCGATGTCGCCCTTGGGACGCGAGTCATCGACGCAATGAACGTGTTGTTCTAGAGCACGAGCTCGGCCATCACCTGCATCGTGTGCGGGTCGCCGGCCGACAGGATGAGCGTGCCCACGCCCGATTCTTTCCACGCGCCGAGCCGATCGGCCACGCGTTCGCGTGGACCCACCAACGCGATCTCGTCGACGAGCTCGTCGGGGACGGCCGCGGCGGCCTCGTTCTTTTTTGCATCGAGGTAGAGATCCTGGATCTCCTTCGCCGCGTCGTTGTAGCCGAATCGACACGCAAGGTCGTTGTAGAAGTTCTTACCGCGCGCGCCCATCCCGCCCACGTAGAGCGCCAGGAACGGTTTGACGAGCCCGCGCAGCGCGTCGAGGTCGTCACCCACGAGCACCGGCACGGTGGGCGCGATGTCGAAGGTGTCGAGTGACTTGCTGCCCCCGGCCTTCGCGAACCCGGCTTCGATCGACGGCCAAAACACCTCCTTGGCGCGGTACGGCGAGAAGAACACCGGCAGCCAACCGTCGGCAATTTCCGCAGTGAGCTCGACGTTCTTCGGGCCGATGGATGCCAGGTAGATGGGCATCTGGGCGCGGGGGTGCACGATGAGCTTCAACGGCTTGCCCAACCCGGTGGCGTCGTCACCGGTGTAGGGGATGTCGTAGTGCGCGCCGTGGTGTTCGAGCGGTGCCGTGCGAGCGATGATGTCGCGCACGATCTGCACGTACTCACGCGTCTTGCCCAACGGTTTGCCGTAGGGCACACCGTGCCAACCTTCGACGACCTGCGGCCCGGAGAGGCCGAGGCCGAGTAGGAAGCGACCGGCCGTCATCATGTCGAGCGTCACGGCGGTCATGGCGGTGTTCGCCGGCGTGCGAGCCGGCATCTGCATGATCGCGGTTCCGCCCTTGACGCGCTCGGTGTTCGCAAGCAACCACGTGAGGGGCGTGACACAGTCGGTGCCGTAGGCCTCGGCGGTCCACATGGAATCGAATCCGAGCCGGTCGGCTTCCTGCGCGAGTTCCACCGCGCGGGGGAGGCCGCTGCCCCAGTCCTGGTAACCGAAGTTCAGTCCGAGTCGCATGACCCGACGCTACTTCCGCTCGCGCGCGACAGCGACGCCCGTAGGCTGCGCCCATGACGTTGGTGCACAACCTGGTGGGGCCGCCCACTGCCACCCACGCCCTCCTGCTCGTGCACGGGTTCGGTTCCAACGAGCACGACCTGGCGGGCCTGTTGCCGTACCTCGACCCCGAAGGGCGCTACCTCGCCATCGTGCCGCGGGCGCCCATCGACATCGCGGGCACGCCCGGTGCTGCGTGGTTCGAGCCTGGTGGCGCGCACGCGCCGGCGGAGTTCGCGGCGGCTGTCACCGCGCTCGACGAGTTGCTCGCCGCGGTGTGCGAGGAGCACGGGTTGGTTCGCGCCGACGCAGTGGTCGGTGGATTTTCCCAAGGCGCGTCGCTCGCAGTGGCCACCGCGTTTGCCGCGGCGGGCGGCGCGGTACGCGGCTGTCTGGCGATGAGTGGATTTCTTCCCAGTGACGTGGGGTTCGCGTGCGAGTTCTCGGGCGACGGCACCACCGCCGCGTTGGTACAGCACGGCACCGAGGACTCACTGGTGCCGGTCGAGCGGGGGCGGGCACTCGCGCAGGCCTTGAAAGCGGCGGGCGTTGCCACCGTGTACGCCGAGTACGCGGTGGAACACCAGGTTGCACTGCCGCAGCTCCGGCAGGCGCACGAGTGGTTGCTCGCGCTCCAAGCCGGCGAACTTCCCGACGCGCCGATGCCCGAGTTCCACGACCCGTTGGTGAAACCCGTGACCACGGCGCAGTGGCCGACCACCGTGTTGCAGAGTGACCTGCCCGTCATCGTCGACTTCTGGGCGCCATGGTGTGGGCCCTGCAAACAGGTGAGTCCCATCGTCGAGCAGATTGCCGCGATGCGCGCAGGCTCGTACAAGGTGGTGAAGGTCAACATCGACGACGAGCCGGCGTTGGCGCAGCAGTATCAGGTGCAGAGCATCCCGATGATTGCGATGTTCCGCAACGGTCAGCTCGAACGTGCGGTGTTGGGCGCCAAGCCGCGCCAGCAACTCGAAGCGGAACTCGGAATGTTGGTGATCCCGTAAGGGAGCGCGGCGGCGGTCAGCCCGGACGAGCGGCGCCGATGACGCTGCCCATCGGCGCGACCTTCACCACGTCGCCGGTCTGCGGCGCGTGGATCACCAGCCCGTTGCCGATGTAGAGCGCCACGTGTTGGCTGCCCCCCGGGCCGCGGAACACCAAGTCGCCGGGGGCGAGCTGGTCGAGGGGGACGTGCGGGAACATTGCGTACTGCGCACCGGAGTAGTGCGGCATGCTCACACCGGCGGCACCCCAGGCGCGCATGGTGAGCCCGGAACAGTCGTAGGAGTCGGGGCCGGCGGCGGCGTACTCGTACGGCTTGCCGAGTTGCGATCGTGCGAACGCGATGGCGGCCCCGGCGCTTGCGGACGGTGCTGGCAGGTTCGACGGGAAGTCGCCACCGCCACCTCCGGGACGCGCCGGTGGGGTGCTGTTCCCGGTGCGGCCAGGCGCCGTGCCCGTGCTGCGGCCCGCGGACGAAGCTTGCGCGGCCGCGATCCGCTGCTGTTCCTGTTCCTTGATGAGCCGCGCGAGGTCGCCCTTCACCTGACCGAGCAGTCGTGCTTGCTGCGCGTTCAGGGACTCGACTGCGTTGCGTTGTTTCTCAGCCTGGTCGCGCTCGGCAACCGCTTGCGCACGTGCCGTGTCGAGGCGCGCCCGGTCGGCGTTGAGGCGCTCGATGCTTGCCGCCAGTTCCTTGACGACCTTCTCGTCGCGCGACGTGGCGGACGACGCGTACTTCGATGCGGCGGCCCGAGCGGCGTAGTCGCCGGTCTCGACGGTGTTCCCGCCGACTGCGGCTTGGATGTACACGGCCGCCGCGCGATCGTTCACCGCGTCGCGCAGCCGGTTGGTTTCCTTCTCGTTGGCCGCGATTCGGGCCTGCGCTTCCCCGATTTGCTCCTCGGTCTGGGTGACCTTGAGGCGGGCGCCGTTGTATGCCTCGGCGGCGGCAGAAAGCTTCTCGCCGTTGGCGTCGAGTTGGGCCTGCAGCTGCGCGGCTTGGGCCTGCTTGTCGGAGACCGGCGAGGCCGCGGCAGCCGAGGCAGTGGCCACCGACGCGGTGGCCACGAGCACGGCAATGGACAAGATTCGGCGCAGATTCATGGTCGTCTCCCGGGGGCGGGTCGCGGACCCGACGCACACCCCTCCATGAGTGCATCGCCGAATCGCTGCGTCGGGCAACTGGTCTACCACGAGGAGCGGGCGCAACTACGGGTTCATTCGGCGCCGGGCCGGAAACGCTGGAGTCCGTTGTTGGAAACCGGACAAAACGCCCGACACTCAGGTCAGACTGGCGTCAGATTCAGCCCGGGCGAGCCGCGCCCATGGGTGGGCGCAGGCCGGTGACGCGCACCACGGCACCGGTGTGCGGCGCTTCAATCATCAGCCCATTGCCGATGTACATCGCCACGTGGTTGCCACCGCCCGGGCCGTAGAAGACGAGGTCGCCCGGTTCGAGCGCGCCGAGCGGCACGTGGGGGAACGACGCGTACTGCGCACCAGAGAAGTGCGGCATACCCACACCCGCGGCGCCCCACGCAGCCATGGTGAGCCCCGAGCAGTCATAGGAGTTGGGGCCGGTGGCCGCGTAGACGTACGGCTTGCCGAGCTGGGCCCGGGCGAACGCGATGGCGGTTGCGGCGCGCGGCGATGCCGGCGGCAAATTCGCGGGGAACTCGGTGACGCTCGAGACAACGGCGCCACCCGAGCGCCGGGCGGCGGCTTGGACCGACGCGAGCTGTTGTTGGCGCATGAGGTCGGCGATCTGCCCCTTCACCTGACCCAGCAGTTGCTGCGACTTGGCGTTGAGTGCCTCAATGTCGCGCTTGCGCTTGGACGCCTCGTTTTTCTGCGCTTCCGCCTGCTTCTTCACCGTGTCGAGTCGGGCTCGCTCGGCGGCGATCTGCTCCATGTGGTCGGCGAGCGTGTCGACGACCTTCTTGTTGCGCGAGGTGGCCGACGAGGCGTAGCGCTTGGCGAGTTGCTCGCTTGCAAAGTCGCGGGTGTCCTCACTGCCGCCCGTTGCCGCTTGCACGTACATCTGTGCGGCGCGCTCGCTGACGGCCGATTTGAGGTTGTCGGTCTCGCCTTGGTCGCGGCGCAGGTTCGCTTCGGCTTGTGCGATGAGGCCCTGGGTCTGGTTCAGCTTCAGGACTGCGGCGTTGTAGGCCTCGGCGGCGGCCGAGATCTTCTGGCCGTTGGCCTCGATGCTCGCCTGGAGTCGAGCGGCTTCGGCCTGCTTGTCGGCAACCGGCGACGCCGACGCCGGGATGGCGGTCAGCGTGGCGATGCCGAGGGCGGAAATCGCGATGCAGAGGGTTCGACGGATCGACACGAGGGAAGAGGTTTAGCCGGGAAGCCGTCTCGCGGTCGAGTCTCGCCACGTTCTGCGGGCATAACGCCACGCAGAGTACGAATCCGGATCAGACTGCCCAGGCCGTGGGGCGGACTGGCCCGCCGGCCATCCCCAGGTCGAGCCGGCCCCACTGCATGGCGGCGGTGAGGCCGTTGGTGACCCGCTGCCAGGCGTCGAGGTCCCAGCCCTCGGCGGCGTCGACCAGTGAGGTGTCCTGGCGCAGGTGGACGAAGGCGGGGAGCTGACTCAGAGCGAGCGATGACACCAGGGCGCGATCGGGGTCGACGAACGTGAGGACGTCCTGTTCGAGCCCACCGAGGATGCGCTTGGTGATGGCCGGCGTGCTGGGCACCACGATCGAGCAGCGGCAGTCGGAGTCACCGAAGAGGCCGTAGATCTTGCGCACCAGCGGCAGGAACGCCGAGCCCTGCGGCTTGTCGGGGAGGACGATGAGCGCAAGGTGGAACATCGTCGACCAGTCGTCGAGTGTGCGCGTGGTGCCGGCCAGCGACGTGAGCGGCAGCGAGGGGTCAGGTGATTTCGCCACGGAGCTGACGCTATCCCGCGCGCGTGGAGTCAGTCGTAATGTCCGGGCATGGGCAACAAGCGAGACCAGATCGCCATGACTCCCGCCGAGATCGCGGAGTTCCTCGAGGCCGAACGCACCATCACCGTCGCCACCATCAACGCCGACGGCACGCCCCACCTCACGGCCATGTGGTTCGGCGTGAACGAGGCCGGCGACGTCGAGTTCTGGACGTACAGGAAGAGCCAGAAGATCGTGAACCTGCGGCGCGACCCGCGGCTCACGGTGATGGCCGAATCCGGCGACTCGTACGACCAGCTGCGCGGGGTGTCCATCAGCGGCCGGGCCGCGATCATCGAAGATCACGAGCAGGTCATCGAGTTCGGCATGCGCGTGAACGATCGGTACTGGGGAACGTCACCCGATCCCGACGCCATGCGCGAAGCGGTCGAGGTCATCGGGGCCAAGCGCGTGCTCGTGGTGGTGCGACCTGAGAAGGTTGCGTCGTGGGACCACCGCAAACTCGGCGGCGGCTACTGACGAGCGTTTCGCGTCAGTCGGTCACCAACTTCGAAAAAGACGACGGGATCTCGTCGCGGCCCTGTTCCAAGAGATGGGCGCGCTCGACGTTGATGACATGCCGTTCCGCATGTGTCCACTCGTTCCATGGCCCGGCCGCCAAGGCGCTCACGTCGCCGCGCGCCGATTCGCATGCCATGAGGTATCGGCGAAGCGTCCGGATGTCTTCGGCGCTACTCGCAGGGCCGTGACCAGGCACGAACACTTCGGCAAGGTCGGAGAGGTGTTCGAGCACCTGGATCCATGCATCGAAGTCAGCTGCGAACCCCAGCGGCGTTTCGCCGTTCCAGAGCACGTCGCCGGTGAAGCACACGTCGACATCGGGAACCTGCACGAGCACGTCGCCTTCGGTGAACGCGTTGACGGGCAGCACCTCGATGCGCGGCGTGAGGGCTGCCGCGTCGGTGATGAGGTGCGTGGTGGGGCGGGTGCCGAACTCGGCGAGCTGGTCGAACTCGTCTGCGTGTTCGGGGATGACGCGCTTGTACGCGTCGACGGGCATCGGCTGGTCGAGCGCAACGCTGGTTTCTTCGGAGCCGTACACCGCCGCGCTCGGGAAGGCGCGGGTGCCACCCACATGGTCGATGCGAGCATCGGTGCACACAACCCGACGGACCGGGAGTCCCAGTGCGGTGACCGCAGCTGCGAACGATGTCCATTGTGATGCGACCATCAACGTGTCGACCACGGTGAGACCGTCGTCGTCGACGATCACTCCGGCCGTGGGTCCGTGGTGAACGGCCCACGCGAACACCCTGTCGGCGATGGATTCGAGCGTGGCATCAGCAGCAGTCACCAGCGGAACGGTACGGCACGGGGGGTCAGCGGCGGTAACGTCCGCGCCATGGGAGAACGCTCACGTGACCTGCCCCGCCGCTCGTGCCTGTCGATCCCCGGCTCGAGCCCGAAGATGTTGGCCAAGGGGCCATCTCTTGGTGCCGACATGGTGTTCCTCGACCTGGAGGACTCGGTGGCGCCGCTCGAGAAAGAAGCGGCGCGCGACAACGTCGTGAAGGCGATCAACGACCAGGACTGGGGCGACGCGGTCCTGTGTGTGCGCATCAACGCCTGGGACACCAAGTGGACGTACCGCGACGTCATCCACCTTGTCGAGAACTCGAGCGAGCGGCTCGACGAGCTGATGCTTCCGAAGGTGCAGAGTGCTGGCGAAGTGCAGGCGCTCGACATGCTGCTCACCCAGATCGAGCAAACGATCGGGCGGAACGAGCGTGTCGGCATCGAAGCGCAGATCGAAACGGCGCGCGGGCTCATCAACGTCGAAGAGATCTGTGCGGCCAGCGACCGGCTCGAAACCATCATCTTTGGCCCGGCCGACTTCGCGGCCAGCATGGAGATGCCGGTCCTCACTGGTGGTGTGCAGATCCCCGAGTATCCCGGCGACCACTTTCACTACGTGTTCAACAAGATCCTCATGGCCGGGCGCGCCAACGGTTTGCAAGTCATCGACGGGCCGTTCCTCAAGATCCGTGAGCTCGACGCACTGCGCGACTACTCGATGCGAACTCGGGTCCTCGGGTACGACGGCAAGTGGGCGTTGCACCCCGACCAGGTCGCGGTCATCAATGAGATCTTCACGCCGACCCAGGAACAGTTCGACAAGGCGCTCGCCATCCTCGATGCCTACCAAGAGGCCACCGAGACCGACCGAAAAGGTGCGGTGATGTTCGGCGACGAGATGATTGACGAAGCCAGTCGCAAGATGGCCACCAAGTTCGTGAGCCGCGGCGAGCGCGCCGGAATGACCCGCACCGCTTCCTGACTGGCCTAGCCTCATCTCTCCATGCAACAGCGCGACTACCTGGTGGTGGGCGGCGGAGCGATGGGGCTCGCGACTGCCTGGTGGCTCACCCGCCAAGGGCGTGAGGTCACCGTGCTCGAGCAGTTCGGGCGCCACCATGAGCAGGGCAGCTCGCACGGTGGAACTCGAATCTTTCGCCTGGCCTACACCGACCCCGACTTCGTGAAGCTCGCCCAAGCGGCGCTGCCGTTGTGGCGGGAACTCGAAGACGAAGCGCAGGTCCGGTTGCTCGACTTGATTGGTGCGGTCGACCACGGACCCGCGGCCGCGATTGCGCCGTTGATCTCCACCATGGACAGCTGCGGCGTGACGTCGGAAGTCCTCACGTCCGACGAGGCCGCATTGCGGTGGCCCGGTATGCGCTTCGACGACGTGGCCGTGTTCCACCCCGGCGGTGGCCGCATTTATGCGCGCACGACGCTCGACGCGTTCGAGCAGGGAGCCTGCAGCCGGGGGGCCGACATCCGCTACGACGAGCCGGTCGAGTCGATCGGGCCGTCGCCGCGCGGGCTGGTGGTGCGTACGCCGCTCGAGGAGTACGAAGCGGGCACCGTCATCGTAACGGCCGGCGCCTGGGTATCGAAGTTGCTCGAAGGCGTCATCGAGCTGCCGCCGCTCAAGATCACTCAGGAGCAGACGCTGCACTTCCGGTCGCTCGACCCCTTCGAGTTCTGGCCGCCGTTCATCCATCGTCTGATCCCCGAGATGTACGGCGTCGAGACACCGGGCGAAGGCGTGAAGGTCGCCGAGCATGGCACGGGACAGGTCGTCGACCCTGACGACCGCGACTTCATGGTGGATCCGTTCGCGGCGGAACGCGTGTGCGAGTACGTCCGTAACTGGTTCCCGGGCCTCGATCCGAACCCGGTGACCAGCGCCACGTGCCTCTACACGTCGACCGCCGACGCCAACTTCATCCTCGACAAGCGGGGGCCACTCGTGGTGGCCAGCCCGTGTTCGGGGCACGGATTCAAGTTCTCACCGATCATCGGCAAGCTTGTGGCCTCCCTCGCCACTGACGAGGCGTGGCCGCCGTTGCGATTTCGCCTGCGCTGACCCCACTTCGCCCGAAAAAGTTCGCGGGCAGGGTGCGCAGGTGCCGCACGCGACGAAATGCCCCCTGGAAATAGGCCGCGCGGCCTATGGGCGAGGCAGGCGCGGTGTTCGATACTGATGGGGCCGGCGACCCCCTCCCAAAGCCCCCGCCGGTAGCACTACTCACGGGCCGCCCGACCACCGCAGAGACAAGCGGACGGGCGGCCCGTTTGGTTTCTCTCTCTTGTCGGTCAGTCGCCCAAGCCGATGCCGGCGGGCGGTGATGCGAGTTCGCGCCCGGCATCCTTGCGGTCGAGGTTCCACGCGCCGAATTCGGTCTCGAGCACCAGCCGCGGTTGCATGTCGGCCCGGGCTCGTTCGACGTCGCCGCTCATGAACGTGGTGCGGACACCTTCGTCGGGAAGCACGTCGATGACGGTGTACCCGCGGGCGCGCGACACGTACTCCATCTGGCGTTCGATGGTGCCATCAGTCGACGCGCGTGACGTGGCGGCACCCGCCATGACCTGCATCCCGTAGCGCTCGGAATTCGCGCCCTGGTGGTGGTTGTCGCCGGTGACGACCACTGCGTTGCGCACGAGTTGTTCGAGGCCGGCGTTGGGCGGAACGAGAGTGCCGTTGAGGATGATCTCTTGGCGCTCGTCATTTCGGTGCAAGAACGCGCCTTGATCCTTGCCCCACATGTCGTCGCCGACCCGGTAGGTGCGACTGTCGAGAACGGTGAGCGAGAGGTCGCGGCCCCACGGGATGCGCCGGTACAGCTGGTCCGAGGTGCGGAAGTGTGCCATCGGCATGGCTTCCCACCACGCCTGCTTGGCGGCCGCCGCGCGCGTGGGATTGCGGAGCAGATCGACGCCGTCGACGTCGTTCCAGAGTTCGTGATCGTCATACATGACGATCCACGGATGCGCAGCGTGCGCGGCGCGCAGGTGTTGGTCGGTTCGGTACCACCGGTACTTGTAGCGGTACTCCTCGAGCGTGTTCGCGGAACTTGTGGGGTCCTTGCGTGGGTAACCCAGGAGAATCGCAGCGATGCGGTCATCGACGTCGGCGTACACGTAGTCGCCCAGTTGGACGACCACGTCGATGGAGTCGTCTTCGGCGATGGCGCGATGCGCGTGGTAGTAGCCGTGACTCCAGTTCTGGCAGCTGAACGCAGCAATGCGGATGGGCGCCTCGGGTTCCCACGGCTTGGGCGCGGTCTTGGTGCGCGCAATCTGCGACGACGCGCGCACTTTTCCATCGATGACTTGTTCCCAGCGGTAGTAGTACGCGCGCTTCGAATCAAGGCCTTCGATGGTTGCGCGCACCTGGAAGTCGTTCACGAAACTGGCGTCGACCTCGCCCCGGGCGCTTGGGTGGTCGACGAGCTGGCGTCCGTCGGGGTCGTGGTACACGAACCAGCGCGCCGTGCAGTTGGGCCTTCCCGGAGGAGGTTCCACTCGGGCCGCGATCACCATCTGATGCCACGGTTCGAATCCGAACCCCGACGACACCCCGAACGCGAACGCCGCTTCGGGTCCGAAGGGGTACTCGCTCAGGCCCAGGCCGGTGAACGCGAGCGTGGCTGCGGTGATTCCGGCGACCTTGGCCGAGGACTTCAGGAGCTGGCGGCGACTGATCGTCGACTGCTCGTTGTCCACCATTGGTCAGCCGCCTCCAGTTGCGCGGCGGTCATGGTGGCATCGACGGTCGGAGCGTGTCAGAACTGCCTGATCAGCGGGCGGCGAGCGCCTGCTCGGCGAGGCGCCGGGCGATGACGCGAAGGCACAGGGTTTCGTCGGCGCCTTCGAAGATGGAGAGCACCCGAGCGTCGACGAAGTAGCGGCTGACCGGGTACTCCTCGGCGTAGCCCATGCCGCCGTGGATCTGCATGGCTTCCCGGGTGACCCATTCGGCGGTGCGGCACACGTACGCCTTCACCATGCTGGCTTCGAGCGCGCCCTCGCCGCGCGCCATCTTGCGCGCAACGTCGTAGGAGAACTGGCGGCCGGCGCAGATGAGCGCAGCCATGCGGGCGAGCTTCGCCTTGGTGAGCTGGTAGTCGAACACCGGGGCACCGAAGACCGTGCGGTCCTGCGCGAAGGTCAGCGCGCTGTCGAATGCGGCTTGCATGAGCCCCACGGCTCGGGCCGCAGTTTGGAGACGACCGTTCTCGAAACCTTCCATCTGCAGGTAGAAGCCCTGGCCGAGGCCGCCATCGAGTCCGATCAGGTTGTCGGCGGGCACGAACCAGTTGTCGAATGCGACTTCGTAGCTGTGCATGCCGCGGTACCCGAGGGTGTCGATGGCGCGGCCTTCGATGCGTCCGCCGCGCTCGTCGGTGAACTCGAAGCTGTGGCCGGCCGCCACCGGCTTCTCGACCACGAACACGCTGAGGCCGCGGTGACCCTTGGTGCGGTCGTTGTCGGTGCGCGCGAGCAACATGAGGGTGTCGGCGCGTCCGGCGAACGTGCACCACGTCTTGACGCCGTTGATGACGTAGCCGCCGTCGGTGGGCGTTGCGGAGGTGGTGATGCCCGCCACGTCGGAGCCGTAGTCGGGTTCGGTGACCATGACGCCCACGACGCGTTCGCCGCTGGCGATTTGGGGCAACCAGCGTTGCTTCTGCTCTTCGGTGCCGCCCTTGACGATGGCGCGGGTGAGGATTTCGGGGCGGGTGATGAGCGCGCCGCCGGCGCCGAGGCTGCCCCAACTCAGTTCCTCGGTGGCCACGCACATGCCGAGGTAGTCGCTTTCGCCGCCGTCGGCGAAGCCCGCGTACTCGGCCGGTACCGACAGACCGAATCCGCCGATTTCGGCGATGCCGCTGATCAAGTCTTCGGGAATGTCGGTGTTGGCGCGATGGATGTGCTCCGCAACCGGTCGGATCTTGTTCTCGGCGAAACGGTGAAAGGTGTCGCGTACGAGATCGAAGTCGTCGCCGATGTGGGCCGGGCCGGTTCCTTCCTTGGCCACTCGGTCGGCAAGGTCTTCGAGGAACTGCGGCGAGCGGTACGCGCTGAGGAACTCGGCGGCGGGCGCGAGTTCGGCGGCGTCGACCCCCCATTCGAATTGGCGACCGATCATTCGTGACGCGAGGTCGGCGATGGCATCGGCAATGAACGCGTTCGCAAGCATGCGCTCGAACTCGCCGTGCTCCGCGTATTCGAGCATCACCCGAGCGCCGGCGACCGCGCTGGCTGCGTGGGCCAGGTCGTAGGCGATCACCTGCTGACAGTCGAGCGCGGCGATGTCGACTCGGCCGTCGTGCGCGCAGGCCTCAGCGAGATAGCGCGACGCCGTTTCGACGATGTCGGCAGCGGCCTCGACGGCAGCGGGGGCAGCGGCAGCGTGCTCGGTCATGGCGTGAGCCTACCGACGGGTAGATGCCGAATCTGGGCTCGGGGCGCGACCATGGCGCGCCGCGCTCAGCGTGATCCGCTGGCGGTGCTGGGAGTGACCGCGGTGGTGGGCGTGGGTTTCTTCGTGGTCGACGGCGCCGCCGAGGTGGCCGGCACCGACGACCCCGTCGAGCGGCTTGTCGTGGACGGAGAACCCGAACGAGGCGCGGTGGTCTCGCTGCCGGAGTTGGTGCGCCCGGAGCCGCGGGCCGTGGTGGCCGGTGTGGTGCGGCGGCCTTGGTTCTCGGCCACTCGCGTGCTCCCCGCTGTTTCGAGTACCGGCTTCGGCTCGTTCGGAACCGCCTGGGCGCGCGCCTTCCAGGTTGCGTCGATGAGGTCGAAGACGACGCCACCGAGCAGGTCGCCGCCGAGGTCGGTGAAGTGCACGCCATCGCCGGCGCGCACGGCGACGTCCTTTCCTTCGGCGTTCTTGAGTTTTGCGGAGTACTTGCCGTCGGGCGGCGAGAAGATCTTGTACGAGTCGACGAACGTGATGGATGGGTGCTTGGGCGCGAGGCGCGCGAACAGCGCGTTCACGGCCTGGACTCCGCGGTTCATCTTCGGGTCCCGCAGAATCGGCGGACCAACCCAGTAGACCGGCCGGTCGTTCTGTGCGAGCAGCGACATCATGGCGTCGACCTTCTGCTCGTATGCAGGTTGCGCCGACTGGTCGATGCCGATGGGGAAGTCGTTCGTGCCGATGATGAACACGATCACTTCGGGGTTCAGTCGATTGATTTCTTCGGCAGCTCGCTCGGGCCAGTTCACGATTCCATTGGATGCAAGACCACTCGAAACGCGGGACTCGAACTGCGGCTGCACGACGCCCGTCTTGCCGGCGATCTCGCCGAGGCTCGGCCCGAGTGCGCCGGCGAGTGAGTCGCCGGCGATCCAGAGCCGCAGTGGGTTG
The DNA here is from genome assembly GCA_049317385.1 of Acidimicrobiia bacterium. Classification (GTDB taxonomy): domain Bacteria; phylum Actinomycetota; class Acidimicrobiia; order IMCC26256; family JBMOIJ01; genus JBMOIJ01. The sequence goes on from JBMOIJ010000004.1 coordinate 26,778, forward strand.
GCCGAGGTGAGCGGCCGGGTCTTCACTGCGGCTCGTGCCGGTTCGGTGACCGCTTGGCTCGACACCGACACCGGTGGCGGCGATGCGGTGGCGCCGGCCTGGTTCCGGTACTTGAGGAACGCGCCCGCGGAGACGGCAGCCGCAACCACGACGAGGACGGCGATCGCGACGATCTGGAACTTGCGGGCGCGCCGGGCCTTCCGAACCCGGCGTTCGGCTCGGGTGTCAGCGCCCGCAGTGCGGTCGGTGGAGGAGGCCGGCTCGGCTTCGAGGATCTCGGTCATGGGATCAAGCGGCGGCACGAACGGCCGGCCGTGTGGCGGCTTGAGGCTAGCCCGGTTCCGCCCGAATTGGGCCCGCGGGGCGATGATCCAGGCCTCTCACCTGGTGTGCGGCGTTGTCGTGGAGGTCGCGCCTAGATGGCGGCGTCGATTCCAGGTTGCTCCAGCTGCTTGCGCGACAGCTCGGCGTAGAGGCCGCCCTGCGCCATGAGCTGAGCGTGGGTGCCCTGCTCGACGACCCGTCCATCGTCGACGACGAGGATCCGGTCTGCGCCCACGATGGTGGAGAGGCGGTGGGCGATGACGATGGCGGTGCGCCCGGCAAGCCCCTCGGCGAGCGCGCGCTGGATGGCGCTCTCGGACTCGGCGTCGAGGTGCGACGTGGCCTCGTCGAGGATGACCACCTTCGGGTCCTTGAGCAACATGCGGGCGATGGCGAGCCGCTGCTTTTCGCCGCCCGAGAGGCGGTAGCCGCGTTCGCCGACGATGGTTTCGTAGCCGTCGGGCAGCGACACGATGAGTTCGTGAATCTGCGCCGCTTGGCATGCTGCCACGATCTCGGGGTCGGAGGCGCCCGGGCGCGCGTAGCGCAGGTTCTCGCGGATGGACTCGTGGAAGAGGTGCGGGTCCTGCATGACCACGCCGATCGCGTGTTCGAGTGACGACTGGGTGAGCTGGGTGACGTCGTGGCCGTCGACCAACACTGCACCTTCGGTTGCTTCGATGATGCGGGGTACGAGCATGGAGATGGTCGTCTTGCCTGCGCCGCTGGGACCAACCAGCGCCACGAACTCGCCGGGTTCGATGCGCAAGTTCACGTCGCGCAGGATCCAGTCACTCGGCTGGTCCCCCGACGAAGCGAGCGCGCCAACTTCTTCGAGCGACGAGAGCGACACCGTGTTCGGCGCCGGGTGGCGGAACCACACGTCCTTGAACTCGACGGCACCGCGAGGGTCGATGAGGTCGATGGCGCCCGGGTGGTCCTGGATCGCGATTGGGAAGTCGAGCACTTCGAACACGCGCTCGAAGCTGACGACCGCGGTGAGGACGTCGACGCGCGCATTGGTGAGCATGGTGAGCGGTTGGTAGATCTGGCTCACGTACAGCACGAACGCAGCCACGGTGCCCACGCTGATGACGCCGTCGATCGCCAACTTGCCACCAATGAAGTACACGACCGCCGTGCCAACTGCGGCCACGAACCCGAGCGATACGAAGAGCACGCGCTGATACATGGCAGTGCGCACACCGATGTCGCGGACCCGGGCCGCCCGCCCCGAGAATGTGGCGCGTTCGTCGTTATATCGGCCGAACAACTTCACCAACAGGGCTCCCGACACGTTGAAGCGCTCGGTGGCGGTGTTGTTCATCGACGCATTCAGCTGCATCTGCTCGCGGGTGGCGTGCTGGAGCTTCACCCCGATGCGGCGGGCGGGCCAGATGAAGGCGGGCAGCACCAAGAGCGTGAGGATGGTGAGACGCCATTCGAGTCCGAGCATGACGGCGAGCGTGACTCCAAGCGTGATCGCGTTCGATACCACCGTGCCCAACGTGTTGGTGACAGCTTGCTGCGCGCCGATCACGTCGTTGTTCATGCGGCTGAGCAGCGCGCCGGTCTGGGTGCGCGTGAAGAACGCAAGCGGCATCCGTTGCACGTGGTCGAAGAGCCCGACCCGCAAGTCGTAGATGAGGCCTTCGCCGATGGCTGCCGAGTAGAAGCGCTGATAGAGGCCGAGGAACGCGCTGGCGAGCGCCAGGATCACGGCCGCGACGGTGAGCCAGGTGACGAGCGTGAGATTGCCGTTCGAGCCTTGGTGCGGCAGGCCTTTGTCGATGAGGGACCGGAACAGCAGCGGCGGCAACGCCCCTACCACCGCAGCGAAGACCACGGTGACGACGAACCCGATGAGTTTCGAGCGGTATGGGCGCGCGAAGCCCAGGACCCGCTTGAGGGTCTCGCGCTCGAATTTCCTTCCGGCAATCTGACTCTTGTCCTGCCGGAAGGAATGCATTGCTTGCCACGCCATCAGATGGCTCCACTCAATCGGTCACCGGGACAGCCGGAGTCGGCAGGTCCTGCAGTTTGATTCCGCATCGGCGTTCCAACCTACTTGGCCGGTGTTTGCTTCCCGCCTCGGGACTACGGCGCTGGCCGCAGCTCCGGACCGTTCTTGCCTAGCCTCCGCTTCATGACGATCCACGAGCGCCCGTTCGGTCGGAACTTCGAGGACTTCGAGGTGGGTGACGTCTACCGGCACTGGCCCGGAAAGACCATCACCGAGTCCGACGACCACCTCTTCTGCATGATCACGATGAACCACCATCCGTTGCACACGGATGCGTACTTCGCCGAGCACTCCAGTCCGTTCGCAAAGAATGTGGTGGTGGGCAACCTCGTGTACTCGATCGTGCTGGGCATGAGCGTTCCCGACGTGAGCGGCAACGCAATCGCGAACCTCGAGATCGAGACGCTCCAGCACAAGAAGCCCACGTTTCACGGCGACACCATCTACGCCGAGACGCGCGTCTTGGAGAAGAAGGAGTCGTCGAGCAAGCCCGACCGCGGCATCGTGGCCGTGGAGACGTTCGGGTACAACCAGCGCGGCGAAGAGGTCTGTTACTTCAAGCGCAAGGTGATGGTGTGGAAGCGCGAGTTCGCGCCCGCCCGCCAGCGCCCCTACGAGACGCCCACCATTTAGCCGCTTCCCTGCCCGTTTCCGTCCACCTAAGCCGCGCTCAGCGCGGCATCCGTGGACCGAAACCAGCAGGGGGTTAGGTGAGGACGCGTTTCTTGAAGCCGCCCACGCCCAGGTATGTGAACAGCAACGTGAAGCCGATGAGCCCGCCGTAGATGCCCCACAGATCCATGTGCGGCAGGTTCGTGAGCGCCGCTCGGAACCCCTCGGTCATGTAGATGAGCGGGTTCACGAGCACGGCCCACTTCAGCCACGAAATTGGGGTGAGTGCGGTCCACGGGTAGTACGCCGCGCCGAGCAACGTCATCGGCAACACGATGATGCTGAACACCAGTGGCACCTGGCGTGGTTCGGCCCGCGTTCCGATCACCAGTCCGAACGCACCGCCCAGCAGGGTGGCGAACGGCAGGATCGTGAGCAGTTCGGGCCAGTTCACGTTGTAGGACGGCGTCGTTGCGCTGATCAGCGACGCAATCGGGAACACCACGAGCGCAGCGATGAGCGACTGGATGGCACCCGCAAAGACCTTCTGCAACGCGACGAGCGTGACGGGCAGCGGTGCCATCACACGGTCCTCGATCTCACGGGTGTAGCCGAACTCCTGCACCAGCGGGAGGGCGACGGCCTGAATGCCCGTGAAGATGCACGACACGGCGACGAGGCCCGGAACCAACAGCGTGGCGAAGGCTTTCTGCGCTTCGGGGTTGTTGCCGCCGATGCCTTGTCCGATCTTCGGAAAGACGTACGCGAACACGAAGACGAACAGGATGGGTTGCGTGAGTGTGCGCATGAGGAACGCGATGAACTGCTTGCGCAGCACGGCGACATCGCGCACCGTGAGGGCCCAGAACGCGTTGAGCGCACTGTGGCGCGAGGAGCGTTGCGGCGCGACTGCCGCGTCTTCGGAAGGAACGGCGGCGGTACTCAATCTCGGAGCTCCTTGCCCGTGAGGTTGATGAAGACGGTCTCGAGCGTGGGCTCACTGATCTCGACGTCGTTGATGGTGGTGCTGGAATCGTCGATGGCGGCAATCACCTGCGCGAGCACGCCACCCGACTCGCCTTGGAGGAACACGTTGATGCAGCCGTCGGCGACCTCGGCGCGTTCCACCCCGGCGACCGCCTTCGCTCGTGTGGATGCGTCTTCGAGCCCGCCGGTGGCCTTCACTCGAATGGTGGTGTCAGCGCCGACGGATCCCTTGAGCTCGGCGGGAGTCCCAAGCGCGAGCAGCTTACCGTGGTCGACGATCGCCAAGCGGTCGCAGAGTTGGTCGGCTTCTTCCATGTAGTGCGTGGTGAGCAACACGGTTTGGCCGGCGGCGTGAAGTTCGTCGATCACTTCCCACAGCGCGAGGCGACTCTGCGGGTCGAGCCCCGAGGTGGGTTCGTCGAGGAACAGCACCTGTGGGTTGTGCATGAGCGCTCGCGCCACCATGAGGCGCTGCGCCATGCCGCCACTGAGGGCGAGAGTGTCATCCTTCGCCTTGTCGACGAGCTTGAAGCGTTCGAGGAGTTCCTCGGTGCGGGCGCGAGAGGCGCGGGCGCTCATGCCGAAGTACCGCGCGTGGAAGTAGAGGTTCTCGCTCACGTTGAGTGAACGGTCGAGCGTGTTGACCTGGGGCACCACGCCGATCAGCTGCTTGGCCGCAGTCGGGTCGGCGACCACGTCGATGCCGTTCACGAGCGCCTGGCCAGCAGTGGGGATGACGCGCGTGGTGAGCATGCCGACTGTGGTGGTCTTGCCCGCGCCGTTGGGCCCGAGCAGTCCGTAGATCTCGCCGCGCTGCACTTCGAGGTTCAGGCCGTCGACGGCGCGCACTTCGTGCCCGCGAGATTGGAAGACCTTGCTGAGTTCTTCAGTCCTGATGACGGGGTCCATCGGGCCAGTATCGTCCACTTGCGTGAGTGATGAGTCGAACCTTCCGCCGGACCCCGCGTCGTTTCGCACGGTGCTGGGGCACTTCGCCACGGGCGTGACCGTTATCACGGCCTTCGACGCCGAACCGGTGGGCCTGGCAGTGAATTCGTTCACGAGTGTGTCGCTCGATCCGCCCTTGGTGCTGTGGTGCGCGGCGAGTGACTCGTCCACGTGGGCGCGTATCAAACGAGCTGGCAGCTTTGCCATCAACATCTTGAGCGAGCATCAAGAAGACGTGTGCCGGGTGTTCGCCCAGGCGGGTGCCGATCGGTTCTCGCGGGTGGGGTGGAACCCGGCGCCGCACACGGGGTCCCCGCTCATCCACGACGCGCTGGCGTACGTGGACTGCACGATCGAGACCACCCACCCCGGTGGCGATCACGAGATCGTGGTGGGACGGGTGCAGGAGCTCGGGGTGCTGTCCGGTGCCGGGCCGTTGATCTTCTATCGCGGCGGCTACGCCCGGTTGAACGCCTGAGCCATTCGGTCCTTTGCGCTCGGTGGCGCCCGTCGGCCACGCTGGCGAGGTGGCAACCATCACTGAATCTCCCGAAATCGCCGGTCTGCTGATCGTCGAGCCGAAGATCTTCACCGATGATCGCGGCCTGTTCATCGAGACGTTCCGCCAGGAATGGCTGCCCGAAGGCGCGCCCACGATGTGCCAGGCCAACCGGGCCGACCGCAAGGCGGGTTCATTGGTCGGGTTGCACTACCACAAGTTCCAAGAAGACTTCTGGTACGTGCCCGAAGGACGTTGCTTCGTGGCGCTGCACGACCTGCGCGCGTCGTCGCCCACCGACGGCAACTCGCTCACGCTCGAGATCGGCCCGCACAACCACATGGGCGTGTACATCCCGCGTGGCGTTGCGCACGGCTTCTATGCGATGACTGACATGACCATCACGTATCTCGTCGACAATTACTACAACCCGGCCGACGAACTGGGTGTGGCGTGGAACGACCCGGCCCTCAAGATCGATTGGCCCGATGCGGACCCGGTGTTGTCGCCGCGTGACCAAGCGAACCCATTCCGCGCGGATATTCCCGCGGACTTGCAGCCGCAGTAGCCACCGCTCTCGTCAGCGACGGTGTAGCCAGCGGGCCGGGATGGGCCAACCCGCGAACGCCGCACCCACGGCGGCCGCCACCATCACGAGCAGGCCCACGAGATCGGCGAGCCCGGAGCTCCCCGCGAGCCAGGCGCCGGTGGCGATGGCCAGTGCGGCGGCCTGAAAGTACTGACCGAGCCGCAGCGATTCGGGCTCGGCGACGGGGATGGTCGGGGCCTTGCGCCACCGGAGTGCCCACTCGAATCCCAGGCGGATGGGCGACATCGGTCCCAGGAGGGCGAGCGCCGTGACGGCCAGCGCCACGGCCGCCAGCCAAGTGATGTCGAAGACGAATTCGGCCGCGAGCAGCACCGCCACCGTGGACTGCTCGATCCGGACGACCCGGTGATCCGGCCCGGCGGGCTCGGTGGGCGGGGCGTCGGACGGGGGCGGTTCCGTCGGCGGCTCGGGGGGCAACGGGGGTGGAGGTGGGCCCGAATCCAAGGGAATCCACGGTAACGCCCCGCTTCTGGGGTGGGACTGCTCACGTATCGGGGCTGGGCGGCCGACAAGAACTACGGACCGTGGCAGGATTTCGTGCAAAGACCACGTTCCGTAGCCGTCGCGAGGGTGGTGCTGGATGGACGTCCGAGAGCTCGGACAAGAGTCGGTATTGCGGGGCCTGCAGGCCGACGTCGCCAAGTACCGCGAACGGCACCGCTTGCGCGCGCTGGCCAAGGTCGGGATCGTCCTCGCGTTGATCGCCGGCTGGCTCTGGTACCGCCTCGCCACTAATCAAGCGGTGACGCCGGGTTGGCCGCACCTCTCCGACGAGTTCATTCCGTACCTCACCCCGATCGCGCTGATTGTCATCCTGGCCGGCGCCACGGTCCTGCCGCTGGCCTTCGCCGGCCGCTCGCCGCACGTGTTGTTCCGCCCCAGCGAGATCAGTACCACCCTCGACGACGTCGTCGGTCTCGGGGTTGTGCGCGACGAAGTCATCAAGACGCTGAACCTGTTCCTTGCGTACAAGACGTTCCGCGACGAGATGGGTGGCAACCCGCGCAAGGCGATCCTCTTCGAAGGCAAACCCGGTACCGGCAAGACCCACATGGCCAAGGCCATGGCGCACGAGGCGGGCGTTCCCTTCTTGTTCGTGAGCGCGTCGTCGTTCCAGTCGATGTACTACGGCCAGACGAACCGCAAGATCCGTTCCTTCTTCAAGGAGTTGCGCAAGCATGCGCGCAAAGAAGGTGGCGCGATCGGATTCATCGAAGAGATCGACGCGATTGCAGGCGCCCGGAGTGGGATGAACATGGCGCCGCTTCCGAACGAGTTGCGGTCTGACGTATTGGCTGCGATGCGCATCGAACGGAACAGCTCGCGCGAGGGCATCACGGGTGTGGTGAACGAGCTGTTGGTGCAGCTGCAGAGTTTCGACGACCCCACCTTCGGTTCGAAGATGCGCGGAAAGTTCTTCGACTGGGTGAACCAATGGCTACCGCGCGGCAAGCAACTGCTGAAGAAGCCGCCGCAGTCATCGAACATCCTGGTGATCGGCGCCACGAACCGTGCGGCTGACTTGGACCCTGCGTTGTTGCGTCCGGGCCGGTTCGACCGTTCCATCCACTTCGATCTGCCGAGTCGGGCCGGCCGGCGCGAGATCATCGACTACTACCTGCAGAAGAAGAGCCACGGCGAAGAGCTCGACAAGGAAGACCGGCGCGACCAGCTCGCGGCGATGACGTTCGGATACTCGCCGGTCATGCTCGAACACCTTTTTGACGAGTCGCTGGTGTGGGCGTTGCGTTCGGGACGTTCGACCATGAGTTGGTCCGACGTGCAGCAGGCGAAACTCACCGAAGAAATCGGGTTGAAACAGCCGGTCGAGTACACCGACGAAGAGAAACTCATCATCGCGACGCATGAGGCGGGTCATGCCGTGGTGGCGTACTTGGTGGGCCCGGCGCGCAAGCTTGAAGTGCTGTCCATCATCAAGCGGCGCGAGTCGCTTGGCTTGTTGGCGCACAGTGAAGCCGAAGAGCGCTTCACCAAGACGCGCTCCGAGTTGGTCGGCCAGATCAAAATTGCGCTCGGTGGCATGACGGCCGAAGAGTTGTTCTTCGGTGAGTCGGGCACTGGCCCCGGCAGCGACCTTGCAGCGGCGACGCGCACGGCCGCGCACATGGTGGGTTCGTTCGGTATGGCGGGTTCATTGGTGTCGTTCCAAGCGGTCGATGGCACGCCGCTCGGCAACGACTTCGTGGGCCGAGTGCTCGCCGACGAAGAAGGCCGAGTTGCAGTCGACCGGTTGCTCACGCAGTCCAAGAACGAAGTGCGCCAGATGCTCGACGAGCACCGGAACCTGGTTGAGGCATTGCGCGACGCGTTGATCGACCGGGAAGAGCTGGTGGGCGACGAGATCGTTGAGACCATTCGCCGGGCGATCGTCGAGGACTTCGATCTCGACTCGTGACCACGCTGCGTCGAGCGGTCAGCGCCGGCGCAAGCGCCAGTAGATTCGTGGTTTGTGAAGACCGACGGTGATCGTGAGTTGCGGCGTGCGGGCTGGCGGCTCATGTACCGCGAGACCCGCCTGCAGTGGCACTGGGTTCTGTCGGGCGTCCTCACCGGCATCGGTTGGACGGGCTTTCGCATCGCCGTGCCGTTGCTCGCGGCGGCGGCCATCGACAACGGCATCCTCAAGGGCAACCCGTCGGTCGCCGTGCGCTACGCACTCCTCATTCTGGTGGCGGGTGCGTTGCAGGTCGCGTGCGGTGCGTGGCGCCGGTTCGGCGCGTTCCGGGTGGCGTACAAGGTCGAGACCGATCTGCGCGACCGGCTCTTCGCACACTTGCAGCAACTGAACTTCGCGTTCCACGACCGGGCCCAGACCGGGCAGTTGATGGCGCGAGCCAACACCGACCTGTCGCAGGTGCAAGGTGTGGTGATCTTGGTTCCGCTCACGATTGCGAGCATGCTCACCCTGCTTGCCGTGATCGTGATCATGGTGAGCACGAACGTGATCTTGGCGGTGTTGGCGTTGGGCACGCTGCCGTTGCTCAACGTTGCGGCCACTCGGTTCTCGAAGCGCATCCAACCTCTCGGTTTGGAGCTGCAGCAGAAGCTTGCGGATCTCAGCGGCGTGGTCGAAGAGAGCGTCAGCGGTGTGCGGGTCGTGAAGGGCTTCGGCGCCGAGCGGGTGCAGGTTCGGCGCGTACAAGAAGAATCCGATGCAGTGTTCGATCAATCAGTGGCCATGGTCAAGGCGCGCGCGGCGTTCTTGCCGCTGATCGATCTGTTCCCCACGCTCGCGCTGGTGGCGATTCTTTGGTACGGCGGCCATCTGGTGCTCGACAAGCAGTTGCAGATCGGAACGTTGGTCGCGTTCAACTCGTTCATCTTGATGTTGATCTGGCCGTTGCGGATGCTCGGGATGGTGCTCGCCATGGCCTCGCGGGCGTCGGCGGCAGCCGGTCGAATCGATGAGATTTTGCGGACCGACCCCGACATCCACGATCACCCCAACGCCGATCCGTTGCCGAGTGGGCCTGGTGCGATGCACTTCGAGAATGTGGTCTTCGGGTACCGGGCGGCACGTCCGGTGCTCGAGGGATTCTCGCTCGAGATCGACGGGGGCGAGGCGGTCGCTCTCGTGGGGGCGACGGGCTCGGGCAAGAGCACCGTCGCTCGGTTGGTGCCGCGGTTCTACGACGTGGATCGTGGTCGCATCACAGTCGATGGTGCCGACATCCGCGACGTTCGGCTGCACGAACTGCGGCGCGCGGTCGGCATGGTGTTCGAGGACACGTTCTTGTTCTCGGACACGGTGCGCAACAACATCGCGTTCGCTGACCCCGAAGCGACCGCCGCCGACGTGGAACGCGCGGCGCGGCTCGCGGGTGCCCATGAGTTCATCTCGCGCCTGCCTGATGGGTACGACACCATGATTGGCGAGCACGGGTACTCGTTGAGCGGTGGGCAACGACAACGCATTGCAATCGCGCGTTCGGTGGTTGCCGATCCACGCGTGCTCATCCTTGATGATGCAACGTCGGCGGTTGACCCGACCAAGGAACACGAGATCCGGAGCGCGCTCAACGAAGTGATGCGCGGGCGGACGACCATCATCATTGCGCACCGCCCGGCCACCATTGCGCTCGCCGACCGAGTGGTCCTCGTCGATGACGGCGTGGTTGCGGCCCAGGGCACGCATGCGCAGTTGCTCGCCACTTCGGAGCGGTATCGCGAGGTGCTGGCTCGCGCGGCGGAGTCCGACGCGCTCGGTGGCGCCGAGGTTGCGTCATGAGGGCGGGGTTCGTCGAAGGGCGCGCGGTCGACGAGGCGTTGACCCGCGCCGAAGCCGAGCAGGTGATTCGGCGCTTGTGGCGCATGCTCCAGCCGTATCGGCGGCGCGTGTACCTGGCCATTGTCTTGTTGGTGTTGCAGACCGGCACGGTGTTGGCCGGACCGGCGTTGTTCCGAGTGGGCATCGACCGCGGGCTCACCAAGGGCGATACGCACGCACTCAACGTCGTGGCGGTCGTGTTCTCGTTGGCGGCGATCCTCGGAACGGTGCTGGGCCGTGCCGTGCTCCAGACCGTGGGCCGCACTGGCGAGTTGTTCCTGCGGAGCCTGCGTGAGCGCGTGTTCCGGCACTTGATGGGACTGGGCCTCGATTATTTCGAGACCGAGCAGACCGGTCGGCTCGTGGCCCGTATGACGAGCGACATCGACGCGCTCCAAGAGCTGGTGGCCACCGGTTTGGTGATGTTCATCCAGAACGGGCTGCTGTTCTTCGGTGCGGTGGTGGTCATCTTCTTGATGAGTTGGCAGCTCGCGTTGTGTGTGGTGGTGCTGGTGCCCATCGTGGTGGTGGCGAGCGCGTGGTTCCGTCGCCGTTCGAACGCTGCGTATCTGGATGTGCGCGAGAAGATCGGCACGAACCTGGCCACGTTGCAAGAGGGGCTGGCCGGGGTGCGCGTGGTGCAGGCGTACTCGCAAGAGCAGACGTTCGTGGAGCGGTTTCGGCAGACGAACTCGGCGCAGTACCAGGCGAACATGACCACGGTGTCCATTGCGACGCGCTACTTCCTGACCGTCGAATACGTGGGCATCATGGGCATCGCGTTGGTCATCGGGATTGGCGGCTGGTTCACGGTTCGCAACATCGTGACCGTCGGTACCGTCGCAGCGTTCGTGCTGTATCTCTCCAACTTGTTCGATCCGATTCAGCAGTTGAGCCAGCTCTATGGCACGTTGCAGTCGGCGGCCGCTGCGTTGAAGAAGCTGTTCGATCTGCTCGACACGCCCACATCGGTGCCGGAGCGATCGGGTGCGGTTGATCTGACCGATGACGCAAGCATCGACGTCGCTGACGTGTCGTTCCGTTACGGCGTTGGTCCGCTGGTGTTGCGTGACGTTTCTCTGCACGTCGCTGCGGGCGAACGAGTGGCGTTGGTCGGACCCACCGGTGCGGGCAAGTCAACGCTCGCCAAGTTGATCGTGCGGCTCTACGACCCGGTTGCCGGTTCGGTGTGTATCGGTGATGTCGATCTGCGCAACGTCACGCTCGACGGGTTGCGATCGAATGTGGTGTTGGTGCCCCAAGAAGGGTTCTTGTTCGTGGGGACGGTGCGCGAGAACGTGCGACTCGGGCGCCCAGATGCGAGCGACCACGAAGTCGATGCTGCGATCGCGGCGTTGGGCCTCGCTGATCGGTTCGCGGCGTTGCCCAAGGGGCTCGACACCGAGGTGGCCGAACGTGGCTCGCAGCTCTCGGCGGGGGAACGCCAGTTGGTGTCGTTGGCGCGGGCGGCGCTCGCCGACCCAACGGTGTTGGTGCTCGACGAAGCGACGTCGAACCTCGACCCGGGTACCGAGGTCGCGGTGGAGCATGCGCTCGAGACGCTGATGGAGGGGCGCACGGTCGTGGTCGTGGCGCACCGGTTGAGCACGGCAGCTCGGGCCGACCGAGTGGCGGTGATCGATGACGGTGCGCTCGCCGAACTGGGGACCCACGATGAGCTCCTGTCCCGGGGCGACCGGTACGCGGCGCTCTTCGCCTCGTGGACGGCGGGGCAGGTGGCCGGGCCTGCGGCCTGACGGACCCACCGGCCCGTCCGTGAGCGGTCGTTTCGCCCGGAATGTCCGAGTAGCTGTACCCTCAGGGGATGTCCAACGCCGACGCCGCCCGCAACGCCTGGGACCTCCTGCTCGAAAAGCGCGGCGAGTTGGCGGCCGCAGCAATCGAACGCAACGACTGGCCCGAGGCCCTCGACCATGCCCGCGAGCTGTGGCTGCTCGCCGCGAGCCAGCACGACGAGCGCCGCGAACGGGCGGGATGGAAGCGAGAGCAGGTCACGGCGGGGGACCTCAACGCGCAAGAGGCGCGGCATCTCTTCCGATCGATCGTCTGCCTCCGGTTGGATACCGACGGCGACGTCGACGCGCTTCACCTCGCGTACGGCGCGCTGGTCAGGGAATTCGACGATCGTGACCTGCGCGACGAAGCCGGGTTCGCCTTGCTCGATTACTCGCTCCAGCGGGTGTTCGAAGGATTCGTTGATCGCGGCGACTCGATCGAACCGCTCGGTGAACCGCCAGTTGGTTCGTTTGATCACAAGGTCGAGCTTTGGGCGGGTGCCGCAGAACGTTTCCGCAAGTCGCGTAGCGCTGCGGCCGCTGCCGGAATGGTGAAAGTCGCGCGCGTTGCCGGTCGGAACATCGACGCTGTCATCACCGAGGTCTCAGGAACGGCTGCCACGGCCAAGGTTGACCGTCTGATGGAACAAGCGGTGCGCTGGCTCGACACTGCAGTCGCTCACGACGAAGCCGTGCGCTTCGAACACCCGAGTCGATCGGTCGATCCCAAAGACGTCACGGTCGACGATGTTGTCGATGCCCTCGAGCGGTGGGCCAAGTTCCGCAAACGGGCGGATTTTCCGGCCGCCGAAGTTGCTCGCCTGTACTCCGAGGCATGGCCGCGTCTGATGTTGGCCGTCACCTCCGAGACCGACATCGTGCTGGCCGACGCGCGTCGCTCGCGTAGCGACCACCTGCGCAACGAGGCGGAGCGACTCTGGGAGAAGGCCAAGCGCGACGTGCCCGCACTCGGCGCCGCTGCCGAGCAGCATCCGGCCGAGGTCGCGAAGGGTTCGCAAACTCCGTCCCTGCGTCTGCGGGGCCAGGACGGCGGCATCGGATACTGAGCCAGCGGCGTTCCTCACCTGCGCGTGCCCTGCCGTCCATTTCGTGCGGCGGCTACCGTGAGGGTGCTCGGTGAGCGAAGTCCGGTGTGAATCCGGCGCTGTCCCGCAACTGTGGAATCGACTGTCACGTGACGGTCGGTCGAGCCAGGTCGCCTGACCGAGCACTGATAGCGAAACCTTCGAGGCAAAGGTTCGTCGCTCGGCGTGCGGTCTCCCACGCCGGTCGAGTCCTGTCCCTCGACCGAAAGGAGAACCGTGCGTTTCATCCGTCATGGCGTACTCGTCGCAATGCTTGCGGCCGCGCTGGCTGTCACCGGCTGTTCGAGCAGCAGCTCGAAGTCCTCCAATGCTGCGGGCGCGGCGTCGGGCAGCTTCCCCGTCACGGTGCAGGGCACCACGGGGTCGGTCACGCTCGAGGCCAAGCCCACCAAGATCATCTCGTTGTCACCCACCGCGACCGAAGACCTCTTCGCAATCGGTGCGGGCAAGCAGGTGATTGCGGTCGACGATCAGTCGAACTTCCCGGGCGACGCCCCCAAAACCGACTTGAGCGGCGTGCAGCCGAATGTCGAAGCAATTGCGTCGCGTTCCCCCGACCTTGTCGTCGTCAGCTTCGACGCGAACAACGTGGTCGGTGGACTCACCAATCTCGGCATTCCGGTGTTGGTGCAGGGAACTGCCGCTTCGTTGAACGACGCATATGACCAGATCACTGCGCTCGGCAAAGCCACGGGCAACGTTGCCGGTGCCACCAAGGTGGTCGACACGATGAAGTCGCAGCTGGCCGACGCCGCCAAGCAGGCGAAGAAGGCGGCGTCGCCGCAAAAGTACTTCTTCGAAGTGGACAACACGTATTACACGGCCACTTCGAAGACGTTCATCGGTGACGTGCTTGCGCCCTTGGGCCTCACGAACATTGCCGACAGCGCCGACAGCACCGGCAGCGGCTTTCCGCAGCTGTCGTCGGAGTACATCGTGGGCCAGAACCCCGATTACATCTTCTTTGCCGACAGCAAGTGCTGTGCGCAGACCGTACAGACCGTTTCCACCCGACCTGGGTGGGCGGAAATTGCGGCAGTGAAGAACGGCCGCATCGTGCTGCTCGACGACGACATTGCGTCGCGTTGGGGTCCACGCACGCCACAGTTGCTCGAAGCAGCCAGCAAGGCAACGCAGTCGAACGGCTGATGTGATGACGGTCACCACCACCACGCCGGAACTCGCTCCCACGCGGGTCCGCGCGCGGTGGTGGGTGGCCGCCGTCGCGTTCGTGGTTGTAGCGGTGGCGTTGGGTCTCATGATCGGTCCAGTGGCCATCAACCCTGGACGCGTGCTGTTGGTGCTGCTCGATCACATCCCGGGTGTGCACGTGGACACGGGGCTGTCGGCGCGGGCCACCGACATCGTGTGGCAGTTGCGGGCGCCGCGCGTCGCAATGGGGCTGCTGGTGGGCGCAATGCTGGCCGTGGCCGGTGCGTCCTACCAAGGTGCCTTCCGCAATCCGCTGGCCGATCCGTACCTGTTGGGTGTGGCGGCCGGTGCGGGTCTCGGGGCCACCTTTGCCATTACTGCCGGTGCCAGCGTGAGCTCCGGGATCTTCTCACCGGTGCCGTTGGCCGCGTTCATCGGTGCGTTGGCCGCAGTGGTGCTCACGTACACAATCGGTGGCGCAGTGGGGCTGGGGGCTACTGCGCGCTTGGTGTTGGCGGGTGTTGCGATCGCGAGCTTCCTCACTGCGCTGCAGACCTACGTGCAGCAGCAGAATTCTGACGCCATCCGTGAGGTGTACTCGTGGATCCTGGGTCGACTCACCACGGCGTCATGGCGCGACATCGCCATTCTCACGCCGTACGTCTTGACCACGGCTGTGGTCATCGTGATGAACCGGCGCACGCTCGATGTACTCGGAGTGGGTGATGAGGAAGCGTCGTCGCTGGGTCTGCGGGTCGACCGGTCGCGCTTGTGGATCGTGGCGGCGGCGTCGCTGGGGACTGCGGCGGCCGTGTCGGTGAGCGGCCTCATCGGGTTCGTTGGCATCATCGTTCCGCACACGATTCGACTCGTGGTGGGCCAGAGCTATCGCGTGATCTTGCCGTTGTCGTTGCTCTGCGGTGCGGGCTTCTTGGTACTCGCCGACCTGCTCGCACGCACCGTGGTTCAACCGGCCGAGTTGCCTATCGGCGTGATCACCGCGCTGTTCGGAGCACCGTTCTTCTTGTTGGTGTTGCGCAAGTCGCGGGCGGGTTCGGTGTGACCGCGCTACGGGTGAAGGACCTGAGCGTCGAGATCGGTGGCGTGTCGGTGGTGCGCGAGGTGTCGTTCACGGTTGAGTCGGGTATGTGGCTCGGCGTGATCGGGCCGAACGGTGCCGGGAAGTCGACGCTCTTGCGTGCTCTCGTCGGCGCAGTCGGGTCGCGAGGACTCATGGAGTTCGCCGGTTGGTCGGCGCGTGATCACTTGGCCCGCGACCGGGCGCGTCGCGTGGCGATGGTGGCACAGACGCCGTTGGTCCCTGACGGCGCGCGTGTCGTCGACTACGTGCTGTTGGGCCGCACGCCGTACATCGGTCGGTTTCGCACCGAGTCGGCAGCGGACCTGGAAGTCGCCGAGGCGGTGTTACGTGACCTTGGCCTGGTCGCGTTTGCGAACCGCCGGCTCGACTCGTTGTCCGGTGGCGAGCGGCAGCGGGTGTTCATCGCCCGGGCATTGGCCCAGGAGACGCCGATCCTCTTGCTCGACGAACCCACCAGCGCGCTCGACGTGGGGCATCAGCAAGAGGTTCTCGAACTGGTGGACCATCTGCGCCGCGAGCGGGGCCTGGCGGTCGTGAGTGCGCTCCACGATCTCACGGTGGCGAGCCGGTATCCCGATGAGCTGATGCTGATGGTGGGAGGCGAAGTGGTGGCGCACGGCGATGCGGTCGAGGTGCTCACCGAGGAGCATCTGGAGCGGTTCTATGGCGCCCAGGTGCGCATTCTCTGCGACGAAGACGGCATCACGGTGGTGCCCCGTCGGACTCGTCGCTGAGCGCGGCCCTACCATCGACGGATCATGTTGGCCGTCACCTCCGAGAACGTATCCATCGCATTGGCGTTCGCCGGCGGGTTCATCTCGTTTGTATCCCCTTGCGTGCTGCCCATCGTGCCGGGCTACGTGAGCCTCATCACGGGGTTGTCGGTGACCGAGCTTCAGGAGGGTGGTCACGACCAGACTCGGCACGTCATCTGGAACACGGCGTTGTTCGTGGCCGGGTTCACGTTCGTGTTCGTGGGGCTCGGCTTGCTCACCACCAGCGTGGGCAACGTGTTGGTGCAGAACCAGGTGCTACTCACGCGCATTGCCGGCGTGATGATGATTGCGATGGCGTGCTATCTGGCCGGCTCGCAGATCCTCATGAAGCCCGGGCTGTATCGCGAGGCGCGATTCCATCCGAACATCGAGCGGTTCGGTTGGTTCGCGTCGCCCATCGCAGGTGCTGCGTTCGGGTTCGGGTGGACACCGTGTCTCGGTCCCATCTTGGGTTCGGTGCTCACGGTCGCCGCAACGCAGGGTGAGGTGTGGCGCGGGGGTGCGCTCCTGCTTGCGTACGGACTGGGCCTCGGCGTGCCGTTCCTCTTGGTGGGGTTGTTGTTGGGGCGGCTGACGGGAACGATGCGTTGGGTTGCCCGCCATGGTCGTGTCATCACGTTCGTGAGCGCAACGATCTTGGGGGCGTTCGGCGTGGTCCTGCTGTTCAACCAGCTTCCGTGGGTGACGGGCCGCATCACCGACTTGCTCGACGGTCTGGGGCTCCGGAGCCTGATCAGAATCGGTTAGGTCGCGCGCTTTCGGCGTTGGTACACCACGCCTTGCTCCACGGCGGTGCGGATCATCGTGTCGTTGTCGGCGGAAATCGCGTCGTGCACGGCGCGCTCGAACGGACGCATCCACCACGACAACACCTCATAGGTTTCGCGGAAGTGCACACGCGTGCGGTGGGCGTCGATGGGTTCCAGTCGAGTCCAGCCGGTCGCTCGGCTCCACGGTGGGGCGCCGATGGCGTCGTAGCGCCAGCTCACGTTGGGGACGACCTCGGTGATCCACTCCCACGACCGTCCCACGCCACCGGTGCCGAGCCAGCGGGGTACGCGGAACCGGGTCTCGCGAACCAGACCGTTGCCGATCTCGTCTCCGGGGTTCCGCAGGACGATCTTCACTGATCCGTGCTCGGTGACCGGCCGGCGTTGCCAGAACACGGCCCAGATCTCCTCGGGAGAGGCATCCACGTCGAACGAGAACTGGTGATCCTGCATGCCTTCTCCTGGATGCCCGGCGACCGCCCCGGTTCTACCCTCGCCAGCATGGCATTCACACCTGAAGAACTCGTGTTCCTGGCTGGTCACGCCATTGGTCGTATCGCGACGGCGTCGGCGAAGGGCGTGCCCGACGTGGCGGCGGTCGGGTTCTCGGTCGACGATGAAGACATACTTGTGGGAGGTCTCGACGTCACGCGTACTCGCAAGTACCACAACACGCTCGAGAACCCGCGCGCCTCGTTCGTGGTCGACGACGCGACGCTCGGCGATCCCGCGCAGCCGCGTGGCGTGAAGGTCACTGGCATCGTCACGATGGAACACGACGCCCGGGGTGCGGTCGTCATGCGCATCCGCCCCGACACCATTTGGAGCTGGGGTCTGAACCCGCACGCCGAGTCGCACCTCGGACCGATCGAGAAGCGCCCGGCCCACGTCGACTGAGTCCGCGCCATCCCCTACGGTGGCGCCATGCAACTGTGCGTTCTTGGGGGAGCGGGGTTCATCGGCAGCGTGGTCTCGTCGCAGCTCGTGGCAGCGGGGCACCAGGTCACGGTGGTCGACAACTTGTCGAAGGGACATCGCGATGCGGTGCCCGACGGCGCCACGTTCATCGAGTGTGACCTGCTCGACGCCGCCGGAATCGGCGCGGTCATCGAGCGGGGCGTCGATGCCGTGTTGCACTTCGCGGCGCTGTCGCTGGTGGGCGAGTCGGTGGCCGACCCCAACCGGTACTTCCGCACCAACGTCACGGGTTCGCTCAACGTGCTCGATGCGATGCGCGCGGCGGGGGTGCAGCGCCTGGTGTTCTCGTCGACGGCAGCCACGTACGGCGAGCCCGACGTGGTGCCCATCACCGAGGACGCGCTCACCCGTCCCACGAATCCCTATGGGGCCACCAAACTCGCAGTGGATCAGGCCATTGCGTTCGCGTGCGACGCGTACGGCATGGCGGCCACCAGCCTGCGGTACTTCAACGTGGCCGGCGCCGCCTTCGGGTGTGGTGAGCGCCATGACCCCGAGACCCATCTCATTCCCATCGTGCTGCAGGTGGCGGCGGGGCAACGCGCCGCGGTCGCGGTGTTCGGTACCGACTACCCCACGCCCGACGGCACCGCGGTGCGCGACTACATCCACGTCGAAGACCTGGGGCGGGCACACCTGCTGGCGCTCGACGCGCTTGCAGGCCAGACCGGCCATCGCATCTACAACTTGGGGAACGGTGCCGGGTTCTCGGTGCGCGAGGTGATTGCCGCGGCGGAGCGGGTCGTGGGCCACGAAATCCCGGTGGAGTACGCCGGCCGGCGCGCCGGTGACCCGGCGGTGTTGGTGGCGTCGAGCGAACGCATTCGTGCGGAACTGGGGTGGCGGCCCGAGAAGCCCGACCTCGAATCGATGATCGCCGATGCGTGGAAGTTCATGGAGTCGGTGCAGTGAATGGTGACGTGGGCGACTGGCAGTTGCGCCGCGTCGACCCCGCGCTCACCGCGCGCTACGTCGCGGACGGGTACTGGACCAACGAGAGTCTGGGGCAGTTCCTCAGCCGCAACCTGGCCGGGCGGACCGACTTGGTGTTCAGCGCGCGCTCGGCGGTGCGGCCGTGGCGCGGTTCGTTTGCCGATGTCGACGAACTTGCGCGCCGAATCGCAGCCGCGCTGCGGGCGCGGGGTGTCGGGCCCGGCGATCGGGTTGCGTTCCAGACTCCGAACTGGGCGGAAGGTGCGGCCACGTTTTATGCGGCCTGTTACCTCGGCGCCGTGGTGGTGCCCATCGTGCACTTCTACGGCCCGAAGGAGGTGGAGTACATCCTGGCCCGATCGGGAGTGAAGGTGTTCGTCACCGCGGACCGGTTCGGATCGCAGGACTTCATCGCCAATCGTGAACAGTGGCGTGATGCGGCGCACACCGTGGAGTGCACGGTGGTGATCGGCGAGCGCGCCAACGTGCCCGACGACTGCATCTGCTTCGACGATTTCGTTGATGTGGAGCCCATTGCCGGCCCCGAGCCGGTCGACCCGGATACGCCTGCGCTCATTGCGTACACGTCGGGCACCACGTCGAACCCGAAGGGTGTGGTGCATTCGCATCGCACCATCACCGCCGAGATCCGCCAACTCGCGCCGTTGCAGCTTCCCAAGGACCTGGGCGGCCTGCCGGCGCTGACCGGCGCGCCGATCGGCCACGCCATCGGCATGCTCGCGGCGTTGTTGGTGCCGGTGCAGCGCGAGGAGCACATCTTCCTCATCGACGTATGGGACCCGGCGCAGGTGCTCGCCGCCATGCTCGAAGACAACGTGTATGCCGGATCGGGTTCCACGTACTTCGTGCTGTCGCTCATCGATCACCCTGACTTCGGGCCGGAGCATCTGGCCAAGATGAAGGTGATCGGACTGGGTGGTGCCGCAGTACCGGCCGCGGTCGCTGAGCGACTCGACGCGATGGGGATCGGTGTGTTCCGGTCGTTCGGCGCAACTGAACAGCCGTCGATTACCGGTTGCAGCCATGCCGACGCGCGCGACAAACGGTTGTACACCGACGGCGCGCCGATGGCGGGCGTCGAAGTGCGGCTGGTCGACGACGACGGGCGCGACGTTGCGCTGGGTGAGCCCGGTGAGATCTGGAGCCGTGGACCCGAGTTGTTCCTCGGCTACACCGATCCGTCACTCAATGCTGATGCGTTCTGCGACGGTTGGTACAAGACCGGCGACGTCGGTGTGCTCGACGGCGACGGGTTCCTTACCATCACCGACCGCAAGAAGGACGTGATCATTCGCGGCGGCGAGAACGTGAGCCCCCAGGAGGTCGAAGAGCTCATCGTGCGCATGCCGGGAGCGGCCGAAGTGGCGGTGGTGGCCAAACCCCATCCCACCCTCGGTGAGGTTGGCTGCGCGTTCGTGCGCGCGCTTCCCGGGGCTGACGAGTTCACCATCGCCGACATGCAGCAGCAGCTCGTCGCGGCGGGGATCGCAAAGCAGAAGTGGCCCGAAGACTTGCGATTCGTGGCCGACTTCCCGCGCACGCCGAGCGGCAAGGTGCAGAAGTTCAAGCTGCGCGAACAGTTGCGCGCCGAAGCACGCACCACCGACTGATCAGCCGTCGTGGGCCGGCGCGTCGGTGAGCGCGCGCAGGATTTCGGTGGCATGTGTAGCCACGAACAGGTGGCCGGCCCCTTCGCATTCGATGATGGTGGCGTCGTCGAGTTGGTCAGCGATTGCGGTGGCCATCCACGGTGCAACCAGCGGGTCATCGGTCCCCTGCCAGAGCGTGATGGGCATCGTGATGTCGGCGAGTTCGAAACCCCATGGACGTTCGAGCGCGAGGTAGTCGTCGTACACACCTGCGCTGGTGGGTTCGAACGCCGCGCGCAGGTAGTTCGGCGCGCCAAGGCGGGGAATCTGTTCCACCACTTCGCGGTCGGATCGCATCAGCGAGCGCAGGAAGGTCTTGGTGGCAAAGCGCGGGGCGGAGTGGAGCCACCAGCGCGCGTTGGCGAACGCGAGGCGCAGGATGGGGCGGGCGCGCCGACCGAGTCGGAACAGCTGGCGGTCGGTGCGGGCGAAACCGGTCAGCCAGTTGGAACTGTCGGGGGGAGCAACGCAGCCCGCAACTGCAACGCGGCCGAGCCGCTCGGGCGCGCGTGCGGCAAGACCGAGCGCGTGTGGCCCGCCCCCGGACCAGCCGAAGACTGCCGGTCGCTCGAGCGCGAGCGCGTCGATGAGCCCGATGATGTCCGCAGCACCGTCGACCACCCGGTGGCCCTTGTGGCGTGTGGACGCGCCGTACCCCGGGCGGTCAGGCGCAATGACACGAAGGCCGAGGCGCTCGGCCGGCCCGTGCAGGAATTGCATCGCAACGCTGCAGCCGGGGGTGCCGTGGAGTGCAAGGAGCGGCGCGCCATCGGGGGCGCCGTACGTGGCGTAGCCGAGCGCGCGCCCGTCGGGCAGCTGAATGGTCGTCCCGGCGGTCGTCACTGGGTCATTGTGCCGCACCGGTATTGCAGTGGTGCTGCCTCATGGATTCGTGCGGGACGGGTCGACGCCCGCTGACCAAGGGGTTTTCCGAGCCGCTATAGTGTTGTCTCCACTCGCCGCGGGGTGGAGCAGTCTGGTAGCTCGTCGGGCTCATAACCCGAAGGTCGCAGGTTCAAATCCTGCCCCCGCCACCAACGAACAGGCCGCCCTTCGGGGCGGCCTTCGTGCATTCCGGGCTCGGGGTGAGTGGTCGTCGCGGCGGCCCCGCCGGAAGGGCGCCCGTTGCGCTACGTAGCGAGGACGCTCGCCCGGTCACGCACGTTGGCGCCGGTTTCGGATCGCGCACAGTGCGCGCCGCAGAACAGCCGTTCGTCCACTTCCACGCCGTGGCCCACGATCCGGCAGCCGCAGTTCGTGCATGCGGGGGCCATGCGGTGAATCGCGCATTCGAAGCAGTCGAATGTGTGTCGTTCGCCGTTCATGACTACGTCGAACGTCTTGTCGTAGTGGTTGCCGCACATCTCGCAGGTGGCCATGACGGTTCCTCCCTCTCGTTCGTTAATGCGTGAGGGAGTGGTACCCGAACGGCCCGGGCACTACACGTTCGTAGTTGGTTGCGCGCGCTGCGTGTGGAGCGGGAGCGAGTGGCTCAGGTGGTGGTGGAGTCGTCCGAAGAGAGGCGCAGACGTTCGGCACTCAAGCCGATGTTCACTCCTGAGCCGTAGGCGCTCACACCGGAGAGCACGCTGGCGAGCAGCGTGCCGAGGACGAGGCTGAGGCCTTGCTCGGTATCGATGTCGCCGGTGATCCACAGGCTGGTGAAGATGACCATGCCGACCACCCCCACCGCGGCCACGAACCATCCCAGTCCGCGCAGGACGCGCGCAACGCGGTGTGCGTACTGCACGCGTTCGGTGATCGGGAGCGCAGAGTCGTTCAGCCGTGCCATCGGATGCCTCCGGACTTATGCGTCGCGGCGAACCAGAATCACTGCGCCGATGGCGAGCACCCCCACTGCGTAGAGCGTGAAGATCAAGAACCCCATGCCCGGCGACAACGTGTTGGTGTTCACGCGTTCATTCAGGGTGAACATGGCGCCGCCGACCGCGCTGGGCAAGTACTTGTTGATCGTTGCTCCGGCCGTGCCGGGAATGAACGCTGCGAGCACGGGAAGTACCAGCAGGATCCCCACCACGATGGTGATGGCGGCAGCGGTTCGGCGCACGATGAATCCGACGCCCAACGCGACGGCGCCGATTCCAGCGAGGTAGGCCCCGGCGCCGAATATGGCCCGCAGCACGTTGGGTTCGCCGAGCCCGACTGCGAGGTCCTTGCTGGCCGCGATCGGCTGTGACACTGCATAGGCCAAGAAACACGCCGCGGTGCCCACGACGAACGCCACCGCAATGAACGTCAGCGCCTTGGCGACCAACATGGTGACGCGTTGCGGGGTGGCGCTGAGGGTTGCGCGGATCTGGCCGGTGCCGTACTCCGAAGTGACCACGAGCGCACCGAGCACGCCAATTGCGAGCTGCGCCAGGATCAATCCGCCAAGTGCCGTTTGCACGGGGGAGAAGTCGGCCTTGGCCCGAGGTGACAGGTTGTCGAACTGCGAAACGCCGGCCAGGGTGATCAGCGCGCCGAGCCCCACGACCAACACCACCATGACGCCCAGTGTCCACATGGTGGATCGCACGGTGCGCATCTTGGTGAACTCGGCGCGCACATTGCGGGCCACCACGGCGACAAACGAAGGTCGGGGTTGAGTGGACGTCGGAGTCATTGCGCCCCGCCTTGCGCGTCGTTGAGGAACTGGGTGGAGTACTCGGCGCTCTCGTGGGTGAGCTCCATGAACGCTTCTTCGAGCGATGCGTTCTGGTCGGCGAGTTCCCACAGCGTGATGCCGTTGTCGCCAGCGAGTTGCCCGACGCCCTTGCGGTCGATGCCTTGCACGAGCACCGTGTCGCGGTCGTCGCCGTCGCTCACGGTGGCTCCCTTGGCTTCCAGCTCACTCCGGAGATTGGCGACGTTCGGCGAGCTCACTCGGACTGCGTTGCGCGAGCTCTCCGAGATGACCGTCGCGGTTGGTGCGTCAGCAATGAGCTTGCCGCGCCCGATCACCACCAGGTGGTCGGCGGTGAGTGCCATCTCGCTCATCAGGTGACTCGACACGAACACCGCGCGTCCCTCTGACGCGAGGTACTTCAAGAATTGCCGAACCCAGAGGATGCCTTCGGGGTCGAGGCCGTTGACCGGTTCGTCGAGCATGAGCGTGGCCGGATCGCCCAACATGGCGGCGGCGATACCGAGGCGTTGGCCCATACCGAGCGAGAACTTGCCGACCCGCTTCTTGGCCACGCTTTCGAGGCCCACCATGGCGACCACTTCGTCGACGCGGCTGCGGGGGATGCCGTTGGAGTCGGCGAGCCAGCGCAAATGGTTGCGAGCGCTGCGCCCGGGGTGGATGGCACGGGCTTCGAGCAGCGCGCCCACTTCGTGTAGTGGGAAGCGGTGGCGGTCGAAGGCTGTGCCATCGACTTTCACCGATCCACCCGACGGGCGATCGAGCCCGAGGATCATGCGCATCGTGGTGGACTTACCCGAACCGTTCGGTCCGAGGAAGCCCGTGACGCGTCCGGGTTGGATGCTGAACGACAACTGGTCGACGGCCAGGGTGGAGCCGTAGCGCTTCGAGAGGTTCTCGATCTCGATCATGCGGTCCTTGGAGTCCAGGGGGGAATCAGCGGTCGCTGGGGCTGGTCGGTGCGTGATCGTAGGGCGTGCGAGCAGCGCGGAAATCCAAAAACGGGGCCGCCGCTAGGGTCGGGGCGTGGCACTCAGTATTGGAATTGTCGGTCTTCCCAACGTCGGGAAATCAACCCTGTTCAACGCGTTGACGCGAGCCGAGGTGCTCGCCGCGAACTATCCGTTCGCCACCATCGAACCGAACGTGGGGGTGGTGCCGCTGCCCGACCCGCGCTTGGCGACACTCGCCGAGATCTTCACGAGCGAGCGCATCGTGCCGGCCACGGTGTCGTTCGTCGACATTGCCGGCATCGTGAAGGGCGCAAGCGAGGGTGAAGGGCTGGGGAACAAGTTCCTTGCCAACATTCGTGACGCCGACGCCATCTGTCAGGTGGTGCGCGCCTTTGCTGACGACGACGTGGTGCACGTAGCCGGTCAAGTCGATCCGGCCGACGACATCGAGACCATCCACACCGAACTTGCGCTCGCCGATTTGCAAACGCTCGAGAAGGCAATTCCGCGGCTCGAGAAAGAGGTGAAGCGCAAAGAGGTCGACAAGGCGGTTCTCGACGCAGCGTTGGCCGCGCAGAAGTTGTTGGAAGACGGCACGATGCTCACCGCGGGCGCAGCCGAGGCCGGGCTCGATCTCGCATTGGTCCGCGAACTGCACCTCATGACGGCCAAGCCGTTCATCTACGTGTTCAATGTCGACGAGGCCGGCCTCACCGACGATTCGTTGCACACGAAGATGCGCGAGTTGGTGGCGCCGTCGGAAGCGATCTTCTTGAACGCGAAGCTCGAAGCCGAGTTGTTGGACTTGAGCGACGAAGACGCAGCTGAGTTGTTGGAGAGTGTGGGCCAAACTGAACCAGGGCTCGACCAGTTGGCCCGCGTGGGGTTCTGCACCTTGGGGCTGCAGACCTATCTGACGGCGGGGCCGAAAGAAGCGCGCGCGTGGACCATCCGCCAGGGTTGGACGGCACCACAAGCGGCGGGGGTCATCCACACCGACTTCGAACGTGGGTTCATCAAGGCCGAGATCGTTAGCTTCGATGACTTGGTTGACGCCGGTTCGATCGCAGAAGCCAAAGCGCGCGGTCGTTTGCGGCTCGAAGGCAAGGACTACGTGATGGCCGATGGAGATGTAGTGGAGTTCCGCTTCAACGTGTGACGCGCTCGGGGGCCCTCGGGCGCGTCGCCCCGCCGCTTTCGGTCCACGCAAGCCGCGCTGAGCGCCGCATTGGTGGACCGAAACGGGCAATGACTCAGTGATGGCCGATGGAGACGTAGTGGAGTTCCGCTTCATCGGGTGAAGCGCTTCCGTCAGCGGTTCTGGGCGGCCCGGTTGTCGCGGGCTGCGGAGACCAACAACGGCAACGTCTGGCGGGCCAACCATTGACCGCCGTCGCGCGAGAAATGAAAACCGTCGGGCCGAACGATCACATCGCCGACGATCCGGGTGCAGTTGGCATCGGGGCACAGGAATCCATCGAGGTCCATGAGGCCGACCTTGGGCTGTTCGGACTGCACCGCAACGTGGACCTGATTCACACACTCCACGCGCCGGTTCGCCGTCGTTGCGTTGCGTGCGGGCGTCACGTGCGGGAACGTGCCGAGGAGCACTTTGGCGCCCCCACGACCCAATTGGTCGAACGCCGGTGGGAGCACGGAGCGATACCAGTCCGCCCACGTGGGGCTGCACGAGTCCACCCAATCACCGCCGATCTGCCATTCCGAGAGCGGTGCCCGTCCGCCTAACAACAGGACGACGAGGTCGGGATCGAATTTGGTGAGGATGGTCGCCCAGTCCGTGTCGCACGCGTCGGGTGCGAACACCGACCGCGATCCGTCGAAGTTGGGTGAGCGCAAGCTGTCGAGGCCGGTGGTGAGCACGCATCCCACGCGTGAGGCGTTGAGTACTTCGGCGCCGAACTCGCCGGCCACGTCTTCCATGCCGACGCCGAGCGACCAGGCAACCGAATCTCCGACCAACAAGATGCGTGGGGGCCGAGCAGCGGCCGCGATGCGCGCGTCTTCGAGGACCTTCAGTCGCTGCTGGGTCTCGGCCGCCGAAGTTGCGCCGTCTTTGGGCAATGAAACGCTTTCGGCGTTGGCCCGGGCAGGGGAGCCGGCCGTGGTGGTGACCAACACCATCACCGCCACCACCACGAACGCCACGCCAGGAGTTGCGACGCGCGCTACCCAACCGTGCAACGCGCCGTGGCGAATGGGGCTCTCGATCAAGAAATAGCTCGCCAACGCCAAGATGAGGCTCGCGCCGATGCGCACTGCAGTGAGGCCCCACCCGTCGAAGCCCATGCGGCTTTCGGTGAGTACTGCGTACACGGGCCAGTGCCACAGGTAGAGGCCGTACGAGATCAGGCCGAGACCCACCAACGGCGGAATGGCTAGGGCGCGAGCCAGGGGACCGCGCTCGGGGTGAGCGATTGCCAGGATGACGAGGCCGACCAACAGTCCCAGGCCTGCGAGCGCAGCATCGGAGTAGAGGGCGCGCGTCGAGAATTCCACCACGGACCACGAGGCGGCGAGTGTGACGATGGCGATGATTGCTAGCACTTCGATCGTGATACGTGCCTTTTGCGATGGCACATGGCCCCGCCATGCCACCCAGGCCGCCAACGCAGCACCCATCAACAACGCGGGGGCGCGCGTGTCGGTCCCGTAGTAGAGGCGGTCGGTCGTTGCGCCGCTCCGGGCCAGGAACACTGTCCATGCGATTGCGACCAACGCGGCGCCGGCACAGGACCAGAAAACCGTCCGAGCGGCATGCAGTTTCCGGCGCAGCGCAACGGCCGCAATTCCGAACACCATGAGCGGCCAGAGCATGTAGAACTGTTCTTCGATCGCCAACGACCATGTGTGTTGCAACGGCGACGGTGCGCTGAACAGATCGCTATAGGAACTCGAAGTGAAGATCGAGTGCCAGTTCGCAACGTAGGCGACTGTGGCGAAGGCGTCGCCACGGATGCGTGTCATCTCGCTGCGCTCGGCGAAGATGTAGGCGTACGCCGCCGCGCCGAGGATCACCAAGAAGAGTGCCGGTAACAGTCGACGCGCCCGGCGCGCCCAGAACGCACCCAACGCCACGCCACCGGTTCGGCTGACTTCAGCGAGCAAGAGCCCCGTGATGAGGAAGCCCGAGAGCACGAAGAACGCGTCGACGCCCAGGTACCCACCGGCGAGATTGCCGGAGTGGAACAGCAAGACGCCCAGAACGGCCAGCCCCCGCAGCCCATCGAGGGCCGTGATCCGTCTGGTGGTGTCGTGTTGCAATGCCGGCTCCTGAACTGGGCCGCAGTATTCGGTGCCGATCATCTCGGCGGACTCATCGCTCCAGTGAAGCCGAACTGCCCGCTTCTTAGTCGTCGGCTCAACGCCACTGCTCCGGTGGCGGCTGCCACCAGGAGCGCCGGCTCGGCCGCCACCCGCAAACGGGTGGAGCCATACGAGATGATCGTCACCAGCGTGACGAGGACGGCCACCGAGCACAAGGGCCAGATTGCCCGTCGCTGACGGCGTAGCGCCACCAGACCAGGCCCGGCGAGCAGCACGAAGCCGAAGAACATGACGTAGCCGACCGACTGCCAGAACCGATCGCGACCTTCTTTGGCATCGAATGCCACTTGGTTGCGGGGATCCCACAGCCCCCAGGTGCGCGCGAGCCGGACGGCAACGACGCGTGGCAACTCGCCCTTGTGGTCGGAGATGTAATCGGTGCCCACCTTCGACCACCGGCGGTAGGCCTGGGCCTCGCTGGTGCCGCTGCCGATACTCGAGTCGGTGAGCGCGGCCGCCACCAAGATGCACTCGAAGCTCCAGCTCCCGAGATCCTTGCCGCCGAAGTACGTGCGGTCACAGTTGGAGCCCGGCATCACCGAGCCGGCGTTGTTCGAAACCGGGATCACCTGATGAAAGGTGACCCAGTTCCGAATGGTCCACGGAGTGATGACCAGCGCCGCGGTCACGATGAGTGCCGCCGCGTTGCGCCACCGGTTGGCGCGCACGACGATCAGCGTCGGGAGCCCGATGAGCAATGCCAACAACATCGCTTCCTGGCGCGTGAGCGCTGCGAGTCCGATGCACGCGCCGATCATGGCGAAGCGCCACCACTTCGGGTTGTCGAGCGCGCAGTACGTGGTCCACAACGCACTTGCGATGAGAAGCACGTACAACGACTCGGCCATGAACGCGCCATCGATCTGGAACAACAACGGATAGACGGCTGCGAACGCTGCGGCCACGATGCCCACGGCGTTGCCCGCAACTCGTCGGCCCAACATGCCGATCACGAACACGGCCGTGGCCCCGATGCCGCACAGAATCGTGGCCTGGGTGATGCGCGCCTCGACGCCCAGGCGCGCCAGGAGCGACACGATCAATGGCAGGAGCGGTGGGAACTCCGCCGTGGCGATGCGGTCCGGGGGAAACGGCGGAATCTGCGGTGGACGGACGTACCCCAACCCCGTCGCCAGGTTGTTCCCTAGCCAGTGGTACGTGAGGCCGTCGCCGACACCGAACAGGTGTGGAGCC
Organism: Acidimicrobiia bacterium; assembly: GCA_049317385.1. Classification (GTDB taxonomy): domain Bacteria; phylum Actinomycetota; class Acidimicrobiia; order IMCC26256; family JBMOIJ01; genus JBMOIJ01. The sequence continues at coordinate 55,491 of JBMOIJ010000004.1, forward strand.
ACCAACCGTGCGAAGGCAATGCGGATCGCGAGGCCAACGAGCGCAATGACCCCGATGATGACCACTGCCCGCCGGCTCGACGCACCGTCCGCCGAGACAGTGTTGCTCGGCGATGGAGTCGGGGCGGTCGCAGCGGGGGCCGCCGTGGTCGTCATGGCGATCGACGGTACCGGAGCAGGCCCAGACCGTGCCCGTGGTCGCAATTCCGTGCGCCCATGACTGGCCTGGGGGCACCCACGGGTCCGGTGAGCGGGTGTACGTTCGCCGCACACCTACGACTCACCCAAAGGGGCTCTTGTGACTCGCAGTCATCGTCTTGTGTTGTTCGTCCTCGGTGCTGTGCTCTCGCTGTTCGTGCTGGGCGCGTGTTCGAGCTCCTCGAAGTCGGCGAGCACCACCACGACTGCAGCAAGTTCGTCATCGACCACGGCGGCCAAGGAATCCTCCACTACCTCGGCCTCCAAGACGACGGCGCCAGCGGGTGCGGTAGCGGGCGTCGAGTGCCCGCCGAGTGGAGCAACCAAGATCGGCACCCGCGCCCTCGGAAACGGTGGAACCGAGACCGATTACAGCATCAGCTCCGAGTACCAGACCGTGCTCTCGGCCTGTCAGACCGCGTTTCAGAAGGCAGGCTGGGCCGTACGCGGGGGCGGCGGTGGTGGTTGGGGCAACAGCGGTGGCGGCGGGTTCGGAGCCACCAAAGCCGCTGCGCACGTGCAGGTCGAAGTGGGCAGCAACGGCGGTCCCACGTACGTCAACGTGTGCTCCTGGCCTGGACCGCAGTCGAACGACAGCTGTGGCGACCAGGACAACGACGGTCAGAACGACAACAACGACTGATCCAGAACCGCTGCTGACGGTTGCGGCGCGCGGAGCGCCGCGCCGTCAGCGGACGGTGCCGGCCTTCGCGTTGGCGACGCGAGCGGTGGGTTCGACCACTGCTGGAACCGACGGAACGTCCACGCCGCCAGCGCGTGCAACCAATGCCTCGGGCGTGCTGCCCAACGCGTCCGTGACGTAGTCGATGGTGGTGGTGTCGGGGCCGATGACCTCGAGCGCAGCCCAGTCGGCGGCGCGAATTCCCGCCGCCCACGCGACTGTGGCCACCGACTGACGACCGCGCGCGGCACGAAGCGCGGCGCCGAGTGCGGATTGTGCGACGCCCGCGCGCGCCAACAGGCCGACAGCCACGTCGGAACTGACGTTGCCACCCAACAGGAACGAGTGGGCGGCGAGTTCCTGGAGCACGTCGGTCGCGTAGAGGTCCTTGACGGTCGCGTCGTTCATGGCGTCGCGGACTCGGCGCGCCACGATGTCGGCGGCATCCTGGTCGAACGTGAACGCGCTGCGAGCCCGCAGCTGTCGAGCAACGAGCTTGTGGTCGGCCTTGGCGAGATGTCGGGCCAAACGCAGCACCGAGTCGCGATCCGCCGGTTGGTTCGCCACCAGAGCGTCCCAAACCGCAGGGTCGATTCCGGATTCCTCGCACCACGCGGCTCCGGACCTACCGGAGTCTTCTGCGAGCGCCTGGAGCGTGAAGCTCAGCACGCTACGAAGGTCGAGCACGTCGCGTCCGGTGAGCTCCAAGGCTGCCGTCAGTGCAGATCGTTCGTCTGCCGGTGCGATCTCGGTTGACGCGACTGCTGCCGCCGATGCGGCGAGGTGACGTTCACTCGCGCGTGGTTCGTACGGTCGTCCATCGAGAACACCCTGGATTTCTGCAACCGTGAGGTCATAGGCGTCGGTGATCGTTGCGGCGTACTCGAGTGCGCGCGATCGTAGGCCGGTCGTCTCGATGTGATCGATCTCGATGAGCGCGTCGGTGAGCGTTCGATAGAAGCCGTTTTCGTAGAGCCGTCCGGCGACAAATTCTCGGCTTTGGCTGCGCCTCTCGCGCACCTGGCGAAGCCGTCCTCCGAGTTCGATGCGCTTGTCTTCGCTGTGCGCCATCCCTCGCAGCGCGTGCGCAACTTCCCGCAGCTTTGTCGAGGCGTTCCGCGCCTCGGGATGCTGGTCGAACGTCTCGGCGGTGAGGCGACGGGCTTCGGCAACCGACAGGTCATAGGCCCGCAGCAGCGAGAAGGCTCGCGTGCGCAGGCGCTCATTCGGCGCACCGGATTCGATGGAGTGCAGTCGGTGCGCAGCGTGGTCGAAGGAGAATGCGTCGTCACTCGCCACCATCCGTCGAATGACGTCGAGTTCGGTGATTCCGCCGGCGGTGCGCAACTCGTGGAGCTTCTTCCCCAGTGTGATGCGCGCGGCACGAATGTCGCTGATGTCGAACAGCTCTTGTTGAAGTGCGTCGGATTCAGGCGTCTCTTCGATCCAGGGAACGTCTATTCCCCGCGTCAGTGTGAGCCCCGTTTGCAGGAGCACCGTTGCACCGATCTCATCCGCGCGATGGGGCGTGATGTCGAGTGCGGCAATCAGCGCAGCCGCGGATTGCGTTCCGTTCCACGTGAGGTTGGGGTTGGTGCCGCGCAGGGCGTTTGCGAGGGCGGCACTCAGTGCTGCGTGGCCGGTGAGCCGCGCGAGTGATACCGCCTCCTCGAACGCGCCGGCGTTCGGGTGCTCGGCGTACATGCGTTCCACGAGTGCCGGGTTCTCGCGCGTCACCTCGACGAGGAAGCTCATGGTGTCGCGCGCTTCGGGCGAGTCGGCTGCGAGCACGCCGGTGACCAAGTCGATGAGCGACTCGGCATCGACCGTGCATCGGCGGGCTTTCTCCGGGGAGCTGCGCTTGAGCAGCTTGTTGCGGCGGGTTTCATGGATTGCGGTAACGCACTCGTCGATTGGCATCCGCCCGTCGGTGGTGCCAGCGCCGAAGTCACCGTCTTCGAGTAGTACGTCGAGGAAGGCCGCAATTTGGTGGCGGCGCAGTCCCTGCGCCCGGGGAGATCCGTCCATTGGGACGAGAGTAATGAGAACGGTGGAATCTGGGCAAACCGCTTAGAGGGCGACCAGATGGGCGCGGACCCGGCGGCGGTGTGTGCGGCGTATCCAACCGCTACGCCAGAATTCGCCCATGGCCGACACCACCGAACTCGTCATCCAGCGCAAGCTCGCGTCACTGAACAGCTTCGCCATCCAAGCCCCCGATGGCAGTGCCGCGTTCGACGTGAAGTTCCACCTCGGGTTGGGCAAGGAGAGTTGGACGTTCTCCGACCCGTCCGGCGCCGAGGTCGGTTCACTCGTACGGCCGCCGATGCACGTGCACCCCACGTTCGAACTCGACCGACCGGGCGAACCGCACGTCACCATCAGCAAGGCCAACTTCATGCCAGTCCACGAGACCTGGCGCATCGCCGGCACCGAACACGGCGACCTCGATGTGAACGGCGACGTGGCCGACCACGAGTTCACCGTCAACGATGGATCGGGCGCCGCAGTTGCGCAGGCGTCGCGTGCGTGGGTGACCGTGCACCAGACCTACGCCGTGCGCTGCAACGGCCTCGACCCAGTCGTCGCCGCAGCCACAGCAATTGCAATCGACGTCACCGAACACCCGCGCAACGTCTGACGCCTGCGCGGGTCGCACCGCACTGGTTGGCGTTCACCCGATCAGCCGTCGAGGCCGCGGATGAAGGCGGCGAGCTCCGGGAATTCGGTGATGCCGGCTTCGCCGTTGATGTGTTGGGCGCCGCGCAGCACGACGAAATCGGCGAGTAGCTGATCAGCAAGGTCGCGGTTCGCGGCCTCGGGAACATAGGGGTCGTCAGTGCCGTGCCAAGCCCGGATGACGCCTCCTCGAGCGCGCGCGGTGGCCCAGTCGCAGGGGCCTTCGACGATGGTGGCGTTGATTGGGTCGACGTCGGGGTCGTCGAGGAGCGTCATGAACCCGCACACGAGCGCAGTTGCGACGACGTGTGGTCCATCGGTGGGGGCGCGACGTTCGAGGACTCGGACGAGGAACCCTGCACCGATGCTGTGGCCGACGAGGATGTCCGACGCGCGTAGTGGTGCGACCTGTTCGTCGAACACGGCGAGCCAGGACGTGAGGTTTTGGTTTTCAGGGGTGGGGAAGCGCGGAGTGACCACGTCGTATTCATCGCCGAGCTCGGTACGGAGCCACGGAAACCAGTTGATCTCCGGCGACCCGAACGCGCCGTGAACGACAATGACTCGGCGGCGTTCCGGTGGCGAATCGGGGTTCGGCGACGACTCGTTGATCAAGTGTTGGACGCGGCGTAGATGCTCTGGATGGCTGCGTCGAGCATGGTGTTGAACTCGTCGTCGCTCTGCTGCGCACTCAGGCCTTCGGTGAGGGCACGCGAGAACGACGCGATCATCCCGTGGTTGCGCGCCAGCTTGGCGTTGGCATCTTCCCGGCTGTAACCACCCGACAACGCGACCACCCGCACGACGCGAGGGTGCGCAATGAGTTCGGCGTAGAAGTCGTCGACGCTCGGGATGGTGAGCTTCAGCATCACGTCTTGCGTGTCGTTCAGTGCGTTCAGCTGTTCGAGGATGGAGGCTCGCAGCATCGTCTCGGCTTCGGCCTTCGACGGGCTGTTGATGTCGACTTCGGGCTCGATGATGGGCACCAAACCGCCGGCGATGATCTGGCGACCGATCTCGAACTGCTGGTCGACGACACCCTTCACGCCGGTTTCGTCGGCGAGCTTGATGACCGAACGCATCTTCGTGCCGAACACGCCCTTGCTCACCGCGCGAGCGAGAAGCTCGTCGAGGCCAGGCATCGGCTTCATCATCTGCGCGCCGTCGGCTTCGTCGGCGAGGCCCTTGTCGACCTTCAAGAACGGCACCACGTGCTTGACGTTCCAGAGGTAATCGGCCGTGCCGCGACCCTCGACCTCGCGGTCCATGGTCTGCTCGAAGAGGATCGCACCCATGATGCGCTCGCCGTTGAACGCCGGGCTCGTCATGATGCGCGAGCGCATGGTGTGCATGAGGTCGAACATCTCGGTGTCGTTCGAGTATTCCGACTCTTCGATGCCGTAGAGGTGCAACGCCTTGGGCGTGCTGCCCCCGCTCTGGTCGAGTGCGGCGATGAAGCCCTTGCCGGTCTTGGCTTGGTCGAACATTTCCTGGTTCATCGCGTCACTCCCTGAGACGGTCAGCAAACCGCCAGTGGCTCGCCGGACGATTCGACGCTACCAACGACGCGCCGATTGGGTCAGGGGCGCTGGTCAGACGAATGCCGCCGCCGGAAGCTCGGCCGTGCCGGACGCGATGCCGTCGATGATGCGCGCCGCCACTGCGGTGGGCGCGAGGCCCTCGGGGAACCTGGGGGCCGTGCCGAACATCGGCCGTGTCGCGAGGCCGGTCTCAGTGTGGGGTGGACGGGCGTCCATCACCAACACGCCGTGACGGCGCACCTCGCGGGCCATTGCGCCGAAGCCGCTCGACACCGCGGCCTTTGCTGCGCAGTAGGCGGCCAGGTTCGCGATCGGTGCCTCGGCGACGACACCGCTGATGTTCACCAGGAACCCGCAGGTTTCGATGAGCGCCGGCAGTACCGCTTGCGCGAGCCACAACGGGCCGAGGGCATCGACGAGGAACAGTTCTTCGAGGGCAGCCGGATCGGTGTCGGCCAGCGCGCCGAACCCCACGCGTCCACTTGCGATCACGACACCGTCGAGCAATCCGAACCGTTGCCGGGCGGCGTCGACGATCACGGACCCGGCCTCGGGGTCGCGCACGTCGACCGCACAGTCGCCACTCGTGTGGCCGACGCGCAACACCTGCGCGCCGCGTGCCTCGAGATCGGAGCACAGCGCATGGCCCAAGCCGCCGCTCGCGCCGACTACGGCAACCGCGGCATCGGTGAGGGAACGCGGTGATGCGGGCACGGTAGCTCTACGACTCCGACGCCGCACCCGGATCAGCACCGCCGGCGGCTGCGTACTCGGCCAAGAGTTGTCGTTCCTCGTTCGCCTTGGGGAAGACGAAGAAGACCAGTGCGGCGCCGATGATCACTGCGATGATGCCGGCCAGGTACGCCCAGTCCTGCCCGTCGACGAAGGCCTGGCGCGCACCGGCGACGATCTGATCGGCGTACTGGGGATACTGCTGGGCGAGGTTCGCGGCGCTCGAGAACGACTTGGTGAGTGCGCTCTGGGTGCTCTCTGTGATTTGCGTTGCGTTGGGGGCGCCCGCGAGTTGCGTGGTCACCGCATGGGCGTACCCGGCAGTGAGCAGCGCGCCCAGAATCGACTGCATGATGGCGCCGCCGAGGTCGCGTTGGAGATCGGCGGTTCCCGATGCCATTCCCGCGCGTTGCACGGGCACGGCGCCGGTGAGCGAGTGCGACGCCGGCGTGCCGGCCAACCCGACACCGGCGCCCACGAACGCGTAGCCGAGGGCAACGACGCCGTACGACGACCCGGGGTGCCAGAGCGTGAGCATCGTCACGAACCCGAGCAACACGCATACGTATCCGCACAGAAGCGTGAAGCGTGCGCCGCGTCGGTCGGTGAGCTTGGCCGAAAGGGGCGCGAGCACCACCATGAACAACGCTGACGGCAAGATGGCGGCGCCGGCCTCGATGGTGGAGTAGCCCAACACGTTCTGTAGGAACTGTTGGCCGATGAACATCGCACCCATCAGCGAACCGAAGACGATGATGCCGGCGACCGCCGCGACCCAGAAGATGCGTCGTGATGCAACCGAAAGGTCGTAGAGCGGGTTCGGCGCGCGGCGTTGGCGCAACAAGAACCCGCCCAGTGCGCCGACGCCGATGATCGCAAGACCGAGGGCCAATGTTCCCGAGTTCGGGACGACCGCAAAGTTGATGGCCAAGATGGTGGCGCCAACCAAGACAACCGAAAGCATGCCACCCAGGTTGTCGACCGGTTCGGTTTCTTCGTTCACGTGCGCCGGCACGAACTTCGGCGCCAAGATCAACCCGAGCACTGCGAGGGGCAGCGTGACGAGGAACACCGAACCCCACCAGTAGTGACGCAGCAACGTCCCCGACACCAACGGCCCGATCGCGCCGATCGCGCCACCACTCGCCGACCACAACGCAATGGCGCGCGTGCGCGGTGGGCCGCTCCACAACGCCGTGATGAGTGAGAGCGTGGTGGGAAAGGCCATCCCGGCCGCGACGCCGCCAAGGATGCGTGCCACGATGAGCACCTCGACGCTGGGCGCCCACGCCGCCACCAACCCGGTGGGGATCGACAGGGCAACCCCGGTGAGCATCAGCGCTTTGCGGCCGTAGCGGTCTCCCACTGCGCCGAGCCAGAGGACCGACGCCGCCAATCCGAGCGAATAGCCCACCGCAACGAGGTTCAACTGGGTCTGGGACGCGTCGAAGTAGCGACCGATGTCGGGCAACGCAACGTTGGCGACGGCCAGGGGAAGGTTCGCGATCGCCGAAACGAGAATGAGCGTGGCGAGTACGACGCCCGCGCGTGCAGGCGCCGCCGATGGCGTCTCGGCCGGAGCGGGTGGGGAAGCGTCAGTCGCCATGCGGAGCCTTGTCAGTGGTCGGTGCGGCGGTGGCATCGTGGCAAACTCCGCGCATGGGCGCCTTCGTCACCGATGCCGGCCCGCACGAGTGGCCAACCCTCACGTTCGCGGGGGTCATGTCCTTCGGGCGCGCACCGTACAGCCGTCAGGCCGCCGATGCCGACATCGCCATCTTGGGTGTCCCGCTCGACCTTGCCACCACCAACCGCTCCGGCGCGCGTGAAGGCCCCAACGCGATCCGCCCCATGTCGGCGGCGCTCAGCGAGTTGAAGAACTTCCCGTTCGGGTTCGACCCCGTGAAGGAACGCCGCATCATCGACTGCGGCGACGTGTACTTCGATGCCAACCGCGCCGACTCGTTCGTTCCTGCCGTTGAAACGGCCGCGTCCGAGATCATCGCGACCGGAACTCGAGTGCTCGCCCTCGGCGGTGACCATTTTATTTCGTATCCGTTGGTACGCGCCGCAGCTCGGGCGGCGGGCGAGTCGCTTTCGCTCGTGCATTTCGACGCGCACACCGACACGTGGGAAGACGACGGCGTGCGGCTCGATCATGGAACTCAGTTCCGTCGCCTGGTGAACGAAGGGCTCATTGATCCGGCGACTTCGATTCAGATCGGCATCCGTACCTGGAACGACGACACAATGGGCTTCGACATCTTGGATGCCCCGTGGGTGCATGAACACGGCAACTCGGCCACCATCGAGCGCGCGCTTGCCCGGGTCGGCAATCGCCCGACGTATCTCACGTTCGACATCGACTGCATCGACCCGGCGTTCGCGCCCGGCACGGGAACGCCGGTTGCCGGCGGGCTCTCCACTGCGCAGGCCCTCGAACTCTGGCGCGGTATCGCACCGCACCTCGATCTGCGCGGCGCCGACGTAGTGGAGGTAGCGCCCGCGTATGACACTGCAGGGGTCACCGCACTGGCCGCGGCCACCTTGGCCCATGACCTGTGTTGCATGTGGCGCTTGGACTCCTGACCGCGTGAACGAAACGATCAGCAAATGACGACGAATGACGCCGACGCCATCGTGCAACCGAAGCGACGAATCGCGCTTGCTCTTGGGAGCGGTGGCGCGCGCGGGTACGCGCACATCGGCGTCATCGAGACGCTTCAGGGACGCAACTATGAAGTCGCGTGCCTCTCCGGGTCGTCAATGGGTGCACTTGTGGGTGCGCTCTACTCCGCTGGCCATCTACCTGAGTACGTGGAATGGGTGTTGGGGCTCAGTCAGTTCGACGTGGTGCGTCTGCTCGACCCCTCCATTGGCTCTCCGGGCGCAGTGCGCGCCGACAAGGTGTTTGGTCGAGTACGCGAGTTGCTGCACGGCGAGCGCATCGAAGACTTCCCGTTGCCGTTCACTGCGGTCACCACTGATCTGCGGGCGCGCAAAGAGGTGTGGTTCCAATCGGGTTTGGCGTTCCCAGCTGTGCGCGCGTCCGTTGCGATTCCCGGTTTTTTCGCGCCCGTGAAGATCGACGGTCGGCTCTATGTCGATGGCGGCATCATGGATCCCGTCCCGGTCGCGCCGCTGGCGGCGGCGGTCGTCGACGCAACCATTGCCGTCGATCTCGGCGGCGACCGGACCCACCCCGATACCGACGGCGAAGACGCCGGTGATGTTCGGACGTTTGACGAATGGGCGGAACGGTTCCGCCGCGGGGCCGCTCAGCTCTTCGACCGCAACATGATCCGCGGCCTCACCAACCGGTTCGGAGGGCGCGACGACCACCACGCGGGTGGCCACATCGACGAGGACGACGAAGCGGTCCCACCGGTCGACCCCGACGAGCCGTTCGAGCCACTCCCGCGCGACCTCAGCAAGTTCAACGTGATGAACCAGTCGCTCGAAGCGATGCAATACGTGCTCACCCGGTATCGCTTGGCCGGCCACCGTCCCGATGTCGTGATCACCGTGCCAAAGGACGCGTGTCGCACTGTCGATTTCCACCGAGCCGCCGAGATGATCGACCTCGGCCGAAAGTTGGCGGGCGAAGCGCTCGATCGCTTTGAGGCCGGCACCGTGGACGCGCAGGAGCAGCCCGCTCCGTAGGATCGCGTCATGGCATCGCACCTGGCTGACGTGTGGTTCTCGGTAACCGACCTTCCGGTCGTTTCCGGCTCGGGTTGCTGGGTCACCACTGTCGACGGTGATCGCTACCTCGACTTCACCTCCGGTATTGCCGTCACGTCCACCGGTCACGCGCACCCGCATGTGGTGGCGGCGATTCAACGGCAGGCCGAACGCTTCATCCACGCGCAAGTGAACGTGTATCGACACGATCTGCTCGAACCTTTGGCGACCCGACTCGCCGAACTCGCACCGCCATCAATCGACACGTTCTTCTTCGCGAACTCGGGGGCCGAGATCACCGAAGCGGCGGTGAAGTTGGCGAAACAGGCCACCGGGCGACCGAACGTCATCGTGTTCTCCGGCAGCTTCCACGGTCGCACCCATCTCGGTATGGCGATGACCACGTCGAAGACGGTGTACCGCGCCGGTCATGCACCGCTGCCCGCCGGCATCCATGTGGCACCGTTCCCGATTCCGCTTGCGGCTGACGAAGACGTCGAAATCGATCGGTGTCTCGACGCGTTCGACCTGCTGTTGAAGTCCACCACGGCGCCGAGCGAGACCGCGGCGGCCATCATTGAGCCCGTGCTCGGTGAGGGCGGTTATGTGCCGGCGCCGCCGCGCTTCTTGCAAGGGATTGTGGAGCGCTGTCGCGCGCACGGCATTTTGTTCATCGCCGACGAAGTGCAGAGCGGCTTCGCTCGCACCGGGCGCATGTTTGCGGTCGAGCACTACGGCATCGAGCCCGACATCATCTGCATGGCGAAAGGCATTGCGTCGGGGTTCCCGTTCGCAGCGCTCGGGGCGTCACACGAACTCATGAGTCGCTGGCCCAAGGGCAGCCACGGCGGCACGTACGGCGGCAACCCCATCGGGTGCGCCGCAGCGCTCGCCACCATCGACGTGCTCACCGCGCCGCGCTTTCTCGACAACGTGAATGCGCGGGGTGAGCAACTGCGCGCCGGTTTACACGCGCTGCAGTCCGAACATCCGTCGCTGATCGACGTGCGTGGCCCGGGGCTCATGGTGGCGTCAGAGTTCGTCGACGGGGCGGCCGCAGAAGCGGCTCGGGCTGCCGCTGCCGAGAACCATTTGTTGCTCATGACCGCAGGCACGACGGGTGCAGCATTGCGGTGGATGCCACCGCTAGTGGTCACCGAAGACGAGATGAGCCAGGCGCTCGCCGCGTTCGGGGCCGGCCTCGCCGCCTGCGCGCGCGGCTGAGCGAGACGACCAGCATGCGCATCGCGATCCTGGGCGCCGGTGCCGGAGGAATCGCGGCCGCCATCAAGCTGAAGCAAGCGGGCTACCGCAACCTTGCGATCTTCGAGAAGCGCGATGGTTTCGGTGGCACCTGGCGCGACAACTCGTATCCCGGTGCGGCCTGCGACGTGCCGTCACACCTCTACTCGTACTCCTTCGAGCTCAACCCGAACTGGAGTGCGACCTACGCGTCGCAACCCGAGATCCTGAGGTACCTCGAACGGTGCGCCACCAAGTACGGATTGCGACCGCACCTGCATGCGAACACCGCCATTGTCGAGGCTCGTTGGAGCGACGCCGAGTCGCACTGGGAACTCACCGCCGAATCCGGTGAGCGCTTCGTTGCCGACGTGCTCATCAGCGGGCTGGGCATGCTCAACGTTCCCTCCGTTCCTGACATCCCAGGGCGGGAACGCTTTGCCGGCCCCATGTTCCACTCGGCGCGTTGGAACCATGACGTCGACCTGGCTGGCAAACGCGTGGCCGCGGTCGGAACTGGCGCCAGTGCGATCCAGTTCGTGCCCGCCATCGTTGACACGGTCGGCGCGCTCACGGTGTTCCAACGCTCGCCGGTGTGGGTGAGCCCGCGGTTCGAGCAACCCTTCACCGCCGATGAACAACGAGTATTTGCCCGTCGCCCGTGGAAGATGCGCCGGCTGCGCTGGAAGACGTGGTGGACCTACGAGCGCGCGTCGTTCCGTGCCGATTCCAAGACCACGGAACTGCAGACGGCATTCGCTGCGTCGTACCTGGAACGCAAGGTTGCTGACCCCGAGCTGCGCGCGAAGCTCACGCCGGACCATCCGGTCGGCTGCAAGCGGCCGCTCACGTCGCGTACGTGGTACCCCGCGCTGCAACGTCGGAATGCCCGCGTCGTCACCGAGGCCATCACCGAGATGACCGAGTCGGGCGTGGTCACTGCCGACGGCACAACTCACGACGTCGACGTCATCATCTGGGGTACGGGCTTCCATGCCAGCGAGTACCTGTCGGCCATCGACATCTATGGGCGCAACGGCCGCCGCTTGCACGACGACTGGCAGGACGGTGCCGAGGCCTACCTCGGCACGAGCGTGACTGGATACCCGAACCTCTTCGTGCTGTACGGGCCGAACACCAACGGGTTCAACTCGGTGCTGTTCGTGCACGAGGCCCAAGCCCACTTCATCGTTCGGGCGTTGCGGTCGTTGCGGCGGCACCGCAAGCGATCACTTGACGTGAAGTCGTCGACGCAACGGCGGTACAACCGCCGGCTGCAGCACGCCATGCGGGGCACCGTCTGGCTGGCCGGTTGCCACAACTACTTCGCAGCACCCAACGGCAAGATCGTCACCCAGATGCCCTTCAGCGGTGGCAAGTTCTGGCTGCTCACCCGCCGCTTTCCGCGCTGGCGCTACCGCATGCGGTGACTCACGGTGACCCAGGGAGCGGGGGGAGCGGCCCGCGCCCCTGGGCCGCAGCTTTTGAGCGAAACGGACAAATACCCCTACCCTCGGGCGGCATGGAGCACACCGAGAACGCGGATGAGTACCAGTGGGTCCAGCAGCACCTCGACGGCGATGACGCCGTGGCCGACCTCGTGGTTGCGGCGATTCACGACGCCGTCAACCAACGGGTGCGGACGGCGCTGGCGGGCATCGACCCGGCGGCCCGAGTCGACGAGGCCGAGCTCGACAACTCCGAGGACGTCCTGGCGCGAGTAGGCAGCCTCGTCATCACCGCCAGGACCGAGGTCGAGGGGGACTGGGTCTCGAACGCGCAGCTCGAACTGGCGCGCCTCGAAGACGTACGCAACCTCGTTGAAGCCGGCGATCGCGGTGACCTGGCGCACACGGTCGCGGCCGCCGCCGAACTGCTCGAGAGCGACTCGCCGCTGGCGGTCCGCGTCGGTGCCGCGGCAATGCTCGCGCTCAACGACGGCGACGACATCGACGCCAACGTGGTCATCTTTGCCGCCATCGCGGCCCAGCAAGGGCTCACACTCGTGGCCGAGCGGTCGTACCAGGAACTCGGCCGCCCGGTGCCGGCCGCGGTGCGCAAGAGCCTCGACTTGTCGCGACAGGTTTCGTACGCGCTGAGCACGGTGCAGACCGTCGGTGAATCCCTGATCGAAGGAATGCTCCGCAAGGGCGGGATCAGTCGCGGTATCGACGACTGAGCGCGTTTTCCTCGACCCCGCCACTGTGCGAACCTGAGTGCAGCATTTCAGGGGAGGACCAGTGGCCGACATCGCCGGACTGTTCAGCGACATCGTGGGGACCGAGCACGTGCTCACCGGCGACGCGGTCAGCGACGACTACGCGCACGATGAAGCGCTGACCGCCGAGTGGCGTCAACCCGGCGTGGTGGTGCGGCCGGCCAACACTGCAGAAGTGGCGCGCATCGTTGCCGTGGCCAACGAGCACCACATTCCCCTCACGGCGCGTGGCTCGGGCACCGGCCTTTCTGGTGCGTGCATCCCGGTTCCCGGTGGCGTCGTGGTGTCGTTCGAGCGCATGAACGCCATTCTCGAAATCGACACCGAGAACCACGTGGCCGTGGTGCAACCGGGCGTCACGTTGCGCGAGCTCGACGAAGTCACCCGCGCGCACGGACTGGTGTACCCGGTGTTCCCCGGTGAGTCCTCTGCCAGCTTGGGTGGCAACGTCAACACGAACGCCGGTGGCATGCGCGCCGTGAAGTACGGCGTGACGCGTCATCAAGTGCTCGGACTCGAAGCGGTGCTCGGCACCGGCGAGATCATCCGCTCGGGTGGCAAGTTCGTGAAGGCCACCACCGGGTACGACCTCACGCAACTCATCACCGGGAGCGAAGGCACGCTCGCGCTCGTCACCGAGGCGACGCTGAAGCTCTACCCGCGACCGGCGCACGCCACCACGGTGTTGGCGCCCTACGCCACCCTCGCCGAAGTGGCACACGCGGTGCCGCGCATCGTGGCCAGCGGCATCGGGCCGCTGTTGGTGGAATACATCGACATGCTCACCATGGGCACCCTCGTGGCGAACAACCCGCTCGAACTCGGCGTTGCCGAGAACATCAAGGAACAGGCGCTCGCCTACTTGGTGGTCGTGCTCGAAGACCGGCGCGCGGATCGGTTGGAAGAAGACGGGGTGGAGCTTGCCCAAATGTGCGCGGAACTCGGTGCGCTCGACGTGTACGTGTTGCCACCGCAAGCCGGCGAGCAACTCATTGCCGCACGCGAGCATGCGTTTTGGGCGGCGAAGGCTGCGGGCGCCAACGATTTGATCGACATGGTCGTACCGCGCGCGTCCATCACCGCGTACATGGAGAAGGTGGCCGAGATCGCGCAGGCCAGCGCGTCGTTCGTGGCCGGATGTGGCCACGCCGGCGACGGCAACGTGCACCTCTCGGTCTTCCAACCCGACCCCGACGTGCGCGCCAAGTTGATCCACGACATTCTCGAGTTCGGTATGAGCTTGGGGGGCGCCATCAGCGGTGAGCACGGCATCGGCACCGAGAAACGCCAGTACGTGGCCGACCTGGTGAACCCGGCGTCCATCGAACTCATGCGCCGCATCAAGACCGCGTTCGACCCGAACCGCATCCTCAACCCGGGCAAGATCTTCGAGCTCGACGACGCGCAAGGAGCCAATCAGTGAACGGTGCGCAGGCCCTCATCCGCACCCTCGTCGACAGTGGGGTCGACACGTGCTTCATGAACCCCGGCACCAGCGAGATGCACTTCGTGGCGGCTCTCGACGACGTGCCCCAGATGCGCGGTGTGCTCACCCTCTTCGAAGGGGTGGCCACTGGTGCGGCCGACGGATACGCGCGCATGGCCGGCAAACCTGCGGCCACGCTGCTGCACCTGGGGCCCGGGTTGGGCAACGGGCTCGCCAACCTGCACAACGCGCGCAAGGCCTACACGCCCGTGGTGAACATCGTGGGCGACCACGCCACGTACCACAAGCAGTACGACGCGCAGCTCGAGAGCGACATCGAAACCGTTGCGAACAACGTGAGCGCGTTCATCCGCTGGTCGCAGAAAGCCGACGAAGTGGGGCGCGACGCGGCCGAAACCGTGGCGGCGGCATTCGGCCCGCCGGGCCAAGTGGCCACCCAGGTGCTCGCGGCCGATGCGGCATGGAGCGGCGGCGGCGTTGCGCACGCGCCGATCGCGGTTCCGGCCGGCGCGGTCGTCGATGATGCGACCGTCGACTACGTCGCGTCAGTCCTCCATTCGGGCGAACCGACGGCAATTCTCATTGGCGGTCGCGCCTGCCTCGCCGATTCGCTCACCACGGTTGCCGCGATCGCCGCCAAGACCGGTGCGAAGTTGCTGTGCGAAACGTTCCCGGCTCGTTTGGCGCGCGGCGCGGGCTGTCCGCCCGTGGAACGCATCGCTTACCTGGCCGAGTTCGCGGCCATGCAGCTCGACGGCCTGAAGCATCTGGTGCTCATCGACGCGAAGTCGCCGGTGTCGTTCTTCGCGTATCCCGACAAGGCGAGCGACCTCGTGCCCGACGGGTGTCACGTACACCAACTGGTGGGGCCTGCCGACCAGTTGTCGGCAATTGACGCGCTGGCGCGAGTGGTGGGGGCATCGGCCGCCGACGCGCCGCGCCAAGCTGCGGCCCGGCCCGAACTCCCAACGGGTGAACTCAACGCGTCGGCCGTGTGTCAAACCATCGGCGCGCTCTTGCCGGCCAACGCGATCGTCAGCGACGAAGGCAATACGTCAGGGTTGTTCGCAGCCGGCTTCACAGCCGGTGCGCCGGCGCACGACTGGCTCACGCTCACCGGTGGTGCCATTGGGCAAGGTCTCCCGGTCGCCGTGGGCGCAGCCATCGCCTGCCCCGACCGCAAGGTGATCGCGCTCGAAGCCGACGGGTCGGCCATGTACACGTTGCAGTCGCTGTGGACCATGGCGCGTGAACAGCTCGACATTGTGACCGTCGTGTTCAACAACCACTCGTATGCAGTGTTGAACATGGAACTCGACCGGGTGGGTGCCACTGCCGGCGGTGCGAAGGCCAAGGCGATGCTCGATCTCCATCACCCGGAAATCGACTTCGTTTCTCTTGCGCAGGGAATGGGAGTGCGCGCCACGTGCGCCACGACCGCAGAGGAGTTCAACGAGCAGTTCGCGGCTGCAGTCGCGCAATCGGGGCCGACCCTCATCGACGCCCGAGTCCCATCGATCCTCTAACCCGAAATCTCGTATGAATTTGTCGGTCGGCGACCGTTGCGTGCGAGATCTCGAGGGTTAGCGCGCGGAGTTGCCATAGTTCGGCGGTTCGTTCGTGATGGTGATGTCGTGGGCGTGGCTTTCCCGCAGGCCAGCCGACGTGATGCGCACGAACTGTGCCTCACGCAGTTCGGCGATGTCGGCTGCGCCGCAGTACCCCATGGACTGTCGCAGACCGCCGGCGAGTTGGTACACCACATTGCGCACTGGGCCCTTGAACGGAACGCGAGCTTCGACGCCTTCGGGGACGAGCTTGTCGACCTCGTTGACGTTCTCTTGGAAGTAGCGGTCCTTTGAGAACGATCGCGCCTTCATGGCTCCGAGCGAACCCATGCCGCGGTATTCCTTGAAGTGCTCACCCTGTACGAACAGGAGGTCGCCGGGTGATTCTTCGGTGCCGGCGAGCAGCGAGCCGAGCATCACCACGTCGGCGCCGGCCGCAATGGCTTTGGCAATGTCGCCGGAGAACTGAATGCCGCCGTCGGCGATGAGGGTCGCGTTGTATTCGGAGGTGACGCGCACCACGTCGTCGATGGCGGTGAGTTGGGGCACCCCCACGCCGGCCACGATGCGGGTGGTGCAGATGGTGCCCGGTCCCACGCCAACCTTCACGGCCTGCGCCCCGGCGTCGAGCAGGGCGCGGGCGCCGGCCGCAGTGGCCACGTTGCCGCCCACCACCGGCACGCCGGATTCCTTCACGATCCAGCGCACCGTGTTGATGACCGACTCGGCGTGCCCGTGCGCGCTGTCGACCACGATGAAGTCGGCGCCGGCGTCGACCAACGCTTCGGCGCGCTCCAATGCTTCGTTCCCGGCACCCACCGCGGCACCGACGCGCAGGCGTCCCTGGGTGTCCTTGGTGGAGTGCGGGTACTGGGCGCGCTTCTGGATGTCTTTGACGGTGATGAGTCCGACCAACTTGTTGTTGGCGTCGACCACCGGCAGCTTTTCGATGCGGTGCTTCGCCAGGATCTTCTGTGCGTCTTCGAGCGTGGTGCCCTCGGGTGCGGTGACGAGTCCGCTGCTGGTCATGACGTTGCCGACCGGCTGGTCGACGTTGGTCTCGAAGCGCAGGTCGCGGTTGGTGAGGATGCCCACCAGGTGCTGCTGGTCGTCGACGATGGGCACGCCGCTGATGCGGAAGCGCTCCATGAGTTCGAGCGCGTCGCGCACGGAGTGATCGGCGCCCAACATCACCGGGCGGGTGATCATGCCCGATTCCGAGCGCTTCACCTTGTCGACCTCGGTGGCTTGGTCTTCGACCGAGAGGTTGCGGTGGATGACCCCGATGGCACCGACGCGGGCCATGGCGATGGCCATGCGGGCTTCGGTGACGGTGTCCATGGCGGCCGAAACGAGCGGCACCTCGAGCGAGATGCCCGGCACGACCTCGGAACGCGTGTCGACCGAGGCGGGCAGGACGTCGGAAGCCCTTGGCACCAGCAGCACGTCGTCGAACGTGAGCCCCAGCTTCGAGAACCGCCCTGCGCTGGGCTCGTTCGACTCGTCACTCATGCCGGCTGCGTTCCTCCGTGGTCGTCCCGCGATCACGACAGGTTAGTACGCCGGGTTGGGCCCCTCCCGAGGCCACGCACTTCTCAGGCGAGCAGCTCGGCCGTGTCGACGGGCCGACGCTCGACGGCACTGCGGTACGCCGCTTCGACCATCGCGTGTGCGTTGAGCGCGTCGTCGATGTTGGGGCTCGGTGCCTCGCCGCGAAGCAGTGCCGTGGCGAACGCGTGGTGTGCGAAGTACTGATACACCCACACTTGTCGTTCCGGGTCGAATCCGTCGGCCCGGAACTGCTCGGCGATGATTTCACTCGGTTCGTACACGACCGCGTGTTCGTCGTCGCCGGAGTGCACGAGGAAGGAATCCTCGGGCGCGCCGATCAGAAAGTCACTCGTCATCTCGACCGTTGCGCGTTCGAAGAACACTTCGAGTCGTCGTTCCTCTCGATGTTGCACCCCGTTGAACACCGAGATGAGCGTGCCGACCACACCGCTTTCGTGTTCGACGGTGAGCGCGGCAACGTCTTCGACGTCGTAACCGAACATGCTGCGCGTGCTTGCGTACACGCGAGTTGCCGGACCGAAGCACCATGACAACACGTCGCACGAGTGAATGGAGTGTTCCAGGAGCGCACCGCCGCCCGCTTCGCTGCGCTGTGACCGCCATTCGCTGTGCCCGGGCACGATGGCCGGCGCCGGCCAGAACTGGTCGTCGCGCAACATGTACGCCATGGGCGCGCCCGCTGATCCGTCCTGCACCATTGAACGGATGCGTCGCACCAGCGGATGGAACCGTGATTGGAACCCCACCTGCGTGGGAATGCCGGCGGCGTGCACCGTGGCCACGACGTCGCGCACCACGTCGAACGTGGGGGCCAACGGCTTCTCGGTGAACACGGGTTTGCCCGCGACAGCGGCTGCGGCGATGTATTCGCGGTGGAATCGGGTGGGAGTGATGATCACAACCGCGTCCACGTTCGGGTCGTTGATGACCGCGTGCCCGTCGTCGGTTCGGTGCTCAATGGGCCCCACGATGGATGTCACCGTGTCGATTCCTGAAGAGTCAGGGTCGGCGGCTGCGACCACCCGCACGAGCCCGTCCTCGGCCACTGACCGCAGCGCGGCTGCGTGCGCCATGGCGATGCGGCCGCA
This sequence comes from Acidimicrobiia bacterium, assembly GCA_049317385.1. Taxonomy (GTDB): domain Bacteria; phylum Actinomycetota; class Acidimicrobiia; order IMCC26256; family JBMOIJ01; genus JBMOIJ01. The sequence goes on from JBMOIJ010000004.1 coordinate 74,141, forward strand.
GCCGATGAGTCCGAGGCGAATCGGTGTTTCCATGGGCCGAACCGTACGCGCTCTCCCATTCGCCCCTGGGCCGATCATCCCCGGCCCCCGCCCGGACCGCCCGTAGGCTCCCGCCGCCAATCCGAATGGGGGAGAGTCCAATGACTGACGCATCGGCGTTGACCGCTGACGAGCGCACGGCCGTGAAAGCAATCACTGGCATGTGGTGGCTCTGGCTCGTCACCGGCGTGATCTGGTTACTGGTGTCACTCGTGGTGTTGCGCTTCTCGAACGCGTCTGTCACCACTGTCGGCGTCATCTTGGGCCTGGTGTTCTTGGGCGCTGCCATCAACGAAGCACTCACCGCGGCGTTCGACGAGAGCTGGCGGTGGCTCCACATCGTGATGGCCGTGATCTTCGCGGCGGGTTCGCTCTACTGCTTCATCCGCCCCACCAACGCGTTCTGGGCGCTCGCATCGGTGATCGGATTGCTGTTCGTGCTGAAGGGCACGTTCGACGTGATCCTCTCCGCGGCCACCAAGCACATGAACGACCTGTGGTGGTTGGGGCTCATCGCCGGCATCCTCGAAATCATCATCGGTTTCTGGGTCTCGCAGCGGAGCTACCCGGTCGGGGCTGCGTTGATCCTGCTGTGGGTGGGCTTCTGGGCCATGTTCCGCGGGATCGCCGAGATCGTGATGGCGTTCCAGGTGAAGAAGGCCGGCGAACTCGTCTGAGTCGTACCCGCGCTGCGAGTTCGAGCGAGGCCCTCCTTCGGGAGGGCCTCCTGCGTTACGGGGGGATTCATGCGGTTCTCAGGGGACGCCCAGAACCGCCGACGATGATGCAGTCATCAGAGGAGGAATCCCCATGAAGACGCGAGTGATCGTTGGAGCGGCCATCGTGGCCGGTGTACTGGGACTGGTTTCCGCGGGAGTCGGTGCGTTCGTTGCGTCCGACCGCCACGGACGAGGCGAGCGGGCGGTTCGCGCCGCGGCCCACCAGGGGCAAGGAGGCCACGGGCCCGACGGCGCCGATCCAGGTGGCATGCGAGGCCGGGGTGGACCCGGAGGGATGCGCGCCCGCGGCGGTCCGGGGCTCGAGGCGGCGGCCACGGCGTTGGGAGTGAGCGAGTCGGACCTGCGCCAAGCTCTGGCAAACGGTCAAACGGTTGCCGACGTCGCCAAGTCGAAGAACGTCGACGTGCAGAAGGTGATCGACGCGGTGGTGGCCGATGCGAACAAGCGGATCGACCAAGCGGTGGCCGATGGTCGACTCACGCAGGACCAAGCGAACCAGCGCAAGTCCGAGGTGACCCAGCGCGTCACGGATTTCGTGAACGGGAAGCGGCCCACGAAGGCGCCGGGCACGGGTTCGGCGGATGGTCCCGCAATGGCACCTGAAGACGGCGGCCCACCGTCGGGGCCGATGAACTGACCTTCAGCTCGACAGGCTCGCAAGGAGCTCGGCCGTGCCGTTCTGAACGGCGGTGCCGAGCCGTTGCGCGTCGTCGGGGGTGAGCCCCGCGAGTGCAAGCCCGTGGCCGGCCGGCCAGTCGCGCGATTCGACTGCGTGATCCTCTGGCGGTCCCACGCAGAACGCCAGCTCTTCACCGGCGGCCAGTGCTCGCCGCAGCGGCGTCAGTTCGCCGGTACCGCCCGCGTGGTGTCGGGCAATGGCGTCCACGAACGGCTCGGGGAACTTCCATTCGGCAAGCACGCTTGCGGCAACCTCGGCGTGGTCGATGCCGAAGGTTGCGCGTTCCGCTTCGATCAGGTCGACGTCACCGTTGATCACGCGTGTCACGAGCGCCCCGTAGGCCGAGGGTTCACAGCGGTACAAGAGCGCGCGCCCCACGTCGTGGAGGAGTCCCAACGTGAACGCCTCCGACGCGTTGGCGCCCACTTTCGGCGCTACCACTGAGGCCGCAACTGCAGCCGCAACCGAGTGCTCCCAGAACCCCATGGGCGTCGGCGCGCGATCGGCTCCAACGAGCCCGGTCGCCGTGCTCGCGGCCAGGGCGCGCGCCGTGCCGATCCCGATGACGGCTGCCGCTCGATTCGCACTTGCCACCCGGTGGGTGAGCCCGTAGTAGGCGGAGTTCGCAAGCCGCATCACCTGCGCGCTCAACGACGGGTCGATCTCGATGAGTCGCCCCAGCGTCTCGGCTGATGAGTTGGGGTCGTTTGCCGCCATGACGACTCGGAGCGCAACGGTCGGGCGCGTCGGTAGGGACTGCAACTCCGCCACCATGCGGTGGACCGAGACCGTCGTGGTCGTCACCATTCGCTCTCCCTGCGGCGAAACCTCGGGGAGTTGTCGGCACATCGCGGCCCGAAAGTGAAGGGAAATTCACTCCCCGCTTGGGGTGTTCGTCCGGATTCCCGATCGGTGCTGGCGCCAGCCCGCGGTCAGCAGCCCCAGGGCCAGGACGGCGGCCACGCTGCCCGAGATGATCAGCGGGAGCCGCCCGGTGCCATCCCAGGCCAGGCCGGCCCAGAGCCCGGCCACGAACACGGCGAGGCCGCTGCCGCCCTGGAACACGCCCTGCGCTTCCCCTTGTTGATCGGGGCCCACGAGCTTCGAGATCCATGCCTTGCCCACACCGTCGGTCAAGGCAGTGAACCCGCCGTAGACCAGGAACAGCACCCACACCCAACCCACACTCGTGATCACGCCGAGACCAAAGTATGCGACCGCGAAGCACACGAGCCCGGTTCCCACCACCAGCGGCGGTGACAGTCGGTCGGAGATCGCGCCGGCGGGGTAACTGAGCACTGTGTAGGACAAGTTGTAGGTGACGTACACGAGCACGATGCCGGGCAACTCGTAACCAAGTTCCTTTACGCGCAGCAGCAACAACGCGTCGGGAAAGTTCACGACGCCGAACGCGATTAACACCAGCGCGACCCGCCAGAACCGTTGGGGGAGCGGTGTGTGGTGCGGCGGATCGTTGGTCGCGTGTGGTGCTGCGTCGCTTTCTTCTGTGCGACGGGTCTCACGCACCGCGAACACGAGCGCAGTGCTCAGCACGGCGGGGATTGCCGCGAACCACAACACCGGTCGGATCTGCTGGTCCAGGAACTCGTAGGCCGCGAGACCGAGCAACGGTCCCACCACTGCGCCCGCAGTGTCGGCGGCGCGGTGGAAGCCGAACACGCGCCCCCGCGTGGTGGGGTCGCTGCCGTCGGCCAACAGCGCGTCGCGCGGCGCGCCGCGCACCCCTTTGCCGATGCGGTCGAGCACTCGGCCCGCGAGGACTACTGGCCACACCAACGCGGCCGCCACCACCACCTTGCCGACGGCGGCCAACCCGTACCCGAATGCGATGAACGGCCGCCGGCGGCGGCGATCGGACATGCGGCCCGCAATGGGTTTCGACAGTGCCGCGGCGGCGTCGGCCGCGCCTTCGATGATGCCGACAACCGCAACCGGCGCACCGAGCGTGACCGTGAGGAAGATCGGCAGGATCGGGTAGAGCAACTCGCTTGCGGCGTCTTGCAGGAAGCTGACCCCCGACAACGCCTTCAGGTTGTGGGTGAGCCACTGCGGGAGCTTCGATGCGCGCGCCGAAGGTTGCGTCACGCCGTGCTGCGGTCGAACAACGCGCGCGCCGTGCCGCCCAGGAATCGCTCCATCGCGTCGTCGTCGAGCGGCAGCTCCTTGGCCTCGGCCAGAGAGCGGGCTTGTGGGAACCACGGGTCGTCGCTGCCCCACAACACGCGTCCGCGATATGCGTTCGTGTTCATGAACTTCACCAAGTTGGGATCCATGTACTTAGGGGCATACGCAGTGCAGCTCACGTAGAGCTGCGGCCACTTGCGCATGTAGTTCATGAGGAGCTCTTCGTAGGGATGGCCCATGTGCGCAACCACCACCGTGAGTCGTGGGAAATCGATGAGCACGTCTTCGAGCAGATCGGGATGCTGCACCCGCGAGCGCACCTGGGGCCCCGGGATGCCGGCGTTGATGGCCACCGGCAGACCGAGTTCTTCGCACACCGAGTACACGGGGTAGTGCTGCGGGTGGTTGATGGGGACCTGAGTTGCGAGCGGCATGACGCGCACCATGGCCGCCCGCGAGTGTTGCGCGAATTCGCGGATGCGGACTGCGTTCTTCGTGGGCTTGTGGGGCTGCACCACGCCGATAGCCACCAGGAATCGCCCCGGGTGTGCGTCGGAAATGGCCAACGCCTGCTCGACTCCGTCGCCGATGAGTCCGGGGGTGAGGATGCCGGTGGCCACGCCGTTCGCATCCATGCGGCGCAGGACTTCGTCGACCGCCACGCCACCCGTACCGTCGCTGCCCAGATAATCGGGGATGGACTCGTACCCCTCTTGGCCCAAGAACTGCTCGGCAGATTTCGGGGTGACGATGTTGACCCAGATGTCGACGATGTCGGTCATGGGTCGGGACGGTAACGTCAGCGGTTGCGGAGGACAAGCATGACGATCGTCGACGACCGCTACACGATCATCTCGGCCGACTGCCACGCCGGCGCGTCCATCGAGACGTACGGCGAGTACCTCGACCCGGCCTACCGCGAAGCATTCGCGGAATGGCGCGGCGCGTACGTCAACCCGTTCCGTGACCTGCAGGGCGACTCGCGGACCCGTAACTGGGACGACGACCGTCGTATCGCCGACCTCGAAGCCGATGGGCAAGTGGGCGAGGTCGCGTTCCCCAATACCGTGCCACCGTTCTTCCCCACGGGCGCGTTGGTGGCGCGTCCACCGACGCGCGAAGACCTCGATGCACGTTGGGCCGGGTTGCACGCGCACAACCGGTGGTTGGTCGATTGGTGCGCCGGACAATCAGCGCGGCGGGCCGGCATTGCGCAGGTGTTCTTGAACGACCCGCAACGCGCGGTGCAGGAAGCCGAGTGGGTGAGTGAGCAGGGTCTGCGCGGCGGCATTCTCATCCCGGAACCGCCCGACGACACCGACATCGAACCGCTGTACTCGCCGGTCTATGACGATCTGTGGCAGGTCTGCGAGGAACGCAAGATCGTCGTCAACCATCACGGTGGCACGGGGCATCCCGACTACGGCCCGTACCCGGCGGCGCCCATGATGTGGGTGGCCGAAACCGCGTGGTACTCGCACCGCGTGTTGTGGCAGCTCCTCATGAGTGGGGTGTTCGAGCGGTTCCCGAAGCTCAAGTTCGTGCTCACCGAAACCGGATGCAGTTGGATCCGGCCCACCCTTGCGCAGCTCGACATGTTCCATCACCAGGGCAAACTCACCGGCCGCGCCGGTGAGTTCAAACTCAACGCAGATGCGATGCTCGAGCTGACACCCAGCGAGTACTTCCAACGCAACATCTGGGTCGGGGTGAGTTTCCCGAGCCCGTACGAAGCGAAGGCCATGCGCAAGCTCGGGCTGCACAAGGTGATGTGGGGGAGCGACTACCCGCACTTCGAGGGCACCACCCCGCATTCGCGCGAGTCGTTGCAGCGCTCGTTCCACGAATGGACGCCCGAGGAACTCGACCAGGTCTTCTGCGGGAACGTGAGTGAGGTCTACGGCTTCGAACCGGCGGCGTTGGCCGATCGAGTGGCCGAATGTGGCTTCACGGTCGACGAGCTGAGCCAGCCGCTCGAAACCGTGCCGCACGGGGCGCGGAGTCCCGCGTTCTACTGAGTTCGCCACATTTCGCTGGATCCCAGCGCGTCTTCGGTCGATGAAAAAGGTCCTACGATTTGTGGGGGACCCTGTGGAGAGCGGCGATGACGGTGACCATGACCGAACGCCCCGACGAACCGGCACCTCCCGGTTCCGGCGCGCCTTCGCTCTCGCACCCACTCGTGGTGGTCGCCGCAGCTGCTTCGGGCGCAGCCGGGTTGGTGCACGGTGCCGCGGCGGGAACTCACCAGGGCGACACCACCCTCGTTCGGCTGTTTGCGTTCGCGGCGTTGGTGCAGATCGCTTGGGCCGTATGGGCGGTGGCGCGTCCCTCGCGCTCGGTCATGTTCTGGGGCGCGGCCATCAACGCAGCAATGGTGCTCGCCTGGGCGGCGTCGCGAACGTTCGGCCTGCCGCTCGTCGACGCGCTGAGTGAGGTCGAACCTGTTGGCACCCAAGACCTGTTGTGCGCGGTGCTCGGCGCGGGCGCGGCCTTGTTTGCAGGTGCAGCCGCGTTGGGGCTCCGACTGCCCCGTTGGTCGTTCATGATGCCGGTCGCATTGCTCAGTGTGACGGCGTTGGCCTTTTTCGGCGCGGTGGCGCCCCATCAGCACTCGCACAGTCACGACCATGCGCACAGCGATGCGGCGGCGGCCAGCGACGGGCACACGCATTCACACGGCTCGGCGATGAGTACTGATCCGATCGTTTCGATCTCCGATCCGCGGCTCACGGCCACGCAGCGCGCCGCAGCGCAGAAGTTGCTCGACGAATCGCGGGCGGCGTTGCGGAAGTTCCCCGACCAATCGAGCATCGAAGCGGCCGGGTACCGATCGATTGGTGATTCGGTCACGGGCTTCGAGCACTTCGTGAATCCGCAGTACCTGGTGAACGCCGACGAACTCGACCCGAACCAGATCGAGTCGATCGTGATGCAGGTGAACCCTGACGGCACGAAGACCACGGCGTCGGCCATGTACATCCTTGCCCGAGGTAAGACGATGGCGGACGTGCCCGAGATCGCCGGGTCGCTCACCACCTTCCACGACCATCAGAACCTGTGTTGGGATCCGAGCGGGTTGCGGGTGGTCGGGGTGGTCAATGCGAGCGGCCAGTGCTCCCGGGGGGTCTTCCGGCCGACGGCACCGATGCTCCACGTGTGGGCCACCGACACGCCGTGTGGGCCGTTCTCGGGGATCGAGGGCCACGGTGGCGACTGCAAGGCACACTCCCACGGCCCGGTGAACTGAGCCTCCCGGCCCGGTGAACTGAGCCCCCGCGGCCTGCCCAACGTGTCACAGGTCACGCGCCGGCGGGCTTGCGCGCCCGCCGCCCCTCTGCATACTGAAACGAAACCGTTTCGTATTGCTGGTCCCCCCGACCATGGGAGTTTCCATGACCGCCACCGAGCCCGACGCGGCTTGCGGCCCCCTCGCCGCCACTGGCATCCCTGAGGGCGTCGACCCCGAGGTCCACCGCCGCCGTTGGACCACCCTCGCGGTGCTCTGTCTCAGCCTCATCATCATCGTGATGGACAACTCCATCTTGAACGTGGCGATCCCGTCGCTCGTGAAGGAGTTGGGCGCCACCACCAGTCAGCTGCAGTGGATCGTCGACGCGTACGTGTTGGTCTTCGCCGGTTTCTTGCTCACCGCCGGCACCATCGGCGACCGCTTCGGCCGCAAGGGCGCGTTGAGTTTCGGGCTCGTGATGTTCGCCTGCGGTTCGGTGGCCGCCGCGCTCTCGAGTTCGGCGAACCAGCTGATCGTGATGCGCGGGTTCATGGGCTTCGGTGCCGCGTTCATCATGCCGGCCACGCTCTCGATTCTCACCAACGTGTTCCGTGATCCGAAGGAACGCGCGCAAGCCATTGCGATCTGGGCCGCGTTCGCCGGTGTCGGTGGCGTCATCGGCCCGATCGCTGGTGGCACGTTGTTGGCGCACTTCTCGTGGAGCTCGGTGTTCTGGATCAACCTTCCGGTCATTGCGATCGCGTTGGTGGTGGGTCGTTTCTTCGTGCCGACTTCGCGTGACGAGCATGCGCCGCGCATCGACTCTGTGGGCGCCGTGCTCTCGATCGCGGCCCTCATCACCATGCTCTACGCCATCATCGAGGCGCCGGGGCGCGGCTGGACGGCGCCCTTGACGTTGGCGTCGTTCGTGGTTGGCAGCATCTTGGTTGCGGCGTTCGTGGCGTGGGAACTGCGGACCGAACACCCCATGCTCGACATCCGGTTCTTCAAGAGCCGTCGGTTCAGCGGTGGCAACCTCGCCATCACGCTCACGTTCTTCGCGATGTTCGGTTCGCTGTTCCTGCTCACGCAGTTCTTGCAGTTCGTCCTCGGGTACTCGCCCCTTGAAGTGGGAATCAAGATGATCCCGATTGCCGTCACGATGTTCATCGTGGCGCCGCTCTCGGCGAAGGTCGTCGAGCGCATCGGCACCACCGTGGTGGTGGTCACGGGCCTGGTGCTCGTGGCGGCCGGGCTCTTCGCGATGTCCACCATGTACGTGGGGATGCCGTACCTCGCGATCGTGCCCCGGCTGGTGTTGCTCGCGGCCGGCATGGGGTTGGTCATGGCGCCGGCGACCGAAGCGGTCATGGGGTCGTTGCCACCCGAGAAGGCCGGCATCGGTTCCGCCGTGAACGACACCACGCGGGAAGTTGGTGGCGCACTGGGCGTTGCGGTCGTCGGTTCGTTGGCGGCGAGCTCGTACGTCAACGCCCTCGGACCGCTCCTCGCCAAGGTGCGCCTCGGCGGCCCCGAGGGGGAGCAGGCCGCGAAGTACATCACCGAAGGGTTGGGTCAGGCCCTGGCGGTGGCACAGCGAGCGGGCGACTTCGGGGCGGTCATCAAGGCCGATGCCGTGAGTGCGTTCACCGACTCCATGACGTCGGGCATGCGCATCGGCGCGGTGGTCACGTTGGCGGCCGCAGTGTTGGTGGCGCTGCTCCTGCCGAGCCGCGCGCACGACTACGAGGAGCCGTCGGATTCGATCGAACTCGACCTCGACGACCGGGCCGAAAACGACGAGTCGAGCCGTGCCGGTCGCTGACGGTTCCACTGCGTCCGACGCAACTGCAATGCGCCGACCTGGTCGACCCCGCGATGCGCATGCCGATGAGGCGATTCTCGACGCTGCGCTCGCCGAGGTCACCGAACACGGGTGGGGCCGCACATGCATCGACTCGGTGGCGGCCCGGGCAGGCGTGAGCAAGGCCACCATCTACCGGCGCTGGCCCTCGAAGGAACGGTTGGTGTTCGACGCAATGTTGCGCGTCTCCGAACCCATCTTCGAACCGGCCGACACCGGGTCGCTGCGCGGCGACCTCATCGACCAGCTCGGACGGGTCGCCGAACTCGTGAATCAGCCCCCGGGCTGTGATCTGCTGCCACAGCTGCTGGCCGCGGCGCGGGTCGACCCCGAACTGCGCGAGCTTCATGAGCGCGCGTCGGCCCATCGGCGCCAGTTGGTGCGCGTGGCGTTCGTCCGCGCCATCGAGCGGGGTGAACTCGACGCCACCGTCGACGTCGACACGCTCATCGACCTGCTCGCCGGGCCGGTGTTCTTCCGGACGTTGTTCGGGCCGGGGTCTCCCGATCCCGAGTTCGTGCGAGTCACGGTCGATTCCGTGCTGGCGGCAGTGGGCGCGAGAGTCGTCACCGGCGCGTAGGGTCGCGCCATGCGCGCTTCCCTTCTTCGAGCAGCCAAGGCCGAGTCCACCGTCGAAGACGTCGAGCTGAATCCGCCGGGTCCGGGCGAGGTGCGCGTGCGCATCGAAGCGACTGGTGTGTGTCACTCCGATCTGTCCATTCAGAACGGCAACATTCCGGGATTCTTCCCCACGGTGCTCGGCCACGAAGGCGCGGGCGTCATCAGCGAAGTCGGTGACGGTGTCACGAATGTGGCCGTCGGTGATCACGTGATCATTGCGTGGATCCAGCCGTGTCGTGAGTGCTGGTTCTGCTTGCACGGCCGCGCGGCAAACTGTGTGAAGTCCACGGCGCGCGCGATCAGTGGTGCGTACGGCGCCTGCAACGGCGAGGCTGTCTATCCCGGCATGGGAACGGCCACATTCGCAGAGGAAACTGTCGTGCCGGCGCCGATGGCAGTGAAGATCAATCCCGAGTTCGACTTGCGGCTCGGCGCGCTCATCGGGTGCGGCGTCGCCACCGGCGTGGGGGCTGTGCGCAACGCGGCGCGGGTGCAGTCCGGCGAGAGCACCGTGGTCGTCGGGTGTGGTGGCGTGGGACTCGCAGCCATTCAGGGCGCACGCCTGGCCGGAGCCGCTCCGCTCGTTGCAATCGACGTGGTTCCCGCGAAACTCGAAATGGCGCGCCAAGCTGGCGCCACCGATGTCATCGATGCTCGCGACTCCGACGTGGCCAAAGCGGTACGCAAGCTCACCGGTGGGCGTGGCGCCGACCAGGTGCTCGAGGTGGTGGGGTCGTCGGCCACCATTCGTCAGGCATACGACCTCGCCCGTGTGGGTGGAACCGTCACCGTCGTGGGGGCCGGCCGCTTCGACGATCCGGTGCAGTTCAACGCCATGGAACTCATGCTCGGCTCCAAACGGCTGCAGGGCACTGTCTATGGCGACACCGACCCCGCCCGCGACTTTCCCGAGCTGGTCGATCTCAGTCTGCGGGGCCTCCTCGATCTCGAGATGTTGGTGAGCCGCACTGGCACGCTCGCCGACATCGATGCCGCCTACGAGGCCATGCGCAACGGCGAGGTGGCGCGCACCGTGGTGTTGCCGCACGCCTGACGGGCTCCGCGCACCTCCCGGAACTCGGGCCACGGGGAACGAGAGCGTTCCCGAACCCCTCTCCGGGTGACTACGGTCACCGGCACCCGCTCGCAGGAGTAGTGATGACCGAACCGACCGACGCCATCGACCCGCTCATGTTGCTCTTCGTCGACCCGGCGGCGGCCGACGACCCCACCGAGGCGTACGAGACGCTGCGCACCCAGTGCCCTGTCGCACGCACGCCCGGGATGATGGGCGACGACATGTCGGTGTGGGTGAGCAACTACGAGTATGCGCTCTGGGCGCTCAAGCACCCCGAGGTGTTCTCGTCCGAAGGCGAGTCCATCAACATCGGTCAGCAGCACGACCTCATCCCGTTGCAGATCGACCCGCCGTTGCACACCAAGTACCGACGGTTCCTCGCCGAGTGGTTCAACACTCGGGCCATCAACCCGTTGGAACCCGAAGTTCGGCGGCTCGTGAACGAACTCATCGACGGGTTCGTCGACACGGGCGCGTGCGACTTCCACGAGGACTTCGCCACTCCGCTGCCGTCGGAAGTATTCCTCGCCATGATGGGGTTGCCGCAGAGCGACCTTCCCATGTTCCTCAAGTGGCGCGACGACATCATTCGCCCGAAGGTCGACCTGGAAGACGCCGAGGCCGTGCGCGTGCAGACCGGCGCTGAGATCACCGCATACTTCGACGCGCAGATCGAGGAACTGCGGGCGCATCCCCGTGAGGGCTTCTGGTCGGCGCTGGTGAACAGCAACGAGTTCGAAGGACGGGCTCTCACCCGCGAGGAGCTCCTGGGCATGGCGTTCCTGCTCATCCTGGGGGGCCTCGACACGGTGACCGCCACGCTCGACTGCATGATCGAGTACCTGGCGTTGCACCCCGACCATCGGCGCCAACTCATCGAGAACCCGGCCATCACCGCCGACGCGGCCGAAGAGATGCTGCGGGCCCTCACACCGGTGCAGGTGGTGCCGCGTCGGATCAAGGCCGACGCCGAGCTCGGTGGCATCGAGGTGAAGGCGGGCGACAGCGCCACCATCGTCTTGGGTGCGGCCAACCTCGACCCGGGCATGTTCCCGAACCCGAACGAAGTCGACTTCAACCGGCCGCGCACCATCAACTTCGCGTTCGGCGGTGGTCCCCACCTGTGTTTGGGCATCAACCTTGCCCGCCTCGAACTTCGGGTAGCGCTCGAGGAGTGGCACAAGCGCATCCCCGACTACCGGATCGCCGAGGGCGTGACCATCACGCACTCGCCCGGCATCCGCCAGGCCGACTCGTTGCCGCTCGTCTGGTAGTCGGTGGGCGATGATGGGAGCGTGCTGGCGCTCGCGACCATTGTCGACACCGAGGCCTATCCGCTGACCGACGCTGCATCGCTGCGGCGCCACGACGTCGTTCTCGCGGCGCGAGCCGACTTGGTGCGCACCGGGGTCGCGGAACTGCCGAGGTTCGTGCACCCTGCTGCGCTGGCGCGCATGGTCACCGAGTGCGACGAGCTGGCGGCGCGTGCACATCACCAGGACGTCACGGGCACTCCGTATCTGGCCGTACCCGACGAGTCGGTCGCGCTGGGTCATCCGTTGCGCTACGAATCGCGTTCGGCGCTCACCGCCGTGGCCTACGACGAGTTCCCCGCCGATTCCGAACTCCGCGCGCTCTACGAGTCCGACACGTTGCTCGAGTTCGTGGCGGCGATCCTCGGCGAGGACCAGTTGTACCGGTACGCCGATCCGCTCGGGACGCTGAATGTGGCCGCCATGAATCAGGGCGACGAGTTGGGTTGGCACTTCGACCAGACCGACTTCGTGGTCTCGATCGCGCTGCAGTCGAGCGTTGGCGGTGGCGAGTTCGAGACGGTCTCGCAACTGCGGGCGGCGGGCGACGAGCGCTTCGATGCCGTGCGGGCGGTACTGGACGGTGATCGATCGTCGGTGGTGCAACTCCCCATGACGCCCGGCACGCTGTTGGTGTTCAAGGGGCGCTACTCGATGCACCGGGTCACGCGGGTCGAGGGCGCGCGCCCGAGGTACGTCGCGCTGTTGGCCTATGACACGAAACCCGGCACTGATTCGAGTGAACTGTTGAAGTTGGTTCGCTACGGGCGACTGCCGGAGGCTCGATGATCCAGATCGGTGAAGGGTTCAGGGGCGCCGGCGCCGAAGCCGCGCACGTGAACATCGTCCTGGGCGATCGCAACGGCCCCATGGCCAGCGCGTGGGCCACGGCGTTGGCGTCGCCCACGGCGGGTCACGCATCGTTCACCGTCGTGTTGCGGCCGGGCCTGGCGGTGCGGCCGTACACGGTGTTCGTGAACAAGGCCAGCATCGAGAGCGACGACCACGCGCGGCTCACGTGGGGTGCGGCCCAAGCCGGGGTGGCGTCGGGACTGACCGACGCGCTGGCCGACGAAATCATCGACGCGCGCCACGCCGATCACTCGTTGTGCATCGCTGCCGTATGGGTCGACCCACAGGCCGTCGACGAAGAGCTCGTGTACTCGAACAACCGGTGGGCCACACGCGAGGCCGTGCGGGTGGCCATGAAGGGCGGGCCTGCGCTGCCCGATCTCTTGGCGTTGCGCGACAAGCCGTCGAACCCGTTCTTCCGCCCCGAGCACTGACTGTCACACCGTCCCCGTAGGGTCGGTTCTGCCTCCTCACCGTCCGGCTGCGCCCGGTGTTCGGAGGTACCAGTGCACGATCCCATTGCCCATCCCCACGCGCTCGAGACGTTCGACGACGCGGTCGAGCTCGCGTGCTGTCTCGCCGACGGCATGGAGCCGCCGGCGCCGGCGTGCGTCGTGGTGCTCGACGACCGGCGACGCCCCACCGGCTCGGTATTGGTCGTCGACTGCGACGACGCGCTCGTTCCGCTGCTCGAACTCGCCGCCACGGTGGTCGGTCCGGTTGCGCCGCTCACGTTCCTCGTGGTCTCGATGCACGACGGCGGTTCGGCCTGCGATCCCGATGATGTCTTCGAGTGGGAAGAAGCGCACGGTGCCGTGGCCGCAGCGGGAGCCGAGCTGCTCGACTGGCTGGTGGTCACCGAGCGTTCGGTGTTCTCCAAGGCGCGCCACGCACCCACGCCGGGGCTGGTGCGTTGGTGATCAGTGGCCCTGCACCAACGGCAGGATCACCGGTGCCAGTTGGAACGATGGGTCCAGCTTCTGGGCCACGCCCTCACACATCATCACGGTCTTGAACAACAGGGCCAGCTCACGGGGCATGCGCAGATGGTTGCGCCGCACCACTTCCATCAGGTCGTCGAGCACCTCACTGAACTCGATGGTGCCCAAGGCCGCGTCGCGGTACTTCTGCAAGAAGTCATCCAGGTCACGCACCATCGCGGCATGGTCAGCGGCGCTCGTGGCCACGCCCAGGTCGCCCAGTGCGTCGGCCAGCAGCGTCGCGTCGTGGGTGGCCACTGCCATCAGCACCTTGCCCATCCCGAGGCGCAGTTCGGGCGGCACCGTGCCCACCATGCCGTAGTCCAACAACGCCAACGTGCCGTCCGACTCCACCAGCACGTTCCCAGGGTGCGGGTCGGCGTGGAAGAACCCGGTGCGGAACACCATGCCCAGGAACAGCAGCGCGAAGTCGCGGGCCACCGCGGGTCGGTCGATGCCGGCGGCGTCGAGCGCATCGACGTCGGTGATCTTGATCCCGAAGCAGCGCTCCATCGTCAACACGCCGTCACCGCACGCGGCCCAGTGGATCACGGGCACGTGCACGCGTGGCTGGTCGCGGAGTTCTTCACGAATGCGGTCGCAGTTCTGCCCCTCGCGTGCGTAGTCCAGTTCGTTCCGCAGCGTCACGCTGAACTCGGCGGCCAACGCTTCGGGGTCGTAGCGGTCGGCCAGTTCCCAGTTGCGCGCAGCCAGGGCGGCGCCACGCGCGATGAGCGCCAGATCCTCTTCGACGCGAGCCATGACTCCGGGGCGACGAATCTTCACGGCTACGGGCGACCCGTCGGGCAGGGTTGCGCCGTGCACCTGTCCGATCGACGCCGCGGCGATCGGATGGCGTTCGAACGATGCGAACACCTCGCGTGGGTCGTGTCCCAGCCCGCGGTGCAACGCGGTGTCGATGGCGGCGAACGGCACCGTGGGCGCGCAGTCCTGGAGTCGTGCGAGTTCGGTCTCGAATTCAGGTGGCACCAGGTCGGGGCGGGTCGAGAGGATCTGCCCCAACTTCATGAAGGTGGGACCCAGCTCCTCGCACGCGGCGCGGACGTGCGCCGGCGCAACGTCGGCGTGCCGATGGCGGCCGCGGCCGCCGAGCCCGGACACGTCGAGTACCACGAACAGCCCGTGTTTGGTGAGGACGGCCGCAATCTCGGCGGCACGGGCAACGGTGCTCAATGCATGCTCAGGTGCTGATCCGACGGGCCAGGGCGTTGATGCGAACGTAGTCGAGGACGTGGTCAGGAATCGCGCGCACAACCGCGCGCACGATTTCGTCGCCCTCGGAGGGGCTGCATCGGTTGAGCAGCGATCCGAGGATCACCGTGCGGAGCCACTGGTCGGGGGCAGCGTCGTCAGTGAAAGGTGTGGGTGCCGGCTCCAGCCAGCAGTCGTCGACGGTCCAGCCCGCCGCCGTGAGCGCAGCCACGGTGCCGTCGACGGTGGCGAAGTACTTGTCGTCGTGCCACTCCACGCCACGCGCGTCCAATACGTCGGTGACCCGTTTGATGTTGCCGGCGCCGCCCCATTGCGCGCAGAACATCCCGTCGGGGGCAGTGACCGACGCAAGGTTGCGGAACAAGCGGTGGTGGTCGGTGATCCAGTGGAACGTGGCCGTCGAAAAGATCGCGTCGACTGGTTGCGAGATCGGCAACGGTTCGCGGAGATCTGCGTGCACGGAGTCGACCCGGCCGTCGTAGGCGCGCAACCGGCGTCGAGTACGCGCGCGTCCGGTTTTGGGGCGAAGCGGGTGAGGACGACCCGCCCCCAGTCCTCTTGGGGTGTGGCGATGCGGTCGTAGGTGGTGCCATCCCATTCTCGTGCCATGCGGGCATTGTGGCCGCGCGGCGCCGAGATTGCGGTTCGAGTTCTTGCGCGAGCTCGATCAGGCGAACCAGTTCCATTCCCACGGCGTGATGGTTTCGAAGGGTCCGGAGAAGATGCGACCGTCGGCGGGCTGACCCACCAGGTCGGCCAGCGCGTCACCGACGGCGAGCGGGTCGTCGTCGAGGTACCAGACGCGGATACGAAGATCGTTGGTGTTCCACGGGTGATCGGCGTACTCGGCCTGGTTCCCTGCGAAGGCCCAGGTGCCCGCAACTCCGGGAAGCGCCAGTGCCGCGTCGACGTCGACGGCCACGTCGAGCGCGTCGACCGTGACCCACAGGCCGCGTGTCGGTCGCCACGGAACGGCTTCGTCCGACACGAGCACCCGCGGCGCGGCGTGGGCATCGACCACGTCGAAGGGACCCGACAGATGTGAGGTGCGCGCGTGATGGAACCGGCCCCGCTCGTGGAGTTCCCGACCCAGTGCCATGAACTCGAAGAGCGTCTCGTCGACGGGCTCGGTCATCAGGTAGGTGGTGACGTAGTGAATGGGGTCGAGTCGCGATTCACTCACGCGGCGCGCATCACGACACGCGGGCGTGCTCACCCACCGTTCGCCACCGACGATGCCGCGCAGCGGGAACTGCTCGGGCATGTGATCCAGCATGTGCCACTCGTTGTACGAGTGGTGCGCGGCCGGGTCGGTGATCTCGGTGAACGAGAAGAACCCGACTTTCACCTTGTTCATGCGGGCCTCGATGGGGGAGGGGGCGGCGCGGCCGTCCGTCTTGGACGGCACCGTACTGCCCCCATCTAACGTGCCTCTGTGCTTCCTTCCCAGACTCCCCAATGGGCGGCGCTCCAAGCGCACGCCGGCCAACTTCGTACCGTCACGTTGCGCGAACTGTTCGCCCAGGACCCCGAGCGCGGCACGCGCCTCACTGCCGAAGCCGGTGGCTTGCTGCTCGACTACTCGAAGCAGCGCGTGACCGTCGAAACCATCGAGCTCCTCGTTGCGTTGGCCGAGGCCACTGGCTTGGCCGAGCGCACGGCTGCGATGTTCGCCGGCGAGCCGATCAACAACACCGAAGACCGGGCCGTGCTGCACACTGCGTTGCGGCTCCCCGGAGGTGCGGAACTCACCGTCAACGGCGTGGATGTCGTCGCGGAGGTCCACGACACGCTGCGGCGCATGGGCCGGTTCGCCGACGCGGTTCGCGACGGTGAACACCGGGGCCACACCGGTGAGACCATCAACACAATCGTGAACATCGGGATCGGGGGTTCCGACCTCGGGCCGCGCATGGCCACCGAAGCGTTGCGCCTCGATCGTGGCGATCTCGACGTCCGGTTCGTCTCCAACGTCGACGGCGCCGACCTCGACGCCGCCCTCACGGGAATCGACCCGGCGCGCACGCTGTTCATCGTGGTCTCCAAGACTTTCACCACGCTCGAAACCCTCACCAACGCGCGGGCTGCGAAACGCTGGGTGCAGGACCGAGTCGGCAGCGCGGCCACCGCCCAGCACTTCGCCGCCGTGTCCACGAACCTCGAGAGCGTCCGCGAGTTCGGCATCGACCCCAACAACGTGTTCCCCATGTGGGACTGGGTCGGCGGTCGCTACTCCGTCGACTCTGCGGTGGGGTTGTCACTGATGATGGCCGTCGGCCCCCACGCGTTCGGTGAGTTCCTCGCCGGGTTCCACGACATCGACGAGCACTTCCGCACGGCACCGCTCGACCAGAACATCCCTGCGCTCATGGGGCTCATCAGCGTGTGGAACCGCAACTTCTTGGGCTTCGACACTCAGGCCGTGGTTCCGTACTCGTCCGACATGAAGTTGTTCCCCAACTACTTGCAGCAGCTCACCATGGAGAGCAACGGCAAGCGCGTCACGCGTGACGGCGAGGCGGTCGACTACGAAACCGGCGAGATGGTGTGGGGGACCGCTGGCACCGACGGGCAGCACGCGTACTTCCAGCTCCTGCATCAGGGCACCACCGTGGTTCCCACCGACTTCATCGCGTTCGGGGTGGCCAGGCATGCGTTCGCCGACCAGCAGACCGCGCTGGTGGCCAATGTGTTGGCCCAGGCCGAGGCGCTCGCCTTCGGCAAGACCGCCGACGAAGTGCGCGCGAGTGGCGTGCCCGAAACACTCGTGACCGCGAAGACCTTCCCGGGGAATCGCCCGTCGAACATGCTCGTGGCCCAGGAACTCACGCCGCGAGCGCTCGGTCAGCTCATCGCCGCCTATGAGCATCGCGTGTTCACCCAGGGGGTGACCTGGGGCATCAACTCGTTCGACCAGTGGGGCGTCGAGCTGGGCAAGGTGCTGGCGTCGGAAATCACCGAGCTGCTCGAGGGCACAGGGGCGCCCGGCCGCGACTCGTCGACCACCCGCCTCATCGAGAAATTCCGGGCCATGCGGACCCGGGGCCGGGGCGGCCTCGACCGCTGAGGGTCCGTTCCGGGCGACCGGATTCGGGCCGGTGCCCCATCCCGGGCATCGGTCCCAATCGGGCCGTG
This sequence comes from Acidimicrobiia bacterium, assembly GCA_049317385.1. Taxonomy (GTDB): domain Bacteria; phylum Actinomycetota; class Acidimicrobiia; order IMCC26256; family JBMOIJ01; genus JBMOIJ01. Next base: position 92,052 of record JBMOIJ010000004.1, read on the forward strand.
TTGTCCCTTGGACCACGTGACCTGGGAGAATGTTGGCCTTGCTGGTCGACGCCCGGGCTCCCGAACACGACGAAGCTCCTCCGCGCCCTGCCCCCCAGGGCAGTGGGGCCCCGCGCGTCCGCTACATGCCGGGGCTCGACGGCCTCCGCGCCATTGCGGTCATCGCCGTCATCCTCTACCACTGCCAGATCGCGTTCTTCGAAGGCGGATTCCTCGGGGTCGAGGTCTTCTTCGTCATCAGCGGTTACCTCATCACTGCGTTGCTCATCGCGGAACGGCGCAACAAGGGGCGCATCAACCTCAAGCAGTTCTGGGTGCGACGGGCGCGTCGGTTGCTGCCGGCATTGTTCGCCGTACTGATCGCAGTGGCGGTCTACGCATCGTTCTTCTTGCGTGACGATCTGTCGCGCTTGCGTGGCGACATTCTGGCTGCGCTCACGTACTCCACCAACTGGTGGTTGATCTTCGGGCAGCGGAGTTACTTCGAAACCATCGGCGCGCCACCGTTGCTGAAGCACCTGTGGTCGCTGGCAATCGAGGAGCAGTTCTACCTGCTGTGGCCGTTCATCTTCACCGGCCTCATGTTCCTCACCGACGGCAATCGCAAGCGCGTGCTCGCCATTCTGGGCGCCGGCAGCGTGGCGTCAGTCGTCAGCATGTGGTTGTTCGCGAACCCTGATCACCCCGACCGCGTGTACATGGGCACTGACACGCGTGCGTCTTCCTTGTTACTGGGTGCGATGTTGGCGTTCGTCTGGTCGCCGTGGCTGCTTTCCAAGAAGGTGAAGCGGCAGGCGTCCACCGTGCTCGATATCTCGGGGGTCGCGGCCCTGGCGGTGATCGTGGTGTGCTTCCACTTCATGAGCCAGACCACGGCGTTCCTCTATCCCGGAGGCTTCTTGATCACGTCGTTGGCCACGTGCGTGGCCATCGCCGTCGTGGTGCATCCGGCGTCACGGATCGTGCGGCCTCTCGTCGGCTTGGCCCCCTTGCGCTGGGTGGGCGTGCGCTCCTACGGCCTCTATCTCTGGAACTGGCCCATCGTCGCGATCACCGACACGCAACGGGGTTTCCCGTTCACCGGGGTCACGCAGTTCGTCATTCGGGTGGTGCTCACGGTGGCGTTCGCCGAGGTGTCGTACCGATTCCTCGAGCAGCCCATCCGTACTGGATCCTGGCGCACCACGTTGGCTTCGGTGCGTGCCCAGCTGTCGAACGCGAAGCCCGAGCGGGCCAAGCGGGCACGTCGCAGCATCGCGATTACCTCGGTGGTGGTCGGGTGCGTGCTCGTGTTCACTGCAGTGAGCCTCGTCACGGCCAAGGGCGGCGAGAGTGCGCTCGAGCGGCAGGTCCTCAACGGGCGAAGCTCCATCGCGCTACGCGCCACCACCACGGTGGCCCCCGATGCCGTCGCCGCGTCCACCACTCCGGCGGTTCCACCCCCACCGCGCGTCACCGCCATCGGTGATTCCGTGATGTTGGGTGCCGCCGATGCGTTGCTCGCCGACCTGGGCGACGTCTACGTCGACGCGAAGAAGAGCCGCCAGTTCAACGAAGTGTTTGGCATCGTCGAGGGTCTGCGCGCCGAGCAGAAACTCTCTCCGGTGGTCGTGGTGCACCTCGGCACGAACGGTCGGATCACCCCGGACGCGTTCGACAAGCTCATGCAGGAACTCTCCGACCGCGAGTCGGTGATTGTGGTCACCACGCGAGTACCGCGCTCGTGGGAGGGCCCGAACAACGACATCATCGTAAGCGAGGCGGCGAAGTTCAAGAACGTCACGGTGCTCGACTGGCACGGGTACGGCAACAGCCGGGGCGACCTCTTCTACCAAGACGCCATTCACCTGCGGCAGCCGGATGGTGCGAACTATTACGCCGGGCTGATCCGCGACAAGGTTCCGCCGCCACCGCCGCCCACCACCACGGCGCCGCCCACCACGGCGAAGTCCGCCAAGCGCTGAGTCGACCGCACGGGTCGACCGGGCCCGGTCGCCGCAGCTCGCTCGTTACTTGCGCACGTAGAAGGTGATCCCGTCCACGGTGGTCTCGTAGCGGTACTGCTTGGCCACGACGCGGGCGAATTCGGGGTACTTCGAAATGGGGCTCACCGCGGCTTCACGGGCGCCGTTGGTGGACGTGTCCACGATGTAGCGCGGTGGCCGTTCCCGGAGGTCGTCGAGGAACAACGTCCAGGTCTGGGGTGATGGCGGCGGTGCCGACGTGTCGCCGGGAGCGCGGCTGGCGGCCCACACGTTGTCGAGGAAGTGGGTGTTCAGGATGCGGGTGGCAGGGAGCCGACCCGAAGCCCAGTAGATCTCGGGCATCGCACCCCAGACCAACACGCGGTCGTTCGGTCCGGTCTTCGCTTCAATGTACCGAGCGGCGCGCGCGTAGGTGACCGGCTCGTTGAAGGGCTTCGCGACGAACGCGAGCGTGGTGCAGGTCACGGCAACGGTCGCGCTGAGCGCAATCGCCCCGATGACCACCCGGCGCGACATGTGCGCGAGGGCAGAACCCGCCAACAGGGCGAGCGGGGGAAGCAGCTGGAGGTAGTAGTGCCCGAAGAACCGCAACCCCACCAGGATCGAGACCAGCGCGGACGCCGCCCACCACCACAAGTCGGCATCGGCGGCCAGGCGGGTCTTCCATGCCCGCCACAGCGGCACGGTGATGGGCAGGTTGAGCGCGGCGAACGCGGCCGTCATCACCACGAACATTGCGATCGCGTACCAGATGCTCTGGCCGAGCGACAGGTATGAGCCGTTGCCCAACAGCATCCAATAGACGAAGTCGCTCACGCCGAAGAACGCGGCGGCAATGAGCAACGGAAGCGCGAATCCCAGCAAGACGCGCATGATGCTGCGTTCGCCGCGGTTCCGACGCGCGTCGAAGAGCACCGGCAACAGTGTGGCGGCTCCCGTTTGCTTCGTGAGTGTGGCCACGGCCACGGCGACGCCAGCCGACGCGAACTTGCGCCGCGCCGCCAGCACGACCCCCAACGTCATGGGGAGCAGCATGAACACTTCGAAGTTCGCGGCCTGCCCGTCTTGCGGCGCGAACGCGACCGACGCCAGTGTGAACAGCGCGCCCGCGATCACTCCGGCACGAGTGGACCACCGGCGCCGCGCTTCGAGCGCGAGCACGACGGCGGTGAGGCCGACACAGAGCGCGGCGAGCATGCGCACGGGTGCGAGCTCACGTGATCCGGTGAGGGCGAATGTCGTTGCGTACAGGTACGGAACGATTGGTGGCTTGCGGTCTGCGGCCTGTTGGTAGAGCTGCCCGCCGTCGAGCACCACGTTCGCCTGGGTGGCGATGAACGTCTCGTCGGAGTTGAACTCGCTCACGAAGAACGCCGGGATGCGCACTGCGATGGCCACGAGGACGAACGCGACGAGCCACCATCGCATCGACGATCGTTCGACGACGGGGGCATCGGCCTCGATGGAGATGGAGTCGACGTCGGTGGCGGCCGACGTGATGCCGGTCGACGTCGTCACGCCCGTCATGGTGGTGGTGTCCCCTCGCCCCGCACGGTCGAGCGACCGCGGTTCCGCCAATTGTTCCCGATGGGGGCCCGGTGATGCCGTCGTCGGTCACGATCGGCACCCGCTGGCCCCATCACCGCCGGGCCGGGTGGCACACTCGGCGGCCGTGACCCGCATGGCCCGCTTCCTGGTGGCGGCGACGGCGGCCGTCGGAGGACTGGCCGTCGGAGCTGGCCTCGTGGTCCCGCCGGCCGGCGCAACGCCCTCGGCACGGCCGGCTCGGGTGCTGGTCGTCATGGCGCCCACGCTCACGGCCGCCGACCTGCGCTCGCCGGGCGCATCGAACCTGCGGCGCTTCTTCGATGCTGCGGCGGTCGCCGCGTGCTCCACCCGAGTGGTCGACCTCACGACCACTGCGGGCGACGGCTACGTCGCCCTGGGTGCCGGGGCGCGGGCGCGCGCACGCGCGGCAACGGCGGGAACCAACGTCGATGCGAGTGAGTTCGTCGACGGCCCCACGGGGGCGGCGGCGTTCGCGGCGCGCACTGGTCGCACGCTTCCGGACGACGGGGTCGGGGTGCTGGCGATCGACACGATTCGGCGGCAAAACGACGCGTTGCCCTATGACAGCGAGGTCGGCGCACTCGCAGGCGCGCTCGAACGGAGTGGCTATTCGAGCGCGGTGGTCGCGAACGCCGACGACACTCGCGACGCGCCGCGTCATCGTGAAGCCGCGCTCGCGTTCATGAACTCAGGTGGCGTGGCGCGTGGCACCGTGAGTGACGCCCTCTTGCGTGTAGAGCCCGCTGCGCCCTTCGGTCTCACGCTCGATTCGCAAGCCGCGCTCACGTCGTTCGACGCGGCGTGGCGTGATCGGGCGGTAGTCGGTGTCGAACTCTCCGACTTGGCGCGTGCAGCACGCGCTCGGCAAGGACAAGCCGACGCGCTGGCGCGATCCGACGCGCTGTTCGCGTTGCTCATGACTCGTGTCGATCTCAGTCGCGATCTCGTTGTTCTGGTGGGGTCGTACCCGCCTCCGGGTGATCCTCAGCTCACGGTGGTCGCGCTCCAGGGTCCGGGGGTCACCCCGGGCTGGCTGGTATCGGCCACCACGCGCCGGGCCGGGTACGTGGCGCTCACGGACGTGGCGCCCACCGTGCTCGACCGCCTCGGGGTGGCGCGGCCGACGGCGATGGAAGGCCGCCCGATGCGCGTCGAGCCCAGCACCGATACGGCCGCGGCTCGCCTCGACCTGTTGGTGCGTGCGAACGCACAGGCCCAGTTCCGTGATCGCACCATCGGACCGGCCACCGACACGTTGTGGATTCTCACCTTGCTGGTCGCGATCGCCGCGGCGATCTGGCTGCCGACGCGCAGTGCGCCGCGCCGTGCCGTGGCCGTGGGCGCGCTCACCATCCCGGGTGCGCTGTTGGGCACCTACCTTGCGATGCTGTTTCCGGTCGAGCGATGGGGCGCGGTGTCGTACTGGGTGATCGTGGCCGTGGTCGCGCTGGCGTTCACTGGGATCATCGAACTCGCAGCCCAGGGCGATCCCTGGAAACGCACGCTCATCGCATTCGGGGCGCTCGGCGGGTTCCACCTCATGAATCAATTCATCGGTGGACCACTCGAGATCAACGCGGTGTTCGGGTACAACGCCACCGTTGGTGTGCGCGTGCAAGGGCTCGGCAACCAGTCGTTCTCGCAACTCGCACCGTGCGCGTTGGTGGTGGCCACCATGGTGTTGGTGCGGCCGGGTGGACGCGCCGGGCGCGCGTTGGCGTGGGCGGCATTGTTGGTCACGGTGGTGGTGAACGGCGCGCCGTGGTGGGGCGCCGACTTCGGTGGCGTGCTCGCCGAAGTCATTGCGTTCGGTTGTTTCGCGTGGATGGTGACCGGCCGTCGCATCAAGGTTCGCACGGTCGTGTTCGCTGGGATCGGTGCGGCGTTGCTCGGCGTGGCGCTCGGACTGCTCGACCTGGCGCGGCCGGCGGGCCAGCGCACGCACATCGGCCGGTTGTTCGAGCGGGTGCACGACGACGGCGTCGGCGGGTTCGCCACGGTCATCGGCCGCAAGGCCGAACTCATGCTCGCCACGTTCTCCAACCTCGTGTACGTGTCCACCTTGGTGGTCGTCATCGTGGTGTTGGTGGTGCTGTGGCGCCGCCAGCCGAGTTACGGCCGTGCGCTGGAGGCTGCGTACCCGCCCATGCGCGCGCTGCTCGTGGGGCTCGCGCTGCTCGGGTTCTTCGGGATGGTGCTCAATGATTCGGGGGCGTCGATTCCGGGAATGATGGCTATGGTGGTGATTGCGGCGATTGCCACGATGGCGCCTCGGGAACTCGACGGCGATGCCGATCGTTCATCCGAGCGGACGGATGCATCCGAAGAGGGAAACGATGTTCTTCTTCCGCAGTGACAAGGCGAAGATGGTCGAGCCAGTCGACGCGCTGCCCGGACGCGCCGAACCAATTCCGGTGCCGGCAGCGCACGCGGTGCTGGGGCATCCGCTCACGCCGCCGTTCCCTGACGGGTTCGAATCCGCCGTGTTCGGCATGGGGTGCTTCTGGGGGGCGGAGCGCAAGTTCTGGAACGCGCCTGGAGTGTGGACCACGGCCGTGGGGTACTCAAGCGGGTACACCCCGAACCCCACCTACCAAGAGGTGTGCAGCGGTCAGACCGGCCACTCGGAAACGGTGCTCGTGGCCTGGGACCCTGCGCTCGCGTCGTACGACGACATGCTGCGCATCTTCTGGGAGAGCCACGACCCCACCCAGGGCATGCGCCAGGGGAACGACGCGGGCACGCAGTACCGGTCGGTGATCGAGTACGCGAACGACGAGCAGCGCTCCGCCGCCGAATCATCGCGCGCCATGTTCCAGGCGAAGCTCGCGGCGGCGGGCTACGGACCCATCACCACCGAGATCGTGCCCCGTGGCGAGTTCTATTACGCCGAGGACTACCACCAGCAGTACCTGCACAAGAACCCGAACGGGTACTGCGGCTTGGGCGGCACCGGGGTGAGTTGTCCCATCGGCCTCACCGGCGCTTGATCGTCACCAGTCGAGCGCCACGTACTTCGTCTCGGTGAACTCGAGGATGCCTTCGTGGCCCCCCTCGCGACCGATACCGCTCTGCTTCGCCCCACCGAAGGGCGCCGCCGGGTCGCTGACCACGCCGCGGTTCACGCCGACCATGCCGGTCTCGAACGCCTCGGCGAAGCGCAGCGCACGCGACAGGTCCTGGCTGTACACGTAGGCGACCAGTCCGCGGGTGGTGTCGTTGGCCATGGCGATGGCGTCGTCGTCGGTGCCGAAGCGCACGATGGGCGCAACGGGTCCGAAGATCTCGTCGTCAAGGATCGCGGCGTCGGGCGCCACGTCGTCGATCACTACTGCGGGGAAGAAGGAGCCCGGCAGATCGGGGGTGTCGCCGCGGCCCCATTCGCGTGCGCCACCGGCCAACGCCGAGTCCAAGAGCGCGCCCACCTTCTGCACGGCGGCGTGGTCGATGAGCGGTCCGAGTTCGGTGGTGGGGTCGATGCCCGGACCGGTACGTAGCCCCGTCATGCGCGCGGTGAGGCGCGCGGCGAAGTCGTCGGCCACTCGGTCGTGCACGTAGAAGCGGTTGGCGGCGGTACAGGTCTGCGCGTTGTGGCGCATCTTCGCCAGCATTGCGCCTTCGACCGCGGCGTCGAGGTCGGCGTCGTCGCACACCACGAACGGCGCGTTGCCGCCCAGTTCCATGGACGACCTCAGTACGCGATCGGCGGCCAAGGCCAAGAGTTCGCGTCCCACTTCGGTGGAACCGGTGAAGCTGATCTTGCGCACCGCGGGGTGTTCAAGGACGGCGCGCGTGAACGGCGCGGGGTCGTCGGTGGGTACCACGTTCACCACGCCGGGCGGCACACCCGCTTCCGACAACAGCTCCGCGAGTCGCAGTGCGGTGAGCGGCGTCTGTTCCGCGGGCTTGAGCACCACGCTGCACCCCGCAGCGAGCGCCGGAGCCAGCTTGCGCGTGGCCATGGCCGCCGGAAAGTTCCACGGCGTGATGGCGAGTGCCACGCCGATGGCCTGGTGCAACACCATGATGCGGTTCGCGCCGTTGGGTGCGCGCACGAGCTGACCGTCGAGGCGCACCGCTTCCTCCGCGAACCAGCGGAAGAACTCCGCGCCATACGCCACTTCGCCACGCGCTTCGGCGATGGGCTTGCCGTTCTCGCGGGTGATGAGTTCCGCGAGTTCGTCGGTGTGCGTGATCATCAGTTCAAAGGCGCGGCGCAGCACTTCAGAGCGCGTGCGAGGTGGTGCTGCGGCCCACGCAGGCCGGGCGGACGCGGCCGCGTTCACGGCTGCCAGCGCGTCGTCGGGTGACGCGTTCTGCACCGTCGCGATCTCATCAGTTGAGGCCGGGTCGTGGACTGCGAACGCCGGGCGACTTCCCGCACGCCATTCGCCGTCGATGAAGAGCTGGGTCGGTGTTTGCACGCTTCGATGCTCGCGCAGATCAGCCCTAGTCGCCGGCGAACGACACGGCGCGCAACAGCTCGGGTTCGCGACCGGCCAACCGGTGATCGGCCGCGGTGATGCCGAGCCACGCGATGAACACGCCCCACGCCACGGCGAGTGGGAGTGCAACGACTGCGGCGAGGGGTGACCACAACGCGACCGTCGTCGCAATCATCGACGGCACCCCGAGCAGGATGCCGGCGCCGATTGCTGCGAGGTTCACGATGCCCGAGAGGCAGCCACGGCCGGCATCCTGGGCCGTCCACGCGTTCGTGGGCTCTTCGGGAAGTGGTGAGGGCACCAGCGCCGCGGCGTAGGCGAATCCGCCGGTGGCGGCGAGGAAGACGCCGAACGAACCCACGAGTGCGAACGGGACCAACGCAAGCTGGCCCGAGACGGCGCCCACGACCACCGCCACCACCGGGAGGGCCCCGACGGCAACAGTTCCTACCGCCGCCACGTGGCCCACGATCACCGTCTTGGGGCGGATGCCCGCGCTGATGTCGGTCCAGAGCGACGCGCCGTCGATGCCGAAGAGGTTCTGGGTGGCGGAGGCCACGAATGCCGCCGGCAGACTGAGCAACACCACGACGGCAACGCGCGACGGCTGGCTGGTGGCAATGGCGGCCGCGATGATCATGCCCGGGAGGCACTGCAACAGCAGGGCGACTCGACGACGCGGGTTGCGTGCGTACTCGCGCAGGACCCGGGATGCCACGGCAGCCCACGGGCGCGTGGGGAAGAAGTCGATCACGGCGGGTGGGTGCTTCCAGTCGTGGGTGCGCGTCGCAGTTCTGGTCCGGCCGGCCGATTCCGCGGTGGTGAGCGCGCGACTGACGCCGGCATTCCAGATCCACGCCAGGGCGCCCACGGTTGCCGCGGCCAGGAGTAGGCGTCCCAGCGCGCCGGCGGCCTCGCCGCGCGCTGCGGCCGCCACGGCGCCCGGGGCGAATCCGAACGGTGTCCAACTCACGACATCCGCGACCGGGCCGAGATGCGCGGCGATCCAATCCCCGTACGCGCGTGGCACCACGTAGATCGCCACGATCATGAGCAGCGTCACCAACGCGGCAACCTCGCTCACGTGACGCGAGCGCAACAGCAACGACAGTCCTGTGGTCACGGCACGCGCGGCGGTCACCGCAACCAGAACGGCGAGAGGAAACGCGACGACCGCGATCATGATCGCGGGAGGCGAACCACCAGTGCTACGGGCCACGGCAACGCCGGTGATCACCACACCCGCGATCGGCCACGGCCCCACCAACGCCGCGGCGATCGATCCGGCGATCACCGACGACGAACGGATGGGAAGCAGCGCGAGTTTCGCTGGAGCGATGGTGTCGTCGATGCCCGCGCCTGCGATCGGTGCGACCACGCCGAACAGCGCCACCAGAGCAACGGCGAGCACACCCACGTCGGCCGCTGTTCCGTTCGTCGGACGAAGCGTGAGCAGCGCCTGGACGAACACGAGCGTGACCACCGCGGCGGCAGTGCTCGAGATCACCAGGCCGAGTACCCCGAGTACTCCGGCCCGAGCCAAGGTGCGGCGCGTGAGTCGGGCCTTCAACCCGGCGAAGATGCGGGCCGCGCGGATCGGCCCCACCCCGGCCGGGCGCCGAGTGGTGGCGAACGTCATGCGTCCTCGTCGGCGCGGTCGAGCCAGTCGAGGGCCGCCGCGTTGTGCTCGGCACCGATCAAGGTGAGGAACCGGTCCTCCAACGGGACGCCGTCCTTCACGTCCTCAATGAGCCCGTGCGCAAGCACCTGTCCGTCGGCGACGACGGCCACGTGTTCGACGAGGCGGTCCACGACCTCCATCACGTGGCTCGAGAAGACGACGGTGCGCCCACCGGACACGAAGCGTTCGAGCACTTCGCGGAGTGCACGAACGGATACCGGATCCACTGCTTCGAAGGGCTCGTCGAGAAACAGCACGCTCGGACGATGCAGCAGCGCGCATGCGACCGAGATCTTCTTGCGCATGCCGCGGCTGTAGTCGGCGACGAGGGTGGCCTGGGCGTCCAGCAGGCCGAGCACGTCGAGCAGCTCTTCGCTGCGTTCTTGAATCGTCCTCGGCGCCATGCCGCGCAGGACGCCGTGATACGAGAGCAGCTCCGGGCCGGTCAGTCGTTCGAACAGGCGTGGCTCGTCGGGTACCACGCCGATGATGGCCTTGGCTGCGGGTGGGTCGGCCCAGAGATCGAGGCCGTTGACGTGCACCGTTCCCGAGTCCGGTCGCAGCAACCCGGTGCACATGCGCAACGTGGTGGTCTTGCCCGCGCCGTTGGGGCCCACGATTCCGAAGAACGATCCGGCGGGCACTTCGAGGTCGATTCCGCTCACGGCCACCGTGTCGCCGAACCGTTTGGTGAGCCCATGGAGGGTCACGGCAGCGCCGGCGTCGACCATGAAGGGTCACGGTACTGCGTTGGGAACGGGCCGCTGACCAGCAACTTCCCCATGCCTGGCCGAGCTTCTACACGGTGCGTTACCTCGATGCAATCCCGAGGGTGAGGAAACGGCAACCGCGAAAAACAGCGAAAAAACCCGAGAAAATCCGTGTTCCGGCAATGCACCAGGCATACGATGCCGCCTCGTTCCAAAGAACAAACACCTGTGTTGGAGGACCACGTGACGGTTACCCGAAGCCAGCTGGTGCGCGAAATCGCCGAGCGCGCCGACATCGACCGCAAGGCAGCAGACGAAGCCCTGCGTCATTTCGAGCAGGTCGTGAAGGAGAACGTGAACAAGGGTGAGAACGTGGTTCTCTCCGGGTTCCTGAAGTTCTCGCGGCGTGCCACCCCGGCCCGTCCGGCTCGCAAGGGCGTCAACCCGTTCACGGGCGAGATGACGACCTTCAAGGCGAAGCCCGCTTCGAAGGCTCCGCGTGTCACCGCGTTGAAGGCGTTCAAGGACACCATCTCGTCGGGCAAGGTGCCGAAGCTCGCCGCCAAGCCGGCTGCGAAGAAGACCGCTAAGAAGGCGGCGGCCAAGAAGACGGCGAAGAAGGCCACCGCCAAGCGTGCGGCCAAGAAGACCACCGCCAAGCGCGCGCCGGCTCGCAAGGTTGCGGCCAAGCGTCCCGCCGCCAAGAAGACGGCGAAGAAGGCCACGCGTCGTCGTTGAGTCTTCACGTCTGCTGAAGTTGGTGTTCGGGCCCCTGCACGTGCAGGGGCCCGTTCGGTTTCCGGGAGTGAGTTGGCCATGTCGACATCGGTGTTCGTGACCCGCGAACTGGCGGCCCCCGGCGTGGCGCCCCTGTTCGAGGCCGGTTGTGCGGTCCGCCAACATCCGTCGGCCGACGTGGCCCCGACCCGTGCCGAGTTGTTGGCCGGCGCCGCCGGGTGCGACGCGTTGATCACGTTGCTCACTGACCGCATCGACGCCGAGGTGATGGACAGCGCGCCCCACCTGCGGATCGTGGCGAACTACGCCGTGGGCTACGACAACGTCGACCTCGACGCGGCTCGTGAGCGCAACATCGTCGTCACGAACACGCCCGACGTGCTCACCGACGCCACTGCCGACATGACGTGGGCGCTGTTGCTGGCCGCAGCCCGTCACGTGGGCGCGGGTGAACGAATGGTCCGTACCGGCGCGTGGGCGGGATGGAGCCCCACGCAATTGCTCGGACCAGGGTTGCCCGGCAAGACGTTGGGCATCTTCGGCATGGGCAAGATCGGCGCAGCGGTGGCGCGACGCGCACGGGGCTTCGACATGCGCGTCGTGTACACGAACCGCAGCGCGAATTCGGAACTCGAGTCGGCGCTCGGCGCGCAACAGGTGTCGTTCGACGACCTGTTGACCCAGTCGGACTTCATTGCGATCAACGCGCCGTTGAACGCGCAGTCGCGCCATCGGTTCGATGCGGCGGCGTTCGCTCGCATGAAACCAACGGCGGTGTTGGTGAACGCCGGCCGTGGCCCCATTGTCGACGAGGCGGCGTTGGCCGTGGCGTTGCAGACGGGCCAGATCGCGGCGGCCGGGCTCGACGTCTACGAGCGCGAACCGGCCATCGAGGCCGGGCTCTTCGAGTGCGAGAATGCCGTGTTGGTGCCGCACCTGGGATCGGCCACGGTGGAAGCGCGGGCCGGGATGGCGGAACTCTGTTGCCAAAATGTGTTGGCGGTCGTAGGGGGATTGGCGCCGCTCACGCCGGTCAGCTGAGCGAGCGCAGTGGGGCGTGGACCGCCCTGACCAGCCCCGACGAAAAATCTTGGCGATTGGGGCCGCCGGGATGCTTGCCAGCGCAAGCACTGCGCTAGGATTCATTACCAGAAAGTAACTTCAGGCGTGCGATTTGGCGTCCGAGGGAAGAGTCCCCCATATCGTGCAAATCAAGGAGAGCGCTGTGACGGACTTCTCGCTCGAGCTGAACGAGGACCAGCTCCAGATCACCAAGTGGGTCCATGACTTCGCAGAGGACATTGTGCGGCCGGCCGCGCACGAATGGGACGAGCGGGAAGAGACGCCATGGCCCATCATCGAAGAGGCCGCCAAGATCGGTCTCTATTCGTGGGACTTCCTGGCGCAGGCGTTCGCCGACCCCACCGGACTGATGCTCGCGCTCGTGAGCGAAGAGTTGTTCTGGGGTGACGCTGGCATTGGTCTCTCCATCTTCGGGAGCGCGCTGGCCGTCACCGGCATCGTGGGCAACGGCACGCCCGAACAGGTGGGCGAGTGGGTGCCGCAGTGTTACGGCACCCCCGACAAGGTGCAGCTCGGCGCGTTCTGTGTGAGCGAACCCGACGCCGGCTCCGACGTGTCGTCGTTGCGCACGCGCGCGGTCTACGACGAAACGAAAGACGAGTGGGTGCTGAACGGCACCAAGACCTGGATCACCAACGGTGGTATCGCCGACGTACACGTCGTGGTCGCCGCCGTCGACCCCGAACTGAAGTCACGCGGTCACGCGAGCTTCGTAGTTCCGCCGAACACGCCGGGCCTGTCACAGGGCCAGAAGTTCAAGAAGATGGGCATTCGCGCGTCGCACACCGCCGAAGTGGTACTCGACGACGTGCGCGTACCTGGTTCGTGTCTGCTCGGTGGCAAAGAGAAGCTCGACGAGCGTCTCGCCCGCGTGCGCGAGGGCAAGAGTTCCAAGACGCAGGCGGCGATGAGTACGTTCGAGGCGTCCCGTCCACTGGTGGGCGCGCAGGCCGTCGGCATTGCGCGTGCGGCGTACGAGTACGCGCTCGAGTACGCGAAGGAACGGCGCGCGTTCGGTCGGGCCATCATCGAGAACCAGGGCATCAGCTTCAAGCTCGCCGACATGCGCATGGAGATCGACGCTGCTCGCCTGCTCGTGTGGCGGGCGTGTTGGATGGCGCGCACCGGGAAGAAGTTCGAAGCCGGTGAAGGTTCGATGAGTAAGCTGAAGGCCGGCGAAGTGGCCATGAAGGTCACCGAGGAAGCGATCCAGATCCTCGGTGGGTACGGCTACGTGCGCGAGTACCCGGTGGAACGCTGGCACCGCGACGCGAAGATCTACACGATCTTCGAAGGCACCTCCGAGATCCAGCGGCTCGTGGTCGCCCGTGCGGTGAGCGGCCTCCACCTGCCGTAACCCCTCCACCCTTCCCTTTTGGCGCGCGATGGGGTGCGTTCCTGCCCCCGTCCGCGCGCCAAAAGGGCAGGTGAAGGTAACGAACGGGCGAACGGCGGGCAGCCGGTCGTGGCCCGGTCGAACAAGTCGTGAACCGGTACGGGTGTTCTCGGCGAACTCGGGTGCACGGCGCACAAGTCTTGGTCACGATGCCTCCGTGGGGCGGCGCGGGAGTGCTCTGGACGGCGATGTCGTCGCAATGGGCGACGACGGCAATTTCGACCGCGTGCAGCGTTGGTGGTTCGCGCAGCGTGAACTTCGCCCGGGCAAGCTGATCAGCGCCGTCGTGGCCGCTGCCAGGCGGGGAGTGGTCATCGCCGCGCCCTTCATGCAACGGCGCGAACTCGACGTACTGCTCCGGGCGGTCGACCCGTCGGTACGGGTCAGTGTCATCACCAACTGGAACGAAGCGGCGCTGCGCAATGGTGCCACCGATCCCACGGTGTACGAGCTGTTGCGCAACCGTCCGAACACGACACTCGCGCACAACCCGTGGCTGCACGCGAAGTACTACCGCGGTGACGGTGTGGTCGCGACCGGCTCGGCCAACCTCACCCGTGCCGGTTTCGGCAGTGGTTTTGGAACCGACAACCTCGAGTCCATCGTTCCCATCTCGTTCGATACGCCGTACGCGCAGCAACTCGAAGCAGCCGTGCATTTCGCTGCCCCAATCTCCGAGGAGCAGTACCAATGGGCGCTTGCGACATTTCGTGAGCACGCGCTCGAAGCTGGTACCGCGCCCCTCGACCCGAGCCTGGTTTCCATCTGGGATCACCAGAAAGAAGCGCTGGATGCGCTCGAAGCCACGCGCCTCTTCGGGCAGGACCGCGGGTTGGTGGTCATGGCGACCGGCACCGGCAAGACCTACACCGCCGCGCTCGATGCGGCGCGGGTTGCAGGCGACGGTCGGGTGCTCTTCATCGCGCACCAGCGCGAGATCCTCGAGCAGGCGGCAACGACCTTTGCGGCCGCGCTCGACGATCCGTCGGTCGCCTGGTTCGTCGGTCGGCGGAGTGCGGAGGGGATCGAATCGGCGCAGGTCGTGTTCGCAACGTGGGGCCGCTTCGAGGCGTTCCGACGGAAGTTCGGCCACGAGCCGTTTGCGCCCGACGCGTTCGACTACGTGGTGGTTGACGAAGCGCACCACGCACCGGCGCCCACGCACGCGCGCACGATCGAAGGACTCGATCCGCGCTTCATGCTCGCGCTCACCGCCACGCCCGACCGGCTCGACGATGGCGGCGTCGAGCGAAGTGGCGACGGCAAGGTCGAATCACTCTTCGGCGCCCCGGTGTACGAGCTGGCGCTCGAGGACGCGCTGGCGCGCGGGATCCTCGCGCCCGTCGACTACCGGCTCATCGCCGACGACCTCGACGCGCAGCTCGCCGAGATGGCCATCACCGAACAGTGGTCGAAGGAGCGCCTGAACCGCGACCTCTTCGTGCCGCGTCACGATGCCGAGGTTGCACGGATCATCGGAGATCATGCGCAGGAACTCGGAAACCCGCGCAGCATCGTCTTCTGTTCGTCGATCGACCATGCCAACGCAATGGCGGCGCAGCTGCCGGGCGCAGAGGCGTTGCACTCGATGCTTCCCAAGCGCGTCCGCGAGGACATAGTCGACCGATTCCGGTCGGGCGAGTTGGCGACCGTCGTCACGATCGACCTCTTCAATGAAGGTATCGACGTGCCCGAGGTCGACCTCGTGGTGTTCCTGCGGTCCACTGCGTCGAAACGCATCTGGCTCCAACAGCTCGGTCGTGGGCTGCGCAAGACCGACCACAAGGCGGGCGTGCGGGTACTCGATTTCACGGCCAGCGTGGAGCGCATCCGGGAAGTGGATGCCGTTCGCCGGAATTTCGCAACCGCGCGCCAGCGCGCTGGGTCCGAACCCGAACGCCGCGCGACCTTGCGCCTCGACACGAGCCGCATCGAGTTCACGGAACACGCGTTGGCAATCGTCGATGCGCTGCATCGCATGGAGACGGCGCGTCGCGAGCCGCGCGACTTGACCGAAGCGATTGCGGGTCTCTACGAATGGGCGCGCGAGCACCACATGGTCGATGGCCACCGTTACACCGACGCCGATCGAGAACGCTGGTATCCCTCGGCTGCGCATATCAGTGCCGCGTGCAACGCGGGGTACACGTGGGGTCCGCGTCGGTGGATCGCCGCAACGGGCGACCGCGGCATCGGTGGCGTGCACGATGCGCTTGGTCTAGCGCCTCGGCCCGAGCGACGCGACATCGAAACCATCGAAGACGCCGTCGAAGGGCTCTACGAATGGGCCGCGGAACACCTACTCATCGACAGTGTTCCATTCACTGATGCCGACCGTGCGCACTGGGCGCCAATGGCCCGGGAAGTGGCCGCCGCCAGCCGTGCCGGCTACACGTGGAGCCTGCCGAAGTGGTTCGGCGTGCTCGGCGACACGGGTTTGGGAGCGTTGCACGCGGCTATTGGTGTTCGGCCGTCTCGGATCAAGACGATGACGCAGGCAGTCGAGGGGATCTACGAGTGGGCGGCGATGCATGTGCGCATCGACGGCAAGGCGTTCAACGATGAGCACCGTCGCACGTGGTACCCAACGGTCCGCCACCTTGCGATGGCCAGCAGCGACCACATGACATGGAGTCCCACCTCGTGGTTCGCGCACACCGGTGACCAAGGCATCATGGGTGTGCACGCGGCGTTGGGACTTCCCGAGCTCGAGATCCGTCCCGGCCATCGGCGCATGAACGTGGAAGTGGTCGATGGTGACCGAACGGCCGACCGGTTGATGCAGCGGATGCAATCTGCCCGGTCGGACAATCGTTCGCTCAGCTCTCGGGAATCTCGAAACTCACCTGGAGCTTGCCGGTGACCATGGCGCCGAGGAATCCGCCGTCCACGTGAATGGCCTCGCCCGCGACGTACGTCATGTGCGGGCTGTTGAGGAACACCATCGGCCACGCTTGTTCTTCGGGCAGTGAACGCCGGCCGGACGGCCCAATGAACGCGTCGATGAGGTCCTTGCCGTTCTGCTCTTCGAAGTACGGCATCATCGCCGTGGTGGTGGGACCCGGGTTCGTGCAGTTGAGGCGAATGCCCTGCGCGATGAGATCGGTGCCCCGGGATGCGACGTACGCGTTGGTGCACTGCTTCGAAAACGCGTACGCGCTCGCCAACGCAATGGTCTCGGCGTTCGCTTCCACCCACGCCTGCCCTGATTCGAAGTCGGGCGTGTTCACCAACGGCATGATGGCTTCGAGATTCTGCTGCCACCCGAGTCCGCCGTTGCTGGCCACGCACACGATGCCGCCACCCGGCGCCATCTTCGGCACCAGCGACTCGACCAAATGGCGCGCGCCGACGAAGTTGACCGTCATGGTGTCGAGGTCGGAGAACGGCGGCCCGGGCAGACCGGCCACGCTGAACACCGCTTGCACCGGCCCGTCGATCTTCGAAACCACGTCGTCGATGGAGGCCTTGTCGCGCAGGTCGATGATCATGGATGTGACGCCGGCGAGTTCGGTGGGCTTCACGTCGAGCGCAATGACGTTCGCGCCCACGTCCACGAGGATCTTCGCCGCCGCCTCGCCCATGCCTGATGCGGCTCCGGTGACCACCACGGTCTTGCCTTCGTAACCCAACACGTTGTCCACCGGTACTCCTCGTTGGTCGGTCGTTCGATCCGGGCGCAGTGTCACACCCGCATCAGGCGGTATCAAGCACCAGCCCGGTTCCGGTCCTGGCGCGCCACCATCATGGCAAGGGCCAGACCGGTCGCGTTCACACTGAAGTGGAGCAGCGCCGGCGCCAGCAGACTCCCGGATCGGAGCCGCAACCAGCACAGCAACACCCCGGCGGCACCAGTGGACAGCACCACGATGGCGATGGCAGCGATGCGGCCCCGAGTTCCACTCAGGGCGTCGACTGCGTGCGGGTTCGCCTGGTGCGCGTCTCCTGCGGACCGCAGGTGCCACAGTCCGAACAGCAGGGACGAGCCGGCTACCGCAGCAACGGTGCTCCACTGAGCCCGACCCAGCCCCAGGAGCACGCTGCGGAACGCGACCTCTTCCAGGACGACGGTGCCGAGGGGGAGCGTGACGAGCGCGCGCCGCCACGTTGCGGCCGGAGGCTCGCTCGCCACCCGTTGGTCACGGAATGCGCCGCGGGTTCGGGGAACCGATGCCCCCACCGTGAATGTGACCACCACGATCAGCGCAGCCGCGAGCCCCCACGCCGCGCCCGCACCCAGCGTGCTGGTTGCCAGGCCGAGGTCGGCCGCGCTCAAGCCGGCCCAGGCGGCAACGCCGAGGAGGCATGCCGTGGCCGCCAGATTCACTCCGATGTAGCGCGCGCCGTCGAGGTGAGCACCAATCGCGTTCGCGCCAATGAGGACAGCGATCGAAACGAGCAGCGGCGCCCACACGAATCCGCACGTTAGAGCCCGTTGTCGGTACGTTGGGCGCCCCCGTGGCAGGCTGCGACCATCAACCCGCAACTGAGGAGCGCATCATGGGCAGTCTCGACGGACGAGTGGCCATCGTCACGGGTGCCGGCAGCGGCATCGGACGGGCGGCGGCGTTCGCGTTCGCAGCCGCGGGCGCCTCGGTGCTGGTGGTTGATGTCAACGACGAGCACGGCGAGCAGACGGTGAAGCAACTCGAAGCCGACGGATGTCGAGCGGCGTATCACCATGCCGACGTGTCACGGCCGCAGGACGCGGATGCGATGGTCGCGGCCGCGCTCGAGCAGTTCGGCCGCCTCGACTGCGCGTTCAACAACGCCGGCATCGAAGGTGAACCGGCACCATTCGCCAACTTCGCCGACGACGCGTGGGACCGAGTCATAGCGGTGAACCTCACTGGGGTGTTCAACTGCCTGCGCGCCGAACTTGCGCACATGTCCACCAACGGTGGCGGGTCGATCGTGAACACCGCGTCGATTGCGGGGCTCGTCGGTTTTCCGGGGTCGGCCGCGTACGTGGCGTCGAAACACGCCGTGGTGGGGCTCACGAAGGCCGCGGCGCTGGACTACGCGAAACAGGGCGTACGGGTGAACGCGCTGTGTCCGGGGGTCATTGACACCGACATGATCCGCCGGGCAACGGAGCAATCGCCGCAGCTGCTGGCCCAAGTCGAAGCGGCGCATCCGATGGGGCGCATCGGCCGACCCGAAGAAGTGGCCGACTATGCCGTGTGGCTCTGCTCCGACGAAGCGTCGTTCGTCACGGGTCAGGCCATTGCGGTCGACGGCGGGTACACCACGCAGTAGCGCGGGTTCAGTCGTGTGCGGCGCGCGGTCGCGCCGCTTCCAAGAGCAACCGGCGCTCGGCACCTGCGATCGCGTGTCGGGTGCGCTCCACTGCGTCGGGATTCACCGACACTGACGTGATACCCATGCGCACCAGATGCTCGGCAAATGCCGGGTCGTTGGACGGTGCCTGTCCGCACAACGACGACGTGATACCGGCGTCGCGCGCAGCCCCAATGATGCGACCGATCGCGTCGAGCACCGCCGGGTCCGACTCGTTGAACAGCTCGGAACAGATCTCGGAATCACGGTCGACTCCGAGCATCAATTGCGTGAGGTCATTCGACCCGATCGAGATGCCATCGATCCCGAGTTCGGCGTATTCAGTAATCCAGTATGCAACCGACGGGACTTCTGCCATGACCCATCGATGCAACCCGCGCTGTTGGCCCAAGCGGCTGCGATCGATGAGTTCCAAGCATGCTTCGAGTTCCCACTTCGTGCGCACAAACGGGAGCATCATGTGCAGGTTCGGAAACTCTTCTCGTACCCGGGCGAGCAGTTCCAACTCCATGCCGAAGAGGTCGGGCTCCTTCGCGTAGCGGAAGCAGCCGCGGTATCCGATCATCGGGTTCGCCTCTTCGGGTTCGAACGCGTCGCCCCCTTCGAGTTGGCGGAACTCGTTGCTGCGGAAGTCGATGGTTCGGTACACCACGGGCCGTGGCGCGAACGCGCGCGCGATGCGGCGCAGTGGCTCCGACATTCGCTCGATGAACTGTTCC
Source organism: Acidimicrobiia bacterium (assembly GCA_049317385.1). Lineage (GTDB taxonomy): Bacteria > Actinomycetota > Acidimicrobiia > IMCC26256 > JBMOIJ01 > JBMOIJ01. Next base: position 111,679 of record JBMOIJ010000004.1, read on the forward strand.
CCCTCGCCGGTCGCGATGAGTTGGCGGGGATGCATGCCGCGCAGCGCGTCGGTGACCATGAACTCGGCGCGCAGGAGCCCAACACCGTCGACGGGAAGCTGCGCAACTTCTTCGGCACGGTCCGCGAACGCGAGGTTCACGTAACAGAGCGTCGCGAGTGGCTCAGCGAATGAATCGACTGTGGAGGGAGCCACCTGGCTGACGTGGACGGTAGGCGCAGTGAGCGTGCCCGCGTACACCTCGCCCTGGCTGCCGTCGACCGTGACAACCGTGCCGGGGGTGAGCGCGGCCGTAGCGATCCGCGCGCCCACCACGCAGGGCAGGCCGAGTTCTCGGCTCACGATGGCGGCGTGGCACGTGAGCCCACCGCCGTCGGTGACCAGCGCAGCCGCGCGACGCATGGCCGGCACCCAGTCAGGCGTAGTCATTGGGGCCACCAAGATGTCGCCGCGCTCGATGGCGTCGGCTTCGTCGAGGGTGTGTACGACTCGCACCACGCCCGTCGCTGATCCCGGCGCCGCCGCCACGCCGTGCACCAATGCGGATGGCATGGGTGTCGCGGCCACGGTTGCTGCGGCGTTGCTTTCGAGCGTGGTGATGGGGCGTGACTGCACCAGGTAGGTGGCGGCGCCACAGATGGCCCACTCGATGTCTTGTGGTTCGCCGTAGTGGGCTTCGATCGCGTGCCCGAGTTCCGCAAGCATGTTGACCTGCTCGTCGTCGAGCACCCGGACTGCCCGCTCGGTGCCGGTGAGCGGCGTGCGCACCTCTTCGGTTCCGTTCCAGTGCAGTTGCTCGTGTTGATTGCCCTGGCGCACGTCGACCAGCTGCAACGTGTGAGCGTCGACGGTGTATGTGTCGGGCTCGACCGCGCCGCCGACCACTAGTTCGCCGAGGCCCCGGATCGCTTCGATCACCAGATGGTCGCGGGTACGGGACACAGGATCGACGGTGAACATGATGCCGGCGCGATCGGAATCGACCATCTGTTGTACGACCACTGCAACTGCCGGTTCGCTCGTGATGGCGCGCGCCGCGCGATACGCCAACACGCGTTCGGAGAACACTGACGCCCAGCAATCGGCGATACGAGCGAGGAGATTGCCGATCCCCACGACGTTGGTGAACGTGCGGTGCATGCCGGCAAACGACGTGCCCGCAGTGTCTTCGGCGGTGGCAGACGAGCGCACCGCGACGCGCACATTGGTTCCGAGCTTCGCGTAGTGAGCGGCAATGGTGGCGTGCAGCTCTGCCGGAATGGGCACGGTGCGAATGCGCGCGTGGAGCTCGTCGGCTTGCACGCGCATTGCGGGGGCCTCGGCCCGCAATGCGGTCCGCACGAGTTCCTCGATTTCGGATCGCACTCCCACGGCATCGAGGGCAGCCAGGTAGGCGTCGGCGGTGACCACGAATCCCGGTGGCACCGGGAAACCGGCGGCGATTAACTCGCCGAGGTTTGCGCCCTTCCCCCCGGCCACCTTGGTGTCGGAGGCCCGCAACTCACTGAGGTCGACCACCAGCGTCATGGGCCGACGCTACCGACGGGGCGACGCGTCTCAGAGGGAACCTATGAGACGCTCGCGCCAGTCGTCGGAGGTTTCCACCTCGACGGGTGACACGCCGCGCAAGCCATACCAGACCATCTGCGCGACCCAGAGGGCCAACTGACGCGGGTCGAAGTCTTCGTCGCGACTGAGCGCCCAGCGGGCCGTGGACTCGGCCACGCCGATCAGTGCGTGCGCCAGTGCGAGGCGCTGTGCTTCAGGCCCATCGATCTCGATGAGGCCACTGATGGCGGCCGCCGCGTCGGCCACGGTTTGGTCGGCCACTTCGGCGAACTCGCTGTCGTTGCGCACCGACGCGCCGAACAGCAGGCGGAAGCCGGCCCGGTTGCGATGTACGTAACGGAAGTACGCGAGGAACCCGGCTTCCACCTGGTCGTGCGGATGCTTGGCCTGACTGGTGGCGGCGCCCAACTCGGTGAGGAGCTGGTAGCCCACGTCTTCGAGCAACGTGAGGTACATGCCGCGCTTGTTCGGGAAGTGCTGGTAGAGCACCGGCTTGGTGACTCCGGCCGCAAGCGCCACGTCGTCCATCGAGGTCGCGTGGAACCCGCGTTCGGCGAACACCTGCAACCCCACGTCGAGGAGCTGGCGGCGGCGTTGCTCAGCGGGAAGTCGGACAGCCATGTGAACCCAAGGGTAACAAGGCGGTCTCTGCGCCCCCGGGCACCCTCAGCGGCTGGCCTTCAGCGGCATCACGTAGCGGTCTTCGTGGTCGAAGTTGCGGTCCCAGAGGTCGGCGAGGCGCCTGGCCTCGTCGTCGCTGAGGGGCAGGTCGCTGGCCGCGGCGTACTCGCGCACTTCGTCGATGCTCAGGCACGTGGGCAACACCGTGGTGAACGCCGGGTTGGCGAGGATGCCCGCAACGGCCGCTTGTCCCATGGTGCGGCCCGTGCCGTCGGCGAGGAACGCCAGCGTTTCGGCCTTCTCGAAGTTGTCGCGCATGTTGTCGAGGTTGCGATAGGCGCGGTGGTCGCCTTCCTTGAACACCTCGTCCTTCTTCGCCTTGCCATTCAGCGTGTCGCTCGCGTGTGGCACCCGGCTGATGAGGCCGACGCTGCCGTTCTGCACGTTCTCTTCCCGCGCGAACCTGAGGCCGGGTTCCTGCTCGAGGATGTTGAAGACGGTCTGCAGGCTCACGATGTCGCGCGTGCGCACGCTCTCGATGCCCTCTTCGACCCAACCGATAGCCGGGCCGAGCGCCACACCGAGCTGGCGCACTTTGCCTTCGGCCTTGAACTTCGCGAGCTCTTCCCAGAGCGCGTCGTCTTCCACCGGCTCGATGCGCACGTTGTGCAACTGGTACAGGTCGATGCAGTCGACCCCCAACCGGCGCAGCGAACCTTCGAGTTGCTCGCGCACGTTCTTGGGGTCCCAGTTCTGCGGCCGTTCGCTGTGCCCCGTGGTGTGGATTCGTTCGGCGTGGATGTCGTAGCCGCACTTCGTGGTGAGCACGATCTCGTCGCGGTGCGCCTTCACGAAGTCGGCCATGAGTGTTTCGCCAACTGCGTCGTCGCCGTAGACGGGCGCCGTGTCGAAGAAGTTGATGCCCGCATCGAACGCGGCGGCCAGCATGGCCTGCGGGTCGTCGACCCGACCCCACCAGTCCGAGGCCAGGGTCCACACCCCGAAGCCCACTTCCGACACCTTCAGATCACTCTGGCCAAAGTTCCGGTAGCGCATGAGGAGCCAGGCTACGGCCCGGCTGGTTGTCGACTCGAATCGCGAAATCCTCAGCCCAGGCGCGAAGAATTGTCGAACTGGCTGATGATTTCGGTGACGACGTCGTGTGGGCGGCGCCTGAGGTCGGTCCAGGTGTAGCGAAGTGGGAACATGCCGACCGCCGCGAGGCGATTCTGGCGCGCGAGATCCCGCTGCCATCGATCCCCGCCCGTGTGGTGGCGCTCGCCGTCGACCTCCACGAAGACGGACTGGTCGGGCCACGCGAAGTCAATGCGAGCGATGAGGCGGCCGTCGATTCGGACGGGGTATTGCATTTCGGGCTCCGGAAGCCCTACCGCGCGGATCAATCGGAGGAACTTTCGTTCGAGCGCGCTCTCCGGTACACGCCGTTCGCTGGATCTCTCGGCGATCAACTCGCGGAAGACCGCCGTGCCCGGTCGGCCGCGGGCACCGAACTCTTCGATGTGTAGCTCAAGTCGCCGCCGGTTGGTGAGTCTTCGACGGCAGGCGGAGTCCATTGCGTACTCGGCATTCGCGCGCGACATGCAGCTGCACAGGTCCATCAGCGTCTGTTCGATGTTCGTCACCGGAATCGCGTCGATCGAGCGCGAACGCAGATCCGCGATGGTGTGGTGCACCACGACGCCCCAGAGCGTTCGGCCGAATGGCAGGTTCACGGTGATGTGTACTGCATCATCGGATGGAACCGCGTCGAGTCCCCAGAGCCGTCCGGCCGTGATGTGCGACGCGCAACCGTTGTTCGGCTCCGTCGTGTGGCACGCAGCGAGCACGTCTCGGTGCCACGACGGCGGCGAACCCGCAATCGCGAACACGTCGGCGTGCAGTTCGAGCAGCCGGCCCGTGCGGACGCGATAACGAATCGTGCGATGGGTCAGTCCGCTGCCGAGAAGCTGCGAGCGAGTGACGAGGCCGTACTGCGAAGCGGCAATGTGCGCGTAGTTGTCGGCGACCACACCGACTCATGCACGAAATCCTCAGCCCAAGCGACAAACTTTCGCGGTTTCGCTGAGAAAATCGGGGAGGAGGGGCTCAGTAGACGATGACGGAGCGGGCGACGGACCCCGCCTTCATATCGTCGAACGCGCCATTCACCTGATCGAGCGTGATCTCCTTCGAGATCAGCTCGTCGAGCTTGAGCTTGCCGTCCTTGTAGAGCTGCACGATCTTGGGCACGTCGCGATTCACGTCGGTGGATCCGTACCAACAGCCGCGCAGCTGCTTCTCGCCGATCACGAATTCCATGGCGGGGTCGAGCTCCATGGTGGCGCCGATTTTCGGTACGCCCACGGCGACGGTGTGTCCGCCACGGCGGGTCATGCCGAGTGCTTGCAGGATCGTGTTCGCATGGCCGATCACTTCGAATGCAACGTCGGCGCCGCGGAATTCGGTGAGCCCGAGCACTTCGAGGACGGGGTCGCTGTCGGCTGCGTTCACGGTGTCGGTGGCACCGAACGTACGCGCCAGCTCGAGCTTCGCCGGCACCATGTCGACAGCAATGACGCGTGCCGCGCCGGCGAGCACGGCGCCTTGAATCACATTGAGTCCTACGCCGCCACACCCAATGACGGCCACGGTGTCGCCGGGTGCAATCTGGGACGTGTTGAGGGCGGCGCCCACGCCGGTGAGTACGCCGCATCCGATGAGGGCTGCGATCTTCAGCGGCAGGTCGTCGTCGACCTTCACCACACCGATATCGGGGACCACCGTGTGATCGCAGAACGTGCCGGCGTTCGCCATCTGGAAGAGCGTCTCGCCGCCAGCACTGAAGCGCGGAGTCCCGTCGAGCAAGCCGCCGGTGACCAAGCCGCCGGATCCCACTTCGCAGAGTTCGGGTTGCCCGTGGGTGCAGAAGAAGCACTCGCCGCACTGCGGCACCCAGGAGATCACGACGTGATCGCCGGGCTTGACCCGCGTGACGCCCTCGCCGACTTCCTCGACGACTCCTGCGCCCTCGTGGCCGAGCACGGCCGGCAGTGGATGGAGGAGTGAACCGTTGATGACCGACAGGTCCGAGTGGCACACGCCGGACGCGCCTACGGCGATGCGCACCTCGTGCGCCTTGGGTGGAGCGACCTCGACTTCCATGATCTCGAGCGGTGCGTCGAGTCCTTTGCAGACTGCGGCCTTGGACATCGCGGATCCCCCTGCAGGTCGCAGCACCGAGGGTGCTGATTGGTCGGCAACCTACTGCCCCGGTGGGGGCGAAGATGACGCGTCTCGTGCTAGCGGTTCGGTCAGCGGTCTTCGCGCTCTGCTGCGCGAACCATGTACCCGAACATGATCGGCATGGGCAGCACGACGCACGCAACGACCAGCGCGATTCCTGCGGTCCAGACCGCCCACGCGGCGTACTCGGTGACGAGCACGGCGACGAACCCGATGATTGCGGCCAACAGTGCGAAGTAGCCGACGCGCTTGCCGATCGCGACGGCGTGGGCAATGCGGGCCCGCCGGGCGCGGACGGGATCGTCGATCGGTGGCATCACTGGCAGCGTAGAGAACGGCAGCGGGGCGCGGGCCGGGCGCACCGGCCGCACGGGCCGGTTGCGTCAGCGCGGTGCGGACAGTCGCCGGTTGGTGGCGTCGAGCACGGCGCGTGCCATGGCTTCGGCGTCGTCGCGGTTACGCACGATGGCCGAACCCACGGTGACCTCTTCCCGTGGGGGAACCACGTGCACCATCGTGACGGCAGCGACGTCGCTGGCGCCGATGTGCGCCACCTGCGCCGCCTCGACGTCCATTGCTTCGGCGTCGGGACGCACCTGTCGGAGTGCATCGAGGGTGGCATGGGCCACCAGGCGATGCCGGGCGACCGAGGCGATGGAGCCCTCGGCGAACCCGGTGGCCTCGTCGTCGCCGAGCGCGAGGGTCACCCGAACCAGCGAGCGCAGGCCGCTGTGCTCGGCGGTGATGGCAACGATCCGAACCCGGCGAGGTTCGGTGCCAGCTCCACCGTTGTCGTTCGCGGCGGCGTCGTCACCGAGCTGGACCACCGACACGATGCGCCGGTCGATCTCGAGGCCGGAGGTGGCGAGCACGACGGACTGCACGTCGCGCACCACGTGTTTCGCGGGTTTGGTGGTGCGGGCGACGACGTGGATCTCTTGGGGGCCCAGGCGGTCGGCCACGATGCGGGCGGCTTGGACGTCGGGGAGTCGGCAGAGTTCGGCCTCGAGGGCCGGCCAGTCGTTGGTTGCCGTTGCGCTGTGGTCGTCCACCGTCGCCTCCCTGCGATCCCTCGTGTGTATCACTCAGCGTGGTTTCGGTGCATCTGTCCTGGGCCGGACGGCTCATTTCGCGTGCCTCGTCCATAGGAATCCGCCGCCCAATCGTTGAGATGGGCATGGCAGTCCCCACGGTTGCGAAATCGGAAATCCTTGATGCTCGGGTCCCTGGCCGCGAGCATGTTCCGCTTGTGACGCCTGTTGCTCCTGAGACTTCCGTGATGCCACGGAGAGTGGTGACAGTGTCACGCGACTGCCGAGCCGAGTCCCCCGACGGGACCGAGACGGCAGGGCCCCGGGAGATCACCTTCGAGCGGAGCGGTTCCCGTGCACGCACCAGCGCGTGGCGAGAGATCACACGTTTGGGAAGTGATTTCCATGCAGTCCATGAAGGTCAAGGTCCTCACGCTTTCGACCGCAGCAATGGCTCTTCTGCTCGCCGGCGGCGCAGGTATTCGCCGTCGGTGATGCAGGACGTTTCCCGGGGAACTGCCGTGTCGGCCTCAACGGGGGTGACGCGATGAACGGCGTGGTGCGCTTCCGGGCGCTCACCGTCGTGCTCTCGCTCCTCGTCGTCGCCTCGGCAGTTGCGCTCCTGGTGACGGGCCGGCGGTGCGAGCCGATGATCGTGTTGTTGTTCGGTTTGCTGATGGTGTTCGCCGAGCACCAAGACGTTTCGATCACGCCGGAGACATCCTTCAGCGCGGGGCTCATGTTCGCGACCGCCGGGGTGATTGCTGCGCACGCGTCGGGCTCCGCCGTATTGGCCGGCCTGTGCATCGGCATCTTCTCGACGTTCGAGATCACGCAGTTCCGCAACCGCGAGTGGTCGAAGATGGTGTTCAACGGCGCAGTGTGCGCGCTCGCCACGGCGGCGGCGGGTGGTGTGGTCACATTGCTCGGCGAGGGTTCCACGGTGGCGTCGTTGATGGTGGCAGCCATGGCGGCCGCAGTTGCGTACTTCGTGGTCAACCTCGGATTGGTCGTGGTCTCGCTCGCAGTCGAGGAACGCCAGCCGGTAGGCGCGCTCTTCCGGGCCTACCTCCCCGATGCCTGGCACGTGTTGCCGTTCGCAGTGCTCGGCGCGTTCCTCGGCCGCCTCTACCTCGACTTCGGGGCCACGGTCGTGGTGCTGTTCGTGGCGCCGATCTTCATCGCCCGTCAGGCGTTCACCGCCTACGTGGCGTTGAAGCAACAGCAAGACGCAACGGTACGCACGTTGATCGGCACGCTCGAAGTGAAGGACCCGTACACCGCAGGGCATGCCGAGCGAGTGGCGAAGTACGCGGGCTACGTGGGCGAGGAATTGCATTTCTCGCCGGCGCGCCTAGAGCGCCTGCGCTTCGCGGCGCTCATGCACGACGTCGGCAAGCTGGTGGTGCCCAATCACTTGTTGAACAAGCCCGGCCGTCTCACCGAAGAAGAGTTCGCCGTCGTCAAGCAACACGAACACGTCTCGGTCGAAATCCTCACCCGCATCGACTTCTTAGCGCCGGTCGCACCGGCGGCGTCGGGGGATGCGATGCGCTATCAGCCCGATGCCGCCGACGCGCCCATCGAGCCGTTCATCGTTGCGGCAACCGACGCCTACGACGCCATGACGTCGTCACGGTCGTATCGCCGGGCGCTCCCACAATCCGAGGCGTTCGCTGAGCTGCGCCGCGGCGCCGGCACGCAGTTCCATCCGGTGGTCGTCGACGCGCTCATCCGGGCGATCGAGAAGCGCGCCGAGAAGCACGGTGCCGGATTCGAGGAGAACGCCATTCACGCCGATGCGCCGGTTGCCGGCACCGGATCAGCCGGCCTCGGCGACCTTGCGCCGAGTACGCCTCGCGCGGACACGACCGCCCAGCCGACGCCGGAATCGAAGCCCGAGGTCGTGCAATGAGGCGCGCCGGCGTTGCGGTCATTGCGCTGGTGATGATTGCCGGTGCAATCGCGCTGCGCATCATCGGCGCCGAGCAACCGTTGCCAGCGTTGGTCGTGATTGCGGCCGCCATCTTGTTGGGAGAGACCTTCGAGTTGCAGCCGCCCGGCCGTATCGCGCTTCCAATGTCGTATGCCGTGTTCCTGGTTCTCGGACGGGTGGGTACCCCGCTCGAAGCGGCCATCACGCTCGCGTCGGCGGAGTTGTTGGCCGCAGTGCTGCGACCGTTCGCGCTGCGGGTCCGGGCTGAGGTGTTCGTGTGGCGGTGCATGGTCGGCGCGGTCGGGATTGGTGTGTACCGACTTCTCGTTGCAACCACCGGTCTGTCGTCCGTCCGAGGTCTCTTGGTTGCATTCGCAGTGGCGTCGCTGGCCATGATCCTGGCCCACGAGATCGGGAGTGCCCTCGTCTTCTCGATGCGGTCGTTCAGCGTTCGCAACCGCTGGCCCGACCTCGCCGTGTTCACCAGCGGTGCGCTCATGGCGCTCGGATTCGGGGGCGTTGCCGGCAAGGGTGTCATGGGCGCCTGGTCGTTGGCCGTGTTCGCAATTCCGTTGCTGGCCACGTGGTACTCGTTCGACCGGCTGGCCTCGGCGCGCACCACGTACTGGCAGACGATTCACGCGTTGGCGCTTGCGCCCGAGTTCGCCGGCTTGGTGGACGACGGGCACACCGAACGGGTGGCCACGCTGGCAGCGGAGGTGGGACGCCGGCTCGACCTCACGTTCGAAGAACTCGAGACGCTCGAGGCGGCGGCGTACCTGCACCACATCGGTGACCTCTGTGTCGACGTGGTGAGCATCGACGGGGAGCCCATGGAGCCGGACCCGATTGCGGGGGTGGATCTCTCGGTGAAGATCTTGCGCGACACGGGCTCACTCGCGAACGTGGCCGAGGTGGTCGACGCCGTGTCGTCCACCTACCGCACGCCTGGCAGTGCGCGACCCACGCTCGGCGGGTTGTCGGGCGCCATCCTCAAAGCGGCCAGCGCGTTCGACGACTTGGCTGTGGGCGAGCAGCACGGCGCGAACCGGGCGATGGCGTTGCTCTACTCGTCGCCGGCGTACGTGTACGACCCACGGGTGTTGGGCGCACTCGAGAACTTGTTGCACCGTCGCGGCGACCCGGTTCCGGCTGCGTAGTTCGCAGCCGCGTCCGCACCTGCCGCTGCGCCGTCAGCGATTCCAGAACTCGGCCTCGACCGGTTGTTCGGATTCCGGCGCACCCTCCAGGAAGTCGGGGGCGGTGAGGTCGATTGTTGGCGTCTCGGGTGTGGCGTCCGTCCCGTGCTTCGGCTTGCGACTGCCCCAGAACACCAAGTCCACGAGGCCGAGCGCGACCACGATGTCGCCGAGGCTGATGGTGATGGCGAGCGGATCGGGGAGTGGGATCGTGTCGCCGAGCACGGTGAGCCGGTCGGCTGCGGTCTCGGGGCGGTGCTTCACGGTCACGACTCGTCGCTCGCCGGGTTGGACCACGTACGGCATTCCGCGGTTCACCCCGATCACAACGGTGTTCATGACCACGCCCAGCGCAATGACACCGAACCCACGGGTGCCGAAGTTCCCGAAACAGAACGCGAGCAGCAGGGCGTAGCTCGCCATGAGGATCCCGAACCCGATGGTGTTGCGGTACTGCGTCGGCACCACGTCGAACTCGAGTGCGATCTGGAGTGCTGCACCGAGGAAGAGGGCCCAGAGGTGATGGACCCGAAGCTGCGCGAGCTGGCGGAAGCTCCCGCGGGTGATGGGCACCAGGAGGAGCGCTCCGGCCACGGCAATCGGATAGATCAGCACGTCGGCCACGGTAGCGAGGCCCGACATTTTCGTGCCGGATGGTCGCTGAGCGGAGCCATCCCATGGGCTGCGCCCTAACCTGCGCGCCATGAGCGGGGCAGTGCACTTCGAACGGGACGGAGACATCGGCGTCATCACCATCGATCGTCCGGAGCGCAAGAACGCGCTGAACGCACAGATGTGCGCGGACTTCTCGGCGCACCTCGCAGCCCAGCGCGACGTGCGGGCGCTGGTGCTCACCGGCGCCGGTGACGCATTCTGTGCGGGGGCGGATCTCGTCACGCGGATCGGCGACGATCACAGCGACGCGTTCCGTCCGGCGTTCGAGTTGCTCCAGGACGGGCTCGAAGCGTTTCCCGCACCGGTCATCGCTGCAGTCGATGGCCCGGCAATCGGTGCCGGAACCCAACTGCTCACCGCTTGCGATCTTCGTGTTGCCGGTCGCGCCGCCCGGTTCGCGATCCCGGCGGCCCGCATCGGTCTGATCTTGAGTGCGGCCAACCTCGAGCGGCTCCTGCGGCTGGTCGGGTCGGGCGCCGCACGGGACCTGCTGTTCACCTCGCGCACGCTCGATCAGAACGAAGCCTTCGCCATGGGGTTGGTCGACCGGGTCGTGAAGTCGGCGCTCGACGCCGCGCGTCTGCTGGCGTTCGAGATCGCGACCTTGGCTCCGCTGAGCGTGCAGGGTCACAAGCAAGCGTTGCTGGCGATCGAGCGGTCCACCGTCGTGGGCCACGAGCTGCGGGCCGAGCTCGGTGCGCTGGAGGCGGCGGCGTTCGCCAGCGCCGACCTCCAGGAAGGCGTCACGGCGTTCCAGGAGAAGCGACGGCCGGTCTTCCGCGGCGAGTGAGCAGCCCGCGTCAGGGAGTAGCCGATGGAATCGGCGGGCCCGTTCGTCGCTAGCATTCCGTCATGGCGATCGTCGTCCGCAACGGCACGATCTACGACGGCAGTGGTCGCGCGCCGCGCCAGGCCGACGTGCTCATCGGCGATCACGGCGTGGTCGATCTGATCGGGCCGGCACTCGCGGTTCCTGCTGGGACCGAAGAGATCGACGCCACCGGCTGTTGGATCACTCCCGGCTTCGTCGACATCCACACGCACTACGACGCCGAACTCGAAGTCGCGCCCGACCTCTCCGAGTCGGTGCGCCACGGCGTGACCACGGCACTCATCGGCTCGTGCGGACTGTCGTTGGTGGTTGGCGACCCCGAGGACATGGCCGACATGTTCTGCCGGGTCGAAGGCATCCCACGCGACTTCGTGCTGCCGTTGTTGCGCGATGTCGTCGACTGGAAGAGCCCGGGCGAGTACGTCGAGCATCTCGAGTCGTTGCCGTTGGGTCCGAACCTCGTGGGAATGGCTGGGCACTCCACGTTGCGCGCCGAAGCCATGGGGTTGGGGCGCAGTGTGGATTCGACGGTGGAACCCACCGCGGGCGAGTTGCGCCGCATGCAAGACCTGCTCACCGAATCCATCGACGCCGGTCTGCTCGGACTCTCGGCGAACCTCTTGCCCTGGGACAAGATGGGCGGCGACCGCTATCGCAGTCGTCCCACCCCATCGGTCTTCGCGAAGTTTGCCGAGTACCGCAAGCTCGCCGACGTGGTGCGCGCACGCGACGCGGTGTTCCAAGCCATCCCGAATCTGCAGACCCGGTGGACCATTGCGCCGCTCCTCGACCTCAGTCGCGAGCGTCACGGACGGGCGTTGCGCACGTCACTGCTCACGATGATGGACGCCCCCACTGCGAAGGGTGTGTACCGCGCCGTTGGCAAGGTGGCCGAGTTCTACAACTCGCGGCTGGGCGCGAACGTGCGGTTCCAGGCCCTCCCGGTGCCGTTCGATCTCTACACCGACGGCATCGAGAACCCGGTGTTCGAGGAGTTCGGTGCCGGCACCGAAGCGCTGCATCTCGAAGACCTGCCGGCGCGCCAGTCGCTGATGAAGGCGCCGGTGTTCCGAGACCGGTTCCGCAAGGAATGGCAGAACAAGATTGCGCCGCGCGCGTATCACCGGAACCTCGGCGAGCCGCGCATCATCCATTGTCCGGACGCGGCGCTTGACGGCAAGACGTTCGCCGATGTTGCGCGCGATCGTGGCACGGATCCGCTCACTGCGTTCCTCGATCTGCAGGTGGAGTTCGGCAACGACCTGCGGTGGTACAGCGTCGTGGCCAACGGCAATCCGAAGAACCTCGAATGGATCATGAACAGCCCGGCCGCGATGATCGGCTTCTCGGACGCGGGTGCGCACCTGCGCAACATGGCCTTCTACAACTTTCCGCTGCGCATGTTGAAGCGCGTCCGTGATGCGCAGGCCGCCGGCCGTCCGTTCATGACGGTCGAGCGCGCGGTGCAGCGACTCACCAGCGAAATCGCCGATTTCCTGCGCATCGACGCCGGGCGCCTGGCCATTGGGGCGCGCGCCGACGTGGTCGTCATCGATCCCGGGCACCTCGACGACTCCGTCGAGGAGATCCATGAAGCGCCCATGCGGGGCTTGCCCGAACTGCAGCGTTTGGTGCGCCGCAACGACCACACCGTGCGCGCGGTCTTGGTCAACGGCAACGTGGCCTGGCGTGGACCCGACGCCGACCGCAGCGCACCAGCCCAGGCAGCCCCGGACCTGGGCACTGCTCGGCGTTACGGCCGAGTCCTCAAACTCGGCGCTGCGTAACTCGCGCCACTCCTCGCGGCCGCGTCGTCAGGGGCGGCGGCGCGCGTTCGGTGGGCCACGCGCTAGCTCTGGCTGACCGAGATGGTCTGAGTGACGCTCTCGGTCGCGCCCTTGGCTGTCAGCGTGTAGGTGTGCGGGTTGCCATCGCAGGGGAAGTTGATCACCGTGGAACCCGACGGCCCATAGGTGGCGTAGATGCCGGGCCCGTCGATGCTGATGGTGACCGAGTCGGCGCGTTGGGTGCTCCAGCTGGCCGTGATTTGTTGGGTGCCGCCGGTACACGGCGCCGGGTTCGGGGTGACGCTCCACCCGGTGATCACCGGTTTGGTGGAGGCGGTGGTGGTCGGCCGCGCCGTGGTGCTGGCCGCGGTGGTCGTGGCGGCAGTCGTGGTGGACGCGGTCGTGGTGGTGGCGATGGTGGTGGTCGTAGACGACGTGGTGGTGGTCGTGGACTTCTTGTCGTCGGAGGAGTTCACGATCAGAGCGATCACGATGCCGATGATGAGCAGCAGGATCAAGAGCCCGATGATCAGGAACGCAATGCGCCACTTCTTGTCCTCGTCGTCGCCTTCGGGCGGTGTGGGCGCGGTGGTAGCACTCGGCGGCACACTCGACTGCCCCACGGCCGGGTTGATGACGGTGCGGTCCTCGCCGCCGGGAGCGGCGCCAGGAGTCGCTCCGGGCGTGGCGCCGGTGGGCTGTCCGTTGGTGGCGTCGTTGGGCGATCCGGGCTGCGTGGGGTCACTCATGCCGGCGAACGGTACGCCTTGGGGCCCCGGTCATGGCGGATTCGCGGCTGTCGCTCGGATCGACCGGGCGCCACGCACCGTTAGAAGTTGGCGGGCAGGGCACGCTCGACGTGGAAGTAGAAGACGAAGAGCACGGCGAGGAACGGAATGGCGCCCACGAGCCAGGTCCACCAGCGGTGGTAGCGGTGGAACCAGAACCACCAGATCGCCCCGACGGCTGCCACCGCGAGTCCCCAGAGGATGGCGGCGTTCGCCTCGCCGGGCTCGCCCGAGAGGCCTTCCTTGTTGGCGGCGGCCACCTGCGGCTTGGGGGTGGCCTGTTGGCCGGGTTCACTGAGCGGGATGGGCGGCGAGCTGATGTCGGGGACCAGGCCGGCCTTCACGAAGAGTCGCTCGGCCGCCGAGTACTTCGGGTTGCAGGTGGTGAGCGTGAGTTGGGCGCTCCCGGGGGTGTTGGCGACGATTTCCACCTGGTTGGGGTTCACGACCCCCGTCTCTCGGACCGCGTAGGTGTACTTGCCGGTGACGGTCTGGACGATGATCTGGTCGCCCGCGCCCAGCTGGTCGAGGTCGAAGAACGGGGCGCCGTAGGTGGTGCGGTGGCCGGCGATCGCCGAGTTGCCGAGCTGGCCGGGCAGGGGGGTCTCGGGGTAGTGGCCGGGGCCTTTGCGCAGGTCGTCGCGGGTGGTCCCGTTGATGACGACTTGGTCGACGCCGATCTTGGGGATCTTGATGATGCCGAGCGCGTCGCCCGGAACGGTTTCTGGAGGTGCGGCGGGCGCCGTGGTGCTGGCGCTCCCGCCGCCGGCGGTGGTGGTCGTGGCCGCCAGCTGCTTCTCGAACTGGGCCTTCAACGAGTCCTGCTCGCGGCTGGTGAAGAGGTCGGTGCCCCACAGCTGGTAGGCCACGAAGCCCAGCAGCAGCAGCCCGATGGTGATGAGCGCGCGCCCGATGAAGCCGATCGCTTCCCGCATGGCGGCGAGGGTAACGGACGAATCGGCCGGATTTCGCGCACCAGCCGCTCCTGACATTGATTCCGCGCGACTCGATCGGAACGGGCCCTCGTTCGTACACTCGGAGGCGTTCCACCCGTCTCCGGCCCCGAATCCTCGGGTCCGCCCTGGTCATCTCCTTGGGGTGAGCGTGACCGCTGTCCAACTCCGGGGGGCCGTGTGCCTGCTGGGCCGATTCCCTGCGTTGGCCGGCGTCGACCTCGACGTCGCCGAACGCGAGATTGTGCTGTGCAGCGGCCCAAATGGGGCCGGCAAGACCACGTTGTTGCGCCTGCTCGCAGGCCTCGAGTCGTTGCACTCGGGTGCGGCGTCGGTGCTCGGGGTTGACCTTGCCGTCGACCGGCGGCGCGCCCGGGTGGCCATTGCGCACGTCGGCCACGACACTGGTTGTTACGACGAACTCAGCGTGCGCGAGAACGCGCACTTCTTCACTCGGGCGGCGGGGCGGCCGGTGGCGGCCGTCGACGAGGAACTCGAACGACTGGGGCTCACGTCGGTTGCGTCCGTGGCGCACGGGCAATGTTCGGCTGGGCAACGCCGACGGTTGTCGTTGGCCATTGCGTTGGCGCGTGCGCCGCAGTTGTTGCTCTTCGACGAACCGCACGCCGGGCTCGACCGCGACGCGCGCGACGTCGTCGACGCCGTGATCGCGGCCGCGCCGGGAGAGGGTCGAACCGTCGTGTTCTCGTCGCACGAGCTCGAGCGTGCGCGGGCCTTGTGCCATCGCGAAGTCGAGATCCGCGACGGACTTGTATTCGGTGGGGTGGCCGTGGCAGCTGGTACGGCCGATGCCCGTCCCGTGGAACCGGCGGTCGTGGCGTGACGGCCACGGCGGCGCCGGCCGACTCCACGCTCGGCTTCGTGCGCGCCAGCGCACTGGTCGCCAAGAAGGACCTCCGCGTCGAGCTGCGCTCGAAGGTGGCCCTCGCTCAGGTGCTCCCGTTCGGCGCCATCGTTGTGGTGCTGTTCGCGTTTGCACTGGACCCCGACCGCGGTGTGCTCCCGCGTGTTGCGCCAGGGCTCTTCTGGATCACGGTGTTGTTGGCCGCGCTCTTGGCCGTAGGGCGTTCCATCAGCGTCGAGCTCCGCAACCGCAGTTTCGACGCGCTGCGACTCAGCGGTATCGACGGCGCGGCAGTCTTCACCGGCAAGTGCGTGGCGCTGGTTCTCGAATTACTTGCGCTCGAAGTGCTGCTCGGGGTCACCGTTGTCGTGCTCTACGACATCAAGGTGGCGCCGAGCGCCGCGGGCATCCTCGTCTTGGCCGCGCTCGCAGCCACGGTTGGCATCGCGGCGGTGGGTACGGCCTACGGCGCGTTGGCGGCCGGGGCTCGCACCCGCGAAACCCTGCTGCCGTTGTTGGTGCTGCCGTTGGTCGCGCCGGTGATGCTCGGCGGTACCCGTTCGTTCGAATCTGCGCTCGGCGACTCGCCGGCCGACGCGTGGCCGTGGGTCGCGTTGCTCACGGTGTTCGCCGCATTGTTCGCATCCATCGGCGTGCTCTCCTACGGAACTCTCATGGAGGAAACCTCGTGATTGCCCCTCAATCCCGCCCCCGACTGCTCGGTCGCCGCACCTCGACGGTGCTCGGCGTCGTGGCGTTGGCATCCATGATCGTGCTGGCGGTGCTGGCGCTCGCCGTCGTGCCCGCCGACGCCCAACAGGGCGACGCACAACGGCTCATGTACGTGCACGTACCCACTGCGTGGCTCGCGTACCTGGCGTTCGGCGTCACAACGGTGGCGTCGCTGCTGTACCTGTGGCCGCGTACCCGCCGGGCCACCTGGGACCGCCTGGCGGGCGCGTCGGCCGAAGTGGGCGTGGTGTTCACCGGACTCACCTTGTTCCTCGGTGCCGTGTGGGGGAAGCCCATCTGGGGCGTCTGGTGGACGTGGGACGCGCGGCTCACCACCACGGCGGTGTTGTTCTTCTTGTACCTCGGGTACCTGGCGCTGCGCCGCATTCCGGGAACGCAGCAGCAGCGGGCCAAGCGCTCGGCCATCGCGGCGCTCATTGCCTTCATCGACGTGCCCGTCGTGCACATGTCGGTGGAATGGTGGCGCACGCTCCACCAGGAGTCCACGGTGTTGCGCCCCGACCCGCAGATCAGCGGTTCCATGGCGTTCACACTCGTCTTCTCGGTGGTTGCATTCACGCTCGTCTACGTGTGGCTCATGGACGTGCGGTACCGCCTGGCGTCGTTGGAAGAAGACATCGCGGATGCCGAGGTCGACCTGGCCATCGCACAACGCACGCAGACGCAGTCGCCCGAACCGGTAGGAGCAGCGCAATGACCGACGCTGGATACGTCATCGCAGGTTGGGCCGGCACCTTCGTGGTGCTCGGCGTGTACGTGGCCTCGGTGTTGCGGCGCATTCGTCGGGCCGAGCATCTCGAGGCACAGCTCGTTGAAGTGCGTGGTGATCAACGGTGAACCAACCCTCCGACGCGCCGCCCGAGCCAACGGTCGCGCCGGTTCCTGCCCGCCGGTCGAAGAAGAAGGTCGTCTACATCGTCGCCGCAGTGGTGTGCGCGCTCGCGATCGGTGCGCTCGTAGTGGGTGGCCTGAACGGGAACATCGTCTACTTTCGTACCGTCACCGAAGCGGTGAACGCGCGCGAGAAGGGCGCCGACACCGGCCGCTTCCGTATTGCGGGCGAGTACGTGCCCGGCACGTTCAAGGACGACGGCTCAACTATCCGCTTCGACGTCACCGACGGCACGAAGGTGGCCACCATCGTGCATCGCGGTGACGAGCCCGCCCTCTTCCGCACCGGTGTCGACAAGCGCGAGGAAGTGCCGGTGGTCTGCGAAGGCAAGTGGGGCGCCGACGGGCAGTTCCGCTCCGACCGGCTCATGGTCAAGCACGGCAACGAGTACAAGCCGCCGAGCGTCGATCAGTCGAAGGTGAAGGACCCGAACGCGTCGTGAGGGCATCGCTCGGCGTTCTCGGCATCGCCATCGCGGCGGCATCGTGTGTGATCGGTGCCGCCACGCTCATGGTGGGCGCGGTGCGCGAGAACCCGCGTCTCATTCGCCTTGGCCGGCGCTCGATCGTTGGTCTGATGGTCGGGGCCGTGCTCGCGGTGGTGGCCATGGAGTGGGCGCTGCTCACGCACGACTTCTCCATCAAGTACGTCGCCGAGAACAACGCGCTCGCAACGCCGTTCCTCTTCACGGTCACCGGATTGTGGGCATCGCTTGAAGGATCGATCCTGTTGTGGATCGTGGTGCTCGCGGGGTACTGCGCGTACGTGACCATTCGCTTCCGGGCGCGCGCCAACGACCCGCTGGTGGCCTGGGCGTTGGTCGTCATGTTGGTGGTGACGCTCTTCTTCTTGTTGCTCACGTTGGGACCGGCGAACCCCTTCCAGACGCTCGCTTCGGTTCCAGCCGATGGACGCGGCCCCAACCCCTTGCTGCAGGAACACATCCTCATGGCGTTCCATCCGCCGATGCTGTACCTCGGGTACGTCGGGTTCACGGTGCCGTTCGCGTTTGCGATTGCGGCACTGATCACCGGCCGGTTCGGTGAAGGTTGGCTGGCCGACGTACGGCGCACCACCCTCATCGCGTGGGCGTTCCTCACCGTGGGCATCGTGCTCGGCGGATGGTGGAGCTACGAAGTGCTCGGCTGGGGTGGCTACTGGGCGTGGGACCCGGTCGAGAACGCGTCACTGCTTCCGTGGCTCACCGGCACGGCGTTCTTGCACTCGGTGATGGTGCAGGAGCGTCGCGGCATGTTGCGCGTGTGGAACCTGTCGTTGGTGCTCTCCACGTTCTGTCTCACGATCCTGGGCACGTTTCTCACGCGCTCGGGGGTGTTGAACTCGGTGCACGCGTTCGCGCAGTCCGACATCGGCCCGTGGTTGCTCACGTTTCTTGCGTTCACCGTGGTCGGGAGCCTCGCGTTGTTGGCATGGCGGGCAAACATGTTGTGGTCGCCCGGTCGTATGGATTCGCCGGTGTCCCGCGAGGGTGCGTTCCTGGCCAACAACTTGGCGTTCACGGCGTTTGCGTTCGTGGTGTTGGTGGGCACCGTGTTCCCGCTGCTCGTCGAAGCACTGCAGAACCGCCAACTCACCGTCGGCGAGCCTTACTTCGATCGCCTCACTGCGCCGTTGGGGATTGCGTTGTTGTTCCTGATGGCGGTGGCACCCGCGTTGCCGTGGCGCGCCGCCACGGGTGAGACCCTGCGCACTCGGTTGGCCATTCCCGCCTGGATCGGGGCCGCCGCCATGGTGGTGGCGCTGGTCCTGGGTACGCGTGGGGTGTTCACGCTCATGGCGTACGGCCTGGCGGCATTCACCCTGGCTGCCATCGCCAGCCAATGGTTCAGTGCGGTCCGGGCGCGGCGCCGCGCGTACACCGAAGGGTGGCTCACTGCGTTCGGTCGCACCGTGCGCGGCAACCCGCGTCGTTACGGCGGGCTCGTGGTGCACATCGGTGTCGTTCTCATTGCGGTGGCGCTGGCCACCAACCAGGCATACACCGTTCGACGCGAGGTGCGTTTGGCGCCGGGCGAGTCGGCGGTGGAGCGTGGGTACAAGATCACCTACCTGCGTACGGTGACCACGCGCACCGATCAGAAGACGAAGGTGAGCGCGCAGATCCGCATCGAGAAGGACGGGCGTTCGCTCGGCGTGTACGCGCCGGCCATCAGCACGTTCCCGAACAGCACGCAAGGGATCGGCACGCCGTCGGTGCGCACGGGACTCTTCGACGACGTGTACCTCACGTTGGTGTCGTCGCCTTCTGACAGCGGTCCGGTGGCGCTGGGCTTTGCGGTGAACCCCATGGTGCTGTGGATCTGGCTGGGGGGCGCCACCATGGTGCTGGGGACCGGCGTGGCTCTGCTTCCCCGCCGCCGTGAGCGGGCTGGCCCGCGGATCTCCGTCGACGAATCCCGCGACGATTCGTCGGCGTCGGCTGCACCCGAAGAGGTCATGGCGTGACCGCGACCGACGCGGCCAACGAGTTCGACCCGCTGCTGGCGCCACCGCGTCGCAACCCGGCGCGCGGGGTCGTGTTCGCGACCATCGTCGTGGTGCTCGTGGTCGGGGTGGTGTTCGCAATTCGTCTTTCGGCCGGTGAACCGCCGTCGGGCTTGGCGGTGCTCGGCAAGCCCACCCCGACCGTGAACTTCACCACGCTCGACGGGCGCACCATCACCAATGCCGACCTGGCGGGCCGCACCGTCATGGTGAACTTCTGGAACACGTGGTGTATCCCGTGCGAGACCGAAGCGCCGGCGTTGGCCGCCTTTGCGCAGCAGCACGCGAACCAGAACGGGGTGGTGTTGCTCGCGGTGGTGCGCGCCGACTCCGAGGACGCCGTGCGCGCAAACGTGGCGCGGGCACCGAAGGGATGGACGGTTGTGTTCGACCGCGACCAACAGGCCGCGCTTGGCTTCGGCACGCGCGGACAACCCGAGACCTACGCGATCGCGCCGGCCGGAACCGTGGTGTCCAGCAAGTACGGCCCGGCGTCAGTTGGTGAGCTCGATTCCATGTTCAGCTCGGCGGGCGGGAAGGCCACGTCGTGAAGCGCTGGGCCCCCTGGGTTGCGCTCGCAGTCGTGGTGGCTGCGGTGTTGGGGTTCGCCGCACTCGACTCCGACGGCCCCGAGTCGGTCGATGTTCGCGAGCGCCGGCTCAGCGCGGAACTGCGCTGCGAAGAGTGCCTCGGACTGAGCGTGGCCGACAGCAATGCCCCCACCAGTGAAGCCATTCGGGCCGACATCCGGCGCCGCATCGCAGCCGGCCAGTCCGACCGCGACATTCGGCGGGCGTACGTCGACCGCTACGGCGAAGACATTCTGTTGTCGCCGCCGTCCACCGGCGTCTCGCTCTTCGTGTGGTTGATCCCGATCGCCGCAGTGTTGGTGGCGGTGGTGGGGCTCGGCTTCGCGTTCCGGCGCTGGCGTCACGGTCCGTGGCGTACCGCCACCGATGCCGACCGCGCCATCGTCGACGAACTGCGGGGCTCGTCGTGAATCGCGTAGCCTCGCCGCGTACTGGCGGTCGACCGCGTCGTTCGGAGACGCCGGCCGCACCGCCCGACGGGCGGATGGTGGCCGAACGCGACGCGTTGTTGCGGTCGCTCGACGACATCGAAGACGAGCGGGCCAGCGGCGACTTGGACGACGCCACGTACCGGCGTCTGCGCGACGACTACACCGCGCGAGTCGCCACGTTGCAGCGCGCCATTCGAAGTGGGGCGGGTCCTTCCTCCGGTTCGCGTGCGAAGCGCGGCGCGCTGCTGCTCACCGGTCTCGTGGCCGTCGGGGTGATGGTTGCGGTGGTGTTGTCGTCGGCCTTGGGGTCGCGCGTGTCGGGCGGTTCCGCCAGTGGGAACGCCCAGGCCTCAACCGATCCCAAGGAGCTGGCCCAGGCGGTGGCCAATCGTCCGAACGACGTTGCCGCGCGCATGGCGTACGCGCGGTCGCTCATGCCGTCGGACCGGTTCGCCGCCCTCAAGCAGTTCGACGAGGCGGCGCGCCTAGCTCCCACCGATCCCGAACCGCGCGCGTACGGCGGGTGGATGCTCTACCTGCTGTCGCGCCAGCTCGCGGGGCCTGACCAGAGCGCAGCGGTTGCCGCGGCGCAACAGAAGCTCACCGAGGCCATCACGGTCAGCCCGTCGTATCCCGACGCCCGCTTCTTCCTCGGCCTGGTGAAGTTCCGGGGGCTCAACGATCCGGCGGGGGCCATTGCCGAGTTCGACCGGTTCCTCGTGCTGGCCCCGGGCGCGCCGCTCGCCGAACAGGTCCGCAGCGCGCGGGCCGAGGCGCAGACGGCGCTCGGGCGCTAGCGTCAACTCTCGCTGTTCGACCCCGCTGCAACCGCTGTAGCCGCTGCAAAGGAGCCCCCGTGGCGACGCCTCCCGAGTTCACCATCGACCCCACCAAGATCTACCGCGCCACCGTCACTACGGGCCGCGGGCAGATCGTGATGGACCTCGACCCCGGGTTGGCGCCCAACACGGTGAACAACTTCGTCTCGCTTGCTCGCGACGGGTACTACGACGGTCTCACCTTCCACCGTGTGGTCCCCGAGTTCGTCATTCAGGGCGGGTGCCCCGACGGCACTGGTGCGGGTGGTCCGGGCTACCGGTTCGCCGACGAGCAGGTGAAAGCCGAGTACACGTTGGGCGCAGTGGCCATGGCGAACGCCGGCCCCGACACCAACGGCAGCCAGTTCTTCATCACCATCGACGACTGCCGGCGCAAGCTCACGCCGAGCTACAACCTGTTCGGCTACGTGGTCGACGGCATGGACGTCGCCAGCGGCACGCAGGTGGGCGACGTCATGGAGTCGGTCGTCATCGAAGAGCGCGACCGCGCCTGACGCGACCGCGCCGATCGTTTCGAACGTTCGTTACGCGACCCGGGCTCGAGCGGCACGCAGCGCCGGCGGCTCGGGTCGCACGATGTTCAGCGCACGCGTCAACGGAAACAGCGCCGCCCGTACTGCGGTGGTTGCGGGCGGGACCCACGGAATGCCGTACATGCTGCGCGCCCACCCGGGGAGCAACGACACTGCGCCCAACGCCGGCAACAGCCAGAGCGGTCGCAGCGGCAACGGCATCGGTGGGGCGAGGATCACCCCCAGCCCCTCGCGTGCGCCGTCGGTGATGCGGAGTTTCGGCCGCATGGTGGTGAAGTAGTCGCGCAGTTCCCTCATGGACTGCGGTACGTCGGGTTCGGGAACACCGAGCAGGGTTGCGAAGGGTGTCATCTCGGCCACGTACTGGTCGGCGGCGTGGTCGTCGAGCGGACCCGCGAAGCGGCGGTATCCGGTGACGATCGAGTGCACCAACGTGGTGTGCACGTAGAGCAGCAGTTCGGGGTCGTCGGCCGAGAACGACTGGCCCGTCTCGGCGGCAACGCCCCGCACCCGGGAGTGGATTTCGCGCACCACGGCAACGGCACCGTCCGCTTCTTCACGCGTGCCGTACGTCATGGTCACGACGAACTGACTGGTGCGCGCAAGGCGGGCCCAAGGATCGTCGCGGAACGAACTGAACGCGGACACGCCGGCCATCGCACGCGGTTCCAGTGCTTGCATGAGCAACGCTCGCATGCCGCCCAGGAGCGCGGTGGGGTCCGCGTGGAGGCGCCACGCCATGCTGTCGGGCGCGAAGTAGCCGTCGGACGAGACCATACGAGAAGGCTACGGCGCCGATCCGGGCACCGGATTCCTGCTCGGATCAGGCCGGGACCCGGGACGCCGCCGGCACCCGGAAGGTGAGCGGCGCGTTCGACGGGCGGGGCGTGGGCGGGAGCCAGTCGAGGAATGCGGTGATCTCAGTGGCGACGCGCATGCGGTCGTCGGGCGTCCACGCCGTCTCACGGTGCACGACGCACCACTCGCCGCTGATGGTCCATCCGTCGGCAATGGTGCTGGGGAGCGCGGCGAGCACGCGGGCGCCGAGCGCTTTGCGTACGGCGAGCGGGTTCGTCGTGTTCGCGGTGAAGTGTGCGGCGAACTGATCGTTGATCATCGATGCGCAGTCGTTGGCGTCCCATGTCATGGCGCGACGCCGCACGATACTGATGCCGTCCAAGCGGCGGGCCACGGCGCTCACCACGGGCGCCGGGAGGTGCGCCATGGCCACGGCTTGCGAGCAGGCCAGGTCGTCGCCACTGGTCACGGTGAAGCATGTGACGGGGCCGCGACTGGTTTCGATGGTGGTGAGGTCGTGAATGGCGATCGGTTCGTTGCGGCGCATCGATGTGTGGTCACTGCGCGGCCGTCCGATGCACAGGTCGGTTGTTCCCACGGTGGTGGCCAGCACGTTCGTCCAATAGGACGCAACACTGTTGGTCGAGCAGTGGATGCCGTGGGTGGGTTCGTCGACGAGTTCGGCGCTGGCCGGTCGGGGCGCAGTGAGGATGATGAGCGCAGCCGCGATCGTCACGGCTAGCACGCCTGCCATCACGAATCCGATCGCCACGCTACGAACCTCCAGTCGCGTGATGGTGTCGGCCGGAAACGCGGGGTAATGCTCGGCGATCTCGCGCGAACGCGCGGCGCACGCTCACCGTTGGTCGGCACCGTGCGCACCACAACGCCCGATGCGCATGGCGACGCAAACGCTCAGGTGCGCAGGGCTCGCAGTTGGGCCACGGCGGGGCCGAACGCGTCGGCGAATGCCGTCACGTCTTGGGGAGTCGTGGACCAGCCCACGCTGGCGCGCACCGAGCGATCGGCGTCGACCCCCATGGCGGCCAGGACCGGTGAGGGCTCGAGGACTTCGCTCGAGCAGCTCGAACCCGAGTGCACCGAGACCCCGGCCTGATCGAGCGCCAGCAGTATCGGCTCGGCTTCGACCCCGCCGACGCCGATGCACACGATGTGGGGGACTGCGAACGTGGGATCGCCGTAGCGCGCCACGTCGGGCACGGCGAGTGCCGCGGCGGCGAGTTCCTCGGTGAACGCGCGCTGGGTCGCGGCCTCGCGTTCCAACCCACCGCCCAGGAGTTCTGCGGCGGCGGCGCCGAAGCCCACGATGGCCGGCACGTTCTCGATTCCGGCCCGTCGCGCGCGTTCCTGACTGCCACCCACCAGGAACGGTGGGAGTCGCAGGCCGCGCCGGGTGATGAGTGCACCGGCGCCCTTGGGGCCACCGAACTTGTGGGCCGTGATTGCGAGCAGGTCGCAGCCCAGATGCGCGAACTCGACGGGTACGTGGCCCGCCGCACTGGATGCGTCGGAGAACGTGAGGATGTCGCGTTCGCGCGTGATCTCACACACCGTCTCGACCGGTTGGAGCGTGCCGACCTCGTGGTTGGCGAGTTGCAAGCAGGCGAGCGTGGTGTCGGCGCGCAGGTGGCGCACGAATTCGCCGGGGTCGACGCGTCCGGAGCGGTCGACGCCCACGAGGGTGTATTCCATCCCTGAGCGGGTCACGGCGTCGAGCACCGCCGAGTGTTCGACGGCGCTGAGCACCACGTGGCCAGGGCGTGCGGCGAGGGCGGAGAACACGGCGGCGTTGCAGGCTTCGGTGCCGCCCGAGGTGAATGTGACTTCCCGAGCGGTTGCTCCCACCAGCGCGGCCACTTGGTCCCGGGCGACTTCGATGGCATGGCGGGGTACGAGTGCGTCGGTGTGGACGCGGCTGGGGTCGGCGTGGTGTTCGCGCATGAACGGCAGCATCACCTCGAGTGCAGAGGGCCGCAACGGTGAGGTCGATGCGTGGTCGAGGTATGCGCGCACGGGGGAACCGTAGTGGCGCTCAGATGTTGGTGATGCAGCGGTCGTCGCCGGCGGGACGCGACGCGCTGAGTTGTACCGGCGTGTCGCCACCGTTGAGTTCGGCGAGCATTCCGCGGATGAGTCCGCGGTCGACTGCGCACATGACGTTCGGCCAGCGGTTGGCGGCTTCGCCGAACGGGCAGTGCTCGGACACGATGGCGAGCTGTGTGCCTTTCCCCTCGGCGTGCGCAGCGAATCCGTGCGCAGTGAGCGCGTCGGCCACGGTTGCGAGTGCCGCTTTCACGGACCGCTGCGAGTTGCCGGCGTCGAAGCGCTGGGCGAGGGTGCGTCCGTAGTCGAAACCCACCTCTTCGGCGAGTTGCGCGGCGTCGTTGGGGTCGAGTCGTTCGAGCGCGCGGGCCAACAGCGTGCCGAGCAGGTCGTCGCGCCGGGGCGGGAAGGTGAGGTGGTTGTCGCCGGCGCGGGCGGTGTAGCGCTTCGAGGGCCGGCCGGCGCCGCTGGGGGACCGTCCGAGTTCGACCTCGAGATATCCGCCGGCGGCCAGCTTCTCGAGGTGATGGCGCGCCACGTTGGGGTGCAGCTCGAAGTGCTCTGCGATGGCGTTGGCCGTGGCCCCGTCGTTCTGGCGCACGTAGAGGTAGATCTCCCGGCGGGTGGGGTCGCCGAAGGCGTTGGTGACCGCGGCCACCGCCGCGGTGAATTCGTCGCCGTCGAAGCGGCCGGCGGGTGGACCGGCGTCGCCTGCTGCGTTCGAAGACTTGGCCGCCATGGCCGTATTGTACCTACGCCGATAGTGGAAATTGCCGCTGGTCCCCAGCCCGTCCAAGGAAGCCCCGATGCCCACCACCGAGTCAGCGGTTCTCGACGCGCTCCGTCCAGTCGAAGACCCCGAACTCCACCGTTCCATCGTCGACCTCGGGATGGTGAAGGGCGTCGCCATCGATGGCGGCGCAGTCACCGTCACCGTGGCGCTTACGGTTGCCGGCTGCCCCATGCGGGCCGAGATCACCGACCGGGTCACCCGGGCAGTTGTCCCGCTTGCGGGTGTCGACTCGGTGGTCGTCGACCTCACGGTGATGACCGACGAGGAACGCAATGCGCTCGCCGCGTCGATGCACGAGGGTGGTGTGGGCCGGGTCAACCCGTTCACCGATTCGCGCACCCGGGTGTTGGCCATCGCTTCGGGCAAGGGTGGCGTGGGCAAGAGTTCGGTCACCACCAACCTTGCGGTTGCGTTGGCGCAACGCGGCGCGTCGGTTGCCGCCATCGACGCCGACGTCTGGGGCTTCTCGATGCCGCGCATGTTGGGTATCGACCACCCGCCCACCGTGATCGACGACGTCATCGTGCCGCCCGAAGCCAACGGTGTGCGCCTCATTTCCATGGGGTTCTTCGCGCGCGAAGACCAACCTGTGGTGTGGCGTGGTCCCATGTTGCACAAGGCGCTCGAGCAGTTCCTCACCGACGTGCACTGGAACGAGCCGGAGTACCTCGTGGTCGACATGCCACCCGGTACTGGCGATGTCGCCATCTCCATGGCGCAGTTCCTGCCGCGTGCCGAAGTCTTCGTGGTCACCACGCCGCAAGCGGCGGCGCAGCGCGTGGCGCAGCGTGCGGCGTACATGGCCGAGAAGGTGAACCTCACGGTTGCGGGCGTGATCGAGAACATGAGCTGGTTCACCGGCGACGACGGCAAGCGTTACGAGATCTTCGGTGCAGGCGGCGGGGCGGAACTCGCCGACGAACTGGGGGTCCCGTTGCTGGGTCAGGTGCCGCTGGTGCCGGCGCTGCGTGAGGGTGCCGACGTGGGTCGGCCCATCGTGGCGGCCGAGCCCGCCAGCGAGGCGGCGGCGGCATTCCGCGCCATCGCCGAGAAGATTGCGGTGGAGCTTGCGCCGCGCAAGGTCTTCCGCCCCGAACTCAAGATCATCTGATGGGGCGCTTGTGAGTGCCTATGTGCGCGTTCTGAAGCGCACCGTTGTGCGCAGCTAGTCTCGGGCTCTCGTTCCAACCCCACCACAGCGAAGGATGCTTCGATGGAAGTGAAGATCGGTGTCGTCTACACGCCCAAGGAGCTCGTGCTCGAGGTCGACGGCGACTCGGACGCCCTCGTTGCCAACTTCGACTCGGCGTTGCGTGACGGCAACCCACTCGTGTGGATCACCGACACCAAGGGGCGGCGCGTGGGTGTGCCCGCCGACAAGGTTGCGTACGTCGAAGTGACCCACGAAGACGAGGCCAAGCGCGTGGGCTTCGGGGTCGGATGAACGACCGCGCAAGCGAGGGAGCGAAGGCGGACAGCCGGGAGCGACCGAGACCTGCGCAATCCAGGGGCGCAAGCGAGGGAGCGAAGGCGGACAGCCGGGAGCGACCGAGACCTGCGCACATTGATACAGCGGGATCTGATCCCGCTCCGGGTGGTCTGCTCGACCGGCGCCTGCTGTTCATCACCGGCAAAGGCGGGGTCGGCAAGACCACGGTGTCCGCGGCGCTGGCATTACTTGCGGCCGAGCACGGCAAGCGAGTGCTCGTTGTTGAAGTCGATGCCAAGGGTGAAATTGCGGCGTCGTTCGAACACAAGCCGGTGGGTTTTGACGCGGTCGAAGTCGCGCCTGGGGTGTCGGCGTTGCAGATGGACACCGAAGCGTCGCTGCGCGAGTACTTGAAGCTGAACCTGAAGGTTCCGGTCTTCGGGCGGCTCGGGCCGGTGGCCAGCACGTTCGACTTCCTGGCCACAGCGGCACCCGGGATCAAAGAAATCCTTACTGTCGGCAAGGTGTGTTGGGAGGTGCGCGAGGCCATTGCCGGGCGGGCCGACTGGGACCTGGTGGTGGTCGATGCGCCGGCCACCGGCCACATCATCGGTTTGCTCGACGCGCCCCGCGCCATCCAGGAGCTGGTGCGCGTGGGCCCGGTGCGTACTCAGACCAACTGGATGCTCGACCTGCTCACCGATCCGGCGGTCACCCAGCTCTGCACGGTGACGACGCCTGAGGAGATGCCGGTCAACGAGACCATCGAATTGGTTGCTGCGGCGCAAGCGCGGCTCGACGTGGCGCTCGGTCCGGTGGTGGTGAACCGGGTGCTCCCCGAGCTGTTCACGCGGGCCGATGAGCAAACCTTCGAGGCGCTGCGCGAAGCCGATGCGCGCCAGGTGTTGCTGCGCGAGGTCGGCCACGGGTCCACCGCCGTGCTCGACGGGGCGCGACTCGCGGTGAGCCTGCGGCGCACGCGCGCGCAACACCTGCGCGAGCTGCGGGACCGCGTCGATCTCCCGCTCATGTACGTGCCGTATCTGTTCACGCGGCGCAGTGGCATGCGAGTGGTGCGGGCGGTCGCCGACGCACTCGGGGCGGAACTCTGATGGCGGCCGGGCAGTCGGGTGCAATCGGCATTTCCCCGCTGCTCGACGGCAAGGAAGTCCTCGTGTTCTGCGGTGCCGGAGGCGTGGGCAAGACGTCGGTGGCGGCTTCGGCGGCGCTCGCTGCGGCGTCGCGCGTGAACGGCAAGGTTCTCGTGCTCACCATCGACCCGGCCCGGCGGTTGGCCGACGCGCTGGGCCTCGAAGGCGCGTTGGGCAACGTGGCCCGGCGGGTGCCCGCCGAAGCGTGCGCGAAGGCCGGTCTCGAGCTGCGCGGCGAACTCTGGGCTGCCATGCTCGACACGAAGCAGTCGTGGGACGAACTCGTGTTGCGGCATGCGCCCGACGAGGAGACGGCGTATCGCATCCTCGACAACCGGCTGTACCACAACATCACGGCGCGCTTCGTGCAGAGTCACGACTACATCGCGATGGAGCGGCTCTTCGACGTGCACTCCACCGGCGAGTACGACCTCATCATCATCGACACACCGCCGTCGCGAAACGCGATTGACTTCCTCGAGGCACCGGCGCGCATGGCCGAGTTTTTCGGTGGTCGGGTGGTGCGCTGGATCACCATGCCGTACCGCGTGGGTGGCAAGCGCGGCGCACGTGTCATCAACATCGCCAGTCGACCCTTCTACCAAGTGGCCGACCGCATCCTGGGTGGCGAGCTGCTACAGGACGTGGCCGAGTTCTTCTTGAACTTCCAGTCGATGTACGACGGATTCGTCACCCGGGCGCGCGCGGTCGAAGCGTTGCTCCACGACCGCCGCACCGGGTTCGTGGTCGTCACCACGCTCGAGTCGGCGCCACTCGCCGAGGCCGAACGATTCTGCGAGGAACTGCGGTCCCGACGCTTCGGGCTCGGGGCATTGGTCTGCAACAAGACGTTGCCCGAATCGTTGCGGAGCGCCGACGGCCGTCGGGCCGCCGACGACCTCACGGCCCGGGCGCCGGCCCTGGCGGAGCGGCTCGCGCAGACGGGCGCCGACGCCTTTGCTGATCCGGCCCGCACCGCCCGTGTGCTCACCACGGTGGCCGAGAGTTTCCAGAACTTCGCGCTGGTGGCCACACGCGAGGAAGAGCTGCGGGCCGAGCTGGCCAGCGCACCTGAAGTCGTGGTCGACGTGCCGGAGCTCTCTGGTGAGGTGGCCGACCTCGAGGCGTTGGTACACATCGCCGATCGGCTGGCCCCTCGCTGATCCTGCGCGACGGTGGTGCGCCGCAGCAATGAGCGGGCGCCTAGCGTGGCCGGCATGGCGTCGTTGCCCGAGCTCGTTCGTACGCACACCGATCTGTCGTTCGATGCGCTCGTGCACCTCCAGAATCTCGTCACGAGTTGGCAGCTGCTGGCCGACATGCGGTTCGCCGACCTGTTGTTGTTGGCGCCGATCGCAGGCGAGGAAGGCGGTCGGTTCGTGGTGCTGGCCCAGGTGCGTCCCACCACGGGTCAGACGCTCTACCCCCACGACATGATCGGCCTCGTGGTCGACGAGAGTGCGCGGTCGTTGGTGACGCGTGCGTGGCGCCACGGCGAGATTCTTGAAGGTGACACCGACGTCTTGGGCCGTTCCGACCGGGCGCGCGTGCAAGCGATTCCGGTGGGCTTCGAAGGTGAGCGCGTGGCCATGTTGCTGCGTGAGAGCACCCCTGACTCGGGGCGTCGGATGGGCGAGTTGGAGCGCGCGTACTTCGACGTGTTCGATCGTTTCGCCATGATGATCTCTGAGGGCCGGTTCCCGTTCGGCCGCGATGAGGTCGTCGAGCCCGATGACGCCCCGCGCGTCAGCGACGGTGTGATCATCCTCGAGGGTGACCAGCGGGTGCGCTTCGCCAGCCCGAACGCCATGAGTTCGCTGCACCGTATTGGTATCCACGCGTCGACCACCGGGATGCGGCTCTCCGAGATCGGGCTCGAGGATTCGGTGGTGGAGTCGGCGTTCCACTTGCAGGCGCCGGTGGTCGAAGAGATCGAACGGGGCGACAATTCCATCTTGTTGCGGGCAATCCCGCTCCTCGAGGGGGCGCGAGTGGTGGGTGCAGTGCTGGTGCTGCGGGACGTTTCCGAACTGCGCCGCCGCGACCGGCTGTTGCTCTCGAAGGACGCAACCATTCGCGAGATTCACCACCGGGTGAAGAACAACCTGCAGACGATTGCGGCACTCTTGCGACTCCAGGGACGGCGGCTCCAGAGCCCCGAAGCCCAGGCGGCAATCAAGGAGAGCGAGCGGCGCATTCGTTCGATCGCCATCGTGCACGAGACGCTGGCGCGCGACTCGGCGCCCATCGTGGCGTTCAACGACGTCATCCGTCCGCTCGTTCGTATCGTCGAGGAAACGGTGGCCACCGAGGAGGGCGGCATCCGCTTCGACGTGGAGGGTGACGCAGGGGACTTGCCGGGCGAGGTCGCAACACCGTTGGCGGTGGTCCTCAACGAACTCATGCAGAACGCGGTGGACCATGCGTTCGCCAGCGAAGACGGCGTGAGCGTGAGCGGGCACGTTTGCATCGTGTTGCGCCGCGAGGGCGACGAGCTCCTCGTCGATGTGCGCGACGACGGCAAGGGGCTCCCGCCGGGCTTCATGCTCGAGCGGGCGAAGGGCCTGGGCCTCTCCATTGTTCACGCGTTGGTCACCGGTGAACTTGCGGGCACTATTTCGGCGGAGAACAACGCCGATGGCCCGGGCGCCGTGGTGCACCTGCGCGTGCCGGTGGCCGCGCCCCGGACTGAAAGCGAACTCCGCTAACGCGCCGTGAAGGCGGCGCCTTAGCTCAGTCGTTCGTGACGTCGACCGGCTGGGCGGTGCGGGCCGCCGAGTAGGGCAGCCATTCGCCGTGCTCGAAGTCGTAGAGCTTGCAATGGCGCGTGGTGCGTACCCAGTCACGCATGCGGAACTTCCGGTCGCGCACCGTGTCGGGGTAGGACTCACGGATGACGTCGGCGGCGTCGGGAAGTTTGTAGAACGGGATGCGCATGTCGACGTGGTGGGGCACGTGCACGAAGATGTTGTGGAAGAACAGGTTCGCCGGCCACCGCAGATGGAGGATCGTGGTGCCTTCCATCTGGCCTCGGAACTTGGTCCATTCCCGGCGCGGCCACCAGCGGATGTCTTCGCTGATGTGGTGCACGTAGACGGTGAATCCGATCATGCCCATGAACAGCGCGGTGGGGACGACCACTGCGCGCACCCAGATCCAGGTGGCCTCGGCCATGGAGCCGCTGACCAGGTAGCCGATCATGCCAACGGCCACGCTGAGAAGGCCGTAGGTGATGTAGGTGAAACGCCGACCGCTGGCGATACGCGCGGCCCACTTGTCCGATGCGCGGAACGTGATCATCTTGTTCCACCACACTTCACGCGCGTAGTAGAAGCCGCTGCCGAACGCCGACCACTCGAGCCGGTGGCGGGCCCGCTGGAACGCGTTCATTGCTCGGTACTGCTCGACGGTGACGGGGTGCCACACGAAGTCCATCTCTTGGCGCGCAGTGTGCCCGTGGTGGACGCGGTTGTGGCCGAGGTCCCAGGCTTCGTACACGTGGGCGCTCGGGATCATTGCGACGCGGGCCACCCACTCGTTGAGGCGACGCGACTTGAACAGCGCAAGGTGGGCGGCATCGTGCCCGAGTACGAACAGGCCGCTGACCACGTAGGCCGAGAGCACCCAGAGGATGGCGACCTGCCACCATGCGGTGGCGAAGATGAGGCCGGCCACGAGTGCGAGCCACATCACCATGTCGCGCGCGAAGTACCACATGCCTTTGGCAGTGGGGTTCTCGTAGCAGTCGTCGGGGATGATGCGGACGACGTCGGCGAGCGACGGTCCAACGGTTTCGGTGGTGTCAGTGGCTGTCGACACGGTGCTCCACTCGGTGGGGGGGATTCCACTATTCAATCGGATTTCAGTCGAGGCGCGAAGCGGCCGCCCCACTGGGACGGCCGATTTCGCGCAATGTGACGAATTTGATGCTCAGCCGGCGCGGCGTTCGGCGTCGAGTTCCTTCTTCAGGGCGCGGCGCTCGTCCTCGGTGAGGCCGCCCCAAACGCCCGATTCCTGGGCGGTCTCGAAGGCGAACTCGAGGCATTCCGGGCGGACGTCGCAGCGGGCACAAATGCCCTTGGCGACCTCGATCTGCTCGATGGCGGTGCCGGTGGTCCCGATCGGGAAGAAGAGTTCCGGGTCGGTGTCGCGGCAGGCGGATTGGTTCCGCCATGCGCCCAAGTCCCAGTCGTGCGTCCGAACCCAAGTGAGTGCCACGGAGTTGTCTCCTCGCCATGTGCGCGCGCGAGCACCGTTGCCCACGCAGGGAATCGTCGGTGTGCTCTGAGCCGGCGGCCGTTCGAATCGGAAGATTCGCCCGACCGTGACGAACGTCACAAGTGTGATGAACGCCGGATACCACTCGGAGTGACCGGTTTCCCACCCTAATCGCTCCCCGCACCCTGCGCAAGGGGCGAATAGCGCGAAATGTCCAGAATTCGGGGAGCCTACGCTGCCATTCCATGACCTTGGTACTCGCGCACCGTGGCGCCCGGCGGGTGGCGCCAGAGAACACCCTCGAGGCGTTCCGACAGGCCCGGGCGCTCGGTGCCGATGGCGTCGAGCTCGACGTGCACGCCACCGCCGATGGCGTGTTGCTGGTCGACCACGACGGCGCGCCCGACGGGGTGGGTCCCATCGCCGCGGCCACGTTTGCTGCGGCACGGGCCGCCCGGCCCGACATCCCGGCGCTCGATGAGGTGCTCGACGAGTGCGCCGGCATGTTGGTCAACGTCGAGGTGAAGAACCTCCCCAACGACCCGGGCTACGACCCCGAGCACGGCATGGTCGACGTACTCGCTGCGCTGCTCGAAGTGCGCAGCACCGACAACGTGTTGGTGTCGTCGTTCAACCTCGACACGCTCGACGCGTTCCACGCGCGGCTGGCATCGGTGCCAACCGGGTACCTCGTGATGGGGGTGCCGTCACTTGCCGAAGCCGTGGAGCTTGCAGCGGCGCGAGGACATCAGGCAGTGCACCCGTTCGTCGGTATGGTGCTGGCCGAAGACCCGAGCGACGCGGTGCGCGCGGCCCACGACGCGGGCGTGGCGTGCAACGTGTGGACGGTGAACGAGCCAGATCAGATGCGCGCGCTGGCCGCCGCCGGCGCGCACTCGGTGATCACTGATCTTCCGGATCTGGCTCGCTCGGTGCTGGATTCGGCACCAGGATCGTGAGCGCGTCGGGTACCAGTTCCACGGCGAGCTCTTCGATTTCGCCCAGGTAGTCGCCGTCCACCTGCCATGGCGCGCCCTTCGGGCAGTGCACGGTCAGGCGTTTGATGTCGGTGACGTGCGTGATGTGCTTCGACCGGTCGATGAAGCGGTGCCGGCTGATGGCGCTGAAGAACGAGCGGACGAGCAGGTTGGCGGACGACGAGTGGAGCGCCACGGCCGAAAGTGCCGAGTCGAGATTGGCTTCGGGCGTGATCACGATGGGTCGATGCCCGATGTAGGTCCACGGGCTGGTCTTGGCCACGATGAGAAACGCCGACTCCACGGTGGCGCCGTCTGCGAGTTCAACGGTGAACCGAATTGCGCGGGCGCGCGGGTTGGTCCAGGTCTGCAGCGCGGTGAGGACGAACAACGGGTGCGCGGCGTAGCGCTTGAGCGCGGACCGGGCCTCGACCTTGCGGATGACCGCTGCGTCGAATCCGACACCGCAGTGGAAGAGGAAGGTGCGGCCGTTTGCGCTGCCTACCGAGATGCGTCGGAACGAGCGGGCATCGATCGCGTCGAGGATCTGGGCAGTGGCATCGACCGGGTCCTCGGAGATGCCCAACATGCGCGCGTACACGTTGGTGGAGCCGCCCGGCATGGGGAACAGGGCGACCGAGCTGCCGCGCAGGCCGTCGGCGGTCTCGTTCAGGGTGCCGTCGCCGGCGAGGACCACCACGAGTTCCGTGCCGTCGGTGGTCGCGCCGTGGGCGAGGCGGGCGGCGTGACCACGGTGTTTGGTCTCGGCCACGGTGAGTTCGTGATCGGCGCGCAACGCCTGCTCGATGACTCGCCGCCGGCGCGGCGTGACCGACGAAGCGGTGGCGTTGACGATCAGCAGGACTCTCACGGTGCGGGGCACGCTACCGACTGGCAGCATGCAGGCGTGCCGCGTGACCTGCTTGCCCGCCTCGACACCGAGATCAGCGCCTGTCGCGCCTGTCCGCGCCTGGTGGCGTGGCGGGAAGCCGCTGCTGCCGACCCGCCGGCTCGCTACCGCGGGGAGCAGTACTGGGCCCGGCCGGTGCCGGGGTTCGGTCCCGCGGCCGCCCGGTTGGTCGTGGTGGGGCTCGCGCCGGCGGCCAATGGCGCCAATCGCACGGGCCGCATGTTCACCGGTGATCGTTCGGGCGACTGGTTGTACCGCGCGCTGTACCGCGCGGGGTTTGCGAACCAGCCCACCTCCACCGATCGCAACGACGGCCTGAGCTTGCGTGACGCGCGCATCACCGCCGCGGTGCGATGCGCGCCGCCCGACAACAAGCCATCCACCGAGGAGCGCGTGCAGTGTGCTCCGTACTTGGCCCGAGAGTTTGCGTTGCTGTCGCACGCGCGGGTGGTCGTGGCGTTGGGCGCGTTCGCTTACGAGGCCGTGTGGCGCATGCTCGCCGCCGACGGTGTGGCGCTTCCCAAGCCGCGTCCGAAGTTCACGCACGGCCTCGAAGTGAACGCGGGCGAATATGTGGTGCTCGGTTCGTACCACCCGAGTCAGCAGAACACGTTCACGGGAAAGCTCACCGAAGCGATGCTCGACGCAGTGTTTGCACGCGCCGCGGCGCTCGTCAACGAGTGAGCAGCACCGTTTCGGTCGCGCCGTACAACACGGCCAGCACGCCAAGCAGCCATGCGAACCCGACCTGCAGCGAGTAACTGGTGACGCGGAGGGCAATGGTGGTGCCGAGCCGCGCGCCGGGGATGACGCCGACGGTGAGGGCGAGCGCGTACCACCAGTTGATGTCGCCGGCGAAGGTGTGCGACACCATGCTCACTGCACCGAACATGCCGACGCAGACGAGTGACGTTGCGGTGGCGACTTTGAAGGGAAGCCGACCGAGTTCGGTGAATGCGGGCACCAAGATCACGCCGCCGCCCACGCCCAGGATGCCGCTGAGGGCGCCGGCAACCGCACCGATGCTCCCGTAGAGCGTCCACGAGGTGCGTGCGTCGCCGGCGGGTTCGACGAGTTCGACGGGTGCTTCGAGCACCGGCGCGGCTTCCGGCTGCACGGCTTCGAGCGCAACCGCGGTGACGGCCGGCCGCCGGGCCCCGACTGCCATGCGGTAGGCCGTGAACGCCATGAGGGCGGCGGTGGCGATCATCTGAATGTGACCGCGCCCCGGGATGGCATGCGACAACGGCCCGCCGAGCACCGCGACCACCACGCCCACTGGGATGGTGCGCCACACCACGTCCCATCGCACCAAACCTTCACGTTGATAGCGCCAGGCGCCCACCGCAGCGGACGGGATGATGGACGGGATGGTGGAGCCCACCGCTTCGAGCGGGGTGGCGCCGAGCACGCGAATTGCCGGTGTGGTCACGACCGCACCACCCACACCGAACATGGCCGAGAGGATTCCGGCGCCCACTCCGGCCAGGACGGTGAGGACGAGTTCCCAGACGGCTGGCACGTACCGCACGGTACTCTGGGGCGATGACGCATGAGCTCCGCGGCGTATACGTCCCGGTCATCACTCCGTTCGCGGCCGATGGTTCGGTTGCCCTCGACGCGCTCCACCGAATCTGTGGTGAGTACCTCGATGCCGGTTCGGCGGGCATCGTTGCGCTCGGCACTACTGGCGAGGCGTCGTCACTCACTGCGGATGAGAAGCAGTCGGTCATCGCCACGTGTGCAGCAGTGTGCGCGGCTCGCAATGCGGAACTCATCGTGGGTGCAGGCACCAATAGCACCGCGTCCACTGTTGCGAACGTCGAAGCATTGTCCGGTACGGCAGCGTTGGCCGGCACTCTCATCGTGGTGCCGTACTACGTGCGTCCGTCAGAGGCCGGCATCGTGGCGCACATGCGCGCCGTGGCCAACGCCAGTCCGGTGCCGGTGGTGCTCTACAACATCCCGGTGCGTACGGGGCGCAACTTGTCGGCGGCGGGGGTGCTCGAGCTTGCGGAACACCCGAACATCATCGGGATAAAGCAGGCGGTCGGGGCCATCGACTCCGACACGTTGGAGATCCTGCGTCGGGCGCCGCGTTCGTTCAGTGTGGTGGGGGGCGACGACCCA
>JBMOIJ010000005.1:0-117498 GCA_049317385.1 Acidimicrobiia bacterium
GCCTTCTTGGCGGCGGCCTTCTTGGCGGCGGCCTTCTTGGCGGCGGCCTTCTTGGCGGCGGCCTTCTTGGTGGTGGTCTTCTTGACCGCCGCCTTCTTCACCGTGGCCCTCGTCGCGACTGCGGGCTCCGGCTCCGGATCTGCCATCGGAGCGATCGCCACCACGGGCTCCGGCTCCGGCTCTGGCACCGGCGCGATCGCCACCACCGCATCCCCGACCTCGGTAACCGGCACCGCCATCGGCAGTGCCCCCGTCGCAACCGGGCGCGCTGGCTCGGACCACTGCACCAGCGTCGCGGTCGTGGTTGCGAACCCGGCGAGCAAGAACCCGATACCCACGAACGTGTGCCACTCGCCCAGCACGAGGACGAACCCGCCCACTAGGAACAGGGTCGTGAGAGCGGACATGACGGTGCGGGCCAGCCCGGCCGGATGGCGGCGTCCGAATGCAGCGGCGGCGGCCATGCTCATCAAGACGACGGCGGCGATCGCCACCACGATGAGGACTCCAACGGCACCGCCACGCACGGGGTGCATATCGACCAACTTCAGCGGTGCTTGACCAAACATTGGGTGCCCGCCGCTGATTCGTGATCCCGCCCGGCCGAACCCCTCGCGCCCCTAGAGTGCCCGTGTGGCGCTCGACGTAACCATCGTCACCGGCATGTCTGGTGCCGGCCGGTCCACTGCGGCCGATGTCCTCGAAGACCTGGGGTTCTTCGTCATCGACAACCTCCCGCCGGCGCTCATCGCCAAGGTCGCCGAACTTGCCCGTGGCGGCAAGCAGCCGCAGCGCTACGCGCTGGTCGTCGATGTGCGTTCCGGATCACCCGAGGAGCTCCTGGCGGCGGTTACTGAACTCCGCACAACGGGCACGGCGGTCAACGTGCTGTACCTTGACGCCGCTGACGACGTGTTGGTGCGCCGGTTCGAATCCACCCGCCGACCGCATCCGCTCAGCGACGCGGGTGGCATTGCCGACGGCATTGCGCGCGAACGCACGTTGCTCGCTGATCTCAAGACGCATGCCGACGTTGTGGTGGACACGTCCGATCTCAATGTGCACACGTTGCGGGACCGGCTGCGCCCGTTGTTCGCCGATGCCGATGCAACCGCCGGATTGCAGGTTGCGATTTCTTCGTTCGGCTTCAAGCACGGGCTGCCGCTCGATGCCGACATGGTGCTCGACTGC
The DNA here is from genome assembly GCA_049317385.1 of Acidimicrobiia bacterium. GTDB lineage: Bacteria > Actinomycetota > Acidimicrobiia > IMCC26256 > JBMOIJ01 > JBMOIJ01. Next base: position 1,192 of record JBMOIJ010000005.1, read on the forward strand.
CGTTTCCTGCCCAACCCGCACTGGGTCGACGAGCTGCGCCCGTTGACCGGTCTCGAGGAACCCGTCAGTGCCTACGTGCTCGAGCAGCAGGGCGCGGGCGAATTCGTCGACGCAGTCGAGGCGTTGCTGGTCAATCTGTTGCCTGCCTATGAGCGCGAGGGCAAGGCCTACCTGTCTATTGCGTTTGGGTGTACCGGCGGCCGTCACCGCAGCGTTGCGATCGCCGAAGAGTTGGCGCGCCGATTCGATGCGCGTGATCTCACGGTGCGCCTGGTGCATCGCGATCTGGAGCGGGTGTGAGCGATCAGTTGCCGGCCGACGGGCCGAAGGTCGTGGCGCTCGGCGGTGGCCACGGGCTGGGTGCAGTGCTGCGGGCCGCGCGTTCGTATGCGTCGTCCATCACGGCGGTCGTCAGCGTGGCCGACGATGGTGGAAGCTCCGGACGCCTCCGTCGCGAGATGGAAGTGTTGGCGCCCGGCGACGTGCGCAAGAGCCTCGTGGCGTTGGCGTCCGAGCACAACGTGTGGAGCGACGCGTTCGAACACCGGTTTCATGGCGGTGACCTCGACGGGCACGCATTCGGCAACCTGGTGCTCGTGGGGCTGGCGCAATCGCTTGGGAGTTTCAGTCGCGCGGTAGCGGAATGCGGCGCGCTGCTCGACGTGGTGGGCTGGGTGTATCCGGCCACATGTGACCCAGTTGCGCTCAAGGCAAGCGTGGCCGACGGTGCGTGGGTCGAAGGACAAGTGGAGATCGAGGCCAGTCGCGAGATCGGGCGAGTGGAGTTGGTCCCACCCGACGTGCGCACCGGTCCCGATGCGCTGGCGGCAATCGCGCAGGCCGATCAGATCGTGATCGCGCCCGGCTCGCTGTTCACGTCGGTGGTACCGGTCGTGTGCGCGAACGACATTCAGCAGGCAATCGCGTCGACGTCAGCCACAGTCGTCCAAGTGGCGAACCTGGTGGCGGTGACTCCCGAGGTCGAAGGGCTCGACGGCACCGACCACTTGCGGGCCGTGCTCGATCATGGCGCCCGGGTCGACGTGTTCTGCTATTCGCCTCACAGTGCGCTCGCCGTGGACCCAGCCGCGGTGGAGGCGCTTGGTGTCACGCCGGTCGCGGCCGACGTTGCGGATCCGGGGGCCGGCGTGCACGACCCGAACCGCCTCGCCCGCGCCCTCGCCCCCCTCACCTGAGGGTGCGTTTCTCACTGTCATATAGCTAGCTCAGAAACGCCTCAGGGGCGGCGGGTGCGGAAGTACTTGTCGACGCGATCTGCGGCGAAGAGCACCGGGGCAGTGCACATGGCGACTGCACCGGCCACGACGGGCGGTGGCGCCTGCTTCAACGCGGACGCCAGCGGGGGCACGAAGAGCAGCAGTGCCGCAATCGCAAGGTCAGCAGCCACGGCTCCGAGCAACAGCCGGTTCGACGTCCACCCGAGCTTCCCAGGCGACCGCGTGGCGCTGCGGCAGGCGAACGCGTTCGCGCTCTGACCGATCACGATGGCAGCGAACGTGGCGCCCGAGCACGCGACGAGGACCGCGGCCGACGGGCTGGGCGCGCCGAACCGCCAGCCAAAGCTGAAGAGCGCCACCATGAACGCCAGCATCGACATCAACGACTCAGTGGGACCGAGCACGCCGAAGGCGCGCCACGCCACCAGCCGATTGAGCAACCGGCCCCGCACCGGCGGTCGCTCCAGCGTGTGGGGTGCAGGGGGATCGGCCCCGAGCGCAACGGCCGCCAGCGTGTCGGTCACCACATCGAGGGCGAGGATCTGAAGTACGCCGAGCGCCAGCGGGAAGTGACCGGCTGAGAGCGCCAGGACTGCGAACGGCGTGAGCTCCGCCACGTTTGCGGACAAGTGGTACGTGAGGAACTTACGGATGTTCGTGAACGTCGACCGGCCTTGCTCGATCGCCGCCACGATCGTGGCGAAGTCGTCGTCGAGCAGCACGAGGTCGGCTGCTTCGCGCGCCACGTCGGTGCCGCGCGCTCCCATCGCAATGCCGATGTCGGCTTCTCGAAGCGCAGGTCCATCGTTGACGCCATCACCGGTCATGCCGACCACGTGCCCGCGCGTCCGCAGGGCGCGCGCGACGCGCAGCTTGTCGGCGGGGTCGACCCGCGCCAGCACCAGGCCGTCGTGATCGACGAGCGCGCCCAGTTCGTCGTCGTCGGCAGGCAGGTCGGCGCCTTCGAACACCGGCGCTCCCTCCACCCACAATCCGGTCTCGCGTGCAATGGCGGCGGCGGTGAGTGGATGGTCGCCCGTCACCATGGCGACGCGCACCCCCGCTCGTCGGCACGCAGCAATTGCATCGCGCGCACCGGGGCGCGGCGGATCCTCCAGCCCGAGCAGTCCCAGGAGCTCCAGGTCGCGTTCGGCCTCCTCTGCACTCGACGGAACCGCACCGAGTACCGAGCGCCGCGCCACCGCCAACACGCGAAGTCCTTGGCTCGTCATGGCCACGAGTGCTGCGTGGGCGGCATCGATGTCACGACAGCGGTCGACGACGGCGTCGGGTGCGCCCTTCACCAGCACCTCGTCGTCGATGACGACACTCATGCGTCGCCGGCGGGGGTCGAAGGGAAAGCGTCGGTGCATGTCGCCGGCAATCAGCGGCGCGTCGAGTCGCTGCGCCAGCGCGTCGATTGCCGCTTCCATCGGATCGCCGAGCGCAACCCACATGCCGTCTCGTTCGACGATGTGGCCGGTCGACACGGCGCGCGCTGCCGACGCGCACTCTGCGGCCGCTTTGGCAACGGGCGGTCCACTGAACTCGACCAAGCCAGTCGGTGCGTACCCGTCACCCGTGATGGTTGCGGTTCCCGCGGGCGTCCAGATCGACACGACCTCCATCTCGTTCAGCGTCAGCGTGCCGGTCTTGTCGGTGCAGACGAACGTGGTGGAACCCAGAGCCTCGACCGCCTCCAGCCGCCGCATCAGTGCGTTGCGTTGCGCCATGCGTTGGGCGCCGAGCGCAAGGGACAGCGTCACGGTGGGCAGCAGCCCTTCGGGCACCAGCGCGACGGTCACGCCGATGGCCACGATGGCGCCCTCGGAGAACGACCGACCCAGCAGGACTTCGGCCACAAGGAACACCGCGCCAATCGAGATGGCGATCCACGAGATGGTTCGCACCACGCGGGCGAGTTCCCGAGCCAACGGTGAGCGGGGCCGATGGGCGGATCGGGTGAGTGCGGCGATCCCGGCCAAGCGGGTTGCGGCCCCGGTGGCGGTGACCACGCAGATGGCCTCGCCCTCGGTGACGAACGTGCCCGCGTACACCGCGGCGGCCGAACCGACGGCAACCGGGACGCTCTCGCCGGTGAGTGTGGACATGTCGACCGCCAATGCGTGGGCGCGCTCCACCGTGGCGTCGGCGGGGACGCGGTCGCCGGCCTCGAGCAGGATCACGTCGCCGCGTACGAGATCGGCGACGTCGACCAACGTGCGATGTCCGTCGCGTCGCGCGATCACGCGCTGTGGAATCAAGGCGCGCAGTGCGCGCACGGCGTGTTCGGCGCGGTACTCCTGGACGAACGCGAATGTTCCGTTCACCACCACGACCACGGCGATGGCCACCGACAGTTGGGGGAGGCCGGCAACGAACGCGAGTACCGCGGCGACCCACAACATGATGGCGAAGAAGTGCACCAGCTGACGGGCGAACTCCAGCACGGCCGGTGACTGCGGTGGCGGTGGCAGCGCGTTCGGACCATCGCGGGTGAGGCGGGAGGCGGCTTCGGCCGAGGTGAGGCCCAGTTCCATGGCAACCGGCAGTCTGGACCCGGGCCGCCCCGGGGTGCGTTTCTGACTGTCAAATAGCTGGGTCACAAACGCATCAGGGGGAGGCCGGCGGCTACCGTTCCGGCGGCGCCGCAACGTCGCGGCCCCAGTACACGCCGCCGGGAGGGCATCAATGACGGTTCGGGTTGGCATCAACGGGTTCGGTCGCATCGGTCGGTCCTTCACTCGGGCGCTCCTGCAGCAGCCCAACGCAGGCGTCGAGTTGGTTGCGGTCAACGACCCCTTCGGTGACGCCGAAGTCATGGCGTTCCTCTTGAAGCACGACTCGGTCGGCCGCACGCTCCCCAACGAGGTGAAGGTCGACGCTGACGGGTTCTCGATCGACGGCAAGGTCATCAAGAAGCTCGAGCAGAAGGACCCCGCCGAGATCCCGTGGGGCGACAACGGTGTTGATGTCGTCATCGAGTCAACCGGCGTGTTCACTGCACGCGACAAGGCCGCTGGGCACCTGGCCGGTGGCGCGAAGCGCGTCATCATCAGCGCGCCCAGCGCCGACGCCGACGCCACCATCTGCATGGGTGTGAACGACGACGTCTACGACGCGTCGCAACACCAGGTGATCTCGAACGCTTCGTGCACCACGAACTGCTTGGCGCCGCTCGCCAAGGTGCTGAACGACAACTTCGGCATCCAGCAGGGCTTCATGACGACGGTGCACGCCTACACCAGCGACCAGCAGCTCCAGGACCAGGCCGCACCCACTCGCAGCGGCAAGCCCGACCTGCGCCGCATGCGCGCTGCAGCGCTCAGCATCATTCCGTCGAGCACCGGCGCCGCGAAGGCAATCGGCCTCGTGCTGCCGGAGCTGCAGGGCAAGCTCAACGGTGGCGCGATGCGCGTCCCCACGCCCACCGGCTCGATCACCGACCTCACCGTGGTGCTCGACAAGTCCGCCAGCGCCGACGAGATCAACGCGGCATTCAGCGCTGCCGCCAACGACGCAAAGCTCGGCACCGTGCTCGAGTACTCCGACGACCAGTTGGTCTCGGCCGACATCGTGGGCAACCCGGCCAGCTGCATCTTCTCAGCGCACGACACCATGGCGGCCGGCACGATGGCCAAGGTGCTCGGCTGGTACGACAACGAGTGGGGATACTCGAACCGACTGGTCGACCTGGCGAAGTTCGTCGGCGGCTGAGTTGGGCATCGCCGACTTCCCTCGTATCGACGACCTGCCCATCGAACGAGGAACCAAGGTCCTCGTTCGCGCCAACTTGAACGTGCCCATGCGCGACGGTGTGATCACCGACGAGCTGCGCATCCTCAGTGCACTGCCCACCTTCGAGGCATTGCGCGGGCGCGGCGCGGCGTTGGTGATCGCATGTCACGTGGGCCGACCCAAAGGTCAGGTGGTGCCGGAGCTGTCGGTGAAGCCGATCGCGGTCCGTCTTGGCGAGTTGCTCGGTACCGAGGTGCTGGTTTCGCCCGAAGTGGTGGGCTTCAAGTCTCAGGAACTCGCCGACTCCCTTGAACCCGAACAAGTCCTCATGCTCGAGAACGTGCGCTTCGAGCAGGGCGAGACCGAGAACGACCCCGCACTGGCGGCGAACTACTGCTCGCTCGCCGACTGCTATGTGAACGAGGCGTTCGGCGACTCACACCGTGAGCACGCGTCGATCATGGGACCGCCCCGGGTGTTGCCGCACGCAGGTGGGCTTTGCCTGGCTCGGGAAGTCGAAGTGCTTGGCGGGTTGCTCGAAGCGCCGAAGTCACCGTTCGTCGCCATCCTCGGTGGTGCGAAGGTCAGCGACAAGTTGGGCGTCATCGATGCGCTGCTGAAGCGCTGCGACGCAGTGCTGGTCGGTGGCGCGATGGCCTTCACGTTCATCGCCGCCCAAGGCGGACAGATCGGCAAGTCGCTCATGGAGCCCGACCACATCGACGCGTGCGCGCAGCTCCTCGAAACCGGTCGGGTGAAGATCCCCGTCGACGTGGTGGTAGCCGAAGCGATGTCCGCCGACGCACCCACGCGCACCGTGCCGGCGAACGCCATCCCCGACGGTTGGATGGGCCTCGACATCGGGCCGGAAACGGCGGCCAACTACGCCGACGTCGTCGCCGGTGCAGCCACCGTGTTGTGGAACGGTCCGATGGGCGTGTTCGAACTCGGACCGTTCGCCGCCGGTACCCGCACCGTGGCCGAGGCCGTGGCCGAGTGTCCGGGTTTCACCGTCATTGGTGGTGGCGACAGTGCCGCCGCCGTGCGAGAAATGGGTCTCGCCGATCGCATCGATTGGGTGAGTACCGGTGGGGGAGCATCGCTGGAGCTGCTCGAACTTGGCGACCTCCCCGGAATTGCCGCCTTGCGCGACTAGCTTCGCCAGTTCGCACAAGGAGTGAATCCGTGACCGAGCGCAAGCCCGTGATGGCGGGTAACTGGAAGATGCATTACACGCACCTGGAAGCCATCCAGGTGGTGCAGAAGCTCAGCTACCAGCTCAGCGACCAGGACTACGACCGCGCGGATGTCGTGGTGTGTCCGCCTTTCACTGCATTGCGCTCAGTGCAGACCGCGCTCGACGCCGACAAGATCCCGCTCCAACTCGGCGCACAGAACTGTCATTGGGAAGCGAACGGTGCGTACACCGGTGAAGTGAGCCCGGCGATGCTGGCCAAGCTCAACGTGCGCTGGGTGATCGTTGGTCACTCCGAACGACGTGAGTACTTCAACGAGACCGACGAGACCGTCAACCAGAAGGTGCGCGCGGTCATCAAAGCCGGCATGACTCCCATCGTGTGCGTGGGCGAGTCGCTCGAAGAACGTGAAGCGGGCACCACCGACGAGAAAGTGCGCACGCAGATCATGGGGGCGTACGCCAACCTGAAGGCCGGCGACGCGCTCTCCACCGTGGTGGCCTACGAGCCCATCTGGGCGATCGGGACCGGCAAGAACGCCACCTCCGAGCAGGCCAACGAGACCATCGGGGTGATCCGGGGCGCGCTGCGTGAGCTCTACAGCGACGCCACCGCCGATGCCGTCCGCATCCTCTACGGGGGCAGCGTGAAGCCCGGGAACATCGCCGAGCTCATGGCCATGCCCGAGATCGACGGGGCCCTGGTGGGCGGGGCGGCGCTGGAACCCGACGATTTCGCCAAGATCGTCAAGTGGGGCGAAGGCTGATCGGCCGGGTTCGGTACACTGCTCAGGTTCTGGTGAGCCGGAGGCCCTCGTGCTGAACGTCATTCTGCTGGTGATCAACGTGGCGTCGTCGCTGTTGTTGATCCTCTTCATCTTGTTGCACGCGGGTCGCGGTGGCGGTCTCTCCGACATGTTCGGTGGCGCATCGCTGGGTGGCTCCATGGCCGGTTCCACCATCGTGGAACGCAACCTCGACCGGCTCACGGTCGTCGTGTCGCTCGTGTGGGTGTTCACGGTGATCCTGCTCGGCCTGAACCTCAAGCTCTGATCCTGCGACGCTTCCTGCTCGGCGCGACGGTCGTCGCGTGTTGTGTCGTTGGGCTCTCCGCGTGTTCCAGCTCGTCGACCGCGCGTCCGCTCCGTCTTGCGGTTCCCAATCAGTTCACCCTCGACCCCGCGTTCGCCGAGGACCCCACTGCGCTGTCGGTGATGGCGGCGTGCTACCAGCCGTTGTTCTCGGTCCGGTCAGGCGCGCAGTCGGCGGAGCCGCTCCTGGCGGCGTCGGTTGCGATCAGCGACGACCGCCAGACCTTCACCATCAAGTTGCGTGACCGCGCGACCTTTGCCGACGGAAACCTGGTGCGCTCGTCAGATGTGGTGGCAACCCTCGACCGCATCCGTGACCCGGCACTGCAGTCGCCCTTCGCGTCGCTCCTCACGGTGGTGAAGGACGTGAGTGTCGCCACGCCCGACACGGTGCGGATCACCACCAAGACGGCGTTCGGTGAGTTGCCGGTCGTGTTGGCGAACCCGGCGTTCGGCATCATCGACGGCCGGGTGGTCAACGACCGAGGCACGGTGCGCCGGTCGTGCCAGGGGAGTGGCGCGTACCGCAGCGAGGAAGACGTGGCGGGTCGCACGGTATTGGTGCGGCGAGCCAAGCAGGGCGACGGGCCGCCGCGCATCACGTTGGTGGTCACCGGCGATCCTGACGCCACCGAGTCGGCGCTCCGGCGCAACCGGGTCGACGTGGGATTCGTGAGCGGCGACACCCCCGCGGATGGGCCGGGGTATCAGCCGTACACGGCGGTCTCGTTCATCGATCTGAATCCCTTCGCGGCGCCGCTGACCGACGCGCGCTTTCGCGAAGCAATCGTGCGAACGCTCGATGCCGCCGCCATCACCCGGGAGGCGTACGGAACGGTGGCGATTCCGTTGACCGCACTCGTGCCGCAGTATCTGGTGGGTGCTGATCGCATGCGGTGTGTCGACGCGTGCGGCACCGACGTGACGCGCGCCCGCCAGTTGGTACAAGAGGTGTTCCCGAATGGTGCACCCACCGTCACGTTCGATTACGACGAGGGCACCATTCCGGGCAAGGTGGCAACCGAAGTTGTCCGCCAACTCTCGTCGGTCGGCATCACGGTGAAAGCCGTGCCGCATTCGGCCGAGGAGTACGCGCAGCTGCTGCTCTCGGGTTCGGTGCAGATGTTCCGCTTCGGATGGGTGGGCCAGTACTCGGGCGCCGGCTCGATTTTGCGGCCATTGTTCGCCAGCGGCGGCGAACTCGCTGTCTTTGGGCCAGTTACCGGGGTCGACGAATCGCTCGCTACGGCCGAAGCGGCAACCGACCCCGACACCGCCGCCACGGCGTTCGCCGATGCCGCCGACGCAGTGCTCACGAAGTGGATTGCGAAGCCGGTGGCCGCGCTGTTCACGCACTGGCGGACGCGCTCCGGGGTCGAGGGCGTGTCGGTGAGTTCGTTGGGTGCGCTCGATCTTGCGGTGTTGCGAGCGCGCTGACCAGCACCTTCGCCCTTGGCGGGCACCCGTCGAGTAGAGTCTCCCGGCCCACGTCGGAGTGGCGGAATAGGCAGACGCGCATGCTTGAGGGGCATGTGCCCGTAAGGGCGTGGGGGTTCAAGTCCCCCCTCCGACACCAGCAAGGTCACCGAATGGGTCGCAGGGCAGACGCACTCGGTTCGTGACCGCATCAACGACCAGATCGAACCCGAGGCGGTCGCGGCGACCGAGTTCGCCGGGAGGGGCTTCGGATCCGTCGTTACGTCTGTGCGAGTGTTTTCGGCGGGGTGAACATGGCCTTGTCTTCCCCGATCTCATCCGCAATCAGCGCATTGAGCTTCTGGTTCATGGCCGACAGCAACGCTTCGTCGTAGTTGGGATGGGCGGGGTTGGCCAAGTTGTCCATCTCTTCAGGATCTGACTGCAGGTCGTAAAGGGCGACATCGTTGTCGGCCAGAAGCTGCGGGACCGATGCCGGCAGTTGGTAGTTGTCCATCCCGAAGTATCGGACCAGCTTGTAGCGGCCGTCGAAGATGCCGCGGAACAACTCGCGGGCCTCGAGGTTTGGCATGCCGATCTGGCTGACGAGGTCTTTGAACTCCTTCATGCCGCGATGAAACTCCTGGCCCGCGGCGGCGGCTGCGGCGTCGAACACTTTGGTGACGTTGCGAACAAACCACTCCGCGTCGATGGTGGCGATCATGTCGTACGTGATCAGGCTTCCCTTGCCCGGTGTGGAACTGTTGCCGCGAGGTCCGACAGAAGTGGGATCGCGAACCACGACCGAGAGGTCGTGGCCTTTCAGGAACGGGTAGCGCTTGCGCCGTTCGTCCGCCGACAGGCCGGCGAACGCCAGGATCGTCGGCACCAGATCGAGATGGGAACCGACCGCATCCGACCGGTTCGCGCCGGGGTGGCGCGGATCGGCGATCACCAACGGCACGTTGACAGATTCCTGGAACGCCACGCTGCCCTTCTGGCGCAGGTGATGGGCGCCACCCTGCTCGCCGTGATCCGCAGTGAAGATGACGATCGTGTTGTCCGTGAGTCCGCTCGCGTCAAGCGCATCGAGCGCGGCTCCGATGTGCCGATCAACGTCGAGAATGCAGTTGAGGTAGTAGTTGACGTGGTTGTGCCACATGTCTCGGCGCTTCATCGGGATCCGGCCGTAGTACATGTCGCACAGGCGCTGGTAATCGCGCACCGCCGGCGGCGACCACCTCCTCGTCGTCGAGGAACGGCTGGACCAGGAGCGAGATCGCACCCGGGTCCACGATGGTGTCGGCGTCGATGGCGCACACCAGCTCGCCGGTGGCCACAGCCACGCCCGTGTTGAGCGCAGCCGCCTTCCCGCCCTGTAGGCGATTCACCACGATGAGGTTGGGAAACCGGTCGGTCGTGTAGAGGTCGGTGATTGCCGCAACCGCAGGACCGGCCAAGACCGCCGAGCGGGACGGCTGCAGGTTGAATGCCCGGTGGAGCTGATCGAATGTGTCGTCCGTTGAGCCGTCGTTGATGACGATGACTTCGAGCGCCGGGTACTCCTGGGTCAGCATGGCCCGCACCGACTCGACCACGACGGGGCCCTCGTTGTGCGCCGGGATGAGCGCGCTCACTCGCGGACTGAGCGACGAGCCCTGTGGTTCGAGCCCCACCAGCGGAACGCGCACCCGGTCGCGATTCGCCACGGCGCGGGTTGCGGCTGCTTGAAGCGCTAAGAGCATGAGTCCGCCCACCACGAAGTAGGCAAGCACCACCGCGTCGACAATCCGAAACGCACTCATGGTGTTGCACCACTCGAGTGAGTGAGCAACGAGGCGTTCGGGCCCGCGCTCAACACCATCTGGCCGACTGGACCCAACCGCATGAGTGCGGCGGCGGCGGCGAACTGCACCCGAGCATCGTCGTCTCCCGTGCAAGGCCCCAAGTGAGCGAGCGCGGGGGCGCCGAGCAATGCAGGCAACGCACCCGCAGCCTCGCCTCGTACCTGGGGATCCGGATCCGGGAGGAGCTGCACCACTTTCTCAGCCGCGGCCGGTGAGCCCTGATGAGCAAGGGCGCGAATGGCGAGCACCCGTTCCTGCGCGTTCGCATCGTTGGCGGCAGTCACGACAGCTGCGCAGAGTTCCGGAGTGGCCAACCGAGTTGCGGCCATCAATGCACACGTGCGAGCGCGCGAGGAATCCGTTTGGAGGAGGCGGGACGCTACGGCGCAGCCGTTGGCGCCCCGGCGGGCGAGGATCTCGGCCACCACATGGCGGACCCGCCCGTCGACATCTTCAGCCAGCGGGAGCAAGACGGGTGCTGCGTCGTCGTCCGGGTGACTCAGATGCCACGTCCACGCCGCCGCCGCCCGCACTTCGGGATGTGAGTCATCGAGCAGTGCCGCACTTTCCGCGCAGTCGACTTGGAGCGCGGCAAAGACTGCAAGTGCGTGCAAGCGTCGCCGGGCCAATTGGCTGCGCAGCCGTCGCGTCGCGCGATCGAGGAGTCCGAGCCGTTCAGCCAGCCAGGTGAGGTGGCCGCGCTCGGTGGGGCCGACAGGGGTGGCGACGCCTACCAGTAGGTCGGTGCGCTCCCGTGTGCTGAGGTGCATCAGGTCGTCGATGAGCGTCGCTTCGAATTGTGGCTGCGACGCTCCGAGGGTCATGACGAGCGCCGTTCGCACTTGTGCATGAACAGTGATCCTTCGTTGCGCACGCGTCCGTCGGGTGAGCCCGATGAGGCATCCGACCGCAATGACTGTCACAACGGTCGCTTCGAACCCGGTGAGGCCCACCAGGAGCGACCGAGTCATCGTGCCTGAACCCGAGCCGCTTCCACGCGGTGCAGGAGCACGGGGACCGAGAACGGCTTGGCCACGTGATCGGTCGCACCGAGTTCCCACGCCCGGACGACTTCCTCCTCACGGACGCGAGCGGTGAGCATGATCACCGGCACCGAGTGGAGCGTTCTGGCCTCTTGCATGGACCGCAGGACGCCGAACCCGTCGAGTCCGGGAAGGCTTACGTCGAGCAGTACCGCGTCGAACCGCTGGACCTCGTCGGAATCGGCGAGCAGATCGGCGGCGTGTATCCCGTCGTGCAGCGTCTCGACCTCGTAGCCGCGGGCGGCGAGCACGTGCTCCAAGAGGTCGGTGATCGTCTCGTCGTCATCGACCACGAGGAGACGACGGGGCGAGTCGGAGGGGGGTGCAGAATCGGTGGCCACGGCTCCCGATGCGGGTTCGTGGACAGCCGGACCGCCGGGCAGGGCATCGCGCACGACCTGGTGGCGTCGCGTCGCAGCTCGTATTCGGTCGGTGAGTGCGAGCGCGTGGCGTCCGGCGTCCAACACGTCGTCGGCACCGGCTGACATCAATGCGTGGGTGTGTCCATCGCGGTCCTCCACGTTCCCGAGCAACGCGACCAACGCAACCGAGTCCCATCGGGGGTCGGCGCGGAGCATGCGGACGAGATCGCCCAGTCGCTGCGGATCCACGGTGGAACCGAACACGATGGCGTCTTGGAAGCGCGGTGCGCTCGCAATCTCGTCCAACGAGGGCACGACACCTGCGTCGAGTCCGGCGCCGGCGAACTCCGACGCGAGCGCGTTGGCCGCCGCCGGGTCGGTGTCGAACACGTCGACGCGTGGTGCGGAGTGTCGCTCCGCCAACAGCCGCTCCAATCCGTCGACTGCGGCCACCGGTCGGGTGCCGGTGGGGAGCAGCAGCTCGGCTCCAGCACTGACCAGCGCGCTGCGAACGGTGAAGTCGTAGGGCACTCCCGTTACCAGGACTGTTGCGCCATGGTCACGGGCCCGGCGGATCTCGGTGGCGGCCGCGGGGTCGCTTTCGAGGTCGATCAGCACGGCCGTTTCGTGAAGGTCGAGATCGCTAGCAATGCGGGTTGTATGTTCGACCGCGAGGCCGCGCCGCCGCGTGTCGAACTCGACCGCTTCGATGAACGAGCGCACCGATCCGACGAGCAGCACGTTTCCAGCTGTGCGGATCACCGGTTCCGGCAGGTCGTCGCCGTTGTTGTCGTCGCCTTGGGTTGCGGCCCCAGTGATGAGGCCGCGCAGCTCGACCACTTGGGTGGCGAGTTGCACGAACATGTCGGTGTCGAGCGCAGGGTCTTCCAACGCCAGTTCGATGCCCCGGGCAAGCTCCGATCCACGGGGGAGCCCGAACGTACCGAGCGTCCCGGCCAGCTTGTGGGCGGCAGCGTGGGCCGCATCGTGTTGGGCGCGGTCGCCGGCGCCCGCCAAGCGGTGTGCGCAGTACGTCTCGATCAGTTCAACTCGCTCGAGGGCATTGCTCTGCGCGCCCGCCCACAGCTCGGCGATCGCGCTCGACAGGGTCGGGTCGATGCTTCCCAGTGCGTTCGTCGCCGTCATGAGGTCGAGCTGAACATCGGCGCGAAACGCGACGCGGATTCGGTCGATGGGCCGGCGAGGGGGATGGTGACTCGGAAGGTCGAACCCAGTCCGAGCTCGCTCTCGACAGAACAAGAGCCGCCGTGCTGCTCGACGATCGCCTGACAGATGGACAGCCCGAGGCCGGTACCACCTGCCGCGCGGGTGCTGGATGCATCGACTTGGAAGAACGGTTCGAAGAGGTGGGGGAGTGCCGACGACGCAATGCCCCGACCGTGGTCGGTGACCGAGAACGTGACGGTGTCGCTCCGGCCCGGCATCACGGCTACCTCGACCGACTGGCCGACGGGCGAGAACTTCACTGCGTTGGCGAGCAGGTTGACGACGACCTGCACGAGGCGGGCCGCGTCGCCTCGGAGCTGAGAGGAAGGCGGAAGATCGTTGCGCACGGAAATCGTGACTCCCCGCTCCACGGCGAGCGGCATGACGTCGCGGACTGCGTCCCTGATCACCTGGTCAGGGCTCACTTCGTCGATTCGCAACTCGAGCGAGCCGCTCTGCATCTTCTCGAGGTCGAGGATATCGCTCACCAGCGCGACCAGCCGCTGGGTGCTGAAGCGCGCCATGTTCACGAGCTCGAGCGCCTCGGGTGGGAGCGGCGCCACGACTTCGTTGGCCAAGAGTCCAAGCGATCCGTAGATGGCGGTAAGCGGCGTTCGGAGTTCGTGCGAGACGGTGGAAATGAACTCGTCCTTCGTGCGTTCGAGATCGTGGAGGCGCTGGATCTCATTGCGCTGCGAGATGTCGCGTCCAATGGTCGAGAAGTACGCGACGTCGCCGCTCTCGTCGAAGTGCGCCATGATTGCTTGGTCGATCGCGATGCGAGTCCCGTCTGCGTGCAGCAGGCTGGTTTCGCCCCGCCAGGTGCCGTGCCGGGTTGCGTGCGGCAAAGCCACCGTCGAGATCTGTCGCATGACCTCGGGCGGCGAGAAGTCGGCGACGTGCAGCGAGCTGTATTCGATGTTCGCGGGCAGACCTACCATGCGGATGCCAGCAGGATTAACAAAGAGGACGCGGCCGTCATTGTGCGCGATGCCGATGAAGTCATCGCTCGCCTCGAGGAGGTTGGCGAAGCGTGAGAGCACTTGGAGTTCCGCTTGCTCCTCGGACCGGTCGTACAGCACGCCGGTGAAGCAGCGCGTACCATTCACGGTGGTCTCGTTCACCGAGAGTCGGAGGGGAAACTCGCTGCCATCCTTGCGGCGGCCAGTGAGTTCAGCGCGCATTCCCTCGACGGCGTGGGCTAATTCACTCTGTTGTCGTGCAAGACCTGCGGCATGGGGCGCACGATCAGCGTCGCACATGAGGATCTGCACGTTGGCACCGATCAACTCGTTGTTGGTGTATCCGAACATGCGCCCCGCGGCTTGATTCGCGATGTGGATCGTGCCGTGGGTGTCGATCACCACAATCGCGTCAGCGATACTGTCGAAGATCGAACGCATCGCATCGGTTTCAGAGCTCGCTTGGAACATGTCAGTGCAGATCCGTGTCTGGGGCCGTGAGTGCGGTGAGTTCGGCGGGGAGTGTCATCGGATCGAACGGTTTGGTGACGACGCCCTGCGCGCCGCACGCGAGGTAGGCCTCCACTTCGGCGCGTTGCACCTTCGCGGTCATGAAGACCACCGGGATCTGAGCGGTCGCCGGTTGACGACGTAGTGCTCCCAATGTGGAAAGTCCGTCACGTCCTGGCATCATCATGTCGAGCACGATGAGGTCAGGGAGGTCCTGGGCCGCCGCAACAATCGCCTCGTCGCCCGAGGCCACTGCCGTCACATCCCAGCCGCCCACCCGCTGCAGGCAGAGCTGTCCCAACATGCGGATGTCAGGATCGTCGTCGACGAGCAAGACCTTGGCGATCGTCCCCATTTGCACTGTCCCCCAGCCTGAGTTCTCAGGCAGGTCATCGACCTGGTTGGGGTCAGGGTTGAACTCGGAATTCCCTGGTTGGGCGCCGGTACCGAGATGCCGGCGATGGCCGGTGCGTCCAGCAGCGGCCTGGGTGCACTCTGCTGCGGGCTCTCGCGCCGCAAGCGCCCGCAATCGAACGGGGATCCGGCGCTGGGCTCGAAGCGCGCCGCGCTGGCTCAGAGGTCAGCGGGTTCGATCACGCCGTAGTGCCCGTCGTAGCGACGATAGACCACTTGGCCGCGTTCGGTTGCGGCGTCGAAGAAGAACACGAACGGCGCGTCGGTGGCGTCGAGCAGTGCAATCGCGTCGTCGAGCGCCATCGTGGTCGGACGGACTTCGCTTGGTTCGATTGTTGGGGCGGAGACCCGCACTGGCAACAGCGGTGAGGAGGAATAGAGGGTGTACCCGTTGCCGGGGTGACGAGCGATCACCTCGTCGGCATCGGTCTCGATGTCGTGGAACAAGAAGAAATCGTGGTCGAGTAGTTCGAGTTCGTCGGCGGCTTCCTCGGCGGTGCAGTCGCCGATTGCGTAGCTCTTGTGGGTCACGACCTCGCGCTCGTCGTCGGGGCGCGGGAAATATCCCGGGCGAAGCGTGCGCTCGTCGCCGTGGTGCCACTCGCCCTTTGCGTGGCGCCGGCGTGTGTCGTCGGCTCGGTGAGCCAACCGCTCAAGGGAGCCGCGCAGGCGGTCCTCGAGCGCGTCGGCCGCCTCGTGCAGGGTCGGCGCGGCGACGTGCGCGCGCACCACTCGACCGTTCACGTCGATCGATGCCTTCATCTCGGCGGGCCGATCCATGGCTGGGTCGGGGTGGCAGATGACGGCCAAGTGGGCGGCCAGGACCGGTGCCGGCGCCAGTGGTGCGAGTCCGGCCACCTTCTTCTGTGCATACCGGGCCTCGGTCGGATCGACTGCGCCCGAAGTGTGCATCTGAACGCCGGTTCCGTCAGCGACGACGTTACGGGTCATGGCGGCTGCCCTCCTGTGGTTGAGCGTCACACCGACTTTATGAGCGGGGCGGGTTGCTGTCCTCAAGGCGCGCGCGACACGAGTCGATTCATCGTTTGCTGCCGAGCTGAGGAGGCCGATATGGCCAGTTCCGCAATCCAACCGCCTGCGTCGGCCGCCGAACCGTCACCGGCGGCCCGCATCACCGTTGGCAGCCTTGTCCTGCCGGGACTGTTCGTGGTCGCGTGGGCGTTTGCGCTCAGTGGCGCGACGCCGACGGGGGCAGTCGCCGGTGAGTCCACGGCCGCTTCGGACCTGCGGTGGATGCTGTGGTTCGTTGGGTTCGTTTTCATTGCGTCGTCGGTCATGCATTCGGTGTTCGCGAAGAAGACCGCGGCGTCGATCGGCTGGGTGACCAACGGGTTCCAGTACGAGTTGGCTGCGGCATCGCTCGGTATGGGACTGGCGTGCCTCTACGCAATCACCAAAGGGGCCGAGGCGCTGGTGACCATCTCGATCCCAGTGATCGCGTTTCTGTTCCTGGCGGGGGTCAACCACGTTGTGGAGATCGTTCGCGAACGCAACTACGCACCGAACAACACCCTCATCTTGGTATGGGACTTCGGTATGTCAATTTCGTTGGCGGTGCTGTGCATCGCTGTGACCAAGGGCTGATTGAAGGATGAGTACGAGCGAAGTGACGCAGGAAACGCCGCCACGATCGCCCAAGCTGGTGCTGGCTGCCATGATCGTCGTGGTCAGCATGACCCAGATCGACATGACGATCGTGTCGATTGCCGCCCCGAAGATCCAGCAGGGTCTCGGACTCTCCAGCAACGGGTTGCAGTGGATGGTGACGGGATACCTCGTAGCGCTCGCCGCGTTCTTTGCGCTCGGGGGACGCGTGGCCGACGTCCTGGGGTATCGCACCGTTGTCATCGGTGGCGCGTTGGTGTTCGTGACCGCCTCGGCACTCTGTGGTGCCACGCCTGCGAACAGCAGCGCTGAGTACTGGCTCACGGGCATGCGCATCGTGCAGGGCATCGGTGCGGCGTTCATGTATCCGGCGGCGCTTGCCATCGTGATGCGTTCGTTCCCCAAGGAGCGGCGCGGCAAAGCGGTCGCCACGTTTTTCGCGTGCGCCGGACTGCTCACGGCCGTGGGGCCGTTCGCCGGTGCCTACCTCATTCAGGTGTCGTGGCGCACGATTTTCTGGATCAACGTGCCCGTCGCAATCGTCGGGCTCCTGTTGGTGGCGATCGCCCGACCCGAGAACGCCCGCGTGAAGGCGCCGATCGACTGGCCTGGTGCAGTGCTCATCATCGCCGGCATGGGGCTCAGCGTGCTCGGTCTGCAACAGGCGTCGTCGTGGGGGATCGAGAGCAACGCCACCATGGCCTGCGTGCTGGGCGGTGCGGCGCTCATCGGCTGCTTCGTGATCTTCGAACGGCACCGCAAGCATCCGTTGGTCCAGATCAAGTTCTTCGAAAATCGGGTGTTCTTCACTCAGAACCTCGTCTTGTTGTTCGCGTGTGCGGCGTTCGTGCCCGTGTTCTTCTTTGCCAGCGTGTACGCGCAGGTCGGGTTGGGTTGGTCGGCCTCGAACGCCGGCACCTACTTGCTGATCCTCTTCGCCGGTTTCGCGCCGGGCGTCCAGGTCGGCGGTCGACTCCTCGACCGCAACGCCGCGCGCCGCGCCGCCATCTGGGGCGGGTTCATCGGCGCAGCTGGCTTCTTCGCCTGGTCGCAGCGTCTGGTCGGGCTCAACGAGAACACCCAGTGGCCGTGGATGGTCGTGGCCGGGTTCGGCATCGGATTGGTGATCGGGTCCAGCAACACCGACGCGGTCAACCAGGTTCCTCAGGACGACTACGGCCAGGCCACCGGTATCACGCAGACCGCGCGGAACTACGGCGCCGGTCTCGGGCTGGCGCTCCTGGGTACGTGGCAATCGCTCGCGCTGCGCAACAACATCGCGGACTCGCTCCGGCCCTACGGCGTGGGTAAGCAGACCGCCGGCGACATCGCGAATGCCCTTCATGGTTCGAGCGGAGGCGCGCCCACCAATGCGTTCAGTGCCTTCGGCCCGAACGCCCAAGCGGTGTTCCAGGCCGTGCGACTCGACTTCGCCCAGGCGAGCCAGATCGCCTTCCGTGGGCTCGGCGTGATGATGCTCATCGCCGGCGTGGTGGCGTTGGTGGGTCTTCCCCGGCACCGGGTGAAGCAGGCCACTGTCCCGATGGGCGCGCATGACCAGACCGAGCGCCCCGACCAGCAGGCCGAAGTCGATGCGGTGGCTGCGGCAACTGCTGCGACTGCTGCGACTGCTGCGACTGCTGCTGCACCGGCCAACCCCAAGAGTTGACCCTTCCGCCGTTGCGCAGCAGTTAGCGTCGAAGCGTGATCGAGACCTCGCGGCCGTGGCGCGCGTTGAGCGCGATGGCGGTCGCCAACGTCATCGTCACCATCGACTTCTTCGGGCTCAACACCGCGCTGCCCACCATCGGCCGCGAACTGAACGGCACCACCGCCACGCTGCAGTGGATCGCCAACATCTATCTGTTGTTCATGGCAGCACCGCTCATCGCGGCGGGCCGCCTCGGTGATCTGTTCGGTCGCCGCAAGCTCTGCGTCATCGGGCTCGGGTTCTTGGCGTTGGGTTCATTGGTTGCGGCCAGCGCGCCGAACGCCACCATCCTGATCGCGGCGCGTGCCGCCAGTGGCGTCGCGGCGTCGTTGGTGGCGGCCACATCACTGGCCATCGTCGACAGTGCGTTCGTCCCCGAGCGCCGGGGCTATGCGTTGGGAATCTATGGAGCGATCGGCGGCGTGGGCTCCGCCATCGGCCCCCTGGTCGGCGGGGTGATCACCCAATGGCTGTCGTGGCGTTGGTTCTTCCTGTTCCAGATCCCCATCATCGTGATCAGCGTGGTGCTCACGTACACGTGGTGTCAGGAGACGCGGGAGGACGGTGCGAGTCGCCACATCGACTGGATCGGTACTGGCCTGTTGACCATGGGGCTGTTCGCGCTGGTCTTCGGACTCGTGCGTGGCCCCGAGGTCGGCTGGTCCAACGCCGCCGTGGTGACCGGTTTGGTGAGCGGGGTCGTCTTGCTGGTGGCGTTCTTCATCGCCGAGCGCATGGTTCCGGTACCGCTGATCCACCTGCAGATGTGGCGGCGCGCGCGCTTCAGCGTGCCGAATGCCGTGGCGTTCGTGGGCAATATGGCATTCGGGGTCACGATGTTCCAACTCACCTTGTATCTGCAGCAGGTTCGGAACCTCTCACCCAGTGCAACCGGTGTGGTGTTCCTTGCGTTCACCATTCCGCTGGCTGCGTGCGCGCCGCTGGTCGGGAGGGCCATCGGGCGCATACGCGTGAGCGTGCTCATGGGCGGCGGTGCCGCCCTGCTGGCCGTGTCGTTCGCATGCTTCGGCGCGATCTCGTTGGAGAGTGGCATCGTGCTCTCGCTCGTCGGGTTGTTCCTCGCCGGGTGCGGACAGGCGGGCGTGTTCGACGTCTCGAACTTCGCCGCTCTCGACGCGGTACCGGATTCGGCAATGGGTGAGGCGTCCGGCACGGTCAACGGTGTGCGTCAGATCGGCACGCTGGTGGGGTTGGCAATGGTCGGTGCGGTGTTCAACGGCGTGCAGCAAGCCAACCTTCGCGCTGGTGTGGCCCCGAATCTGGCGTTCGTGGACGCACTCCGTCCCGCCATGCTCGTGATCGGCGCGGTCTGCGCAATCACCGCGGTGCTGACCCCCGTTGCGCTTTGGCGCGTTGAACGGGTGCCGAGCCGAGGCTCGGCGTCAACGTCCGTCAGTCCGCAGTGAAGTCGCGCAGGGGAGGGATGTTGAACTCGGCCCGGAGCTCCTCGAGGTCGCGGTTCGCGTACTCGAAGTGATCGATTGCCATGACGTCGACATTGCACCGGATGCCGCGGTAGACGGCCTCCGCGAAGTGCTCGGGGGCCAGCGGATCGCTCAGCGTGTCGGCCCGGGCAATGACGATCTTCTTCCCGTGCACGCGCGTGAGGCTGTAGTCCTGGAACATTGCGAACGTGGTGACCACGAGCGGAAAGGCCTTCGGGTCATCGGTGGTGGCGGCAATGAATGAAAAGACGTCGATCTCGCCTTCGGGTGAGGGCGGGTAGCCGGCGAGCACGTGCACCCAGTCATGGCGCGCGCCCACCTCTTCGATGCCGTTGCGCGAGCCTGGCAGTGGGAAGTCGTTCTCACCGTAGAAGTCGAAGACGGCGCGGCCCCAGCTTCCCGTAGGACAGTCGGCCAACGCAGCCCACTTCGCCTCGATCTGTGGATCGGGCCGTACGCCGAACATCGCCAACTTCGAACGCACCAGTTCGCCGAGTTTCCCCAGGCGCGTCTCGCGAAGCTTCTCTTCGCGGTACCAACTGTTGCGCGAGATATCGGCGTGCATCAGCACGAGATGTTCCGATGCGTACTCGCGGGCGGCCCGAACCATCGGCTCGTTCACTCCCAGAACCGTGGCGTAGCGATCGACCGACTTCGCCACGGCATGGGGAAGTGGGTGGAGCACCAGTTCGATGGTGACCATCAGTTCGACGAGCCGGAGCCGCACCGCTGGATCGACGATGAGTTGCGCGGTCTCCTCGGCGCTGAGCGGTTGGAGCGTTCGGACCGCAACGTCGAGGCCGAACACCACGCGGGCCACTGCGTCGAGCACGGCGTACTGCGTGTCGTTCAGCGGGTGCGCATTGTCGGCGCTGACCGCGCCCACGGTGGCACGCAGACAGGCGATGGCACCGGCGGCGGCTTCGTCGAGCGAGGTCTCCGCCGAGTCGGTCACTGTGGATCGGTCGGAGCGCCGGCCTCGTTCACGGGCGTCGTGCCGTCGTACTGGTAGGCCTCGCCCGACACGAGCGTGAACCGGTTGCCCTCGGGGTCGGTCATGATGCGGTGTTCTTCGTCGGGCGTGTAGTGGCCGACCTCCACCAAGGCGGCGCCCAACGACTCGGCACGCGCCTGTGCGGCGTCGAAGTCGGCGACCTCGACGTCGATGGAGAGCGCGCCGGCACCGGTCTCGCGCGCGGCGGGCTGGAAGGCGAGTTGCAGGCCGGATTCGTTCGGCTCGGTCTCGATCCATTCGGGCCAGTCGTTCTTCACGGTGAGGTCGAGCATGGTGACCCAGAACTGAGCCAGCGCCTTGTAGTCGCGCGCGTCGAAGACGATGGCGCGCATTCGTCCGAGGGCTGCGGGGCGGGTCATTGCTGCTCCTTGGAGGATGGGCGGTTGCGCCGCCGACCGTACCAGCGCGCCTCACCCCTCCCACCACCATGCGAGGCCGAAGAGGTGGGGCCCGACGTGCGCCAGCATCACTGGTCCGAACGAGCCGACGAACCAGTCGGCGTCGGGCGCGACCTGGAGCATCACGTGCTGGAGGTCGAGCGCGGGCGCAGGGTCCTCGCCCTGCAGGATCGCAGAGTGCAGGCGGCTCTCGGGGTGGGGGCGATCATCGAGACACCGCTGGACGATGTGGCGAGTTGCCGCCCGCGTGCCGTGCGCGGGCGTGAGGGCGTGCGCCGTTCCCTCGCGGAACTCGAACAGTGGTTTGACCTGAAAGGTGGTGGCGGCCCGTTGGGCGATGTCCGGTACGCGACCGCTGCGCGCCAAGGAGGCGAGGTCATCGACGCACGCCACTACGTGCACGCGATCGATGACGGCCCGAGCCGCGGTGGCGACCTCGGCCAGGGATCCGCCATCGTGCGCACACCCTGCCGCCGCCAGCGCAACCAGCCCCTCGCCGCCCGCCGCGGAACGTGTGTCGATGACTTGCGTGGGCCCGGCATCCTCCCTTGCCGCAGCGGTGGCTGCTCCGAACGTGCTGCTCATCTCGGTCGACAGCGTGAGTACGAGCACTTCGTCGAACCGCCCGTGCGCGTCACGAATCGCAGTCAGGAACTCCGCCGGGTTCGGCCCCGACGTTTCGATTGGTCCGTGGGCCAACCGTTCGAGCAGCGTGGCGTGGTCGATTGCGTGGTCGGGGACTGGTCGATCATCAAGCACCAGGGTCATGGGCACGATCGCGATCCCGAGTTGCCCGGCGAGGTCGCGCGGAAGTGACGCTGCGCTGTCGACGACGATGCCCACCGTCATCGCGGGGGCCCCATTTCGTCACGATCGAACACGAGCCGGGTCAGGTATTGCTTTCGGTTGGGACGGTCGAGACGCCGGTTGCCCAAGACGCGTTTGATGAGCATGGGCGCGATGACCGCCACGCCCATCGCGGCGCCATTCCGGCCCCGCGTCTCAGCCAGTGTGGGTGGAACTGCGAGCGCGCCCACGAATCCGCCGAGGCCGGTGTTCGCCGTGAGGCGGCCGACGGTGATGCCAGCCAACAGCGGCACCATGCCCGGCCAGTCGCGTACGGCCATTGCGCCGAGTGCCGGTGCGATCCCGCGCCCGCCCGCGCCGCGCAGGAACACCGACCAGTTGTGACCACTCACGGCGGCGGCCGCTGCGACCGCGCTGAGCACCGGGCGATCGGGCCCCGCCAGCAACGGGCCGATGGCACCGGCGGCGAGTTCGGCGGAGCCGGCGAGCGCAAGGGGAACGACGCCGGCAACCTCATAGAGGCCGGAACCGGACACCGTGCCCGAACCGACCGTACGCAAGTCGACGCGCGCTCGCGCGTGGGCCATGAGGTTGGAGAACGGAATTGCGCCGGCCAGGTACGCGAGACCCACCACGGCAACCGCGCGCGTTGTGTCCTTCATTCCGGGGGTACCGTTGGTTCATCGAACGAACCGTGACACGCTGGATCGCAACGAGCGACGGAGTGCAACTCGCAGTACGCGAATGGCCTGCGGTTTCCGCTTCGGGGAGCGCCGTGGTCCTGGTGCATGGGTTTGGCGCGTCGAAAGACGACGCCACCGTGGTGGGTATGGCTGAAGCGCTGGCTGCGGAAGGACATCACGTTGTGTCCTACACCGGCCGCGGTCATCGCGAGTCACGTGGTGAGTGCACCCTCGGTGATCTCGAGCATCACGACGTTGCCGCGGCGAGCGCACTCGCTCACGCCACGGCTGATCGCGTGGTGCTCGTGGGTGCGTCCATGGGGGCGGTGGCCGTGTTGCGCCATGCCGCGCAACAGTCCGTCGCCGGGGTGGTGACCGTCTCGGGGCCGGCGGAATGGCGGGTTCCCCGCACCCTGCAGAGTGCAGCGGCGGCGCTCATTACTCAGACCTCGCCGGGGCGCTACCTGGCGCGTCGGGCGCTCGGCGTGCGACTGGCCGGCGGATGGTCGGGTGCGGCGGCGCCCGTCGAGCTGGCGGGGTCGCTCCGCATCCCGCTGGCGGTGGTGCACGGGCGGGCGGATCGGTTCATCCGCCCCGAGGAAGCCGAGAAGCTCCATGCCGCGGCCGGTGGTCCCGCCCGCCTCGACCTGGTCGAGGGGATGGGGCACGCGTATTCGGATCCCGCCGTCGGACCCGTCTGTCGGGCAGTGCGCTGGGCCCTGGAATTCGGACGTTTCCCCTGTTCATGAGGGCTTAGGGTCTCTACGCTGCCCACGTTGCCTTCGCATGGGCCGAGGAGACCACGGTGAGCGGGACCGAGTCGATCGGCTGGAACCGGGAGGAGGAACCCCCTCCCGACCAGCAGTACATCCAGCAGGTGCTCGCCCACAGCGCCGACGCCGCGCTCGTAGTGGTTCCTGACTCGGGCGTCGTGTACGCAAGCCCCGCCATAGCCAGGGTCCTCGGTTTCGAGCCGGGGGAGATGGTCGGGAAGCTCGCTGCGGAGTGGGTCCACCCCGACGAGCTGGCGTCGGTGCTGTACCACCGGCGAGCCGCGTCGCGCCTCGGGCACAGTGGCCCCGTCGAGATCCGTGGCATCGGCTCCGATGGGACGGAGCGATGGTTCGAAGCCGAATGGTGGCGAGCCGACCCCGCAGTGGCCGATGCCGACGGCGCGGTTGTGATGCACCTGCGCGACGCGTCCGACCGACGCGAGGCACGCACCGCGGCCCTGCGGAGCGAAGCGCGCTTGGCGCGTCTGATGCGCAGCGCAGCCGACGTGGTGTTGATCGTCAACCTTGACCAAAGCATCGACTACATGAGCCCGTCGGTCGAACGCATCCTCGGGTGGCAGGCCCGTTCTGGCCACGTCTTCCGCCATACGGAAGTGGTGCATCCCGACGATCGCGAACGGTTCGGCGAGGTGATCGAGAACCTGATGCAGTCCCCGCAGGCGAAATACTCAGGTGAAGTCCGCGTTCGCCATCGTGACGGTCAGTACCGCTGGATGGAGGTCACCGGCCAGAACCTCACCGCCGACCCCTACATCGGTGGCATCGTGCTCCACTTCCATGACGTCACCGACCGTCACGTCGCCGAGGATGCACGGCGACGCGGCGCACTGACCGACGATCTCACGGGCTTGGCCAACCGCACCCTGTTGCGCGACCGCCTCGACCAGGCCCTGCGGCGCGCTGAAGATTCCGCCGCGGTTGCCGTTCTGGTGTGCGACATCGACGGCTTCGGAGCGCTGAGCGACGCATTGGGCCACGCTCGGGGTGATGACATCCTGCGGGAAGTGGGCAACCGCTTGGCGCATCTCACGTACGCCTCTGTCGTCGTTGCGCGTATGGGCAGCGACGAGTTCGCCCTCGTGATCGACAACGTCAAAGACTTCGCCTTCACCGCGATCGTGGCCGACGCGATCCGGGCAACACTGAACGAGCCATTCGTGATCGCTGGTGTCGAACATCGCCTCACGTGCAGCATCGGGATTGCCGTGGGCGAGCCCGAGATCGGTGGCGATGGCATGCTGCGCGACGCCGGGGTGGCGCTGCATACCGCCAAGAGCGCCGGCGCCAACCACGTCGAACTCTTCAACCAAGACCTCCGCGAGCGGGTGGAGCGCCGGGTCGAGATGCGCGGCGCGTTGGCCGCAGCGCTCAGCGCGCACGAGTTCGTGTTGCACTACCAGCCGGAGTTCGACGTGGCGACCGGACGGATCGTGGGCACCGAGGCGCTCATCCGGTGGGACCGTGCCGGGCACGGGCTGCAGTTCCCGGGCGCGTTCATTCCCGATGCCGAAGCGAACGGCATGATCGTAGAGATCGGTGCGTGGGTCGTCGGCGAGGCGGCCGAGGCGGCGCGCCGCTTGGAATACGACAACCCTGCAGCGCCGCGCACCATGTGGGTGAACGCTTCGGCGCACCAACTCGTCGAAGACGGGTTCGCCGACTACGTCTTGGCCGAACTCTGGCGGGTGGGCCTGTCACCATCGGCGTTCGGATTCGAGGTGACCGAGTCGGTGTTCCTCGAGACCAATGCCACGGCGAGCCGAAACTTCATGCGACTCCGCGAAGCCGGTTGTCGACTGGCGCTCGACGATTTCGGCACCGGCTACTCGTCGCTCACGTACCTGCAGCGGTTCCGCGTCGATGCAATCAAGATCGACCAGAGCTTCGTAGCTGCGCTTGATGCCGAAGGCGACGAGAACACCGCGCCCATCGTCGCCGTCGTGAACAACTTGGGTCGTGCGTTGGGGCTTCGCGTGATTGCCGAGGGCGTGGAGACCGAGGCGCAGCTCGCGTACTTGGCCGCGATCCAGTGCAGCAAGGTCAGTGGCTTCGGGCTGTGTCGGCCGGTTCCTGAGTCCGAACTGGCCGAGGTACTCACGCGCGACCTGTTCGGTGTACGCGCGGCGATGCGCGGCCCGCACTGATCTGGCGCGTCGGCGGCTTCCCGTGAACCCGCGGCGATCTGCGCGCGCGCGGCGTGCGTGGATCGCGCCGGGTGGTTCAGGCGGAGGCGGCAGTGACGCTCAGCGGATGACGGAGCACGGCCGCCGCGTCCCAGATGCGGCCGCGCTCGGTGGCGAACGCCGGTGGGAACGTGGGGAGCGCGATCACTGCGGGAACGAGCGCCCGCGTGACGCCCACCGCCGCCGCAACTTCGTCGATGGTCATGGCGACTTCGGGCACGCCGAGGTCGATCTCAGTGGCGGTGATGTCCCAGGGCCAGTCGGGCACACCCGCGCGCAACGCAATTCCCATGGCGAGTGCCTCGGCGATCTCGGGCGCCTCCTTGCGGTGCGCATCGAAGCCGAACCGGAACTCGAGCTGGAGCCCGTCGTTCTCGGTGCCGACGATGACGGTGCCGTCGATGGCGTCGATGGCCAGTTGCATGGTGGTGAGGCCCCGGGTGATCCGCTCAACGATGCGCGGGCGCAGTGGACCGGGGGATGCAGTGCTGGCGACGGCACGGATCTTGCTCACGAGCTCCCTCCTTGGAGTCCATTCAGGCTAGGCGCCACGTCGCGAAGCGTGCAAATCGGACAAGTCGTGAACTCAGAGCGTGCCGGCGTCGAGCATCGCCAGGACGGTGTCGGCTCGGGCGCGCACGGCATCGAGGTCCGAAAGTCGGTCGGCGGCGCGCACCTGCTGGGCGACGCGCGCGTTGCGCAGGAACGGCTCGCGGTGTCGGTCGAGGAAGGACCAGTACAACGTGGTGAAGGGGCAGGCGTCGTCGCCCACCCGTTGCTTGCGGTCGAAGCGGCATTCCTTGCAGTAGTCGCTCATGCGGTCGATGTACGCGCCGCCGGCGGCGTAGGGCTTGGTGGCCATACGGCCGCCATCGGCATGTAAGGCCATGCCGACGACGTTCGGCAACATCACCCACTCGGCGCCGTCGACGAACCCCGACCACATCCATTCGGTCATCAGCCACGGGTCCACCCCGGAGAGCAACGCGAGGTTGCCCAGGATCATGAGGCGCTGGATGTGATGGGTCCAGCCGTAGCGCGTGAGATCGCGCATCACGTGCTCGACGCAGCGCATCTGGGTGGTGCTGCCCTGAAGGACCGGCGGCAGCGCCCGGTGCGCGTCGAGTTGGTTCTCTCGCCGGTAGTCCGGCATCCACTCCCAGTAGCGACACCACACGTATTCGCGCCATCCGATGATCTGGCGGATGAACCCTTCGGCCGACGCGATCGGTACCGAGCCGCCGCGATATGCGACTTCGGCGCGGTCGCACACTTCGTCGGGTAGGAGCAGGCCCAGATTCAGGTACGGACTGAGCAGTGTGTGGGCAAGGTGCCAGTTCGTCGAGAGCATTGCGTCTTCGTGGGGGCCGAAGAGGGGGAGAATCTCGTCGACGGCGTAGTCGAGCCGCCGCAGTGCTTCCGCTCGCGACGTGGCCCACGTGCCATCGGGCGGGTCGCCCCAACATGTGTCGGGGAGTTCACTCAGTACGACGTGGTCGAGATCATCGAGCGGCGTGCGCAGGGGCTCGGGCCATGAACCGCCGTCCCGCGGTGGTGGCTCACGGTTCTCGGCGTCGAAGTTCCAGCGACCGCCGGCGGGCTCGTCCCCATCCATGAGGTATCCGAGGCGCTGGCGTTGCCACCGGTAGAAGTCCTCCATCTTCACGCGCTTCTTGCCCGCGGCCCACGCCCGGTATTCGTCGGGGTCGCACAGGAACTGGTTCGAGGCAACGGTGTCGACGCCCAAGTGCGTCAGCAACTGCCGGCCGTCCCACGACGCCGGTGCCATGGCGACGACCTTCGGTGGATCGAACGCGTCGCAGTGCGCGCGGTAGCCGGACTCCAAGGAGTCGGCGGTTCGGTAGTCGACCTCGAATCCTTCGGCGGTGAGCTCGGCTGCGAACCGCCGCATGGCCGTGATCACCAGGTGCGCGCGCTGGCGATGCCACGGTTTCGAACGCAGCTTCGCCGTGCTCTCGACCATCAAGATCCGCGCGTCTGCGGGGGTGGCGTGATCCAGCGGACCGAGTCGACGGTTCAGTTGGTCGCCCAGAACCCAAATGCTCTGCAGTGCGGGTGAGGACCCCACGATCAGGTGGCGAGGCCGTAGGTGGCGCTGGACACCAACCACAAGCCGCCCAGCAGGTAGACCCAGTTGAGCACGCTGTTGCGGTGGCGATCGATGGCGGCCCGCAGCCGCTCGAAGCGTTCTTGGACACTGTTGGGATTGCGCAGCGCCAACACTTCGAGCACCCAGAGGCCCGCAGTGGTGCCCAACGCGAAGAGCGTCATGTACGCCATGGTTTCGGCAACGCCCAAGTGTCGTCGGGCCACTTCGGCTGCGGCCGCCAGCATGACCGGCCAGGTCTGTACGAGTCCGCCGGCCACGAACGCAGTGACCGGGCCAAGGTTGCGGAGTCGCGTTTCCCAAGCCGGGGGCGGCTTCGGTGGTTGCTCCTCACGAGGAGCCGGCGGGTGCAGGCGGCGCCGAACCCACGCCACCAGCAGCACGACGCCCAAGATCAGCTCGATGACCAGCGTGACGTTGCCGGCAACGTTGTTCTCGGAGATGCGGATGTTGCTTCCGAGCGCGGCGGTGGCCAGGCCCAGCAATATGACGGTGGCGATCCAACCCAGGATGAAGAGGAACCCGTTGCGCGGTCCGCGGTTGCTGGCCAGCACCAGTGCGAAACACACCAAGCTGAACGGTGACGCGGCGGCCGCAATCGCGAGCGTCAGCAGCGTGACCACAAGCGACGAATCCATCTCCCGACCCTAACGGGTCGGATCCGCGCCAGCTGTGTTCCTCGCGGTCAGCGGGTCTGCCAGCTGGTGGCCGGGCTCACTGCCAGACTCGACACGTTGACGGCCTCGAAGAGATTCATCGCCAGTCCGTTCAACTCTCGTTGCGTCGAGAGGTAATCGGTGCCAGTCCAACCGTTGCCCATCGCCAAGAGGGTGGCGCCATCGGGTCCGGCGTTGAACGAGTCGTAGATCACCGCACCATGCTTCTGCAGGGCCCGCAGGATGACCTGGGCGCTCGGTGAGTACTTCGTGATGTCCACGTCGCTGCGCAGGCGGAACACCGTGCCCATTGGTATCGCATTCGCAGAGGTGGCGGTTCCGTCACCGGCGAGCGCGGGCCACGCAAATCCCCGGCCCCGGTCCTTGCCGATCGTGATTCCCAACATGTGGTCGATGGAACCGCGGGTTAGCTCATCGGGCCGCAACATGAGCGGCAGGTAGGGCAGGTGCGATGCGTTGGCCTCTCCGCGCGTTGGGTACAGCGCCGAATTCATGTCGAACTGCACGCCCGCTTCTGCGATCCACGACGCACCGTACGCGTTTGCGTAGATGGCATTGCCGAGTGCGTCGTTGATGCTGTTGGCCGGCAGCTCCACGCCGTTCGCAACGTTGTAGAGCTCCTGGGAGCGGCACGATCCTTCTTGGAACACCATCAGGTGGCGGTCGTACGCAGGCGCGGAAGGCATGCCTTCGACCAGCGGGTAGTCCGGGATTGCGTACGTACGGTCATCGATGCTCGGACCGCTCGTGGCGTAGCCGCGGTTGAAGATCACGTTCTCGTTCGGTTGGGACGCACTGGCGATGTTCACCGGCATTCCGGCGGTGTTCCCCATCCACTGGTCGCCGCCCCACGCCGCCTTCAGCCCTCCGCCCCGGTTTGCGCCCAGCGTGTCGAGCCACGTGGCCGACTGTGCGTGGGTCGGGAGGGCGCGGACGTCGGCGTGGAAGATCGTGTTGGCCGGCATGAGCGTGCAACCGCGGAACGTCGACAGTCCTGCGGCCGTGATCGACTGCGGCCGGGGAGGGGTGGACGTCGTTGCCGCTGCTGTGGTGGTGGGCGTGAGCGTCGTGGTGACTTGCGCGGTGGTGCTCGGTGCCGCCGTGGTTGTGGCGGCTGTCGTGGTGATGAGCGCGGTCGTCGTGGCTGCGCCAGTGGTGGTGGGCGCCAAGGTGGTGATCGTCCTGCGTGAGGACCACCAGCGGAACCAACCCGAGCGGGTCTGGGCGTCAGCGACCTCCACGCTCGAGATCGATCCGACGAGAATGGCGGCGAACGTCAACAACGCACAGGCGCGGCGTCGAGTGCTGAGCACGATGAACTCCAGGGCGATCGGGGGTCCTCGTGTTGAACCATGATCGGCGTCCAGAGGCCATGGCCTCGATCCCCAAACTTCGCTGGGTGCGCGTGGTGCTCGAGAATTTTTTGCGGGGTGCGATCGCCTGGGCCAAGGGTGCGATCGCCTGGGCCAAACGACCTATGCGTCCGCGCTCACCGAACCTGCCAGCTGGTTGCGGGCGAGGCTGCCATTGGGGTCACGTCCACGATGTCGAACGCCGAGAGCGGCACGGTGCTGAGTTCGCGCTGCATCGTGGCGCGGGCCGCCTCGTCGGTCCATCCGTTCGACACGCCGGTGATGTGGAGGCCCTCGGTCGCGGGACCAGAGTCATGGATCACCGCTCCGTGTACCTGCAACGCCCGCAGTACGGTCTGGGCGTACGGGCCGAACCGTGAGAGGTCGAAGTCGGCGCGCAGGCGCAGTACCGATCCCATCGGCACGCCCGAAGCGTCTGGGCGGGTGCCGTCGCCGGCGCGCGCCGGCCACACGCTGCCATGGCCACGGTCGGCCGCGATGACGGCGCCGATCATGTGGTCGATCACACCACGAGCCACTTCATCGGGTCGCACCTTGAGTGGATACATCGGGAGATGTGCTGCGTCCGCCCATCCGCGGTCGTCGAAGTAGGCGTTCGAGTTCAGGTCGTACTGCACGCCGCCTTGCGCAAGCCATGTCGATCCGAAGGCGCTCGCGTAGACGGCATTTGCCAGTGCATCGCCGAGTCCCGCGGGCGGCAGCTCCACCCCGTTGGCCACGTTGATCAGTTCCTGCATGATGCACGTGCCCTCTTGCAGCACGAGGAGATGCCGGTCGTAGGCTGGCGCTGCCGGCATACCCTCGACCAGCGGGTAGTCAGGAATCGCGTACGGGCGATTGTCGATCCCGGGGCCCGACGAGGAGTACCCGCGGTTGAACACCACCGTTTCCTTCGCTCGGTCGGCGGGCACGAAGTTCACCGGGATGCCGAAGGTGGTGTTTTCCCAGAAGCCGCCGTATCCGGCCCGCAACGTGCCGCCGATGGTGGCAGTCCACGCGCTCGACTGCGGGATCACCGACGCGCCCGTGATGTCGGCGTGGAAGATCGAGTTTGCCGGCATCAATGTGCAGCCGCGCACGGTGCTGAGCGTCGGAGTTGTGGGTGCGCCTGACTGCGTTGTCGTGGTGGTGGCGGGTGCCGCAGTGGTCTTGGGCGAGGGGCGTCGCGCCAGACGCGTCCGGGTGGTCGTCGAGACCGCTCGTGTGGTTGTTCTCGTGACGCCTTCGGGCGTGACGGGACTCGGCGTTGAGCTGGCAGTACACGCGGCCAGTCCCAGAACCGCCGTCGCACACAGCGCGGCCAGCGTTCGGCGCCCCTTCTCCACGAATTGGTTTTCGGCACGCGGCGGGGGCGACATTGAACGGAATTCGCGCGTTCGCTCAGAAAATCTGGGCCCGCCTACGCTGGCGCGCCATGCCAACCCCTCGACTCGTCCTCGCGTCAGCGTCGCCCGCCCGCCGACGGCTGCTGGAGTCAGCGGGATTCGCGCCCGAGATCTTCGTCACTGGCGTGCCCGAGGACGATGTCATCGGCGCAACCAAACTGGTGGTCTCCACGCTTGCTCGCCGGAAGGCGCACGCAGCGGCGGCGCACTTCGCCGACGTCGACGCGGTGATCGTGGGCTGCGACTCCATGCTCGATCTCGACGGTGTCGCCCAGGGGAAGCCTGCGGACGCTGAGGAGGTGCGCGCCCGGTGGCACGTGATGCGGAGCCGTTCGGGCATCCTCATGACTGGCCACTGTCTCGTGCACCCCCCGACTGGTCGGACGGTCGAGGCCGTGGTGGCCACCACGGTGCGCTTCGGTTCACCGAGCGACGCGGAGCTCGAGCACTACATCGCGACCGGTGAGCCCATGGAGGTTGCCGGCGCGTTCACGCTCGAGGGGTTTGCGGCACCGTTCATCGACGGCGTCGATGGTGATCCCAGCAACGTGATCGGTCTCTCGCTGCCGGCCTTGCGCTCACTGCTCGCCACGCTGGGTGTCGAAATGGTGGACCTGTGGAACTGAGGATCGGCACGCTGTCGGTCGACCCACCCGTGGTGCTTGCACCCATGGCCGGGGTCACGAACTCTGCCTTCCGTTCGCTCTGCCGCTCGTACGGAGCGGGTCTCTACGTAAGCGAGATGATCTCCGCGCGCGCGTTCGTCGAGCGGAACGAACGCACCACCCGCATGTTGGCGTTTGGTCCCGATGAGGAAGTGCGGAGTGTTCAGCTCTACGGAGTGGACCCGGAGTTCACCGCCGAAGCCGCGCGTCGTCTGGTGGCCGATCACGGCGTGCACCACATCGATCTCAACTTTGGTTGCCCGGCCGCCAAGGTCACCAGGAAAGGTGGAGGGGCGGCCCTTCCGGTGCACGCACGGTTGCTGCACTCCATCGTCGACGCCGCGGTGCGCGTAGCCGGCCCCGCGCCGGTCACCGTCAAGATGCGCATCGGAGTCGACGATGGGCATCACACCTTCCTCCCGGCCGCGCAGGCCGCAGCCGATGCGGGGGCCGCGGCGATTGCGCTGCATGCCCGAACGGCCGAGCAGCTCTACTCGGGCGACGCCGACTGGACTGCGATCGGGGAACTGAAATCGGCGATCCCCGGTGTTCCAATCTTGGGAAACGGCGACATCTGGGAAGCGCACGATGCGCTGCGCATGATGGATCAGACCGGCTGCGACGGAGTGGTCATCGGGCGGGGTTGTTTGGGGCGACCATGGCTGTTCCGCGACCTTGTCGACGCGTTCGCCGGTCGGTCCGTGCAACCGGCGCCGAACCTCGGTGGTGTGATCGCAGTCATGCGTGACCATGCGCGACGACTGGTTGCCCTCTTCGGGGACGAAGGCGCGGGCGTGCGCGACTTCCGCAAACACGTCAGCTGGTACCTCACCGGATATCCCGTCGGCGGACAACGTCGGCGAGAGCTCGCCTTGTGCTCGACGATCAGCGAGCTCGATGACCGTTTGGGCGAACTTGACCCTGGCACTGCGTTGCCCCCAGGAGCCGAACGCATTGCGCGTGGGCACACCAATGGGCCGCGTCGGGTGGATCTTCCGGAACGGTGGCTCGAAACCGCCGACGACCTCACCGTGCCCGTGGGGGCCGACGCGGTGGTGTCGGGCGGCTAGCGCGCCGTCAACGGGCGGCGGCGAACACGCTCGGCGGGGTCCTGGTTGTAGAAGTCGCGCAACGCGTTGTACAGCGTCTGCTCGTTGCGTTCGAGGTCGATCGGCACGTCGAAGAACGCCTCGGTGGCCACGGCGAAGAACTCGCCCACGTTGGTGGCGCCGTAGTCGCGCAGCGGTGGCCGGTCCACGCCCGCCTGCATGGCTTCGTAGACCGGACGACACGCGTGCACCCAGTCCTCGACGTCGGTCCGCCGGAGCATCCGGGGTGTCCCGTCGACCATGCCGTCGGCCAAGTCGATCTTGTGGGCGAACTCGTGGAACACCACGTTGAGCCCGAGTTCGGGGTGGCGCGCGTTCTCGACGGCTTCGTCCCACGCGATGTGGACGGGCCCGCGGCGCCCACTGGCCTCACCGAGTAGTGGCTCGGCGACTTGTTCGAACTCGCCCGAGAGTTCGTCGTACGCCGCGCGCGTCCGCACGATCGTGGTGGGCCACACCACGACTGCGCCGACGTCGTCGTAGTGCGAGCGGTCCAAGCCCAGGATCAACAGGGCTGCCTGGGCGGCCACCGTGACGCAGATCTCGTCGGTGAGCTCGAAGTCGTCGAACCCGGACGCCACTTCCCAGTGCTTCTTCCGCAGGAGCCACTCGATGTCGGCGCCCAGGCGTTCCCGTTCGGAATCGTCGAGGAGTGACCAGTGGGCAACGCGGGCGGCGACGATGGCCTGCCAATCAGCCGGTGGCGCGCGGTGGCCGAACATCGCGGCGCGCCGTGATGGTCAGGATGCCGATGCGGTGCGGGCCTGGCGTTGCATGGCCCAGTGCACCACTCCGATGACGAAGAAGTACGCCGGTCCGAGCACGAGGAGCGCAGCTTCGGGACCCGGCCGTTCGGGCAGCCAGAGGACGTCGAGCGTCATGCCCAAGAGCCAGATGACGGTGACCGACAATGTGACCGGACGCCACTTCACGACGCGTACCGGGTGAGGGACCGGGAAGTCGGTGAGGCTGCCCAGCGCCAGCACCACAACGATGATGCCGGCCGTGGTGCCGCGCACGTCGAGCAGGTACAGCGTGGGCGCGACCACGTTCCAGACTGCGGGGAAGCCCCGGAACCAGTGGTCCTCGGTCATCATGTCGGTGCGCGAGAACCAGATGGCCGAGGTGAGCACGATCCAGCCGCAGACCAACAGTGGTACGGGTCCGTCGCCCAGAACGTTGAACTCGTACAAGAACACCACCGGCACGATCACGCAGGTGACGAAGTCGATGACGAGGTCGAGGACGTAGCCGTCGATCTTGGGCAACCGGTCCTCGACGTGCAGCGCCCGGGCAATGGGTCCGTCGACACCGTCGATGACCTGGGTGACCAGCAGCCAGATCATGGCCATTCGGGCGTTGTCGACGAGCACAGCCTGCAGGCCGAGCATGCCGACGACCAGACCCGACGCCGTGAAGAGGTGGACGGCCCATGCCTCGCGGCGCTCAAGGGGGGAGCAGGAGCTGCGGTCGAGGTCGGAAGCCATCCGTCGAAGATAACCTACGATTCACCCATGGCCGGACTGACCGAGCGCGGCTGGTATCGGCGGGCCGAATGGGTCTGGTACGCCGTGGCCATCGCCTACGACGCCTTCTGGATCGGGGTCATCGGCTCGCTGACCGCCCCCTACGGCGTCAACATCTACGTCCTGGGCGCCGTCGTGATCGTGTGTTCGGTGCCATATGCCATCTCGACGGCAAAGGTCGTGCGGGCGGCCTTGGAGCGCCGCACCAACGATGCCCTGCGGTGGGCAATGGTGGCGGTCTTGGCATTCTTCGCCCCCGACATCTACGTGTTGGCGGCCGGCGGAAAGCGCATGCCCTGGTACCTCCTGGTCGGGTTCATCGCCTGGATGACCCTGGCAGCACTCCTCGGAATCCGAGGCGTGGTCAAGAAGATCCGGGTCGGCCGTGCGCAGCCGCGGCCCGCCGAAGAGGTTGCACTCGGGTCAGGATCTGTGCGGGTCGAGGACTGAGCAATGGTGAAGCTGCACAGCGATCCGCGCGGCGCCATTTTCATCGACCCGGTTGCCTTCACCGACATGACCCGCTGGCATGAAGTGGCTCAGGAGCTGCGCCGCGAGTCGCCGGTTCTGCGAGTCGAGGCCGAGGGGTGGACGCCGTTCTGGGCCATCACCAAGTACGCCGACGTGCAAGAAGTCTCCCGGCGCAACGAGCTGTTTTGGAACACTCCGTGTTCGGCGCCGGGTCCCGACCTGCAGTACGACCTCCTGCAAGCAGCAGGCCTCGAGTTGCCGCGCACGCTCGTGCATCTCCACGGCGTCGAGCACGACGAATACCGGGCGGTCACCAACGATTGGTTCAAGCCGGCTGCGGTGAAGGGCCTGCAACCGGCGATCGACGAGATTGCCGACGAATACGTGGCCAAGCTCGAAGAGTTCGGTGGTGAATGTGATCTGGCGCAGGACTTGGCGGTTCCGTTCACGATCCGCGTCATCATGAGCATCTTCGGCGTGCCGCAGTCCGACGAACGCCTGATGATGGAACTGACGCAGGGAATGTTCGGCGCCGCCGACCCCGAGTACATCGGCGCGTTCACGAGTCCGGTGCAGCTCATCCAGGACACGATCACGAAGTTTCAGCACTACTTCGACGACGTGACCGCGGACCGACGTGCGCACCCCACCGATGATCTGGCCACGGTCATCGCGAACGGGCAGGTGCACGGCTGCCCCATGGGCGAGACCGAACGCCTGTGGTACTACATCATCGTGGCCACGGCCGGTCACGACACCACATCGTTCGCGATGTCAGGGGGAGTTGCCGAGCTGCTGCGTCACCCCGATCAGGTTGCGGCGCTGCTTGCGGACCCTGCGGGTCTGGCTCACAACGCGGCCGACGAGATGATTCGCTGGACCAGTCCGGTGCGCAGCTTCTTCCGGTGGACGCAGGCCGATACCGAACTTCGCGGCGTGCCCATCGCGGCCGGTGACGTGGTGCTCACGTCGTATCCGTCAGCCAACCGGGATGCCGACGTCTTCGAGGGTGCAATGGAGTTCGACATCGAACGAGGCGACGCCTTCAAGCTGTTGTCGTTCGGGTTGGGGATGCACTTCTGTTTGGGTTCACAGGTAGCGCGCCGCGAAGTGCGCACCATGGTGCGCAAGCTGTTCGAACGGGTCGACTCGATCGAGTTGGCTGGGGCCCCGGAATGGTCGATGGCGCACTTCGTGAGCGGCGTGAAGCACCTACCGGTCCGATATTCGCTCAAGTGAAGGCCCGACATTCAGCGCGTGGGCGTGAGCGACGTGATCGTGGCCGAACCCTGCTCGGTGTAGGTGACTTGGCCGATCGGCGACGGTGAGTTGACCCGAACCGAGCGTCGCAGCTGCACCAGCAAACCGTTCGATTGGGCGAACCATTGGTCGTCGGACTCGGTTCCGGTCTGATCGCCGCTCAGGGTGCGCTCGTCGAGGTAGTGGTACACCGCAACCGGACTGCCGTTGACCGAAATGGTTTCGGGTCCGACGTAAGTGATGGTGCCGACGCTGCGCACCGCGGTATCGCGCGTCGGGCTCTTGCCCGCGCTCGCTGCGGACCATGAGTCGCTCGGTTTCGCCGAACGACGGATCACGTCGAAGCGAGGATCACTCTTGAAGACGTTGGTGTCGTCGACATCGAGCGCGCCGAAACTGAACCTTTGCTCGGTGCGGCCCGCTACGTCCTGGAGCGCAGCATCCGTCGCGCAGTAGTCGAATGTTTGGACGTGGTTCGTGCTGAACTCCATGCGCATCGCGTAGCAGCCGTCGTTCCGCGCGCCAGTGATGGTCATGGGGATGGTGGGTCCCCATGGCTGGGCCGAATTGAACAGCGAGAGCTTCTCGGTGCCGGTCGCGGCGTACGTGTACACACCGGCCTCGGGCTCCAGCGATGCCATTGGTTGCCGGGCCGAGGAGCGGTCGCGGAACTTGTCGAGCGCGTCGGAGACCGACGCCTGCCTGGCGCGATTGCCACCCCACAGGAGCGCGCCACCTCCAACACCGACGACGGCCACGCCGACGGCGATGACCCCGATGATCACGCGCCGTCGGCGACGTGGTGCCGTGTTCACATCGGGGAGTGTGCAGCGGGGCCGACGGCAGCGTCGAGATCAGATGAGGCGGGTGCGAACCACCGAGCATTGGTGACGGGACGGCTGAAGTCAGTGAGGTGGTCGTGCAGGCCGTCGCCTGCCGTTCCGAACATGCGGGCGAGCATTCGCTCGAATCGCTGGGGCTCGGCCGAGAAGGCGACGAAGTAGAGGCCTTGTTCGGTGGCATCGCCAAACGGAACGCTCCGCCGGTAGATCTCGAGCTCATCGCCGTCCTCCTCGATGACGACGCGCGCGATGTGGGCATCGGCGGGAATCGGTGAGAGCTCGACACTGTCTTGCTTGGTGCGGCCGATCACCCGTTCCTGATCGGCAACGCTGAGCGCCCCGAACGCGTCGAGGTCGTGCAGCCACCGCATCGACATCACGAACCCGCCGGCTGCGCCGAGTTGGCCACTTGCGAGCACGGCGACTTCGGGGGCTTGCGCCGGCTCCGGATTTTCGGTGCCATCGATGAAACCGGTGAGATCGCGTGAGTCGCGGTACACGAATCCGGGCTGGTCCAACGTGACCTCGGCCACCGGTTCCAGTGCGTGCTGGACCGTCCGGACGGCATCGAACACGGCGTCGGGACCATCGGCATGCACCCAGACCCAGATGTCGCGCGGCGTGGCCGGTGCCGAACGGGTCGGGCTGTGGATGGCGACAGCGTCGGCGAGGACAAGTGCGGCAAGTTGGGGGCAGACGCGGGGGAGGGCGCGCGACCCGAAGGCGACGACCACGTGCGCATCGAGGCCTGCGGTGCAATCCCGCATCGTCCCGATGGCACTACGAACCGCTTCGTCGGATGCTGAGGGGCGAAGCGTGTACTCGAGGAATTCGTGCGCTCGGGTGCCGAGAGCGAAGATTCCCGTCTGCGCAGCTTGCATCATCAGCCTCCGGATCGGTGCGACGCCTTTCCAGGGTATGCGGGCGGCGGCTGGGATCCCGGCACCGGCACGACGCGGCGAAGCCCGGGGCGAACCCCGGGCTTCCGTCCGCGCTTCGTTCCGGGGGCTCAGCCGCGCAGGAGCACCTGGTTGATGATGTGCACCGTACCGTTCGAACCTTCGACGTCGGTTTTGACGATGTGAACACCGTTCACCGAGACGTTGGAGGCGTCGAAGCGCAGCTTCAATCCACCGAGCGTCGGGGTGGCTCGCCGGGAGTCGGCGCGCTCGAGAACGGTGACTGCGTCGAGCTCACGACCCACGACGTGGTCGAGCAGAACCGACTTCAGCGTGTCGACCGGGATGTCGTCGAGGCCCGCAACACCGAGCTTGCCGAGCAGCGCAACGAACGCGTCGTTGGTGGGAGCAAACACGGTGAACCGACCGCTGCGGTCGCTGAGCACGTCCGCCAGCCCCGCCTTCACCACAGCCTGCAACAGGATGGAGGTGTCCGGAATCGCGGAGACGATGCCGGCAATCGTGGGACGGGGGTCCGGGTCGAGCAGCACGGTGTCGATTTTGTGCACGACGCCGTTGCTTGCAGCCAAATTGGCGGCCACGACGTGCGCGTTGTTGACGCCGCCATCGGCCCGGTCGAAGTCGATCTTCAACCCGCCGAGCGTGGTCGGACGGAAGTCACGAAGGTCGAAGCCGCCCAAGCGAGCCGCCGAGTTGCGCTCCGCCAGCACGTGGTCGAGGAGGATGTCCTTCAGCAGCGGGGTGGGGACGTCGTCGAGGCTCGACGCGCCGACCAGGCCCAACAGGTGGACGAACGCCTGGTTCGTGGGGGCGAACACGGTGAACTTGGCGTTCTTGTCGGCGAGGGCATCGACGAGGCCCGCCTTCACCACCGCCTGGACCAGGATTGACAGATCAGGGTCCGACTGTGCGAGCTGCACGAGGTTGGGCTTGGGGGCCGACTTGGCCACTGCCGGTGGTGCAATGACTGCGGCGGTCCCAAGGGCCGCTACGAGCATGCTCGCAGCGGCGAACGAACGAAAACGCATGAGATTTCCTCCCGAGAAGCGATGACGAGCGCGGGGTACGCCAGTCACGAGTTCTACGAACCCGGTTCGCCAACGGGATGATCATTCGTCCAACAACGCCCGAGTCGATGGATGTCCCATT
The DNA here is from genome assembly GCA_049317385.1 of Acidimicrobiia bacterium. Taxonomy (GTDB): domain Bacteria; phylum Actinomycetota; class Acidimicrobiia; order IMCC26256; family JBMOIJ01; genus JBMOIJ01. Next base: position 40,423 of record JBMOIJ010000005.1, read on the forward strand.
GATCCCGAGGCGCACGAGAGCTGGGCTCGCGGCGCGCAGGAGATCGGGCGTCAGTCCGAGCGTCGGACTGTGTTGCGGATACCCGAACCCAGTTCGGTGAAGGTGCTGGCCAGGGCGTCGGCCAGCGAGGTGCCTGCGTCGTGCAGGTCGGCGTGAATGGCTGGATCCTTCGCGGCTCGGGCCACGGCGTCGAGGGAATCGCGGATGGCGTCACCCAGGTGTTCGAACGCGGCCCGGGCTTCGGTTTCGGCGTCGCTCCCGGATTCGAGGTGGAGCTTCAGCTTCAGTCCGAGTGCTGCCATTCGATCGCCGACGTCGTTCCAGGATTGGCGGGCGTTCGATTCGTTGTCGGACATGCACACCCCTTCAAGTGGTCCTTGCCAGTGTGCCCAGTGTCGCGCCGGCGCGCCGCGCGGGCCGGTTCAGGGCTCGATGATGATGGCGGCCTCGGGGCAGTTCGCTGCGCCGGTCCGCGCGGCGTCTTCGAGGTCAGTGGGCACCGGATCGACCACGACGACGCCGTGCCCGCGGTCGTCGGGCTCGAAAACAAGCGGCGCCGTTGCGTAGCAGCGGCCATGCCCGGTGCAGCGGTCGGGATCGATGATCACCTTCATTGGCTCACTCCGGCCACGCCCCCGGGGGCGAAGGTGATCGGGAGCTTGGTGACCGTCCGCAGCGGCGAACCCAGGGCATATTCGAGCGGCTGACCTGGAGCGAGCGAGTAGTCGGGGATGCGACGGTGGAACTCGCGCATCGCGACGCGCAGTTCGAGTCGGGCCAAGTGCGACCCCAGGCAGCGATGGATACCACCGCCGAACGCGAGGTGCCGATTGGGTTCGCGTCCGAAGTCGACGAGGAGCGGTTCGGCGAGCTCGGCGGCGTCCACGTTGGCGGCGCCGATCATCACGCTCACGAAGTCATCGGCGTGCACCGGCACGCCGAACAGGTCGACATCACGCGTGGCGCGCCGAGCGACGCCGGACACGATGGTCTGCCACCGCAACAACTCCTCGACCGCCGACGGAATGAGGCCGGGGTCGTCGACGATCTGGCGACGATGCTCGGGATGCTCGGCCAGGAACGCGAAGCTGGTGGAGAGCTGCGACGCCACGGTGTCGAGGCCCGCAATCAGGAACAGGAAGCAGATCCCCATGATCTCTTCGTGGGTGAGGCGCTCGCCCTCGACTTCCGTCGTGAGGAACAGGCTCACCAGGTCGTCTCGCGGATCCGCCGCCCGGTCGGTGAGGACCGAGTTGAACAGCTCGTAGATCGCCATACCGGCCTCGATGCGAGCAGCCTCTTGCGCGGCGGCGTCGCCGGGTGGCCGAATGATGCCGTCTTTGAGTCGCAGGAATTCGCTCACGTTGTTGCTGGGTAAGCCCAACAGGTTCAGGAACACTGTGGACGGCATCGGTTCGCAGATCGCGCCGATGAGATCGGTGTGCCCGTCGTTGATGAAACGGTCGATCAGCTCGTTCACCAACGTCGTGATATCAGCCTCCCATTCGGCCACTTTGCGCGGCGCGAAGATCGGGTCGAGCAACTTGCGGTAGCGCAGATGGTCGGGGGGATCGACTTCGAGTGGAATCAGGGGGTCGGAGTTTCCCAGGCTGACGGCGCCGCGCGATGAGAACGTTTCGGGGTCGCGCAACACGCGCTCCACGGCCTCACGTGACACCGCGCTGACCATGCGTCCGGTTCCCTGCGTTCCGGGGCCGGCGCCGGCGGCGCCGACGTGGGCGGGGCACTGCGCGATGAGTTCCTGGTAGCGCGCCTGCGGTGCGGCAGTGACGACGGGGCTGTCCCAGTCAACAAGAGCATCGGTGGACTCCGATACCACATCGGGCGAGCGATCGGCCATGGTTCCCCCCACAAGACGCGTGGCATCAATTTACCTGTCGTAGTGTCCGCGCCGAACCGAATCTCGGGAGGATCCAGTGGAACTGCGGATGTTCGGCCGCACGGGCGTGCGGGTTTCGGAACTCTGTCTGGGCACGATGACCTTCGGGAACGAAGCCGACGAAGCAGCGAGTCGCGCCATGATCGATCGCTTCCTCGACGCCGGCGGCAACTTCATCGACACGGCCGACGTCTACAACGGGGGCGTGTCCGAAGAGATCGTGGGGCGGGCAATTGCGGTTCGGCGCGACCAGGTCGTTCTGGCCACAAAAGTGCGGTTCCCCAGCAACCGAGAGACCGGTGCGGCTCCCGGCCCCAATGATGTGGGATCGTCGCGTCGTCACATTCGGCAGGGTGTCGAAGCCTCCCTGCGCCGGCTCGGCACCGACTGGATCGACCTCTACCAGGTGCACTGTTGGGACCCGTTCACTGCGCTCGAGGACACGCTCTCCACGCTCGACGACCTCGTGCGCGAAGGCAAGATCCTCTCCGTGGGGGCCAGCAATTTCGCAGCGTGGCAACTCATGAAAGCGCTTGGACTCTCGGCGTTGCATCGCTGGGAGCCGTTTGTTTCCTTGCAGCCCGAGTACTCCCTGGTGACCCGCGACATCGAACGCGAGTTGCTTCCGCTGTGTCGGTCCGAAGGTTTGGCCGTGCTGCCCTGGAGCCCGTTGGCCGGTGGGTTCCTCACCGGCAAGTACACGCGGGACGAATCCTTTCCTTCGGGTACCCGTGGCGGCGACACGGAGAACCCGATCACCTTCACCTACCGGTTGGGTGAGCGCGCCTGGACCGCCGTCGACGCCGTGAAAGCGGTGGCTCAGAAGATTGGCAAGACGCCGGCCCAGGTCGCGCTCAACTGGGTCCGCACCCGGCCTGGCGTCACGGCGCCCATCATCGGCGCGCGCTCGGTGGAGCAGCTCGACGCCAACCTGGGGGCCATCGGCTGGACCCTCGACCAGGAAGACGACGCGGCGCTCACGTGGGCCAGCGCGTTCCCGCGCGGGTACCCGTACGACTTCATAGACTTTGCCGATCGATGAACGAACCCACGGTCTCTCGCATCATCGGCCAGCTCAGCTACCTCTTCGAAGACGATCCGTCGCTGCAGGAGTTGAGTGCTGCGGAACTTGCGGTCCGGCTCGACCACGATGACCGCACGGCGCGGGCACGCTCCGAAGAACCGCGTGCGTCCCGGGAGGCAATCGAGGCTCGTGCGGCCCAGCTCGAACCGCACATCACCGCGGCGCTGGTGAAGACCGCGCTCAGCGAGATGGGCGACAGCGACCGATAGGTCGTGGAATCACTCGCCGAGCGCGAGCCGTTCGTTGATACGGCGCCACGCGCCGAGACCTTCACGTCTCACCAACGCGGCACCAGCGATCGAAATGACCAAGAGCAGCGCAATGGTGGGAACAACGCCGATGGCACCGCCCACCTGAAGGATGACGGCCAACTCGGCAAGCGGCACCACGATGAAGGCAAGAACAAGCCAGAACATCATCCACCAATTGCTTCGAGATCGACGGCAGGAGCAGGTTCGTGGGTCATGGTTTCGGCCGCATCGGAGTCGTGGATGAACAACGCGGCGATCGCCGCCAACATACCCAGCACCGCCGCTGCCAGAAACGTGCCACGGAACGCGCGCAATGCCGCACTTGCGGCGCCGACCGAGTCCGCCGGGCTCATGCCGGCTGCATTGTTCGTGGTCAACGACGCCAGGATCGTACCGAGCACCGCGACACCAAGTGCCGCCCCAACCTGACGCTGCGTCGAGAAGATGGCAGTGGCGCGGCCGGTGTCGGCCGGCGAGATTGTCGAGTAGGTCGCAGTCTGGAGGGGGACGAACGAACAGGCCATGCACATTCCGCGCACGAACATCAATCCGCGAATCACCCAGAGGCTGGTGGAAAGCGTGAGGAACCAGAATGCGCCCACGGTCAGCGACACGCCGATCATCCCGAAGAAGATGAGACGTCGCGGACCCACCCGCGGGTAGATGCGCCCAATGACCTGCGACGCCGCGATGATGCCAATCGCTTGGGGGAACGTGGTGAGGCCCGATTCGAGTGCGCTGAACCCGCGGAGTTCCTGGAGGTAGAGCGGCAGCACGAACAGGAGGCCGGCGAAACCCATGAACGAGAGCAGGCCCACGATGTTGGCGCGTTGGAACATTCGGTCGCGCAACAGGCGCAGTTGCAGCATCGGTTCGTCTTCGTGCAGTTCGAACCACACGAGCGCCGCGAGGGTGACCATTCCTCCGACCCCGGTGGAGATGACGATGGGACTGCCCCAACCCTGCGACGGTGCTTGTGACAGCGCATACAAGATGAGTGCCAGCCCCGCGCCGGAAAGGATGAATCCGGGGAAGTCGAACGCGCCGGCCGTTGGCTCCTTGTGCTCGCGCAGGAACACGGCGCCGAAGACGAAGGCCACGATGCCGATGGGCAGGTTGACGAAGAAGATCCAGTGCCACGAGAGCTTGTCGATGAGGAAGCCGCCGAGCACCGGTCCGAGGGCGGGCGCCACGACGGCAGGCACGATCAGAATCGTCGACGCTTTCGCTCGCTCCGCCGGCTTGAACGCGCGGAAGAGCATGGCCGTTCCAACCGGAGTGAGCATGCCAGCGCCCACACCTTGCAGGACGCGGAACACCACGAGCTGGGGAAGCGTTTGCGCCAACCCACACAACACAGATGCCACGGTGAACGTGCCGAGGGCGAACAAGAACGTCTTCTTGGTGCCGAACCGGTCGCCGATCCACCCGCTGGCCGGAATCCACACGGCGAGGCTGAGCAGGTACCCCGTGACCAGCCATTCGATTCCGGCGGTACCGCTGTTGAACTCGCGGGCGAGCGTGGGCAGCGCCACGTTCACGATGGTGGTGTCCATGAGTTCCATGAACAGGCCGGCCACGAACACGGCCGCCACCACGTACTCATATCGCCAACGGTCACGTCGTCGCACCGTGCGTGCGGTATCGGGTGGCCCCGTGGGGGTTGGTCCCTGCTCGTCCGGGGGTGCGGGATCCGTCACTCGGGCGAGGCTAACGGTCGAGCGCGCGCACGAGCGCCGAGATGATCTCGTTCACGAAGTCGTCGGCCTCGGGCAGGATCGGGGCCAGGTTTGCAGCGCCGTGAAAGAGGGTGTCGTCGTCGATGAGCGCGGTAGGCACTCCTGCAGCCGCCAGCCGGCGCGCGTACGCCACCCCTTGGTCGTGGAGCGGATCGATCCCGACCGTGGCCACCACTGCCGGCGGGAGCGACGCCAGTGATTCGGCACGCATTGGCGACGCGCGCACATGCATGCCGTGATGGTGGTCCTCGCCGAGGTAATGCGCCCAGTACCAGGCCATGTCGTCGCGCCCCAGCATCCCTGACTTCGCGAACTCCCGCATCGACGCCGACTCGAACTCGTAGTCGGTGACGGGGTAGATGAGGAGCTGGGCCGCCAATTCGGGTGATCCGTGATCACGCGCCGTGAGCGCGCTGACCGCTGCGAGGTTGCCGCCGGCGCTGTCGCCGCCCACGGCAAGCGGCAGGCCGGCTCCATCGATCGCCTCACGATGCGTGTCGACCCACCGCAGTGCAGCATCCGCGTCGTCGGCCGCCGCCGGGAAATGGTGTTCGGGTGCCAAGCGGTAATCGACTGCCACGACGATGACGGGAGTCCGCAGGGCAATGCGGCGACAGAGATCGTCGTGGGACTCGAGGTCGCCGATGACCCAGCCGCCGCCATGGAAGTAGACGAGCACGGCAATCGGATCGTCGGGCGAATACACGCGCGCGCTGAGCGAGCCATCTGGCGTGGGGATCGTGATGTCGGCGGTGGTCACAGGAAGCGGCGCGAACCGCAAGAGCTCGGTGCGAGCGCGCGCGCTCGTTACGTCACCGTCACGGCTCTTGGGCATGGCCGCAAGGACGTCGAGCAGCTGTTGCACTCGCTCGGGAACCACCCGTGGCTTCTCCACGACCGGCACCGTAGTGCGCCCTAGATTGCAAACCATGCCGAGCGCAGTGGTCACTGGGGGTGCGAGTGGGATCGGCGCCGCATGTGTGGCGATCCTGCAGGAAGACGGATACCGGGTGGCCGTCATCGATCGCGAGTTGGCGCCGGCGGCCGACGTTGCCGTCACGGCCGACGTTGCCGACGAGGCGGCGATGGTCGACGCGGTGGTTCAGGCGGTGGGCGCGCTCGGCGCGCCGGCAATCGCGGTGCTTGCGGCAGGAGTGGGCGGATTCGGTCCCATCGTTGAACTCACCACGGCCGAGTGGGATCGCGTGATGACCGTCAATCTGCGCGGCGCGTTCGTGAGCATGCGCGAGATCGCAAAGGCAATGATCGCAGCCGATGCTCCGGGAAGCATCGTGGCGGTGTCATCCGTTTCGGCCTGCACTGCCGATTCGGGCCTGGCGCACTACTGCGCATCCAAGGCGGGGCTCGACGCGCTCGTTGCCGTGGCGAGTCGCGAGCTCGGGCGGCATGGAATTCGGGTGAATGCGGTGGCGCCAGGCACGACCGACACGCCGATGTTCGCCGCCACCGACGTGAACCCTGGCTTCCGAGACCGAGTGGAACGACGCACGGCACTGGGCCGCATTGGAACAGCCGACGACGTCGCCGAAGCAGTGATCGCGGTCGCGCACGCAACCTGGATCACCGGCCAGCGCGTCGTCGCCGATGGCGGGCTGTCGCGGTTCAGCCCGCTCGACCCACTCGACGCCGGATGACTCCGTCGGGCGGAGCAGCGTCGTGATCGCAGTGCACCACAGCGCCATCTGCACGCGCGACCTCGAGGTGAGCCTCCGCTTCTGGCGTGACGGCATGGACCTTGCGGTGCTGATGGATCACGAGTTCGACGGCGACTGGCCCGCGCTCTTCGGTGCGCGTGGGACGCGTCTTCGAGCCGTGTTCCTCGGCGATCCCTCGCAGCCCGACACCGGCATCGTCGAATTGGTGTGGTTCCCCGACGGTATCGATGACGGCGAACCGTCGTCGGTGCCCGCGACAGGGTTCTTCCTGCTGTCGTTGTACGTCGACGTCGAGTCGACGCTGGCGCGCCTTGCGGAACTCGGACTCGGGGGCGAGCCCACGCTCATCGAGCAGATGGGCGTGGCCATGGCTACGGTGCGCGACCCGAACGGTGTGCTGGTGGAATTGATCGACGGCGCGCGTGCCCGGCGATGACCCCGGCGGAGACCGGCAGCTGTTTGCGCTCAGGCGCGCACGGCGTCGAGGAGTTCCTGGATCGGGCCCAGATCGAAGGGTGCTCGACACATCACGATGATGTGATCGGCCCCGGCGTCGACGAATGCCGGCCAGTCATCGATGGCGTCGACATCGATGCCCACCGTGCGCTCGATCGCCTTGGGGTCGCGACCAACGCGCTCGCACCACTCGGTGAGCACCGCGTTCTTGTGGGCGAAGTTCTCCGGCGGTCCGAAGCCGTTCCATTGATCGGCCTGTTCGGCGACGATCCGCAACGTGACCTTTTCGCCACCGCCCCCGATGAGGATGGGGATGGGGTGCGGCGGAGGCGGGTTGAGCTTGCCGAGACGCGCTTTGATGATCGGGAGGGCTTCGTCGAGTGCGCGCAAGCGCGAACCGGCGGTCCCGAACTCGTAGCCGTACTCGGTGTAGTCGCGTTCGAACCATCCGGAGCCGATGCCCAAGATGAATCGCCCGCTCGACAGCAGGTCGATGTTGCGACTCATGTCGGCCAGCAGGTTGGGGTTGCGGTAGGTGTTGCAGGTGACCAGCGCGCCGATGTCGGCCCGTTCGGTTTCGACCGCCATTGCGGCCAACAGCGTGTACGCCTCGTAGTGCATGGCGTCGGGATCACCGTAGAGCGGGAAGAAGTGGTCCCAGATCCAAATGGAGTCGACACCCAGCGCGTCGGCGGCGCGCCATGCGGTGCGGAGGTCGGCCAACGGAGTGGCCTGCGGGTGGAGTTGCACTCCGACTTTGCACTTCGCCATGGGGGCTCCTTCGGAACAAACGGACGGGCCGGGTTGCGAGAGTAGGGTCGGCGCGTGGGCCGGGCGAGCATCTTCGCATCGGACCCGCAGCGACGCGGCTACTGGGGGGAACCATGGCGCTCGACGGATCGGTGCTCGGATACGAAGGCAAGAAGGTCGTCGTCACTGGCGCCGCGTCGGGAATGGGCGAGGCCGCGGCGCGGATCCTTGGGGAGCTCGGGGCCGAGGTGCACGCCATCGACATCAACGAACCTTCGCTCGACGGTGTCGTGTTCCATCGCACCGACCTCAAGGACCCGTCGGCCATCGAAGCCACGGTCGACGCCGTGAGCGCAGGGTCGCCGGTCGAGCGGCTGTTCAACTGTGCCGGTCTGGCGCAGACGTTCCCACCGGTCGACGTGATGCTCGTCAACTTCATCGGGATGCGCCACCTCACCGAGACGCTCGTTCCGCGTCTGCCCGACGGCGCCGCCATCGCCAACATCTCGTCGGGTGCGGGTATTGGGTGGCAGATGAACATGGAGAACGTTGGCGCGCTGCTCGCGTGCGCGGAGCACTCGGCAGCCACGCAGTGGTGCGAGGAGCACCCCGTCGAGGTGCGGGAGGGGTACTCGTTCTCCAAGGAATGCATCATCGTGTGGACGCTCACGCGTGCGTACCAGCTTGCGGCGCGCCGCATCCGCGTGAACGCCATTGCGCCGGGACCGACCGACACCGGCATGATGCCGGCCATCGTCGCCGACATGGGCGAGGAGTACATGCACCGGTTCCCGAAGCCGCTCTACGGACGCAATGCCACCGCGGCGGAGCAGGCGTGGCCACTCGTGGTGCTCAACAGCGACGTCATGAACATCGTCACGGGCAATGTGGTCTGGACCGACCAGGGATTCTGGGGCGGCCTCATGACCGGCCAGATCGACGTGTCGATCCTCATGCCGCAGTAGCGGCGCACTGCGCTAGCCGATGTAGGACTGCAGCCGAGCGATCGCGAATCCCTGCTCCTTGCAGCGCTCCACCACGACCTTGAGGTTGTCGAGGAGGTCGCTGCGCCAGTGCATGAGCAAGATGTCGCCGGGCTTCAACACGTTCTCGGCCAGATCGAGGCGCCCGTCGTTGGTAGCGCCTTTCCACATCACGATGGCTTTCATGCCGCACGATGCAGCAGTGGCGCGCACGCGGTCGTCATAGAGACCGTAGGGCGGGCGGAACAACGTGGGCCGCGCGCCGAACTGCTTCCCGTACGCATCGGCAACCTTGCAGATTTCGTTGTTCAGCTGGTTCCAGCTGAGCTTTCGTAGGTCGGGGTGCGTGGCCGTGTGCCCTTCGATGACGCCGCCTGCTGCGACGGCGTCCTTCCAGAAGCCTTCGCCGACACTGGCGAAGTTCTTGGTGAGGAAAACGGTGAAGGGGATCTTGTTGGTGCGGAAGAACTCGAGGACTGCGGGATCGCGCACCATGCCGTCGTCGATACCGAGGAAGATCACCTTGTCGGTGGTGGGTACACGCGACACCACCGGAGCCGCGCTGCCACCGGGGAGCTTGACCGTCGTCGATGGTGCCACTGCAGTGGCGAGCCCGCTCTCGCTTGCGGTGGTGGGCCCGCTCCCGCTGATGGTCGTTGCGATGTTGTCGTCGCCCACCATGGGCGATTGCTCGCCACGAGTGGCTGCGCCGGCTGCGGCAGTACGGGTCGCCTTTCGATCCGGCACGGTGAGCGTGACCACGACCACGGCGATCGAGCCGATCACGACGAGCGCGAGCAGCATCGTCCACGCGCGTCGCGTGACCCCGGCGGATTCCTGCGGGTCGGCGATGACATCCAATGCGCTGGTCTCGCTCGTGGCGCCGGCATCGATGCGCTCGCCGTCGAACAACTCGACCCGCGTGGGGACGTGCTCCAGAGCGTTGGGAGTGCGCGCGTCGGTCGGCATGCGCTGTCCAGGGTAGGGCGGGCACGGATTCCGATGCCGGATCACCGGCGAGGTTCGGCCCACGGGGCCCCGCCGGGGCGGGGGTTCATGCGGGCGTGACGGGGGTCACGTGCCGAAGCGTTCGCTCCACGCTGCGATCTGTTCGTCGGTGACCTTCTCGAAGAGCACCGGCGGCACTGCGAAGCCGTGCGCCTCGGGCAGCGCCGTGAGTTCTTTGGCGGCATCGTGGGGCCACGATTCCAACCCGCGGTACGCCCCGAGAAAATCGAGCCCGTTGGCGGCGATGCGCGGCATCAACGGCGCGCTCAACACGAGGTCGAGTCGGGCCAGGTTGATGGCGGTACGCAGCGCAAGCGCGGCGGCGTCGCGATCCTCTTTGATCCGTTCCCACGGCGCGGTGCGGTCCAGGTACTGGTTGCCGAGCGCCCAGATGGAGCGCAGCTCGTGTACGGCCTTGCGGAACTGCAGGGCGTTGAGGTGTGCAGTGTACGCCTCGAGACGCGCCTGGAGCTGCTCGGTGAGCCACGCTTCGTCGGCGCCCGGCGTACCGCCGCTGGGCACTTCGTCGCCGAACTTCGACGACGTGAAGCGCAATACGCGGTTGATGAAGTTGCCGAGGTTGCCTGCCAGGTCCTTGTTCACGGACGTGGCGAGGATCTCCCAGGTGAAGTTGGTGTCGTCGCTTTCGGGCGCGTTCGCCATGAGGACGTAGCGCCACACGTCGGCGGGCAGGAGTTCAAGCGCCGTGTCCATGAAGACGCCGCGGCCCTGGGAGGTGGAGAACTTTCCGCCGTACCAGTTGAGCCAATTGAAGCTCTTGATCTGGTCGACGAGCTTCCACGGTTCTTCGGAACCGATGATGGTGGCGGGGAAGCTCACGGTGTGGAATGGCACGTTGTCCTTGCCCATGAACTGCACGTACTCGACGTCATCGGCGTCGAGCCACCAGGTGCGCCAGTCGTGGAGCGGGTGCCGGGCGCCCCATTCAGCGGTGGCGCCGATGTAACCGATGGGCGCGTCGAACCAGACGTAGAAGACCTTGTCCTCGAAGCCGGGGAACGGTACGGGCACGCCCCACTTGAGGTCGCGGGTGATGCCGCGGTCGGTGAGGCCCTCGTCCAGCCATTTGTACGCAATAGACTTGGTGAGTTGCGGCCACTCGGTGCGGGTGTCGACCCACGCGCGAATGCGGTCGGCCAACTTCGACTGCAACAGGAACAGATGCTTGCTCTCGCGCACCTCGAGGTTGGTGCTGCCGGACACGGCCGAGCGCGGGTTCACGAGGTCGGTGGGATCGAGCACGCGCGTGCAGTTCTCGCACTGGTCACCTCGTGCCCGCTCGTACCCGCAGTGCGGACACGTTCCCTCCACGTACCGGTCGGGGAGGAAACGATCGTCGTCGACGGAGAAGATCTGTTTGGTGACGCGTTCTTCGAGGAAACCCTGCGCCATCAACGCGTTGGCGAAGTGCTGGGTGAGTTGGCGGTTCTCGGAACTCGATGTGCGCCCGAACTGATCCCACGCCAAACCCCACCGCTCGCCCAGTCGCTTCTGGATCTCGTGTTGCTCGGCGCAGTAGGTCTCGACGGATTGGCGCGCAGCCAACGCCGCCAGCTCCGCAGGGGTGCCGTGCTCGTCGGTGGCGCAGATGGCGAGGACCTCGTCGCCCCGTTGGCGTAGGTACCGGGCGTACACATCCGCGGGCAGCATCGACCCGACGAGGTTGCCGAGGTGCTTGACCCCGTTGATGTAGGGGAGCGCGCTCGTGACGAGGTACCGGGTCATAGGGGCCCGAGGCTAAACAATGCGGCCCCTTGCACCGGCGACTGTTCGAAGGCCTCGAATGCGAGCGCGCGATGGCGCGGCGGCGGTTGAATGACTGCGACGAGGAGGGCGCATCCGATGACGACGCACGAAGCCGAGAGCGCACTGCGTACCGAGGTCTACGACCTGGTGCAGATCTTGCAGCAGAAGGCCGACGAGGCCGTCCGCTACCGCACGTTTGCGGGGGATGCCCGGGCGGCCGGCGACCAAGAACTGTCCACTTGGTTCGAGGAACTCGCGGCGGCCGACGATCGCATCGTGGCCCGGGCTCGGGAGCTGGCCCGAGCTCGGGTGCACGGATAATTTGGCATAATTACTTGCGAACTGTCTGAATAGGACGTATTTTCGCGAAATGCCAGGACAGAACGGCGGGACGCGGATTGCCCCGCAACCAGGCCAGGGCCTCAGCGAGGCCCAGGAGCTCCACATTCGGCGGTTGCTCGGACGCGCTGCCCAGTTGGACCATGAGGCCGAGCAGCTCCATGCCCTGGCGGCCGAGTGCGCCGCCGCCATCGATCAGTGTCAGGAACTCTTCCGGGCGATGACCGAGCCGGCCGTGCTGGCCCGCGCCATGGAGTCCGAGTGCCAGACCCTGAGCGGGACCGGCGAGGCGGGTACCGCGCTCGTCGGACTCGCCGAACGTGCCGCCTTGCGCGTCGGGCAAGGAACGAGCTCGACCGGCGACTGGGCCACGCGCCAGATCGCCGCCCTCGCCGATGCGCGAGGCGCCGCGCTGGCTCGGGCCCGTCGCGCCGCCAGCTTGGCCAGCGACCGCCGACGCAAGGCCGCCGCGATCGAGGCCCGGAACTCATGAGCTCGGTCGTCGTCGATGCCGCCAAGATCGTCACCGCCGCAGGAGCAATGCACGCCTACGCGCCCGTCGCCGCCAAGGCAGCGAATGCCACCGACGCTACGTACCAAGCGGTGTCGAATTCGCCGGCGTTCGCGCGTGCTGCCGCGCTGGGCATTCGGCTCGACCGAGTGCCAATCGAAGACGACCCCGTGGGCAAGTTCCGCGCCGCGGTCGGGATGTGTGAAGACGGCGCAGGGGTTGCCAACGCGTTCTTGGGCACGATGGAGGTGAGTGACCGTCGGGCCGCGTTGTACCTTGCGGCAGCCGGCGCCAGCGAGATGCTTGCGCGCATGCACCTTCCGGCTCCGCCCACGCCGCTGGCCGTTTCGATTGGCGCCCCCGACGTCAACGACATGCTCAATCGTGCGCTGGCGCAGTCGGGAAAGCAGTACATCCTCGGCGTCAGCACCGACGACAACGATCCCGACCCACCGGCATTCGACTGCGCCGAACTCGTGCGGTGGGCGGCCCACCAGTCGGGCGTCGACCTCCAGGGTGACTGGAGTTGGACCGGCAGCCAGTACGAGCAGCTGCGGTCCCAAGGTTCACTCATCTCGGTCGACGATGCATTGCGCACGCCCGGCGCGTTGCTCTATCGGGACCCTGGGAGCACCCATGGCCACGTCGCCATCAGCTTGGGCGATGGTCGCGTCGTGGAAGCCCGGGGCAAGGACTACGGCGTTGGCGTCTGGTCGGCCACCGAAGGCCGGCGCTGGACTGCCGGCGCGCTTGTTCCAGGGCTTACGTACTGAGCGGAATCAGCGCGGCCGCGCGGCTTCGACGTGGTCCCAGTACGACATGGGCAGCAGCTCGATGAGTTGGCCATCGGGGTCGCGGACGTAGATCGCTTTCCCCAGGTCAGTGTCGCGAAGGATCGAACCTCCGCACTCCTCCACAAGGGAGCAGGTTGCTGCGATGTCATCGACGGACAGCGACAGGTGCGTCAGTCCGTACTCATTCATCACTCGTTCCGGCGGAGTGACCACCGGGGCGTCGGCGAACTCGAGCAGTTCCAAGACGAACTCGTCGCCGAGACGCAGGTACACCGCGCGCAGTCCGATGGGTGCAGGAATGCGGAGTAGCCGATCACTCGGTACGTCGGGAACGGTGAGGTCGCGTTCCACGGTGAAGCCGAACGCGCTCGTGTAGAAGCGGATGGATGCATCGGCGTCACGGACGCAGTGGCCCAAGTGGTTGTAGCGCGCCGATGTCGTCATGATGCATCGGGCGCGAAGGCGCCCATCATCATGCGCATCCATTCCTCATCACTCGTCTGTCGCCACCCGTCGATCATTCCGACTGCGAGCGGATCGCAGCCATAGCGAAGCGGACCGTCGTCGTCGAAGATGGCATCGCCGATGGCTGCTGCGGCGTCGGCGGTGGAGGTGACCATGTTGTCGGCGCCTTGCTGCTTGGTCACTTGCACTTTCTCGGCCATGGCTCGGTACTCGGCGTATTGCCCGGCTTCGAGTGGACGCTTGGAACCTTGGAACATGTCGGTGTCGATGGGGCCGGGCATGATCTCGACCACTCTGATGTTGAAGGGTGCGAGTTCGCTGCGCAGGCTCTCGCCGAGCACGCTGACGGCGGCTTTGCTTGCCCGGTACGCGGCGTAGAAGGGCATGGGGGCCAGGATCGAACTCGACGTGAGGTTGCAGATGACACCGCCACCGTTGGCGCGCAACGCGGGAATGGCCTGTTGGGTGAGTTCGAGCAGACCGAACACGTTCGTGTCGAACATGGCGCGCCACATCGAGACCGGCGAGTGTTCGACGGGCACGTAGTCGAATTCAATTCCTGCGTTGTTCACCAGCACCTGCAGGTCGTTCGGAACTGCGTAGGTGGTGGGATCCGTGACGTCGAGGCGCTGCACGCGCAGTCGGCCTCCGAGCGCGGCTGCCGCATCGGTGAGGTCGGCGCCGTCGTCAGGGTTGCGCATCGTCGCCACTACATCGAATCCACGCGCGGCGAGTTCGAGGGCAATGGCCCGGCCGATTCCTCGGCTCGCGCCGGTGACGAGTGCACTGCCAGTGACTTCCATCGCAACCTCCCCTGGGTTGCCCGCAGCCTCGCGCGTCCCGTAGGCGGCGGTGAGCATGACTAGGTTGCCGGGCATGGAGAACCCCGCTCGCGTTCTGGTTGTCACGGCCCATCCCGACGATGTCGACTTCGGCGCTGCGGGCACCGTGGCCAGCTGGACCGCAGCCGGCGTGCACGTTGCCTATTGCATCGTCACCGATGGCGACGCCGGTGGATTCGACGAAACGATGCCGCGACCGGCCATGGCCGAGCTGCGCCGCAAGGAACAGACCGCGGCAGCCGCCGCTGTGGGCGTGAACGAGCTGCACTTTCTCGGGTATCCCGATGGCCGGCTGGTGTCGTCCATCGAGCTGCGCCGCGACATTTCGCGTGTCATTCGGGAAGTGCAGCCCGATCGGGTGCTCTGTCAGTCGCCGGAGCGCAACTACTCGCGCATCTTCGCAAGCCATCCGGACCACCTGGCGGCCGGCGAGGCGGCGCTCGCCGCCGTCTATCCCGACTCGCGCAACCCGTTCGCACATCCTGAACTGTTGGAAGGCGGGTTCGAGCCCCACACCGTGCGCGACGTGTGGTTGATGGCCGATCCCGTAATGGACGTGTTCGTCGACACCACCGATCAGATCGATCGCAAGGTTGCCGCGCTGCGCAACCACCAGAGTCAGCTGACCGATCCCGATGCCACCGAGGCGATGGTTCGTGAATGGGGCGCGCGGCTGGGAACCGAAGCCGGACTCGGCGCGGGCCGGACGGCCGAAGGCTTCCGTGTCGTGGTGACCGCCTGATCATTCAGGCGGTGCGACGAATGGCGCGCACGGCAACGAACTCGGGGACGCGACCTCGGTGCGCCAGTCGTCGAGCCCATCCGCTGTTGATGGCGCGACACTCCGCGTCGCTCAGGGCGCGCACCTCCTGGGGTTCGAAACCCGTGGTGCGCAACGCTGGGATCATGCGGGCCTCGACGACGTCGACGGAGGGGCGGGGGAGTCCGGCCAACCGTTGAGGTACCGAGTCCCATGCGCCGGCGTTGAGCACGATCCAGAGCATCCCATCGGGTTTCGTGCACGCCGCCAGGCCGTGCAGCACCCTCGGGTCCGGTTCGATGAGGCCTTCGAACAGCCGGCCCCACGGCAGGATCACGTGCACTTCGGACCCGCGCGACTCGAGCGCGGCGGGCGGCGTCTCGACCGATGCGCGCAGCAGCACCAGGTTGGGAGCGCCGTTCTTCTTCCTGGCTGCACGCGTTGCCGTCTCGCGGAGGTTGTCTGCCGCCGGGTCGAACGCGATCACGAGCGCTTGCGGGTGGTCTTGGGCAAGGGTGAACGCGTAGCGGCCATCCCCTGCGCCCACATCGATGATCACACGCGAGGCCGTCGACACGCGCTCGGCAAGCGCGTCGCCGTCGAGTGGGTGTTCGCCGTGCGCATCAACGAGCGTTGTCACCGATGCATTCTCACAAACCGTCGTGGCGATCGCAGGCATCTGCTCGCCGGTAGTCTCGCTCCGGTGGCGGACGTCTCCATGCTCTTCCTCTGTACCGGCAATGCTGCTCGGTCGGTCATGGCCGGGGCCATCTGGACGGCGCGCTTCCCTGAGGCGCCGGTCGTGACCGCCGGAACGCATGTGCTCGAGGGCCGGCCCATGAGTCTGCGCACCCGCAATGCGCTCGAACAGATCGGCGTCGCGATTCCTGAGCATCGCTCGCGGCAAGCCGACTCCCGGAACCTGGCCGATGCCGATCTGGTGGTGGCGATGGAAGCCGCGCACGTGCGCTGGGTGCGGCGAGCACATCCCGCAGCTTCGGAGAAGACCGCCACGTTGCGTCGATTGGTGACCGATCTTCCCGGCACGCGGGGCGACGTGATGGAGCGTCTCGAGGCACTCGGCTTGGCCACCTGTGATCTCGATGACGCCGAAGACGTGTTGGACCCCGCCGGCGGCGAAGACCAGGTCTACGTCCAATGTGCGGCAGAGATCGCGGCGCTGATGCGCGAGCTTGCGGACACGCTCACCGAAGGGACTGGCCCATGACCACCGCCGAGTTGGACCTCGCAGTGCGCACCTGGCGCGATGGCGGTGACGCCTTCCGACTGGCCCTGGAGCACGCCGTTGCAGCCGAGGTCGACTGTTCCGGTCGCGCGTTTCCGTTCGCTCCACTCCACGGAGCGCAACTGGCGGGCGCGCGGTTCAGGGCCGTGGACTTCGACGGCGCCGACCTCAGCGGTGCCGACTTGCGCGGCGCGGACTTGCGCGGCGCGGTGTTCTCGGGCGCGTTCATGCTGGGCGCGCGCCTGGCCGGTGCGCAGTGCGCGGGCGCGCAGTTCAACGCCGCCTTTTGCCGGGAGGTCGACTTCACCGACGCGGACCTCAGCGACGCGAACCTCCACGGCACGTGGCTGCACGGCGCCCTCGTGGGGGGCGCCACGCTCGACCGGGTCGATCTGGCCGAAGCGTCGTTGGCCGCCGTCGATCTGCGGGGCGTGGATCTGACGTCGGCGGCCTTCGATGGGCGCACGCTCTGGCCCAAAGGCTTCGAATCCCCAGGGTGAGCCGCCCGCGGTCCGTCGACGGCGGGGCCGCTCAGCTTCGGGCTGGCGAGGGCACTCAACTTCGTGGTGGCCCGGCCGATCGAACCTCTGATGGAGGGCATCAACGGGATCCGGGCGCGCATTGCCGACATCGAAGCGCGCTTTCGCATCACCACCAGCTACCAGCCCATGACCCCGGCGCCGGGAGTGGGCGTGGACGGTCTGCAGTCCTTCCAAGACGTGTACCAGGCGCAGCAGAGCGGCCCGGTACAGGGGACGCCGCAGCAGGAACAGTTCGCGCGCGACGTCCTGCGCGGGCTCGGGATGCCCCAGAGTGCCGAGAACGTGAAGGCGATGGTTGCGTGGGCGCGGGCCGAGGGCACAAAGGCCGCCAACAATCCGCTTGCGACCACGCAGGGGTGGAACGGTGCATCGAACTTCAACTCGGTCGGGGTGAAGAACTACTCGAGCTATTCCGACGGAGTTTCCGCCACCATCAAGACGCTGAACAACGGGCACTACGGTGCGATCCTCGACACGTTGCGCGCAGGGAACAGTGCGACGGCAGTGGGCCAAGCAATTGCGAAGTCGCCGTGGGGCACGGGCGACGGGGTGCTGCGGGTGCTGCGCGGCGGTCGCTGACCGTTTGCGACCGAAGCACGGCCGTCAGTCGGACGCGGTGGGTTCCTCGGGGGTGAGGTCGTCCTCTTCGACGACGAGGTCCCAGCGGTCGCCGCATGCTGAACAGCGATAGGTGACGACATCGCCGACTTCGAGCACGTCGTCGTCGGTGGGCGGCATCAACAAGTGCGCGGTTTCGCCGCAGTCGACGCAGGTGATCTCGGTGGCCAGCGGCATGGCCGCACCGTACCGCTGGGTCGCTCGAGGCGTTGCGATCAACCCTGGCCGCTGCACCACACGAGGTACTGCTCGATGTCGTTCACCGTGGCGGCTTGGTCGGTGCTCTTCGGGTCGTAGCCCTGCAGCGTTGCCTTCGCCGGCGCAGACAGCTGGCCCTGCACCTGGGTGTACGTGGTGGCGAAGCCGTTCAACGCCTGGCTCAGACCCGTGCCGGACTGTTGCGCGTTTGCCACCGTCTGGGCCTGGGCGCAGAGCTGTCGGTCGGCCGCGTTGGCGGTTTGCGGGGTGGAGGTATCGGGCGTGCGCACCACGCTGGTGGTGGCGGCCGTCGTGGTGGTCGCCTTGTCCGAGGACGAACTGCATGCCGCGACGCCAAGTGCGGCAACGACAGCAACGAACAGGACGATCGAGCGGCGCATGGTTCCTCCTTGCGCCAGTGAGGCACTGGCGGCGCTGCATTCTGGCCGCTGGACGGGCCCGATGCGCGCACTTGGTCCTACGCTGCGCGCCCGACGCCGAATTGGGGAGTGCCCGTGACCGTGACCGTGGTCGACCATCCGCTCGTTCGACACAAGCTTTCGGTGCTTCGTGACCGCGCCACCAATTCGGCCGAGTTCCGCCGAGTGGCGGGCGAGATCGGCACGCTGCTGGCGTACGAAGCGACTCGGGATCTTCCGCTGGCCGCAGTCGACGTGCACACGCCGCTCGAAACCATGACGGGGGAGCAGCTCGCTGGCCCCGACGTGGTGTTGGTGCCGTTGCTGCGCGCCGGGCTGGCACTGCTCGACCCGCTGCTGCATTTGCTGCCGAATGCTCGCGTGGGCTTCATCGGCTTGTACCGCGACGAGAGCACCCACCAGCCGCACGTGTACTACTCGAAGCTTCCCGATCAGCTGGGCGAGCGCCGACTGCTGCTGCTCGACCCGATGCTCGCCACCGGCGGTTCCACCAGTGCTGCGTGCAACATCTTGAAGGAGGCGGGGGCTCGCCACCTGACCCTGGTCTGTTTGGTGGCGGCACCCGAAGGGGTGGCGCGCATGGAGGCCGATCATCCCGACGTCGACGTCGTTGTGGCCTCGCTTGACCGTCAGCTCAACGCGGCGGCCTACATCCTCCCGGGCCTCGGTGACGCCGGCGATCGCATCTTCGGCACCGTCTGAGTGGTTTTGTGCCCGTTCGGTCCCGGCAATCCGGTGGGCGGCGAGGGTGCTTGCACTGGGGTTAC
Organism: Acidimicrobiia bacterium; assembly: GCA_049317385.1. GTDB lineage: Bacteria > Actinomycetota > Acidimicrobiia > IMCC26256 > JBMOIJ01 > JBMOIJ01. The sequence continues at coordinate 59,559 of JBMOIJ010000005.1, forward strand.
CGGCGAGTAATATCAGGGACGGAAGCCACAGGAGGAGCCATGGATGAGCTCGAGTGGTCCACGGAAGGACTGGCTGCGTCGGTCTCGGCGCACCTGAACCAGTCGGCCGGCACCGGAGCCGACCGACGCTGGCGCGACCACGTCGACCGCATGATCGTGCTCGATCCGGTCAGCAGCGCGGAAGCAGTGGCCGCCGCCAACATGGCGGCTCGCTTGGCCGCGGGCGTCACCTCGCGGGCATCGCTCAAGTTGGTGAGCGACACGTACCGCGACGTCGACCGCACCACCCACCCCACCCAACGCTTCCGCCGACACGCGCATCAACCAGGGACAGGAGCACCGTGGAAACCACCGACCGAACCAGTGGTCATGGAGAACGACGACCCGCCGGAGCCGGCATGAGTGCCGCGAAGGAGTGGCCGCGCGGTGACGTGGCCTTGGCCTACTCGCTGCCCGAAGCAGATCGACCGTTCGATCGCAATCGCGCCTTGGACCGGTACTCCGAAGTGGACCGGCTGGTGGCCACGCTCCGCGAGATCTCGGGCGACCCGGCCTGACGTTCGATCAGCGCGCGCTCACATCGAGTGCGGAGTGGCGAACACCGCGCGTAACCGTGCCTCGAAGTGTTCGAGTGGCAGCGATTCGTAGTCGGGATCGAAGGCAACCTGGTCCCACTCGTCGGCGAACTGCGCCGTGAGGTCGAACCACGGTTCGCCGACATACTGGTCGCGCGCGTTGGGGTCGGCGCCGAAGTGCTCGTAGTAGTGCTTGCCCTGAAAATCCTGGTGGACGCGGATCATCTGATACACGTCGTCGCGGACGTACGGCTTCAAGATCGCGGCCGCGATCGCCGGGTGGTTCATCACCGAGATTCCCTTGCCCAGGTCATGGCAGAGCGAGGCAACCACCACCTCGTCGTCGGCACCCGCCCGCTCGGCGCGAGTAGCAGTCTGGAGTGCGTGCTCGAGTTGGTCGACGGCGAACCCGTCGGTGATCGACGCCAGGGCCCCCAGCATGGCCAACACGGTCTCGGCCACACGGGGCTGGTTGCTCAACGTCTCGGTGCCGATGACCGCCCACTGCTCGGCCGTCGATTGGTCCATGCGGGTGAAGCTCACGATCTGATCATCGCGCGGGACGCTCATCGAAGGAACTCCTCGATCAGGGCCGCAAGTTCGACGGGGCGGTCACCCTGAACCGAATGGCCGGCGCCGTCGACGACTTCGACGTGCGCGTCGGGCCGCCGGCGCTGGAGTTCGGTCACGTCGTCGTCGCTGACCACCCCCGAGGTGCTGCCACGCACGAGCCAGATCGGCCCGGGGTAGCCCTCGAGTTCGTCCCACAGCCCGCCGAAGTCGGGAACCGATCCGTGATGGCCTTCTTCGTCGTGCGCGGTGGACAGGCGCATGCGGTCGTAGCGCCAACGCCACGTGCCGTCGGGGTTCTCGACTGCGTTGTGCAGGATGCCGCGTCGCAATGATGCGACTGAACGGGTGGGGTTGAACTGCACGGTGCGCTCGAGGATCTCGTCGAAGGACGCGAAGTTTTCGGGTCCACTCACGAACGCGGTGATCGGTTCGGCCTTCTCCCGATTCACGCCGGGCGTCACGTCCACCAGCATCATGCGCGTCACCAGCTCCGGGCGGGCTGCGCCCAACGCGATGGTCGTGAGTCCGCCGAGCGACATCCCGATGACCGGACGGGGCGCGCCGATCAGCGAGTCCATCGCCGCCGCCACGTCGGTGGCGTTCCCCTTCACGGAGTAGTGGTGGTCGGTACGCCAGTCGGAACGCCCATGACCGGGAAGATCGATGGCGAGCAGTGGGTGACCCAACGCAAGCGCGACCGTGTCCCAGGTGTGCGCGTTCTGCGCGCCGCCGTGGAGCAGCACCGCGTGGGCAGGTGTTTCGCCCCAGGCGATGGCGCGCAGTGCACGCGTACCGTCGATCGGTGTTTCGACGCGCGTCACGGTTGGCGGGCCGGTCCAGACCAGACCGAACTCTTCGGCGTTCTCGGCGAGGAGCGAGAATTCGTCCACGGAGGCGAGCGTACGCGCCATCGCCCCCGGTTCGGTTGCGCTCGATGGGGCGCTCCGAGGGTCGTCCTCGTACACTCGGGACCGATGCGCATCACCCCCCGCCAGTACCGCTGGATCACCTTGGCGGCGCTCGTGCTGCTGTCGGTGATCGTGGTCACGGGTGCCGCCGTGCGGCTCACGGGCTCCGGGTTGGGGTGTCCGCAGTGGCCGAACTGTGAGCCGGGGCGGCTCACGCCGCACTCGGCGACCGACACCCACGCGATGGTCGAGTTCGTGAACCGCACGTTCACCGGTCTGGTCTCGATCGGCGTGATCCTCGCGGTGCTGGGCTCCTTGATTCGTTCGCCCCGTCGTCGCGATCTCACGTGGTGGTCGCTCGGGCTCGTTGCGGGTGTGATCGGTCAGATCGTGCTCGGCGGGCTCACCGTGCTCTTCGAACTGCGGCCGCCCTTCGTGATGGGCCACTTCATGTTGTCGATGGTGTTGGTGGCCAACGCCGTGGTCTTGCACGTGCGCGCGGGACAACTCGATGAGGATCGCACCGTGGTGCGGGCACCGCTACGCATCCGACGCGTGCTCGGTGGTGTGTATGTCGCCGCTGCGTTCGCGGTATTTTTCGGTACCGTGGTCACGGCTGCTGGGCCGCACGGTGGTGATGAACGAGCCATCCGTCTGAGTGTCGACATCGGGTGGGCGGCACGCGTACACAGCCTGGCCGTATGGGTGTTGGTTGGTCTCACCGTGGTGGGCATCGTGTGGAGTCGGCGCGACCGTGCGGTGCGCAACGAACGCTCGCTTTGGTGGTTGGCTGCCGTGATGGTGCCCCAAGGCATCGTGGGCTACGTGCAGTACTTCACCGGCGTGCCCGAGGTACTGGTGGGAGTGCACATCCTGGGCGCCACCTTGGTGTGGATCGCCGCAACCGCCGCGTTCCTCACCCGCACTCAGGTCGTCGGCTCTCGAACCGGGGCGGCCGAACGCCGCGAAGTGGAGTTGGTGGGGCAGTAGCGTCCCTCCACGTGTCTGACGAGTTTGCCATTTCGGCCGAGAACCTCCACCGCAGCTTTGGCGACAAGCTGGCCGTCGACGGCGTGAATCTCGGCGTACAGCCCGGTGAGATCTACGGCTTCCTGGGCCCCAACGGCGCCGGCAAGTCGACCACCGTTCGCATGCTCTGCACGTTGCTGGCACCCACCGGTGGGCGCGCCGAAGTGGCCGGGTTCGACGTGGCCAAGGCGCCGGATCAGGTGCGGCTGCGTATTGGGGCTGCGCTGCAAGATGCGGCGCTCGACCCCAAGCAGACCGGGCGCGAGTTGCTGCGGCTCCAGGCGCGGCTCTATGGCTTGCGCAAGCACGAGATCGACGACCGGGTCGGGGCGTTGTTGACGCTCGTCGACATCGGCGACGCAATCGACCGCTACGTGGGCACGTACTCGGGCGGTATGAAACGGCGGCTCGACCTTGCCGCCGCATTGGTGCACAACCCGCAGGTGCTGTTCCTCGACGAACCCACCACCGGGCTCGACCCAGTCAGTCGCGCGGCGGTATGGGCCGAGGTGCGGCGCTTGAACACCGAACTCGGGATGACCATCTTCTTGACCACGCAGTATCTCGAAGAAGCCGACGCGCTCGCGAACCGGGTGGGAATCATCAGCGCCGGCAAGATCGTGGCGGAAGGCACTCCCGAGGAGCTCAAGCGCTCGGTTGGCGCCGACGTGATCGAAGCCGAAATCGACGGCGACGCCGCAGTCGCGCGAATTGCGGTGGAAGCGGTACCGGGCGTCGATCGAGTGAGTGAACGCGACCACGGGTTGCGCGTCGAGACGAAGGCGGCGTCGGCAGTCATCGGCCCGGTGGCGGTGGCGCTCAACAAGTGTGGCGTTGTGGTGCAGAACCTCACGATGCGCACGCCCACCCTCGACGACGTATTCCTCGACATCACTGGTTCACACATTCTCGATGGGGACGATCAATGACTGCCGCTGTGATCGATCAAGCGCCCGAGATTCGCGCCCGCAAAGCCGGGTTCTTCGCCGACTTGGTGTCGGTGGCCGGGCGGGCGGTGCGTTCGATTCCCCGCGACCCCGAGTCGATCATTCCCGCGCTCATCGTGCCGATCTTCTTCTACGCGGTGAACCTCGGCTCGGCGGCTCCAACCGTGGACCGGTTCTTCAAGTCGCCGGCAACGTTCGGCATTCCACCGAGCGAGTTTCCGCAGTACGCGCTGAACGCGAAGCAGTTCTTCCTGCCCGTCGCCATCATCTTCGCGGTCACGGGGGTGTCGCGCGCTTCCGCGTTGGTCACCGACATCCAGGACGGCTACTTCGACCGGCTCTTGATGACGCCCATCAAACGGCTGTCGTTGCTGCTCGGGCTGATGATCGCCGACTTCACCCTGGTGGTGGCGCTCACCATGCCCGTCTTGGCGCTCGCGTTCATCGCAGGGACGCGATTCGAGACGGGCGTGTTCGGCGTGGTGGTCTTCGTGCTCGCCGCCGCTACCTGGGGCTTGGTCTTCACGGGGTTCCCGTACGCCATCGCGCTCAAGACCGGCAACCCGGCCGCCGTGAACTCGAGCTTCATCCTGTTCTTTCCGTTCGCGTTCCTCACCACCAGCTTTCTTCCTCAGCCGTTGCTCACTGGTTGGTTGCAGACCGTCGCCAAGTACAACCCGGTGACGTATCTGCTCGAAGGGCTCCGCAGCCTCACGGTCGGCTGGTACTGGGGTGAGTTGGCGAAGGGGTTCGCGTGCGTGCTCGGGGTCGGGGTGATCAGCATCGGGCTCGCACTCTTGGCGCTGCGCAGTCGGGTCCGAGTGAAGTGAGGTCGACTCGGCGCCTCGCAGTCCTGCTCGCGGTCGCTTCGGTCGTGCTGATTGCGTGTTCGTCGTCTTCCTCGTCGTCGCGGACCACCACCACCACCAAATCGCCGTTCCCCTTCGATGCGTGTTATGTGGTCCCTGCCGCGGCTGCCGGCGCATTGTTGCAGGGGCCAGTGGGGGCCGCGGCCCCCGAGTCCACCGAACGGGAGGACGCCCGAGTCTCGAAGTGTCGGTACGCGCAGTCGAGCGATCCCACCCGCGAAGTGCAGGTGGCGGTGCAACAGCAGAACGGTCAAGCGGTCACGCGCGACGCAGTCATCAAGTCGCTGCGCGCCGAATGGAAGGACTACCAGGTCACCGATGTCTCGGGGGTCGGAGATGCCGCGCTCTTCGCGCGGGGGCCGGTGCTCAGTCAGATCGCCGCGTTGCAAGGCGATTACTTCATCATCGTGTCGTTTCCCAACACGGTGCAGAAGGACGCGGCCGTGTCGGTGGCCAAGGATGCGGTGTCGCGCCTCCCGCGATCGCGCAGATGACGGCTTCGTTCGCCTGAGAGGATCCCGCATGCAACTCGGAATGGTCGGTCTCGGCCGGATGGGCGCCAACCTCGTGCGCCGGGCCACCAACGCAGGCATCGCATGTGTTGGCTACGACCCCAATCCTCCTTCGGTGGATGCACTCGCGTCGGAAGGCATTGCCGCCACCAGTGACCTCGTCGACTTCATCGGTCGCCTCGATGCACCACGCGTCGTGTGGTGCATGGTCCCCGCCGGGGCCGTTGACTCGGTCGTCGATTCGATTGCACCGCAAATGCAGGCGGGCGACATCCTCATAGACGGTGGAAACAGCCGGTGGACCGACGACCTCGTGCGCGCCGATCGGTTGCGGGCCGGCGGCGTGCACATGCTCGACGTCGGCACCAGCGGCGGCGTGTTCGGGCTCGAACGCGGGTTCTGTCTGATGATCGGTGGCGACGCCGCCGCCGCCGCCACCTGCGCGCCGCTGTTCGACGCGCTCGCGCCGGGCGAGGCCAGCGTGCCCCCCACGCCCAGTCGTGGCGCTGGAACGGGGACTGCCGCCCGCGGGTGGTTGCACTGCGGTTCCAACGGTGCCGGTCACTTCGTGAAGATGGTGCACAACGGAATCGAGTACGGCGTGATGGCAGCCATCGCCGAAGGACTTGCCGTGCTTCACCACGCCGACCGCGGTGCTGGTGCGGCGCGCGACCTCGATGCCGAGACCACGCCGCTCGCGCATCCCGAGTGGTATCGCTACGACATCGACGTCGCCGAGGTCGCGGAGGTCTGGCGGCGGGGCAGCGTGATCTCGTCGTGGCTCATGGACCTCACCGCCGACGCCTTGGCGAAGTCGCCGGAACTCTCAGAGTTCAGCGGCCGGGTGTCGGACTCGGGTGAGGGGCGCTGGACGGTCGAAGCCGCCGTCGACCTCGGTGTACCGGTCCCGACGATTGCCGGCGCACTGTGGGACCGCTTCGCGTCACGCGGCGAAGCCGACTTCGGCCACCAGGTGCTCTCGGCGTTGCGATCGGAGTTCGGGGGCCACGCCGAGAAATCGGCCGGTCACTCGGGTGACGCGTCGCCCTCGTGATCGAACTCGTGGGCGAGTTCGGCCAGCCCTTCACCCTGATGGGCGGGTAGGTCTTCGTCGAGGGGCGGAGTGGTGCGCAGTGACGCAATCACCGAGATCGCCAACACCGACATGATGACGATCAACGACACGGCGATGGGGATCTCGACCCACGAGTGCAGCAGCATCTTGGCGCCTACGAAGGCCAGCACCACGGCCAGGCCGTACTTCAAGAGGTGGAACCGGTCGAGCATGCCGGCCAGCAGGAAGTAGAGCGCCCGCAGTCCCAGGATCGCGAATGCGTTCGAGGTGAACACGATGAACGCGTCGTCGGTGATCGCGAAGATGGCGGGAATCGAGTCGACGGCGAACACGATGTCGGTGGTTTCGACCACCACCAGCACGGCCAACAACGGCGTGGCGAATCGCTTCGCGTTTTCTCGGACGAAGAACCGGGGGCCGCGGTAGTCCTCGGTCATGGGGATGCGGCGGCGCATGAGCCGCAGCACTGGATTGTGCTCGGGGTGCACCTGTTCGTCGCCCGAACGGGCCATGCGTATGGCTGTGTACACCAGGAACACGCCGAAGACGTATTCGATCCAACTGAACTGCTTGAGCAGCGCGGCGCCGAGAGCGATGAAGATGGCGCGGAACACCAGGGCGCCGAGTACGCCCCAGAACAGCACGCGGTGCTGGTAAGCCGCCGGCACCGCGAAGAAACTGAAGATCACCGCGAAGACGAACAGGTTGTCGACCGAGAGACTCTTCTCGATGAGGTAGCCCGCGAAGTACTCGCCACCGGCAACGTGGCCCATGGTGGCCCACACGATGGCGCCGAAGCCCAGGCCGATGGTGACCCAGACGACGCTCCAGATGCCGGCTTCCTTCATGGTGACCGCATGCGCCTCACGGTTCACCACCAGAAGGTCGACGAGCAACATGACCACGATCGCGGCGACGACGGCGGCCCAGGCCCAGATCGGCTCGTGTCCCATGAAACCTCAGATTCTTTCCTGTGCGAGGGCGAGCAGCGCGGCCACCACCAGCGCTCGCAACGATCCGCTGACGACCGGCTCGATGCGCGCCGACCACCACTGACGCTCTTTGGATGGATCCTTGTCGAACGGCACCGCTCCCAACGCGAAGCGGGCAACGACGGCGCCGTCAGGTGCTCGCACGATGCGACCAGCCGGCGCGGATTCGACGTATTCCTCTACCCAGCCCACCACCTCGGTGCCGCTGCGGAGCGCAACGGGTGCGCCCAGGCCGGCCGGGTCGATCTCGCCGATGACGCGACCGAAGGTGTCAGAGACCAGTGTGCGATCGTCGTTGGCGACCGGGGAGCAGGCGAAGACCACCACGCCGGCCCGGGCGTCGAGCAGATGTGCGCTGCCGTCGCCCGGGACCCGGACACGAGCGATGGCGGCTCCGTTGGCGGCCATGGGCCAGTCGCGGGTTGCGTACGGGCCCCGGTGTTCGACAGTGAGTTCGCTGGCGGAGTAGCAGGCCCATGCCGGCAGGGGCAGCACCGGCGGGACGGCGTCGACGCTCATCTTCCCCCGGTCGGCCACGTGCTCGGACCAGGCGCCGGCCCACCACCGCAACTGATGCTTGCGGGCGGGGTCCGGGTACCAGCCGGCGGTTGGCGTGGCGTCGGTGGTCACGGCGGCCACGCTAGCGAGCGATCAGAACACTGCTGTGTCGGTCGTGGCATCGCCGTGGTTTGCGGCCCAGACGGCCTGGTTCACCACGGCCGCCAAAATGACGATGCGGCCCATGAGATAGGCCCAGAGCAACAGGGCCAGCGCCACGCCAAGGATCCCGTAGCGCTCTTGTTTCGTCGAGACCTCGTCGACCACCCAGTACACAGTGAAGAGGTGCAGCAATTCGATGCCGATTGCGAACACCACGGCGCCGGGCCAGAGGTCCTTCCACGAGGACCCAGGTGCGTGCGGCAACTTCGTCGAAATGAACAACCAGATCAGGAACGGCACGGCAGTGAAGGCCACGCTTGCGATGATTCCGGTGATACCGCTGTGGTTGCGGATGTAGCCGATGAGGCCGATGAGCGCCGTGGCCAAGGCGAGCGCGGCGATGAGCACGAGCGCGCCCCTACTCGTGGAGCGATGTTTCGGAACCTGATCCCAGACCAGCGCGTGCGTCGCCCGCAAGACCTTGAGGAGCGCGCGTGACGCCAGGAACAAGGCGAAGCTTGCGACCACCAGCGACACCAAGCGCGAGAACCCGGTGAGTCGGGCCGCATCGGACACCGAGCGCGCGATGACGCCGGTGATACCCAGGCTCTGGGCAAGCTTGCTGGCCGAGTACTTGCTGAGGTCCGATGCGGCACCGAGGACCAGCACCAGGACGAGCACATAGGGCACCATGAACATGAACAGGCGGAACGCAAGCGCGCCGGCCAGGACGGCCCCGCCCGAACGCACGTCCCGTTCGATGGCCCGGAACGCCGCGTCGATCACGCTCGATGATTCGCGCCGCGCTGCGGCGTCGGCGTAGGCATCTTCGGCGCGGGCCTTCCACTTGTCGGCCAGGAGCCGGGCCCGTTCGATGCGCCCGGCTTCGCCGGCCGCAGCGCTTGTACCGGTTTCGTCCTCGGCATCAGCGTGACTGGCGACACTGTCACCGTCGACCGGAAGTGGGGGTTCACCACTTGGCTGCACGGGGTTCACGCTACCGGTGGGAGTTCGCGGTGCGGTCACATTCGAAGCATGAAGTTGGGAATCTGTTGGTGTACCCGGCCCGCCCGGCCCGTACCCTGGCCTCGGACCCGATGGTGATGGAAAGGCGGGGGAGTGACACTGGGCGATCGCAGCAGTGCGACTGGCGACGGTCGGTTCGTGCGCGCGCTCGAACGTTCACCCGAAACTCGACTCGCCGCGCTGGAGCAGATGGTGCAGGCCTCGCGCGACGCGTTCCTCGCAACGGACCGAGAGGGGTGCATCACCTACTTCAGTGCGGGTGCCGAGCGCCTCTACGGGTACACGGTGCACGAGGCTCTGGGCCAACACATCTCGACCCTGGCATCAGAGACGAGCCGCCTCGACCATCGCGAGCTGGTGGCCCAGATTGGACGCGGGCTCGCCGTTGGCCCGATTGAGACCGAACGCACCCGTCACGATGGTTCCACTGTATGGGTCGAGATTCTGGCTTCACCGCTGTGGGGCCCTCGCGGAACGGTGGTCGGCATGGTGTCGGTTCATCGCGACATGACGAAGCGCCACGAGGCCGAGCGCGCATTGGCCGAAATCGAGGCACGGTTTCGTGGGGCGATGCAGAGCGCAGCGGTCGGAATGTGCATCTGCGACCGTGGTGGTCAGTTTCTGCAAGCGAACGCCGCACTCTGCAGATTCTTCGGACGTAGCGAGCGCGACCTGTTGCAGTGCACCTGGATGCAACTCACGCATCCCAACGATGTCGCACTTGATGCAGTGCTTGCGGCGAAGGTGCTCGATGGTTCTCTCGATCACTATCGATTGCGCAAACGGTTTGTTCGGGCCAATGGAGAGGTTGTGTGGGGCGACCTGGCGGTCGCCGGAGTGCCTACCCCCTTAGGCAACATCACCCAGGTCGTTGCCCAGGTCGTCGATGTCACCGCTGAGGTCGAGGCGGGCGAGCGGCTTGCAGCGGCTCATGAACTGCTCGAGACGGTACTCGACCACTCCGAAGACGGCACGTTGCAGTTCGGTCCTGACCTGCGTGTCCGGTTCGCCAACGAACAGGTGGTTGCACTCACTGGCATACCGGCCGAGCGCTGGGTGGGGGCCCGGTTTGCCGAGCTGGGGTTCTCCGCCGAGCGCGCAGCAATGCATGAGGCGAACATCGCCAAGGTGTTCCAAACCGGCGAACCCCTCACCTATGAATTCGAGGTCGACGACCTGGCCGGCCATCGCCATTACGAGGCGCGGATCGCGCCGGTGCTCGACGCCAACGACCGGGTGGTGAGCGCAATCGAGACGTCGCGTGACGTCACCGATCGCGTCGAAGCCGAAGCGCGGATGGCCGATATCGCAACCCATGATCCACTGACCGGGCTGGCCAACCGCATCGAACTGAACGACGAAATCCGCCGGGCGCTCGCCCGCACCCAGCGAGCGGGTGGCTCTATGGCCGTGTTGCTCATGGACCTCGACGGCTTCAAGTTCGTCAATGATTCGTTGGGTCATGCTGCGGGCGATGAACTCATCAAGGTCGCTGCGGACCGTCTCCAGGAGGTGGTGCGAACCGAGGACCTGTTGGCGCGTGCCGGCGGCGATGAGTTCGTGGTGGTCATGCGCGACCTTCCCGATCCAGAAGCCGCGTTCGCGTGCGCGTGGCGGATCGTGGAATCGTTTCGCGCTCCCTTCGATGCAGCCGGCGCCGAGTTGTACAGCACCGCGAGCGTCGGTGTTGCGGTCTCGACCCCCGAAACCGTGCCCGAGGACCTCATGCGCGAGGCCGATACCGCCATGTACCGCGCGAAGTCTGAGGGTGGGGATCGCATCGCCGTCTTCAACGAGGAATTGCGCGAGACGGTGTTTCGTCGCGTGGCGCTCGAGGCACAACTACGCCTTGCGCTCGAGTCGGCAGAAATCGAAGTGTGGTTCCAGCCCGAGGTCGACCTCGTCACTGGCCACGTCGTGGCCGCCGAGGCGTTGGTGCGATGGCGCCACCCGTCGGGTGAAGTGTGGGCAGCCGAGCAGTTCATCGACGTGGCCGAGGAGACGGGTCTCATCCTGCCCATCGGGAACTGGGTGATCGCGGAAGCGTGCCGAGCCGCCGCCGGCTGGAACGCGGCGAACGAAGACGAACCCATCACCCTTCGGGTCAACCTCTCGGCGCTCCAGCTGTCCGACGAACATTGCCTCGAGGTGATCGACCGTGCCCTGGCCGAGTCGGGGCTCGCCCCCGAGCGGATGTGCACCGAGATCACCGAGACCTCGTTCCTGCGGCGGTCCAAGGTGGTGCACGACAACCTCGGCGGTCTGCATGCACGCGGAATTCGGGTGGCCAGCGACGACTTCGGCACTGGCTACGCGTCCTTGGCCCAGCTGCGCGACTATCCCGTCGACGTGGTCAAGATCGACCAGAGTTTCATCGCCGATCTCGTTGATGACGATCGCAGTCGGCGTCTGGTGGCCGGGACCATTGCGCTCGCCCACCGTCTTGGTATGCAGGTCACGGCCGAAGGGGTGGAGCAACAGACCCAAGCGGCGGTGCTGCGGTCCCTCGGCTGCGACACCGCCCAAGGATTCCTGTACGCCCGCGCGTTGCCTTCGGTCGAGCTGGCTGACTACGTGGCGAACTCCCGGCGGCCATGAGCGGGTGGTGCCGTTCGCAGTGCCACAAGTGCGCGAGGCTGACGGTCCCATGGAAGTGCACCTCGTCGACGGCACCTACGAGTTGTTCCGGCACTGGTTCGCGCTTCCTGGACGACTGAACGACCGGGGACAAGAGATCGACGCGGCTCGCGGGGTTGTCGGTTCCCTGCTCTCGCTCCTCGAACGGGGCGCAACGCACGTGGGTGTGGCCACCGACCATGTCGTCGAGTCGTTCCGCAACGACTTGTGGGATGGCTACAAGAACGGTGACGGCATCGAGCCCGAACTGTTCGAACAATTCCCCGTGCTCGAGGGGGCGCTCCGTGCGTTCGGATTCACCGTGTGGCCCATGGTCGAGTTCGAGGCCGACGACGGACTGGCCAGTGCCGCGGCGGTCGCGTCTGCCGACCCGCGCGTGGCGCGTGTGCTCATCTGCACTGCCGACAAGGACCTGGGCCAGTGCGTCGGCGGCAAGGTGGTGCAGTGGGACCGCCGCAAGGACGTCGTGCTCGATTCCGATGCGATCGTGGCGAAGTTCGGCGTGCCGCCGTCGGCCATCGCCGATTACCTGGCCCTCGTGGGCGACGCCGCCGACGGATTTCCCGGCCTGCCCGGATGGGGGGCGAAGAGTGCGGCCACGGTGCTGGCGCGCTACGGCTCGATCGACGCCATCCCCGAAGACGCTCGGGCGTGGGACGTCAACGTGCGCGGTGCGGCGAAGCTCGCGAACACGTTGGGGAGCGCGCGCGACGAACTCGAAGTGTTTCGGAAACTCGCGCGGCTGGTGGTCTCCGCCCCGGTGGGGGTCGTCGACGACTGGGTTTGGACCGGTCCTCAAGACGATCTCGACGAGTGGGCCGAATGCATCGTGGGGCCGCGCTTCGCGGTGCGGGCGCGGGCGCTGGCCGCCACGCGGCTCGGGTGAGCGCGGCTCGGATGATCAGGGAGGCGAATGACATGAGCGATCTCGAAGGCCGCACCGCGCTGGTGACGGGTGGTTCCCGCGGTATCGGGCGCGCCATCGTGCTGGAGCTGGCCCAGGCCGGCGCCGACGTCGCCATCAACTATCGCCGTGACGCGAACGCCGCCACCGAAGTGGCAGCGATGGCGCGCGACCTCGGTGTTCGCGCTGAAGCGTTCGCTGCTGACGTGTCCGACCCGGTGGAATGCGAATCGCTGGTGGATGCGGTGGTCGCCCACTTCGGTACGTGTGACGTGCTCGTCAACAACGCCGGCATCGCCAGCCGGGGCCGTACCGTCGTCGACACCGACGTCGCCGAGATGGAGTTGCTGTTCCGCACCCACGCCCTCAGTGCGTTCACGCTCTCGAAGCGGGTGATCCCCGTCATGCGCGACCGGCCCCGGGGCGACATCGTGATGATCTCGAGCGTCGCCACCCAACTGATGGCAGCCAACAGCGCGCCCTACAGCGCGGCGAAGGCCGCCCTCGAAGCGATCGCCGCCACCGTGGCCAAGGAAGTGCGGGGGGCCGGAATCCATGTGAACACCGTGGCGCCGGGGTTGGTGGTCACCGAAATGGGCCGTCGGCTGGTGCGCGCAACGATGGGGATCGAAGACCTCGAAAGGCTCGACGACCGGTTCCCGTTCGGGCGGGTGTGTCGCCCCGAAGACGTGGCCGCGGTTGTGCGGTTCCTCGTCTCCGACGCTGCGGGGTACGTGACCGGGCAGCGGATCCAGGTCGACGGCGGCGGCTGAGGCCCCGTCGAACCAATCGAACCCGCCGCTCTGGGGCGCCAGACCCTACGATCCGAGGCGGCGAGGCTCGGAGGGACCGGGCTCCAAGGACCTCGGGGGAACGATGCCGGCCGGATCAGCCGACGTTGCATCAGGGAAGCACGACCTGCTCGACGGGTATGCGCCGGGCTGCGCGTACGACGAGATGTACGAGGCTGCCGACCGCCCCCGCGACCATTACCGGGCGCTCTCGAAGGTTCTGGGCACCCTTACCCATGCCGAGTACAGCGAACGGTGCCGAGTGCGCGACCGCGCGTTCAGCGACCAGGGCATCACGTTCCAGTTGTCGGGCCAGGAAGAGCGGCCGTTCCCCCTCGACCTGGTGCCGCGCGTCATCGACGCCGACGACTGGGCGGTCATCGATGCGGGGGTGAAGCAGCGGGTCAAGGCGCTCGAAGCGTTCCTCGCCGACGTGTACGGCGCCGGGGAGATCCTCCAGGACGGCATCATCCCGCGCTCGTTGGTGGTGAGCAGTGAGCACTTCCATCGTGCCGCCGCCGGCATCGAGCCCGCGAACGGGGTTCGGGTGCACGTGGCCGGCATCGACCTCATTCGCGACGTCGACGGGCGCTACCGGGTGCTCGAGGACAACCTGCGTACCCCGTCGGGCGTGTCGTACGTGCTCGAGAACCGTCGCGCCATGACGCACGTATTCCCCGAGATGTTCGGCCAGTACCGCATTCGGCGCGTCAGCGAGTACCCCCAGCGGTTGCTCAACGCGTTGCGAGCCGCAGCGCCCAAGGGGGTCGACGAGCCGAACGTGGTGGTCCTCACGCCGGGTGTCCACAACAGCGCGTACTTCGAGCACTCGTTCCTGGCCCGCCAGATGGGCGTCGAACTGGTCGAGGGCCGCGACCTCGTATGTCGCGAGAACTCGCTCTACATGCGCACCACCGAAGGCGAGCGTCGCGTCGACGTGGTGTACCGGCGCGTCGATGACGAATTCCTCGACCCGCTGCACTTCCACGCCAATTCGATCCTGGGCTGCGCCGGCATCGTGAACGCGGCGCGGGCGGGGCGCGTCACCATCTCCAATGGTGTTGGCAACGGTGTCGCCGACGACAAAGCGGTCTACCCGTACGTGCCGCAGATGATCGAGTACTACCTCAACGAGAAGGCCATCCTCGACAACGTCGACACGTGGCGCTGCGGGGAGCCTGAGCACCTCGAGTACGTGCTCGCCCGTGTGGAACAGCTCGTCTTCAAGCCGGTCGACGCCTCTGGCGGCTACGGGCTGGTGATCGGGCCGCAGGCGAGCGCCGATGAACTGCTGGAGTTGCGCCACAAGGTGATCGACAACCCGCGCGGTTGGATCGCACAGACCCCGATTGCGCTCTCCACCTCGCCCACTTTCAACGGCACCGGCATGGCGCCGCGGCACATCGACCTGCGACCGTTTGCAATCAACGACGGTCGCGACGTTTGGGTCGTCCCCGGCGGGCTCACTCGCGTCGCGTTGCGCGAAGGGTCGCTCATCGTGAACTCGAGTCAGGGAGGCGGGTCGAAGGACACGTGGGTGCTGGCCGCGCCCGACGAAGCCCCCACGAACGACGAACGCGCATCGGCGGAGCCAGTGGTGCCCCAGCTTGCGAGTCGTCCGCTGGTTGCCGGCCCCGGCCTCGTGCAGGCCGCGCAACAGCAGCAGCAGTAGGAGGAGTCCATCATGTTGTCGCGAATCGCGGAATCGCTGTACTGGTTGGGTCGCTTCGTCGAACGTGCCGACGACACCGCGCGTCTGCTCGACGTGCAGTACCACCTGCTGCTCGAGGACCCAGGCATCGATGAGGGCGCCGCCTGTCGCGCGCTCCTCGACGTCATGGGGGCCACCGAGTCCGACATCGCCGGCGACCTCTCGCCCCAAGCCGTGGCGCGCCTGTTGGCCGACGACGCGTACTTCGCCGGTTCCATCCGAGCTTCGCTCGCTGCGGCCTGGGAGAACGCGCGCGGTGCACGGGAGACCATCAGCGCCCAGATGTGGGAGGTGCTCAACGCCACGCGCCAGCAGCTTCCGCTGCGTGCGTCGGAGGCCACCAGCATGCGCCCGCATGGATTCTTCGACTGGGTGCGCGAACGCACCACGCTCTTCGCTGGTTTGGCCGACTCCACCATGAGTCGTGACGAGAGCTGGCAGTTCATGGTGCTGGGACGGGCGCTCGAACGCGCCGACATGACCACCCGAATGCTGGCCGCCCGCTCCGCCGAGGTGCGCAGTGGATGGAACACCACGTTGCGCTGTTGCAGCGCGTACGAGGCCTACCTGCGCACCTACCGGCGCACGGTGGAGCCGTCGTTGGCCATCGAGTTCCTGGTCCTCGACCGCCTGTTCCCGCGCTCCATCTTCCATTCGCTCACCGATGCCGAACAGAGCCTGGCCGAAATCGACCCGCGAGCTGGACGAGTCGGGGTCGACGACGATGCCCGACGGCTGTTGGGACGCGTCTGCGCCGAACTCGAGTTCCTGACCATCGAGGAACTGCTCTCGGACCTTCCTGCGCACCTCACCCGCGTGCAGGTCACGTGCAACGCGGTGCACGAAGCAGTCGCCGATCGTTACTTCCGGGAGACCACGGCCATCGAGTGGGAGACGGAGTCGGTACTCGTGCTCGAAGGGGGAGACCACGCATGAGTTGGAAGATCCGGGTGCGCCACCACACCGGCTACGAGTACGCCGGCACCGTGATTGCCTCGTACAACGAAGCGCGTATCTCGCCGCTCGACACGCAGTCGCAGTTCATCATCGAGCACCGCGTCGAGGTGCAGCCCGGTGCGCACGTGTACCGGTACCGCGACTACTGGGGTACTCGCGTGCACGCGTTCGACGTCCACACGCCACACAGTCGGCTCGACGTCATCGGTCACTCGGTCGTCGAGACCTCGGGGCGGCCCATTGCGCCCGAAGTCGCAGAGATCAGTTGGGAGCAACTGGGGTCGCCGGCGGTGAGCGACCGCTTCTGCGAGTTCCTCGCTCCCAGCCGTTACGCGCCGAACTTCGACGATGCGGAGAACATTGCCCTCACGTTGCGCTTCGAACCCACCCCCGGGCAGGCGGTGCGCGTGCTCGGTGAGTGGATCCGTGACCACCTGCGGTACGAGCGCGGCTACACCAACGCGAACACCACGGCCGATGAAGTGTTCGGCGCCCGCGCTGGTGTGTGTCAGGACTTTGCGCACCTCGCGTTGTCCGTGCTGCGTGCGGCCGGTATTCCGGCGCGTTACGCCAGCGGGTACCTACACCCTCACGAGGAAGCTGCGCTCAACGAAGTGGTCGAGGGCCAGAGTCACGCATGGATCGAGGTCTGGCTGGGTGATTGGTTGCCCATCGACCCCACCAGTGGCGCGCCCGTTGCGGAACGGCACCTCTTGGTGGCGCGCGGACGCGACTACGACGACGTGCCGCCACTCAAGGGCGTGTTCCATGGCGCGCCCAGCGAGACACTGTCGGTCACGGTCGACCTCACCCGCGTGGCCTGAGGCGTTTTTCACTGTCAAATACCCAGCTCAGAAACGCCTCAGGTCGGGGGCGGCGGAAGGCCAAGGCGTAGGAGAGCCAACCACCATCCTCGAACCTGTCGTACCCCCTCGGTACCGTCATGGCCATGAGTGGAACTGCAGTCGTCATCGGTGTCGTCACCCTCCTGGTCGGTTTGGGCGGGGGAGCTGCCATCGCGTTGGTCGTTGCGAAACGGGGGCAGCAAGGGCACGCACAGCTTGCTGAGGAGCTGCGGGCGGCGGCCGAGACGCAGCGTCAGCTCATCGAGGCGTCGCGTGATCAGACACTGCAAGCCGCACTCGAACAGCTCGTCACCGCGAACCGCGCCATTGCCGAGCAACAGGCGAAGGTGGGCGAGGCCGCGCTCGGCGGCAAGACGGTCCTCATCGACCAACAGCTGCGGGCCATGCAACAGCAGCTGGCCGGCGAGCTCCAGAAGGTCACCGGGCTGGTGAGCGAACTCGAGAAGGACCGCCAACTGAAGTTCGGGCGGCTCGCCGAAGCGCTGGACCAGCAGAACCAGCAGCTCGTCTCGCTGTCGGGCACCGCACAGTCGCTGCGCGAGGTGCTGGCCAGTCAAAAGGTGCGCGGGCAATGGGGCGAGCGCATGGCCGAGGACGTGCTGCACGTGGCGGGCCTCATCGAGAACGTCAACTACCGCAAGCAAAAGGCCCTCGACGATCGCTCGGGCATTCCCGACTACACGTTCCTGTTGCCCCACGACATGGTCGTGCACATGGACGTGAAGTTCCCACTCGACAACTACGTGCGCTATCTCGAAGCGGAAGACGAACTCGCGCGGAAGCGGTTCCGCGACGATTTCCTGCGCGACGTGCGCGCCAAGATCAAAGAGCTGGCCAAGCGCGAGTACGAAGCCGGTCCTGACTCACTCGACTGTGTGCTGCTCTTCATTCCCAACGAAGCGTTGTACGCGTTCATCCACGAGGAGGACCGCGAGCTGCTCGAAGAAGGCATGCGGCACCGCATCGTGCTCTGCTCGCCGGCCACGCTCTTCGCCGTGTTGGCTGTCATTCGCCAGGCCGCCGATACGTTCCGCCTCGAGCGCGCGTCCAGCGAGATCCTCGAGTTGCTTGCCACGTTCAAGCAGCAGTGGGGCAAGTACTGCGAGCAGATGGAGAAGCTCGGTCAGAGGATCGACCAGACCAGCAAGGAGTACCAGACGCTCGTCGGGACGCGCGCCAACATGCTCGAACGTCCGCTCAACAAGATCGCGGCGCTCGAAGCCGCCACGCTCGATGTCCTCGATGCTACCGACGACGACTCCTCGGCGTTCGGCGTAGCGGGGGAGCAGCCGCTCACCCTCGACGCCTGAGCGCAGGTCAGTCGAGGCGAAGCAGCTCGGCGGCCACCGGGCAATCCGTTGCGGCCACCACATCGCACACCGGGCCCCGCCCGTGGGGCCCCACGGCGGACCCGAACGTCACCAGGGGTGTGTCCTCAAGGGTTGCGTCCAGTGGGTCCAGGCGCGACGCCATCGTGTTCCCCAACGCCGGCGGAAGGGCGCGACCGCGGGGCACCAGCAACCAGCGGTCGGCCGTGGCGTTGGTGTCGAGCACGGCGCGGGCGCCGGACGGCAGCCACGCACCATCGGGGGTAGCCCATCCGGGTACCGCCAACACATGGCTCGGTTCGAGTGCGGACACCTCGAGGTCGCCGACCACGCGCACCGATGCACCGGCTTCGCGCAATGCCCGCATGGTGCCGCCGCCGGGCAGGCGCACGCTGACGAGGTCGAGATCAGGGCGACGCCACGACAGGTCAGCCACCACCGCCGCGTCACCAACCACCGCGACCGGCTGGTCATGAGGAAACGGGAGCGCGTCGGCAACGCGGTCGAGCGTGGGATCGTCCATGAGTGCATCGGCGGCCTCGATGGCCGCGCCCCGTGAGTTCGCTGCGCACAGCACGCGTGCCGCCACCCACCACATGGGTGCCTCGTCGCGGCGCTGCGCGCACGCTCGCCGGAGCGCCATCACCAGTGCGGCGTCGTCGTCGAAGGACTCCAGGCATTGGGCCACGTCGATGGCCAACTCGCGTCCGGTCGTGCCACCGTGGCGGACCAGTGACCGCAGGTGCTCGAAGGCCCAGCTCACGTTGCCGTGGGGCTCGGTGGTTTCGCTTCCTTCGGCAGCCCCAAGACGCGTTCACCGATGATGTTGCGCATGATCTCGTCGGTGCCGCCGGCGATGCGCATGCCGCTCAGTCCCATGACGTACTCACCCCAGGAGTAGGTGCCCCACTCGCCGGTGTCGGCCACCAAGCGGGGCCCGAGGATCTCGGAGACGAGGTGCGTTCCGTGCTGCATGGCCGCAACCAGCGACATCTTGCCGAGCGAACCTTCCGGGCCTGGCATCTGGCCGGCCTTCAGTTTCTGGGCGGCGCGACGGTTGTTGAGCGACGCCACCATGTTGAGTTCGTAGAGGCGCGCCAGTGCTTGGCGGACGACCGGATCGTCGGCGCACCCGAAGTGGCGGGCCATCTCGACGAAGCGCGTGATGGAGCCGCCGCCACCGCCGCCACCGCTTCCGCCGATTGCGGCCCGCTCGTTCATGAGCGTGGTGAGCGCCACGCCCCAGCCGGCGTCGACATCGCCGAGGCGGTGCGAATCGGGGACCCGGACCTCGTCGAGGAACACTTCGTTGAAGCTCGCCCCACCGGTCATCTGACGGAGTGGCCGTACCTCCACGCCGGGCGCGTGCATGTCGATGACGAATGCCGTGAGGTTGCGATGACGCGGTTTGTCGGGCGAGGTGACCGTGAGGATTTCGCCGATGTCGGAGTACTGCGCGCCGCTCGTCCACACCTTCTGGCCGGTGATCACCCACTCGTCGCCGTCGCGTTCGGCTTTGGTCTGGATCCCCGCGAGGTCCGAGCCCGCAACCGGTTCCGAGAACAGCTGACAGGCGATGATGTCGCCGCGGTAGAGCGGGCGGAGGTACTGCTCGCGCACTGCAGGGATGGCGTGCGCCAGGATCGTGGGCGCAATCATGCCGAGCCCGATGAGGAACGGGTGCTGGTTCGGGATCTGGTAGTCGCTCAAGAGCCCGCGGTAGATGCGCTCGTGCTCGCCGGTGAGCGCGCGTCCGCCGTACTCGGTTGGTCCGGTGATCCAGCCGAACCCGGCGTCGAACTCGGTGCGTTTCCACTCCTTGGCGGCCGCCACTTCCGCCGCTTCCTCTTCCTCGGAGCGCTCGTCGAGCACGCCCACTGCGTCGGACCCTTCGCCCCAGACGAACTGGTCGGAGGTGGCGGATCGGCGGGGGGCGTGCGCGTCGAGGAATGCGCGGGCGTCGGCGGAGAAGGCGTCGAGGTCGGTCATGGCTCGACCTTATGACGAGAACTCGGTCCGGTCTCGCACTGCGGCGAACACGTCGGGCAGCACGCCCAGCGCCTCGGAGTTGGCGCGGAGGCGGGCGACGTCACCAGTGATCGTCAGGCGTCCGGCCGCCAGCGCCGACTGGGCGTTCGTTCGGCCCTGGGCGATAGCTCGAGCTGTGGCCGCATCGAGGCAGAGCGAGGTGTCGGCCTCGGCGTCGGTGAGGGCCACAGTGGCGCCGGTGAATTCCAGCGTGTAGCGCACCGGAGCCGGTGCGGCGTCGGTGACCTCGATGCCGAGGCGGAGCGTGAACCCGAGGTCGGTGGTCGCCGTGGCACACGCCGCTCCCAGCGCGGCCAGCCATTCAGGGGAGAGGAACTGCATGGTGGGGACGATATGCGAGGCGGCGGGCCCCGCCGCCCCTCTCGTCCGGCGATGGGCGATGCGTCGTAACCTGTCGATGATGGCACCACGTCCCAGCACGGAAATCCCCGCCGGCCTCTTGGCCGTGGGCGAACAGGTTTCGGCCTGCATCGACTCGCTCCTCGAGGCCGAGCTCGGACGCTGGTCGCGCGTCGACCCCGATCTGGCGGCGCCGATCGACTCGTTGGCAGCCCTGGTGCGGGCCGGTGGGAAGCGCTTGCGGCCGGCGTTCTGTCACTGGGCGTACGTGGGAGCGGGCGGCGACCCGGCCGACAAGGCGGTCGTGCACGCCGGCGCGGCGCTCGAGTTGCTCCACACGTTCGCACTCGTGCACGACGACGTCATGGACGGTTCGCTCACACGCCGGGGCCTCCCTGCGGTGCACCGCCAGTTCATGGCTACGCAAGAACGCAACGGGTGGGTCGGCGAGTCGCGGCGGTTCGGCGAGGGCGCAGCCATCCTCATCGGCGACTTCGCGTTCGTGTGGTCCGACCTGCTACTCGGCGACGTCACGCCCAGCGTGCGTGCGGTGTTCGACGAGCTGCGCATCGAACTCTGTGTGGGGCAGTACCTCGACTTGGCGGCGGCGGCCCGCGGCGCGAACGATCTGGAACGCGCTGCGCGCATCGAGCGCTACAAGTCGGGCAAGTACACGGTGGAGCGGCCACTGCACCTGGGGGCGGCGCTGGCCGGCCGCTTCGACGAGCTCGCCCCGCACTTCAGCGCGTTCGGCGTGCCGCTCGGTGAAGCGTTCCAGCTGCGAGACGACTTGCTCGCGATCTTCGGTGACGCCGAAACCATCGGCAAGCCGGTGGGCGACGACCTGCGCGAAGGCAAGCGCACGCCGCTCATCGCCATGGCGGCCGAGCGGGCGACCGGCGCCGAACAAGCCCTCATCGCCCGCTTGGGCGCACCGGATCTCAGCGACGATGAAGTGCAGGCGCTGACCGACCTGCTCGACCGGTGCGGCGCCCGTGCTGCGATCGAGGCCCGCATCGACACGCTGGTCGAGGAGTCGCTGGCCGCGCTGGCGGCCGCACCCATCACCGACGAAGCCCGCACGGCCCTCACCGAACTCGGTGAGTACGTTGCGTGGCGCGACCGGTAACGGCTCATGCGGATCGTTGTCATTGGCGCAGGGCTCGGTGGGCTCTCGGCGGCGTGTCACCTCGTGGGACGCGGGCACGAGGTCACCGTCATCGAACGGGAAGACCGCCCTGGTGGTCGCGCGGGCCAGATCGAAGAACGCGGCTATCGCATCGACACGGGACCCACTGTGCTCACCATGCTCGACCTCCTCGGGTCCGTGTTCAATGCCGCCGGCGCCGAGCTGACCGATCACCTCACGGTGCGGGCGGTCGATCCCATGTACCGCGCCGTCTACGACGACGGTTCGGTGCTGCACGTGCGCGCCGGCCGCGACGCAATGACCGAAGAGATCCGACAGTTCGCCGGAGCTCATGATGCCGCGGCTTTCGGTCGATTCGCCGACTGGTTGCGAGAGCTCTACGAAGCAGAGCTGCCCAACTTCATCGCCCGCGACTTCAACTCGCCGTTCGATCTCATGCGTTCGCCGGCGGCGGCGCTCCGGCTCGTTCGCCTCGGTGCGTTCAAGAAGCTGGCGCCCACGGTGGCCTCGTACTTCGATGACGAACGGGTGCAGCGCATTTTCTCGTTCCAATCGATGTACGCCGGGCTCTCACCCATGGAAGCGCTCGCCGTCTACAGCGTCATCACGTACATGGACACGATCGAAGGCGTGTACTTCCCCGAGGGGGGCATGCACGCCATTGGGAGCGGGTTGGCTGCGGCGGCGCAGAAAGCCGGAGTCGAGTTCCAGTATCGGGTGAGCGCCGAGCGCATCGTGCGTCGGCCGAGTGGGGTAGTCGCCGGAGTGCGCTGCACCAACGGCGAGACCATCGACGCGGATGCTGTGGTGTGCAACGTCGACCTTCCGGTGGCGTACCGCCAACTGCTCGGCACCGAGCCGCCGCTGGTTGCGCGTCGCGGCCGCTACTCGCCGAGTTGTGCGGTGTGGGTGGCGGGGGTGCAGGGGAAGCCGCCGGCAGACGCCGCGCACCACAACATCCACTTCGGTGGGCAGTGGGAGCGAGCGTTCGACGCGCTGTTGCGTGACGGCACGCGCATGCCGGATCCGTCGATCCTCGTCACCATTCCCACCTACGGTGACCCCACGCTTGCGCCCGAAGGTCGCAGCGTCATCTACGCGCTCGAACCGACCCCCAACCTCGATGGTCGCATCGACTGGACCCGTGACCGCGGTCGTATCCGCGCCGACTTGGTGAACCGGGTCGAGTCGCTCGGCTACCCGGTGCTGGCCGAGGTGGAGCGCTTCACTGACCCACTCGACTGGGAGGCCCAGGGCATGGAGCGCGGCACGCCGTTCGCGCTGGCGCACCTGTTCCGCCAGACGGGGCCGTTCCGCCCGGCCATCGCGCCCAAGAAGTTCCCCGGCGTGTTCTTCACCGGTTCGGGCACGCGACCCGGCGTAGGCGTTCCCATCGTGTTGGTGTCCGGACAGTTGACGGCCGAGCGGGTCGACGAGTGGGCGTCCGCCCGATGACCGTCACGCTCGAGGCCAGTTACGCCCGGTGCAAGGAACTCAACAAGCGGTACGGCACCACGTACTACGCCGCCACGTTGCTGCTCCCGAGGGTGAAGCGTCACCATGTGCACGCCCTCTACGGGTTCTGTCGGTACGCGGATGACATCGTCGACGATCTCGGTCCGGTACCGGCCGACGTGCGGGCCAAGGCGTTGGGCGACTTCGGTGACCGCTTCTTCGCCGACCTCGCTCGCGGGGCCAGCGATGATCCGGTCTGCAAGGCGGTGGTGCACACCACCAAGGCGTTCGACTTGGACCCCGAGGTGTTCCGCCGGTTCCTGCGCTCGATGACGATGGATCTCACGGTCTCCGAGTACCCCACGTTCGACGACCTGCTCGACTACATGGACGGGTCAGCGGCCGTCATCGGCGAGATGATGCTGCCCATCTTGGAACCCTCGGATTTCGACGCTGCGCTGCCGGGTGCACGCGCACTCGGAATCGCCTTCCAACTCACCAACTTCATCCGTGACACCGGTGAGGACCTCGCCCGCAACCGGGTGTACCTCCCGTGCGAGGACTGGGAACGATTCGACGCTGATCCCCATCGCCGCTTCGTCGACGATCAATGGCGCGCGCTGTTGCGCTTCGAGATCGAGCGCACCAATGAGTACTACCGAGAGGCGGATACGGCCGTGCGGTACCTGCCGCCGGTGTCGGCCCGCTGCATTCGCGTGGCGCGTCAGCTCTACTCCGAGATCCTCGAGCGGGTGGTGGCCAACGATTACGACGTGTTCTCCCAGCGGGCGCAGGTGCCGGGCTGGCGCAAGACTGCGGTGGTTGGGGCGGCCTACCGCCCGCACTGGAGGGCCTGAAATGCGGTGGATTGGTGTTGCCGTGCTGTTCGTCGTCGCGGTGCTCGGCGTGAGCGCGTGCTCGGGGAGCAACGACGGGGCACCGCCGGCGCCGGCGGGGAACGCACAGCTCACCCGGGGCCGTGCCATCTGGGTCGAGCGCTGCGCTCGGTGTCACGGCGTGTCGGGTGGTGGGGCTATTGGACCCCAGCTCTCGAACGGCAAGGTGACGGCGAAGTACCCGACTCCGGAGGGCGAGATCCAGGTGGTCACCAAGGGGCTGGGCAGCATGCCGGCCTTCGGGAACACGTTGTCGAAGGACGACATCGCTGCCGTGGTGGCCTACACCCGTGAGGTCTTGGCCACCCGCTGAGCTGACGCCGGCCGAGTGATTCGGTCGGGAAGGGGCGCGTCGGGCGCCGCCGCGCGGGTGCGGAGCTCGGCGGGAACCACGGGAGCCAGGAAGCCGTACGGCGCGGCGCCAAAGACGTGGTGCACGTTGTGGGACTCGCGCCAATATCGCGCCACCGTTGGTGACACCCGAATGAACGGCACACGCGCATGGATGATCACGTCATGCACGATCATGTACGCAATGCCGTAGGCGGTGATGCCAGTGCCGATGGGCATGAGGAACCACAGGCCGGGCACGAAGGCGCCGAGCGCGAACACGCCGATGGTGATGAGCGAGAACACCACGGGGAACAGATCGTTGCGTTCGAAGCGGCCGCGCGGCGGGCGGTGGTGGGTGACGTGCCAGCGCGTGCCGAAGCCATGCATCACGAAGCGGTGCGTGAGGGCGGTGATCGGTTCCATGAACAGGAACGTTGCGACGGTGATGACGGCGAAGGCCACGGATCGATGCTACCGAGCCTCGGCGCGCGCGACCGAACGATCCCACGCCATCATGGCGAGCGTCAGCATCGAGAAGCCGAACAGGTAGTCCTCGAAGGGAATGTCCCAGGGCACCCGAAGACCGGAGAAGCCGTCGGGGGAGTAGATCACGATGGGGGCCGACAACTTGGTGAGCCACCCGTCGACCGCGATCATGAACGCGTAACAGATGGCCAGCGCGATCCAGAACGCCGGCTGGCGGAAGATTCCGGTCTTCCACCACGCGAACTCCAGGACCACGACCGCGGCAATCGACACGAGCGCGATGAGCGTGTACTCACCCACGGCTGGTCACCTTCACGAACGGCAGGCGTAACCGGTTGCGTCGCTCGGGTTCGATGATGTTGCGGACCGCTTCGAGCGTGAGCAGTCCGCAGATGGGGATGGCCAGGAAGAACGCGACCTCTTCGACCGGGATGTCGACGAGCGGTAGCCGCCAGCCGGTGGTGTAGCGCGCCGAGAACGACCACGTGCCCCGACTGATGGCCCAGGCGTCCCAGATGCAGAACGCCACGAGCACTGGCACCATGGCAGCCAGGAGCCGGCGGGGGCGTCGCCATACGCGGGCGCCGAACCAGAACTCGAGCGGCAACGTGATCACCAGGCAGCCCGCCATCAAGAGCAGGTATTGGAATCGGTCCACCGGTTGCATTCTCCCTCACCGGCTCGTCGCCGCTAGCGTCCCTCGGGTGCCAGATCCTGCAATCGTCGTCCGTGAGCTGTCCAAGCACTACGGGCCCGTGCGCGCACTGGATGGCCTCTCGCTCACGATCGAGCGGGGGCAGGTGTTCGGACTGCTGGGCCCCAACGGCGCCGGCAAGACCACCACCGTGGAGACGCTCGAGGGCTACCGCCAGCCGGACTCAGGCCAGGTGGCCGTCCTCGGAGTCGACCCCTGGCGTGACGGCGATCGGCTCCGCCCTCGCATCGGCGTGATGCTCCAGGCCGGTGGCCTCCAACCCGGTATCAAGGTCATGGAGGCGCTACGACTCTTCGCCGCCTTCTACGCCGACCCCGAGGATCCCGTCGCCTTGCTGGCCACCGTCGGGTTGGCCGACCACGCGAAGTCCCAGGTCCGCCGGCTCTCGGGCGGCCAGGCGCAGCGCCTCTCGCTCGCCCTTGCGCTGATCGGGCGTCCGGAGTTGGTGTTCCTCGACGAACCCACTGCGGGCATGGATCCCCACGCGCGTGCCACCACCTGGAAGTTCATCCGCTCACTGCGGGGCCGGGGGGTCACCGTGGTGCTCACCACTCACGCCATGGACGAGGCCGAGGCGCTCTGCGACCAGCTGGCCATCATCGACCATGGGCGCGTCGTGGCCCAGGGCACGCCGGCCGAGCTCACCGGCGCCCATGCCGGTTCCGAGGTGCGCTTCCGTGCCAAGCCGGGCATTGATCTCGACGCCTTGGCCGCGGGCCTCGAAGTGGAACGCTCGCTGGTGCACGCCGAGCATGCCGACGAGTACGTCGTCGACATCGATGCCAGTCCCGCGCTCGTGGCTCGTCTGGCCATCTGGATGCGTGATCAGGACCTTGCCATCGAGGAACTCAACACCGGTCGCCGTTCGCTCGAAGAGGTGTTCCTCCGACTCACCGCCGAGAGCGCCGCAACCGTGGCGTCGGGGGTGATCGCGTGAGTGCGCGCGCCATTGCCGCTCAGAGCCGGATGGAACTCGCGCTCACGTTGCGCCGCGGCGAGAGCTTGGTCGTCACGTTGTTCATCCCCGTGGGCGTCCTCGTGCTGTTCTCCAAGATCACTCCGGTCAAGACCACGTCCGCCGACGCGCTCGATTTCTTGGTACCTGGGGTGCTCGCACTTGCGGTGATCGCGACGTCCATGGTGAGTCTCGGTATCGCTACTGGATTCGAACGGCGTTACAACGTGTTGAAGCGCCTGGGGGCCACACCCCTGTCTCGGCGGGGCTTGCTCATCGCGAAGAGCTGCAACGTGTTGGCCATCGAAGCGCTCCAGGTCGCGGTGATCGTCGTTGTTGCGGTGGCGTTGGGCTGGCATCTCACCTGGCGCATCATCCCGGCGGTGGCGGTCCTGGCCGTGGGTTCGGTGGCGTTCTCGGGACTGGGGTTGCTGTTCGCCGGCACGCTGCGCGCCGAGGCGACCCTGGCCATCGTGAACCTGCTCTACCTGCTGTTCATCGGACTCGGCGGCATCGCGTATCCGTTGAAGGACCTTCCCAACGCGGTGTCGGCCGTCGCCGAAGCCCTGCCGGCCGCGGCACTCGCGCAATCGGTGCGAGCCGTGCTCGAACCGGGCCCCGGTACCTTGGGAGGTCCGCTGGCAGTGCTGGTCGTGTGGGCAGCCGTGACGCCGTTCTTGGCCTCCCGGTACTTCCGCTGGGAAGAGTGAGCGGGCGACGCTCGTCACAAGCGCCGGTCAGCGCGTGAGTTCGTCGAGCGACTTGGCGCTTACGGTGCCGAACGTGCGATGGGTGATGACCCCGTTCGCATCGATGACGAAACTCTGCGGAATGGCACGCACGCCGTATGACACCGCGACGGCGCTCTTCTGGTCGACGAGGAGCGGCCACGTCGCGCGCTCCTTCGCGGCGAAGTCGCGCGCGTCGGTTTTGTTGTCCTGGTAGGTGACACCGAGTACTACGACGTCTGGGTGTGTCGACGCGAACTGTCGGAGCGCCGGGAACTCCTCACGGCACGGTACGCACCACGACGCCCAGAAATTGATGACGACGGTCTTGCCGCGCTGGTCGGCGAGCGCAACGTCACCTCTCCCGTCGAGCCGAGGCAGCGTGAAGTTCGGTGCCGTTGTCCCTTCACGGGCGACGCCGGCCGCGCTGACTTGCGGGGGAGTGCCCCCGACGCGGGGGACTGATGATCCGTCGTTGCGCGTCAGGACGACGGCCGCAGCGCCGCCGGCAACCAGCACGACTGCGATGACCACCGCCAACAGCAGTGGCGCACGCCGACGCGGCGGCGGGGGCGGAGCGGGCGGCTCAGCGACCGAGGAGGATGACGTCGGCAGCAAGGGCGATGAACGTCCCGGCGAGATACACGTTGGAGATTGAGAAGAGCCGAATGGCTGCGCTGGGCTCGGGGTTGCGTCGCAGACGGAGCGACTCGAACACGAACCACGCGCCGAGCAGGGTCGCAGTGCCCAGGTAGAGGGCATGCACGGTGGCCACGAACGGCAGCAGCAACGACACGCAGACCGTCGCCGCCGCATAGATGACGATCTGGTCCGTGGCGGCCTTCACGCCACGCGTGACGGGCAGCATGGGAAACCCGCCGCTGCGGTAGTCATCCAAGTAGCGGATTGCCAAGGCCCAGAAGTGCGCCGGCGTCCACATGAAGACCAGTGCGAACAGCACCCAGGCCGGCGCGGCGAGCGATCCGGTGACGGCCGCCCACCCCACGAGTACGGGCCCCGCTCCGGCTGCACCGCCGATGACGATGTTCTGGTCGGTTCGAGGTTTGAGCCAGATCGTGTACACGAACACGTAGAACAGCGCTGACGCGAGCGCGAGCAGCGCAGCCAACAGGTTGGCGGTGGACCACAGAATCGCGAACGCGATCGCCTCCAGCACCAGACCGAATCCCAACGCAGTGCGCGGTGAGATGGTGCGACTGGGCAACGGGCGTCGACGGGTGCGGCGCATCAGTTGGTCGCGGTCGCGCTCGAGGAACGAGTTCACGGCGTTCGCGCCGCCTGCCGAGCACGTGCCACCGATCAGCACGGCGATCACCAATGAGGTGCGCGGCCAACCATTGGCCGCCAAGACCATGGCGGGCACCGTGGTGATGAGGAGCAACTCGATGACCCGTGGCTTGCAGAGCGCCACGAACGTCTTGACGCGTCCCAGGAACCCGGTGCCGCCCGCGATGGCCTGGAGCCCCGGGCGGTCGTCGGCCGCGGTGGCAGTGGGTTCGTCATCGTGGTGTTCGGTCGGTGCCCGATGGGCCACGGGAACGCCTCTCGGTCGGCCGGTGAGCAGAGGGCGCCCAGGCGCCCGCCGAACCATGAATCTACCTGGCAGGTGCTGGCCTAGGCTGATCCGCCTGTGGCTGACGAAGACGTGAAGCATTCCATCCGCATGACGGCCGACCGCCTGCTGGTCGATCCGTCGCCCGAACACGGCGAGCGCAAGTCCCGGGCGGGCATTCTCATTCCGGCCACGGCCGAAGTGAGCCGCCGGCTGGTGTGGGCCACGGTGAAGGCGGTGGGGCCCACAGTGCGCACCATCGAAGAGGGCGACAAGGTGCTGTTTGCGCCGGACGCCGGTTTCGAGGTCGAGATTCGCGGCGATGAGTACATCATCTTGCGTGAACGTGATGTGCACGCCGTGGCGTCAGACCGCGATGAAGGCCAGACCGGCCTCTACCTCTGACTCACCCCTGCGGTGCGCTTCAAACGCGCGATATCGACACTCACAAGCGCCCCAATGGTTAGGGCTTGGAGTCGAGGGTGACCGGAACTTCGGTGTCGTGGGGTTTGGGCAGGCTGCCGCCCCGACGCTCGTCGAGGTACTTGCGCACGTCCTCGTAGACCAGGTCGCCCAGCATCTTGCGGAGCTCGGCCTCCATGGTGATGTACACGGGGTCGTGGCCCACGAACGCCTCGGGTGCTTCGGTGCACCACCAGGCGAACTCCGCGCCGCCTTCGTCCCATGCGGCGCGGTCGTACTCGGTGAGATACCACACCATGTCGCCGTTCTCTTGCTCCTGGTTGACCAGGCGCAGCGGGAGCTGCCAACACACTTCGGGCTTCACTTCCGCGAAGTGGATGCCGGTGCGGTCCGCGTAGTGGTGGAGCGCGCAGCCCACCGGTCCGTCGAACTCGGGGCGGTTGAGGAACACGCACGCGTCATCGACCAGCCGCGTGCGCCACTGGTTCTTGCCGATCTTCTCGGCGATGCCCTGGACGTCGCCGATCTTCTTGAACTGCCATTCGTCGGCGTTGAGGTGTTTCGCGGCCTCGACGACGTGGTCGAGGTCCGCCTTGTCGGTGAGGTAGGCGCCGTGCGAGCAGCACCCCTCCATGAGTTCGGGCGTCTTGGTGTCGCGGTTGCCCTGGCAGCCGTTCCCATAGATGCACGTCCACCCCGAGGCCAAGAACGTGACGTCGACGCGCCAGGTGCAGTCGTCGTGCTCGTGGTCTTCGAAGTCGACCCACTCGCGGCGGGGGCCGGCGATGCGATCGGGGCGGAGATCCGTCTTCTTTTGCTTCTTCTTTCCCATCGCCGGGCAGCGTAACAATGGCTGTCTCATGAGGCGCGTACTGTCGGCGGGTCGCACCGACGGAAGGTGAGCTGGTGTCCGACTACGAAGCCATCATCGAGAAGCTGCAGGCCATCGAAGAAGAGCTGCGAGATCTCGCACTCGAACGGCTCCAGGATGCGGTTCGCCAGGGCGCCGACCACAGTGCCGAAGAGAAGCGCGTCTCCAAAGCCCGCCGGGCCATCGAAAAGGCGATCCGTGACCTGACGAGTGGCGAGCCCCGCGACGAGTACGCCGACTACGACTGAGCGGCGAACGCCGACGGGTCGTTGATGCGGTCGATGAGTTGGCGCAGCCGGGCCCAGTGGTGGCGGTCGAAGTGGAATGCAATGCGAGCCAGATCAACCTGGTCGTCATCGGCCCGCTCCGCCGCGGTGGTTTCCACTGCCTCGATCTTGCCGTCCACGATGATGTCGGCGAAGTCTTGGGTGCACGCTTCGAGCGCTTCGGAAGTGAGCGGGTGGAGCGTGCGAATCACCAGGTCGCTCCCCACGAAGCGCTGCGAGTGGTAGTTGCGGTAGAAGGTGGTGACTTCTTGCACCGCTTCGTCGATCGAGTCGGTGATCTTCACGAGTGCCATGTCCTCGGGCGACACGTAACCCGGTGCCATCAGCTCGCGTTCCACGAACTCAGCCCAGGTGTCCCAGTAGGTGACACCGGGCACGTCGAGCAGCACGATCGGGGCGGGGTTCGACTTGCCGGTCTGCACGAGCGTGAGGAGTTCGAACGCTTCGTCCATGGTGCCGAAGCCACCCGGCAACAGCACGAACCCCGATGATTCCTTGATGAACGTGAGCTTGCGCGTGAAGAAGTAGCGGAAGTTCACGAGCTTCGGGTCGTCGGCGATGAACGAACTGGTGGTTGCCTCGAACGGAAGCCGAATGCCCACCCCGAATGAGTTCTCGGCACCCGCGCCTTCGATTCCGGCCGACATGATTCCGGGCCCCGCACCCGTGATGACCATCCAGTCCTGGGCCACCAGCGCGCTGGCCAAGTCGCGAGCGTGCGCGTACAGCGGGTCGGTGACCTTGGTGCGCGCGCTTCCGAAGATGGCCACTTTGCGCTCGGAGCGATACGGCGCAAACGTGCCGAAGGCATTGCGCATCTCTTTCAGCGCGGCGTTCGCGATCTTGAGGTCGCCACGATTGGTGTTGGCTCGGGCCAGGCGCACCGCGGTGGCCATCAACTCGAAGATCAGATCCTGGTTCTCGAGTGTGCCCGAACGGTCGACCACCTGGGCCACGAGCGCGTCCACGTCTGGATCACCGGTTCGGTAACGGGGGAGTCGTTGCATCGGGAGCGAGGTTAGGGCGCGCCGAGCTCGGGCGCGCGCCTCAGATCCGCAGGCCCAGGCTTTGCGGACGTTGTTCGTTCACGTTGAGTTCGCCGGCCTGCAGACGTTCGGCCACCGCCCGGGCCGAACCGTTCCGGACGTCGATGATGTGAGTGGCGTCCTCGGGGCTCAGGTGCGCGCCGTGGAGCTCGAGGAGCGTGTCGCCCAGCGTGACGATCGCCGCCCGCAGGCGAAGGCGATGCTTGGCCCGCCACGCCCGTGAGCTGTTGGTGTTGGTCACTTCGATGCTGCCGTCGTCGCGGCGGGCGACTTCGTAGCGCCGGCCGTCGTCCTTCGCCGCTCGGCTGACTTCCGCCACGAGAGGATCGAGGGCGTCGGGCCGACCCTGATACACGCGCACCCGCGCGATCTCGACCATCCGGCCCACCAGGTCGGAGTGCTGCACCGCCGGTTCCAGGTAGTTCAAGGCCGAGTCGAGGAGCGCGTCAACCGAGGGCTCGGCCCCCGGGGTTCCGGCGCCGAGTGCGACCGCCTTCTCCAAGAGCGTGGAGCCGATGCGCACCGAAAGCTCGGCGTCGAGGATGCCGTGGGGCAATGCCTCTTCGCGCGCGGAGACCAGCGCGCTCGTGTATGCGTCGAGGAGCCTGACGGCTTCGTTGCGTTCGCCGTGGGCAATCAGCGAACGGGTGAGCGCAGTCCAGACGGTGTGCGCGTCGGGGCCGTCGTAGGGCCCGTCGGGGTTGTTGGCGATGGCGGCGGAAAGCGCGGCCGCAGCCTCGACGTGGGCACCCCGTAGGTGGTGGCGAAGACCACTCGCGACGGCGAGCGCGTGACGGAACTTGAGTGACGGCTCTGCTTGGTCAGCTCCCATCGACATCTGTGCGGTTTCGATGTGGGTGGCGGCAGCGTCCAGGTCGCCACGTCGGAGCTCGATGCGAGCGGCGGTGACGGCGATGGCGCCGACCAACAGGTCGAACTCGGGCTCTACCGGTTGTGGGTTTGCGGCCACCACGGAAAGGTCGCCCTGGGCGCTCTCGAGCAGGCGTAGTGCGTGCGCCGAGTGATCGTGGTCGTAAGCGATCTGACTGAGCGCTTGGGCCAACACCGCCTTGCTGACGTGACTCTTCACTGCGGTCATCCGGGCGCGCATCACGGTTGCCTCGAGGTCGCGCCTGTCGCGTGCCACGGCGCGGGCCGCCGAGAGAAACAGGTCAGCCTGGAGCACTGCCAGTCCGACGGGAGTGAACTCATCGAGTTGCGCGAGCGAGACCAGCGCCTCGGTGTACATCACGAGAGGGTTCGAAACGATCGGCGCTCGTTGGCGTTCCACGCCGTTGACGAGGTCGATCAACTCGCGCAGCGTCGCGTAGCTGCGCTGATTGAACTGCTCGATGCGGTAATGGGGAAGCGCAATGGTTTCGAGGGGTTCGGATTCGATCTGCTGCGCGGTTGGTGCAGCGAGTTCGAGCACCTCGTTGCGGCCGTCGGTCAGCCCTCGCACCAGGCGCTTGACCGTTTCGGACTGCAGGAACGATTCGTCGAGCCGTTTTCCGGACTGCAGACGAATGGTGAGGGTCTCGGCGTCGCTGTCGACCGAGACCGAATGGAAAATGCGGTAGAAGCCGAGGATGTGGGCGGCCGCATCGTCGACGTTGTCGAAAATGGCGTAGAGCGCGTCGTCGTTCGGACTGACCACTCCCGCTTCCACGAAGCGGTGCGACAGCTCGGCGAGGGTGCGCGTCCAGAATCCGCTGCCCGGCCGCTCGATGAGGGCAACCGGAGCGATCGGTCGTTTCCCGGTTTGGATCAGGCAGAGCGCCTCGAAGAGTTCGTCGAGCGTGCCGAATCCGCCTTCGATCACGAAGAATGCTTGCGGTCGGTCGACGAGTGCGCGCTTCCGGGTGTGAAAGTGTTTGAACTCGAGCCGGCGCGGGTCGTCGGCTCCGGTCACCTTGTCCTTCTCGAACGGAAGCTCGATGGTGGCGGAGAACAAGTTGCCACCGTCGGCGCCGCGCGAGATGGCCTTCATGCCACCAGGCCCCCCGCCAGTGATGAGCGCCCACCCGTGCTGCTTGAGCACGAAGCCCATTTGCCAGCCCTGTTGATACGCCTTCTGGCCGGGCTTGAGTCGGGCCGAGCTGAAGCCAGCGGCGAGCGGGAACCCGCCGTTGACGCCGAGTCGCGTCACCAAGTCGGCGAGCTCCTCGGTACTCTCGGCCAGCAGGGCCTGGTCCAAGAGGCGCGCCGTCGTAGTGGCTGGGATCGACGCCACGATGCGGGCGAAGAACTCGCCGCTTGCGGCGGGGATGTTCAGCTCGGTGGCCAGCGCGGCGATGGCCCGGAGCGATTCGGGCTGCTGAACGACCTCGGCCTCTCGGGCGGGCTCGCGCCCGACCGGGTCGGCTGCGGGGGCGGATTGCGGTTCTGGCTCGAGCTGCATGGGGCAGCAGTATGGCGGAGTCGCTCAGAACTGGTCCAAAGGGACAGCTTCCTCGAATCGCCCAAGAGTTCCCA
Source organism: Acidimicrobiia bacterium (assembly GCA_049317385.1). Lineage (GTDB taxonomy): Bacteria > Actinomycetota > Acidimicrobiia > IMCC26256 > JBMOIJ01 > JBMOIJ01. The sequence continues at coordinate 93,700 of JBMOIJ010000005.1, forward strand.
GCCGCTACGCCTCGTCGAAGAGCCGGCCCAGGACCCGCAGGTCGTCTTCGGGACGGGCGCCCAGATGCGCAATCACTTCGGCAGCTGCGACCGAACCCAGGTGCCCGGCCCGGGCCAACCCGAGTTCGTTTGCGATTCCGTAGAGCACCCCGGCGGCGTAGAGGTCGCCCGCGCCGGTGGTGTCGATCACTTCGTCGACGGGATGCGCGTCGATCACGTGGACCTCGTCGCCGGCCACGATGACCGAGCCCTTCTCGCTCCGCGTGAGCGCGGCGATCTCGCAGTGCCCTCGCACGTGTTGGAGCGCGGCGTCGAACTCGTCGACCTCGTAGAGCGCGCAGATCTCGGCTTCGTTCGCGAACAAGATGTCGACCTCGCGCTCGGCGAGCGCAAGGAACTCCTTGCGGTGACGTTCGACGCAGAACGAGTCCGACAACGTGAACGCGAACTTGCGGCCCGCAGCGTGCGTGCGTTCCGCGAGCGCCCGCACGGCATCTTTCGCCGCGGGCTGGTCCCAGAGGTAACCCTCGGTGTAGGTGATGGCCGCCGATTCGATGAGTTCGTCGGGCAGGTCGGCCGGTGAAATCTGATTGGCCGCACCCAAGAAGGTGCACATCGTGCGATTCGCGTCCGGAGTGACGATCACATACGAGCGGCCGCTGGCCGGACCGTCGGATGCAATTGAACCCGCATACTGCACGCCCGCAGCTTGAATGTCGTGGCGGTACAACTCGCCGATCTGATCGTCGCGAGTGCGGCCCACGAACGCGACGCGGCCGCCGAATGCTGCCACCCCCACTGCGGTGTTCCCAGCCGAACCGCCCGAGATCTCGACCGCCGGACCCATCTGTGCGTAGATGTGATGAGAAACGTCTTCGTCGATGAGCGTCATCGATGACTTGACCATGCCGATGCGACCGAGGAAGTCGTCTTCCTCGTGGGAGAGCACGTCCACGAGTGCGTTGCCGACCGCGAGGACATCGAGGGTGGGGGCGTTCACTGCATTCCTTTCACAGGGATGGATCAGGGATGGGCGCCGATGACGACCGGGGTGTCGGCATCATCAGGAGCACGAAGGCGTCGGCCGACGGTCTGCGTGCGCCCGTAGAGCGTGGTGCGCTGCTCGAGCGGCCGACCAATGGGTTCGGTGATCGCACGGAACTCCAGCTCGTCGACTTCTTGACCGTGGCTTGCACCCGCCGCTCGTGAGATGTTCTCGTCCATGAGCGTGCCGCCCAGGTCGTTGGCGCCGGCCTGAAGGATCTGTTGCGCGCCGGCGAGACCGAGTTTCACCCAACTCACCTGGATGTTGTCGATTGCGTCGCGGTAGGCAAGCCGCGCCACTGCGTGGAGGAGCAGCGTCTCACGGAACGTGGGGCCCTGGCGTGCTTTGCCCTGCAAGTAGATGGGTGTGGCCATGTGCACGAACGGCAGCGGGACGAACTCGGTGAACCCGCCGGTCTCGCGCTGAAGAGCGCGGGTGCGCAGGATGTGGCGCGCAACGTGTTCCGGTCGTTCCACGGTGCCGAACATGATGGTGACGTTCGAGCGCAGGCCCACCGAGTGCGCCACCCGATGCGCCTCGAGCCATTCGTCGGTCGTGATCTTGTCGGGGCAGATCACGGCGCGTACTTCGTCGTCGAGGATCTCGGCTGCAGTGCCGGGCAACGTGTTGAGTCCGGCGTCACGCAACCTGACGAGGTAGTCCGCCAGGTCGACGCCCAAGCGTCGCGCGCCTTCGGTTACTTCCAGCGCCGTGAAGCCATGAATGTGGATGTCGGGGGCGACCTCGCGCACGGCCCGCGTCACGTCGAGGTACGTGCTGCCGTCGAAATCAGGGTGGATGCCACCTTGAAGGCACACTTCGGTGGCACCACATTCCACCGCCTCGACGACGCGCCGCTGCACTTCGTCGAGGCCGAGGTTGTACGGCGTGCCGCGCAAGTTGAGACTGAGCGGACCCTTGCTGAACGCACAGAACCGGCACTTGAACGTGCACACGTTCGTGTAGTTGATGTTGCGGTTCCGCACGAAGGTGACCGCGTCGCCAACGGTCTCGCGGCGAACCCGGTCGGCGGCCGATGCAATGGCCACGACGTCGGCGCCGCGAGCGCCGAGCAGCGTGACGATTTCGGCTTCGTCGAGTTCCTGGTCTTGGGCGACGCCCTCGAGCACCTCGCCAACCGCGTTGCCGGCGCGTGCAACTGCACTGGGGAGTAGCCGCGGCGGGGTGGCGTCGCTGCCCGAGTGCCAGGCGGTGTCGCGCGCGAGTCCTTCGCTGTCGCTGCGGATGAGCACGGCAGTGCGCAGCGCCGGATCGATCCACTCTTCGGCCCCCACGACGTACTCGGGATGCACAGTGAGCCGGGGTGCGAGTCGCTTTCCTGCCAATTCGGTGGCCGCGCGCAACGCGTCGAGCGCAGGCCAGGGGCGTTCGGGGTTCACGTGGTCGATGGTGACGGGTGACACGCCACCCCAGTCGTCGATGCCGGCATCGATCAGCGCAGCGAGCTGGTCGGGCTCGCTCAAGTTGGGTGGCGCTTGGATGTGCATGTGCGGGCCCAGCACCATGCGCGCAGCCGCGACGGACCACAGGAACTCCTCGGGCGGACACGGCGCGTCGTGCTGCATGGCCGTGGCGGGTTTGGGCAAGAAGTTCTGCACGATCACTTCCTGCACGTGCCCGTACTTGCGGTGCGCGTCGCGAATCGCGAACAGTGCGTCGAGGCGTTCCTCCCGCGTCTCGCCGATGCCCACCAGGATCCCCGTGGTGTACGGGATACGAGCCGTGCCGGCTGCGAGCAGCGTGGCGAGACGCCGCGCGGGTGCCTTGTCGGGAGCGCCGAAGTGTGCGCCACCGCGTTCGTGCAAACGAGACGACAGTGACTCGATCATCATCCCCTGCGACGGCGTGACGGTTCGCAGCGCGCGCAGTTCCCCTTCGGAGAGCGCCCCCGGATTGGCATGGGGGAGCAACCCCGTCTCCTTGACGACCCGACCGGCAACGTGGACGAGGTACTCCACCGTGGACGCGAAACCCTGGTCGGCCAGCCACTTCGCGGCGACCTCGTAGCGCGCCTCGGGTGCTTCGCCCAGCGTGAAGAGCACCTCGTGACAGCCCTGCTCGGCGCCGCGGCGCGCAATGGCGAGCACTTCGTCTGCGGTGAGGAACGGCGCGTCGATATGCGCCGGAGCCTTGGCGAACGTGCAGTAACCGCACCGGTCGCGACACAACATGGTGAGCGGCACGAAGACCTTCGGCGAGAAGGTCATGCGGTCGCCGAATCTTTCGTCGCGGAGCGCTGCGGCCTCACGCATGAGGTCGTGTATTGGGCGATCGATCAGCGCGCTCGCGTCGGCTCGGGACAGCACGGGCGGAGCCTAGGCGGGGGCAGCGTCGCGGTCAGCGAGCCACACCGCGCGCGCGGCACGCACGTGCGTGGCCGGGAGATCGTCACCCGCCAACACTTGCGCCAGGGCCGCCCGCTTCGCCGCACCCATAACGGTGATCACGACGAGCCGCGCCGAGGCAATCGCGGGGTACGTCATGGTGAGTCGGGGATAGGCATGTGCCTCGTCGCCGGTGGCCACCACCCAGTGTTCGCCCTCGGCCAGGGCGGGTGAGCCGGGGAAGAGCGATGCCGTGTGCCCGTCGGGGCCGAGCCCCAGATGGACGAGATCCAGCGGGGGTGCCGACCGCAGCAACTCGTCGTAGGTCTTCGCAGCGCCCACGATGTTGTCGCCGGCGTCCCGCATCGAGTGCACGGCGCGCGGCGCCACGTCATTGAGGAGTGCGTCGCGCGCCATGCCTTCGTTCGACGCAGGATCGTGCACCCCGACCCAGCGCTCGTCACCGAAGTAGACGTCGATCCCACTCCAGTCGATTCCGGGCGTGTGGGCCAGCCGCTGGTAGCAACGCTGTGCAGTGTCTCCGCCGGAGAGCACAATCGACTGCGGCGCGACCCCTGCGACCAGGTGGGCGAACGCATCGGGCACGTCGCGCACCACTTCGAGGTTCATGGCGCGCGTGACTCAGCCGACCAGTTCGATACGGCGCTTGTCGAGACTCGCCAAGCAGTCGTGGAAGCTTTGCGCGAACGATGCCACGCCCTCACGCTCGAGGACCGCGACCACGTCGGCGTAGTCGACACCGGCAGCGGGCAGTTCCTGCTCGACCAGCGCGCGGGCGGCGTCGACGCCATCCGTGATGGTGTTCGGCTTCGGGTCGCCGTGGTCGCGCAGCGCGTCGATTGACGGTTGCGCCAACGTGTTCACACTGTCCGGGCCCACGAGGTCGTCGACGTAGAGGGTGTCGGAGTACGCCGGGTTCTTCGTGGAGGTGCTGGCCCACAGCGGTCGCTGCGGATTCGCGGCATCCGCCACGTACCCCCACTCCTCGCCCGCGATGTGGTGAGCGAACACTTCGTACGCGAGCTTGGCGTTCGCCACCGCAGCGCGGCCCCGTAGTGCGCTGGATTCAGGGAGTCGACGGTCGACTTCGGTGTCGAGGCGGCTCACGAAGAACGATCCCACCGAGTGCACCTTGGAGATGTCGCCGCCGTTCGCGCGGAGCTTGCGCAAACCTTCGACGTAAGCCTCGAGTACAGCCTGATACCGCTCGAGGCTGAAGATCAATGTGACGTTGACGTTGATGCCCGCGGCGATGGTTTCGGTGATCGCAGGGAGCCCCGCCTTCGTGGCCGGAATCTTGATCAGGATGTTCGGACGGTCGAGCCGGTTCCACAACCACGCGGCCTGTTCGATGGTTGCGTCGGTGTCGTGGGCGAGGAGGGGCGACACTTCGACGGAGACGAAGCCATCACGCCCGTCGAGGCGGTCGTGGGTGGGACGCAAGATGTCGGCTGCGTGGCCCACGTCCGTGAGCACGAGTTCCCAGTAGATGTCGTCAACGGACGCGCCCTGCGCTGCGAGGGTGGCGAGCTGGTCGTCGTAGCCGGCGCCGCTGGCCATGGCCTTCTCGAAGATCGTGGGGTTCGAGGTGACGCCACGGATCCCGTCTTCGCTGATGAGCTGGTTCAGGCCACCTTTCGACACCAAGGTGCGCGTGAGGTTGTCGTACCAGGGGCTCTGGCCGAAGTCGTTGAGGCGGGCGATTGGGCTGTTCATTTCGATCCTTTGGAAGAGGTCACGAACCGGTGGCGTGCAACGCATGAGCGCGGGCCACCACGTTGTCGACGGTGAAGCCGTAGGCATCGAGGACTTGCTGGCCCGGGCCGCTGGCCCCGAACCGACCGATGGCGATGACGTCATCGGCGACGGCGTCCCAGCCTTCGCGCACGCCCGCTTCGACGGCCAGGACAGGAACGCCCGCCGGGATGACCGCGTCGCGGGTGGCTGCGTCCTGGGCGAGGAACCCCTCGCGCCACGGCATGGACACTGCGCGTGCGGCGATGCTGTCGTGTTGCAGTTGCTTGGCGGCCGCGACCGCCAGCTGCGTCTCGGAACCCGTGCCGACGATCACGATCTGTGGCGTCGCGGCTGCTTCGCGCTCGAGGACGTATGCACCCGCCCGTATGCCGTCCCACGCGCCGTCGGCCGTGCCGGCGAGCACCGGCAGGTTCTGGCGCGTGAGAATCAGCGCGCTCGGCCCGGCATCGGCTTCGATGTGCAACCGCCACGCCGCCGCAGTCTCGTTCGCATCGGCCGGGCGCAGCACGCGCAGGTTCGGGATGGCGCGCAACGACGCAACCTGCTCGACGGGTTGGTGCGTCGGTCCGTCTTCACCCACGCCGAGCGAGTCGTGGCTCCACACGAACGCAACCTTCGCGTCGGAGAGCGCCGCCATGCGCACCGCGGGCCGCATGTAGTCGGCGAACACGAGGAACGTGCCGCCGAAGGGCATTGAGCCGCCGTGCAGCGCCATACCCACCATGGCCGAACCCATGCCGTGCTCGCGCACGCCGAAGTGCAACTGGCGACCACCCGGGTGCAACGAATCGGCGATCTCGCGCGCCACCTTCGTGCCGGTGTTGTCGGTGAGGTCGGCGCCCCCACCGATCAGTCCAGGAACCAAGTCCACGACCGAATCGAGCACCTTCACCGACGCGGCACGCGTGGCCACGCTTTCGCCTTCGCTCCACGTGGGGAGCTTCTGGGCCCATCCGGCGCGGCCTTGGCCGGCGAGGGCGAGTTCGTACTCCTCGACGCGGTCGGTGTCGTTGGCACGAGCCGTGGCGAGTCGTTCCGTCCACTCGGCGCGCGCGCTGGCGCCACGGGCACCCGCGGCGCGGTACATCGCGAGCACGTCGTCGGGGACCGCGAACTTGGCGTCGGGGTCCATGCCGAGCAGTTTCTTCACGACGCGGATCTCGTCCTCGCCGAGCGGCGCGCCGTGGGCCTTCGACGTGTCGGTGAACTTCGGTGACGGGTAGCCGATGTGGCTGCGGACCACTACGAGCGACGGCCGGTCGGTCTCGGCCATGGCTTCACGGAGGCCACGCTCCATCTCGTCGAGATCGTTCGCGGCTTCACCGAGCTGGATGACCTGCCAGCCGTAGGACTCGAAGCGCTGCGGGATGTTCTCACTGAACGCAAGCTCGGTTCCGCCGTCGATGGTGATGTGGTTGTCGTCGTAGACGTACACGAGCCGCCCGAGGCGCAGGTGGCCGGCCAGCGACGCCGCTTCATGACTCACGCCCTCCATGAGGTCGCCGTCGCCACAGATCGAGAAGATGTGGTGATCGGTGAGGTCCGCCCCGAAGCGTGCGCGCAGGTTCGCTTCGGTGATGGCCATTCCCACGCCGTTCGCGAAGCCTTGGCCGAGCGGACCGGTGGTCACTTCGACGCCGGGCGTGTGGTGCACCTCCGGGTGGCCCGGGGTGCGCGAGCCGAGTTGGCGGAACTGTTCGATGTCGGAGAGTTCGAGACCGAACCCGGTGAGGTAGAGCAGCGAGTAGAGCAGCATCGACGCGTGGCCGGCGCTCAGGATGAAGCGGTCGCGGTCGGGCCACTGCGGGTCGGTGGCGTCATAGGTCATGACCCGCGTGTAGAGCACGTGCGCCAACGGGGCGAGGGCCATGGGGGTGCCGGGGTGGCCGCTTTTGGCCTGCTGCACGGCGTCCATGGAAAGGGCGCGGATGACGTCGATGCCGCGCTGTTCGAGCGCGGGGGTCACGGCGGCGTCGGTCACGGTGGCGGGCTCCTGGATCGGGTCGCGAAGGACGGAATCCTGGAATCCGCCCGGGCAGACGAGGCTAATGGACCGGGCCGAACCGGTCAGGTGAAGAGGGCCAGCGAGGCAGTGAACCCGTGCAGGAACGGCCGTCCGCCGATGGGTCCGATCTCACCGGCGCAAAACGCCCCGGCCAGCGGAACCGGGCCCAGGAGTTCCTCGACGACACCGGTGTCGTGATCGGCCCACGGGAACAGGCTGGTGCCGCGGCCGTTGCATGTGAACAGGAGCGCCGCCCGGGCCCCGTCGTGACCGGTGAGGTGGTGGCGCAGGTCGTCGTCGGCGCTGGCGGCATCGCGAACGTGGAACTGGAGCACCTGGCCGGTGTGGACATAATCGCCTATAGCCATCGCGCCGGTGCTGCGATCCGCGCCCAACACGTTGCGCACCAGGAAGTCGCCCCGGTCGAAGTCGACCTTGCGCTCGTCGACCACCACGCCGACGTGCAGACCGTTGCGCAGCATCAGGCGCGTTTCGTCGTCGAGTCCGTCGACGATGGTCTGGAACCGTTCGAGCGGTGGTGTTCCTCCGAGTTCGTAGACGAGGTTCTGATCGGCCCGGGTCACAGTGAAGGGGTCGCCGATCGGGCGGCACCCTTGGCTCACCACGGTTTCCACTCGCGTGCTACCGCCGAGCAGCACGCCGACCGCGCCGTCGCGGAGCACGTTGCCATCGAGGATCAGCCGGTTTCCGCCCGGACCCCGACCGGCGCTCGCAAGTCCGCCGACGACCACGAGATGCGGATGCTCATCGGCCAGCTGCGCGCAGAATGCGTCGGCCGGGAACGAGAACGGATCGGCGAAGAGCAGCAATGTGTGCGCGGCATCGACGACGTTCGATGCCGGCCAACCATCGAAGACGACGCGGGCGCCGTCATCACCGGACTCGGAAGGCTCGGGTGCGATGAGGCGAACCGGTGTGACCGTGGCGTCGGCACCCCATTGCGCGGCGAGTGCACTGAGCGCCGGTTGCTCCTCGACCTCGCGGTTGCCGCCGGCGATCGAGACCGCGGTGCCACCGAAGGCGACTCTGGGTTCCACGATGTCGCGCACGGCGGCCAGCTCGTCGTCGAGCGCGCCCACGTGGTGCGGCGACGCGAACAGCACCAGCAGATCGGGCGACTCGCCGCCGAACCGGTCGAGCAGTTCGCCGGCGATCTCGCCGGCTGCCGCAGTGGGGATGGGATGGACCGAGAGGGCTGCGCCGAACCGAGCGTCGGTCACGGCGCGGCGATGGCCGTGAGCGGCACCACGATGGTCGAGCCGGATTCCACGATGGTGCAGTGCGCTTCGATGGTGCCGGGCGCGTCGAACGGGAGCTCCGGTCGGACGAGTCGGTACCCGAACTTGCCGGGTTCCACCTGGAGCGGTTGCACGTTGCGAGCCACCTGCTCGCCGTCGACGGTTCGGAACTCGGCCACGAAGGTGGCGCTGCCCGCGTCGTCAGCGGGCGCGCGCACGAGCGCAACGAGGTGCGGCGTGATGGTGGTGGGGAAGGAGTCGGCGGCGAACGAGAAGAACGCGCCGGTGAGGTCGATGCGCGTGGAGGGACCTTCGACCTGACGCAAGTCGATGCCTTCCACGAACAGTGCTGAGACGAATTCCATGACCGGCGAGCCTACGACCTCCCCCCGAGGCGTTTCTGAGCTGGGTATGTGACAGTCAGAAACGCACCAGGACGGCGGTGACGCGGAGCGGGCCGTGGATCCCGATGGTGGAGATCATCTCGAGATCGCCCGTACGACTGGGTCCGCTCACCCAATGCAGGTTGCTCGGCATCGGATCAGGGAGCCGGGTGCACGCGGTCTCGAGCGAATCGACGACGGAATCGACCGGCACGATCACCACATGGTGTGGAGGGATCAGGCTCAGCGCGCGCGGTCGACCGGGGGCCGCCACCACGACCATCGTGCCGGTATCAGCCACCGCCACCACGCAACTGGTGACGCCGAGTGCCGCCCGCTCGACCAGGTCGGACCAACTCGGATCGTCGGCGGGCAACACGCCGCCGGCATCAATTGCGCCCGGAATGGCGCACGCGTCGACGACAGGATCGTTGACGGGGAGCGCGATCGGACCATCTGCCAGGGCCGCGACCTTGCTCGCAACATCACCCGCGTCGATCGGTCCGACGACGGACATGAGGTTCGCCTGTGCCTGGGTCGCGAACCGACCGACCGGGTTGGCCTCGGTCACCGTGACTGCCACTCGTCGAGGAACGAACGGGGTGCGGGCCGAGGCAGTTCGCGAGTAGCGGCCCAATGACGTGCGATAGGAAGTCGGGCGACCCCCCGGGGAGCCATCACCTGCAGCGTGCGGGTGATGCGCGTCGACCAGCGGTAGGTCCGGGGGCGACGCCACATGCGAGCCCACGTCATGAACGCGCGATGTTTCACGGTGTTGGAGCCGCGCGGCCGGTCAGGAAGCGCAGCTGTGGCCGCCGCCCACGAGTACCCCTCACCTGCCACGGTGCGCGGGCTCGGCGCCCGAGTGCCGGCGGACGCGTCGGCGGCGGGGGAGCCTTCGGTGCGCAGATCCGCGCGCAGCCGGACCAGCAGGTCGGCGAGCGGTATCTCCACCGGACAGGCCTCGGTGCACGCGCCGCACAACGTGCTGGCAAACGGCAGCGCACGCCCGTCTTCGCCGCCGGTGAGCAACGGCATGAGCACCTTTCCCATCGGGCCGGTGTACACGGTGTCGTACGCATGACCACTGACCGATCGGTACACCGGACACACGTTGAGGCATGCACCGCAGCGGATGCACGCCAGCATCTCTTCGTAAGGCGTACCCACGAGCGCGCGACGGTTGTGGTCCAGCAGCACCACGTGAAGTTCTTCGGGCCCGTCGGTCTCGCCGGCGCGACGCGGTCCGGTGAACATCGTGACGTAGTTGGTGAGCGCTTGTCCGGTTGCGCTGCGCGTGAGGAGGGGCAACAGCAGCGGCAGGTCCGAGAACCGGGGAATGACCTTCTCGATGGGAACGATGGCCACGTGCACCGGTGGCACCGTGGTGCAGTAGTCGGCGTTCCCCTCGTTGGTGACGAGCGCGATCGTGCCCGTGTCGGCACATGCGAAGTTTGCTCCCGTCACGCCGATGTCGGCGCGCAACATGCGCGCACGTAGGCGCTCGCGCACCCAACTGGTGAGTTCATCGCGATCGGCGGGCAACGTTTCGCCGGACTCCTCGCTGAGGAGCTGCGCGATCTGGTCGAGCGTCTTGTGGATGGCCGGGGTGATCATGTGCGACGGGCGTTCGCCGGCCACCTGGATGATGTACTCGCCCAAGTCGGTTTCGAGGACTTCGAAGCCCTGCGCCTCGAGCGTGACGTTCAGGTTGATCTCCTCGGTGGCCATGCTCTTGGACTTCACGATGCGCCGGGCGTTGTGGGTCCGTGCGATCTGCGCCACGACCGCGCAGGCGGCTTCAGGGGTGGCGGCGTGGTGGACCTGCGCGCCTACGCGAGTGAGGGAGGCCGCGAGCCGATCGATCCAGCCGTCGAGATCGGCCAATGTTTCGCGTCGGATGGCCGCCGCCCGGTCCTTCATGTCCGGCGTGGAGTCGGCCACCGCGCGTGCGGTGAACAGTCGCCGGTCGAGGTTGCTGATGGCCGACTGCAACTCGGTGTCGGCGACGGCGGCTTCGGTGCGGTCGCGCATCGTGGCGCCCGGCGTGACGATCTGGTGCCCGCTCATGACTGGTCTGCGTCGAGCCCGGCGGCGAGCACGTCCGCGATGTGGAGCGGGGTGGGACCCGCGCCGGTGCGTTCGCGCCGGCCGCGCAGGTGCAACAGGCAGGCGGTGTCGCACATCACCACGCAACTTGCGTCCGTGCCGGCGCTCATCGCGAGCTTGTCGTCGGCCAGATGTGCCGCGACCGCACTGTATTCGAGGGAGAAGCTCCCGCCGAAGCCACAACACGTTTCGGGTTCGTGCATCTCGACGAGCTCGGCGCCCGCCGCCGCCAAGAGCGCTCGCGGCTGGTCGCGTACGCCAAGGTTGCGCAGTCCGTGGCAGGCATCGTGGACGGTGACGCGTCGGTTCACCTGCGCGCCCAGATCCGTGCGACCGAGCACGTCGACGAGGTATTGGGTGAGCTCGTAGGTGTGCTGTGCAACCGACTGCGCACGGGTGCGCCAGTCGTCACCGAGCGGATCGAGGAGCCGCTCGTACCAGTGGTGCACGGTGGACGCACACGAGCCCGATGGCGCCACGATCGCATCGAAGGATTCGAACACCTCGACGAAGTGCTGCGCCAGGAGTGCGGCCGCTTCGGGTTCTCCTGCGGTCACGCCGGGTTGTCCGCAGCATGTTTGGTCGAGCGGAACCTCAACCTGACATCCGGCGGCCTCGAGCAGTCGCACGGTGGCGTGCACGGTGTGCGGCGCGAACTGGTCGCCCAGGCAGGTGACGAAGAGCGCGACGGTTGGCACGTCGGCCGAGGGTAACCCGGTCGCGGCGAGCGGGTTCCGGGACCCCTGGCGGTACGGCGATCACCGACTGATGGGTGCCTCCACGCCCCCGATCCAGAGCCGCCGCACACTCAGGTCCTGGGGATCGAGGGCGACGAGGTCGGCGCGTGCGCCCACGCGCAGCGCGCCACGGTCGGCTTCATCGGCGACCGTGGCGGGCACAGTGGCAACGCAGTCGACGGCGCGGGCGAACGGAATGCCGGCGTGGACAAGTGCGCGCAGCGCGCCGTCGAGGAGCGTCGTGGCCCCCGCCAACGTGTCGTCGGGGAGGTACGCCGCGCCGTTCCGCGCGACGACGGGCGGGTTGACCGCAACGGCGTCACTCACTACTGCGATGCGGGACCTCGCCGCCGTTGCGAGTCGCACGAGCACGGGGTCGACGTGGACGCCGTCGGCGATGAGGGTGGGGGTGAGCCGATCGTCGTCGAGTGCAGCTGCGGCCAATCCCGGGAATCGATGGTCGAGGCCGCTCATGGCGTTGAAGCAGTGCGTGACGACCGATGCGCCGGCATCGGCGGCGGCCCGGGCCACCTCGTACGAACACTGAGAGTGTCCGAGCGCGACCCGCACGCCGTGCGCGCAGAGCAGCGCTGTGGCGCGGAATTCCGGGTCGCGTTCGGGGGCAAGGGTCACCATGTGGACGACCCCACGGTGCCGTTCGAGCAGACCCTCCAGCCAGGTGGGATCGGCGTCGCGCAACAGTCCGGATGGGTGCGCTCCCGAAGTGGCGAGAAACGGACCCTCGAGGTGCGCGCCCAGGACTGCGGGCAACCCCTGGGAGACGGCATCGGTACGAGCCGCGGCGACGCGACGAAGGAAGTCGTCGTAGGAGTCGAGCGGGGAGCTGGTGAGCGTGGGACACCACGCTGTGACGCCCGACCGCCGCAACGCCAACCCGACCCGGCGGAACCCGTCGAGATCGGCCCGGGCCAGATCGTCAGTGCCGATCCCGTTCACTTGCAGGTCAACGAAGCCGGGGACCAGCAGGGCGTCTTCGCCATCGATGGAGTCGGCCGGCGCCGAGCCGGTACCGGTGCGCGCGATCCGTCCCTGGGTCAGAGAAACCCATTGCGGGAGGCCGGCGCGCTCGGCTCGGGTGATCACTGGCCGATGGGATCCATGCGCGAGGCTCGGACCCAGCACCCACCGGCCCGGCCGAGATTAACCACGAGCTTCATGACCACGTTGACTGACGCTACTGCGGACCCCGAACCCGCCCCGGCCGTCGAGCCGTCGCGTCGTCGCGCGGGCGCCCCCATGAGGTGGGCGCAGATCGCCGTGATGGGCGCGGTCACGGCATTCGTCATCTGGCGCCTGGCTCCGGGAGAGATCTTCCGCAACACGGTTCCAACCGGCGGCGACCTCGGCGCGCACGTGTGGGGTCCTGCGTACCTGCGGGATCACCTGCTGCCCCTGCGGTTCTCGGGTTGGGCGCCAGACTGGTTCGCCGGGTTTCCCGCGTACCGCTTCTACATGGTGCTGCCGGCACTCGCGGTCGTCGTGCTCAACGTCCTCTTGCCGTACGGCGTCGCGCTCAAGATGGTGGTCGCAAGCGGGGTAGTGGCACTCCCGTGGTGTGCGTGGGGCTGCGTACGACTCATGGGGACGCGCGCGCCGGCACCCGAATGTGCCGCCATCGCAACACTGCCGTTCCTGTTCGACACGTCGTTCGCGATCTACGGCGGGAACCTCGGCTCCACCCTGGCGGGCGAATACGCCTACGGAATCTCGTTGTGCTTTGCGCTGCTTGCCATCGGCGTTGCCGCCCGCGGGTTGGCAACCGGTCGACACCGCGCGGCACTTGCGCTGCTCCTCGCCGGCTGCGCGCTCAGCCACGTGATCCCGGCGTTCTTCGCGGCGGCGGGCGTCTTGGTGATGCTCGCGTTCCGGCCCGATCGCACGCGGGTGCGATGGTTGGTCCCGGTGGTGGCCACTGCAGTCGCACTGACAGCCTTCTGGCTGCTCCCGTTCGTCGGGAACCACGCAGGCTTCAATGACATGGGATGGGTGAAGCGCACCGACATCGGCGCCGCGTTGCTCACTGGTCCCATGCGGCTCGCGCTTCCGCTTGCGGGTATCGCAGTGCTGGGTGCGGCTATCGACCGACGACGGCCGGCCCTCCAACTCGCCGCGTTGGCAGCCGTCGTTGCACTCGCGTTCGTGTTGCTTCCCGAGGCTGCGTTGTGGAACGCCCGCCTCCTCCCGTTCTGGTACGTGACGGTGTGGATCCTCGCCGGGATCGGCGTGGCAACCGCTGCGAACTGGTTGGCCGAACTCGTCAATGTGGAGGTGGGCCCGCGCTTTGCGCATTGGGTCGGTCCCGCCGTGGTCACTGCGATGGCCTTCATCGTCCTGGTCGCAGTGGCCCGACCGTTGGGCGCACTTCCTGCGTGGGCTCCGTTTGCGCCCAGCGTCGCGTCGCAGAGTTGGTTGGCCTACGGGCCCCAAGGTTCCTTTGCGGGGTACGAACGCAGTCCGGGATACCCGCAGTACCGCACCTTCATCGACACGATGGACAAGGTCGGACGAGAGCACGGTTGTGGACGTGCGATGTGGGAGTTCTCCCAGGACCTCGGGCGCTACGGCACCACGATGGCGCCGATGCTCCTGCCGTACTGGACCGACGGGTGCATCGGCTCGATGGAGGGCCTCTATTTCGAATCTTCGAAGACGACGCCGTATCACTTCCTCAACCAGGCCCGACTCTCGGCGCAGCCGTCGAGTCCTCAGCGCGACCTGCCGTACCAGGCGCTCGACGTGGAAGTCGGGGTGGGACAGCTCCAGCTCGAAGGGGTGAAGTACTACCTGGCGTCATCGCCCGCGGCGCGTGCCGCGGCCGATTCGAATTCGAAATTGCGCTACCTCACCTCGATCGAGGAGAACGGCGCGCCGGTGTGGAACGTGTACGAAGTCGCCGACAGTGACCCGGTGATTGCGTTGACCACGCTGCCTGCCGTCTACGAGGGGCCCGGTTCGTACCGCAGTGCCGCGATGCAGTGGTTCCAGGCGCCGGCGGACTGGAAGGTCCCGCTGGCCGAAGCCGGGCCGGGGAATTGGCCGCGCACCAAGACCACGCAAGGCCCGAGTGTGCCAGTGGACGCGCCCACGGTCACGAATGTCCGCACCGGCCGCGGTGAGATTGCGTTCCGGGTCGACCGGACCGGCACGCCAATCCTGGTCCGCACCAGTGCCGCCAACGGGTGGCACGTGCAAGGGGCGCGCGGACCGTGGACCGTCGCGCCCAACATGATGGTGGTCGTGCCGACACACAAGAACGTGACGTTGCGGTTCGAATCGACAGCACTCGACCTGGTGGGCTCGACCATCACCATCGGCGGGCTCGCCGGGGTGGCGTGGTTCGCCCTGGCCCCGGTACCGGTGCTGGCGCGGCGACGGACCTGGTGGCGCGACGACGAGGACGAGGAGCAACCGTGAGCAGTACCCCGTGGCTCCGCCGAGCCGGCATCATCCCCGCCCTGACGCTGGCCCTCGACGCCAGCACGTTGTCGGTGCTGCGGCGCCGCATGCCGCTGGCCGCAGCCGACGTCGTGGCCGCACTCACCGGCTCGGCCGTCGAGTTCGTGCTGGCCGAATCAGTAGCGGCGGGCGGCGACCCCCACATTCGTCACACCCGCCACCCGCGTGTCGCGGTGGCCATGGCGTTGGCGGGCGTGACCGCCGACGTCACCACATTGTTGGCCGCCGAACATCTGTTGCGCCGGCGCCACCCCGTGATGGCCAAGAGCCTCTCGATGGGTGCGGCGTGGACTGCGCGCTTCGCGATGCAGCGTGCGTTGCTGGGGCACGAGTTGCGCCAACAAGCGCGCTTGGCGTTCCCGAAGACCGAGCCACCCGGAACCCTGCGGCTCTCGGTCATCGTGCCCGCGTTCTGTGAGGCCGATCGCATCGGCGCCACCGTGAAGTCGCTGCGCGACGAACTCGCCGATCACTTCGGTACCGATTACGAGATCGTAGTGGTCGACGACGGCTCGCCCGACCGCACATCCGACGCGGCGCGCGAAGCGGGCGCGGAACAGGTCATCACGTTGCCCATCAACCGCGGCAAGGGTGCTGCGGTCCGCGAAGGCATGCGCGCTGCTCATGGTCGTGTGCGCGTGTTCACCGACGCAGATCTGGCGTACGACCCGAGCCACATCGCGCGCATGGTCGAAGCCGTGGAGCACGGAGCCGACGTCGCGATCGGCAACCGGCGCCACCGCAAGAGTCAGACCAGCGGCGACCAGGGTGGACTGCGCAAGTTCGGGAGCGTGGCGTTCAACGCGCTCACCCGGCCGCTGCTCGTCGTCGGCTACGCCGACACCCAAGCCGGCATCAAGGCCTTTCGAGCCGATGCGGCGGAACGCATCTTCCGGTACGCCCGCCTCGAGGGCTTCGCATTCGACGTGGAGGTGCTGCATCTCTCCGAGCGCTACGGGCTGGCCGTGGTCGAGGTGCCGGTCGAAGTGCGCAACGAGGCGCGCAGCACTGTGAAGATGGTGCCCGAAGCGTTCCGGGTGGTGCGCGACGTGTTGCGGATGCGCCGGTGGGCCGGACGCGGCCTCTACGACGAATCCACCGCAGAGCTTGTATCCGTCTGAACTACGAGGAACACGCTTCCGGGGGGAACATGGAATCGACGCCTGACGTCTTGTACACCTGGGCCGCAACGCATCCCGATGACGTCGCAGTCGTGGTTGATCAGCCCGGTGGCGGACCATGTCCGTCCCTGACGTTCCGCGAGCTCAACGACGCCGCGGCGCGGTGTGCGAACGCGCTGATCGAGCGCCTCGCCACCGGCGACCGCATCGTGTGGTGCGGGCCCAACTCGGCCGAGGTGTTGACCTTGGTCCACGCGGCCCGCAAAGCCGGGGTCACGGCAGTTCCGCTCTCGTACCGCTTTTCGGCCGACGAAATGGCGTACGTCATCGACAACGCCGAGGCGCGTTTGGTGTTCGTGGATTCGGAGGTGGCACCCACTGTCATGAGCGTGCGCGACCGACTCCCACATGTTGCCGCAGTGGTCGTGTGGGGCGATCCCGTGCCGGAGGGAGCGGTGTCCTTCGCCGAGCTGCTCGCTGCCGCGGGCCCGGAGGAGCCCGAAGTCGTCGGACGCAGTGAGACGGGTGCCCAGATGATCTACACATCAGGCACCACCGGGAAGCCGAAAGGTGCGCTCCGCACGCGCAGTGATCGCACGATCGTGAGTGCGATGGTGCAGATCTTGGGTCTCCGGACGCGCCAGGAGGTGCACATCACCACGGGCCCGCTGTACCACTCGGGTCCGCTCGCGTTCGCGCAGATCAACCAGTCGCTGGGCAACCCGGTGATCGTGGTGCGTGCGTTCGATGCCGCGCAGTGGTTGCGCGCCGTCGGGCAACATCGCGCCACCAACACGTTCACGGCGCCTACGCAGTTGAAGCGTGTCGTGAGCCTCGACCGTGACGAGTTGCGGGGTGCCGACCTGTCGAGCCTGCGGTGTGTGATCGCGAACGCCGCACCCGTCCCGTATGCCCTCAAGTGCGAGATCGTCGAGAAGCTGTACTCGCCCCAACAGCAGGCCGACCTCGTGACTGGCTGGCTCTACGAGGTGTACGGGTCCACCGAACTGGGCGTGGCCGCGATCCTGGAACCGGTCGACCAGCTGCGGAAGCCCGGTTCGTGCGGCAAGGCCT
This sequence comes from Acidimicrobiia bacterium, assembly GCA_049317385.1. Classification (GTDB taxonomy): domain Bacteria; phylum Actinomycetota; class Acidimicrobiia; order IMCC26256; family JBMOIJ01; genus JBMOIJ01. The sequence goes on from JBMOIJ010000005.1 coordinate 111,034, forward strand.
ACGGCGGAATCGGGCTGCGAATCGTGGCCGAAGATGGCACCGATGCTGGGTCGGGTGTGCCCGGGGAGTTGTTCATCGCGAGCGGGCTCGAGATGGACGGGTACCACCGCACCCAGGAATCGCTGACCGCGAATGGCGACGCGTGGAAGTCGGTGGGCGACGTGGCGTACCTCGATGCTGAGGGTTACCTCCACATCTGCGACCGCAAGAAGGATCTGATCATCAGTGGGGGAGTCAACATCTATCCCGCCGAAATCGAAGCGGTGCTGCACGAGCACCCCGACCTCCTCGACGTCGCGGTGCTCGGTGTGCCCGACGACGAATGGGGCGAGCGGGTCCACGCCGTCATCCAATGGAAACCCGGCGCAACCACGACGGTCGAAGCGCTGGCCGCGTTCGGCGCCGAGCGCATGGCGGCGTACAAGGTGCCCCGCTCGTGGGAGGTGCGCGACCAGTTGCCGCGGACCGAGGCAGGCAAGCTGTTGAAACGGGTGCTGCGCGACGAGCTGTGGTCAGGTCGCGACCGCGCCGTCTGAGCACGAGCTTCTAGCCTGCCTGCGTGCCCTCACCCCTCCGTCTCGTGGTCGCCGGTCTGCTGGTGGTGCTCGCAGGCGCGCTCGTCGTGGCGGGTTTCTCCCATGACGATGCGCCGCGTGCTTCCGCCCGGCCGGTTGAGGGGACGGCCCTCTGGTCTGCGCGGCGGCTTCCGCAAGCAGTTGGCGATGCCGCAGCGGTGCAGGCCACGAACTCGGCCATTGATCGGGCACTCAACGGCGCGAATGCGTGTGTCATCGTGCGTGACTCCACCGGCCTCATTGCGCAACGCGGCGCAGGATCTGCGCTCACACCTGCCAGTACCGAGAAGGTGCTCACTGCCGCCGCGGCGCTCGAGACCATGGGTCCCGGTTTCCGGTTCGAGACTCGCGCGCTTGCGGCCGCGGCACCCACGGGGAACGGCACGGTGGATCGAATCGTGCTCGAAGGCAATGGCGATCCGGTGCTGGCCACCGCCGACTTCCAGAACTGGCGGAAGGGTGATCCCAAGCACCGGGACGAGGTCACCACACCCCTCGGTGCACTGGCGGACTCCATCGTCAAGAGCGGCGTGCGCAACGTTCCGGGTGGAATCGTGGTCGACGGGACGCGCTACGAGTCGGTGCGATACGTCCCGACCTGGCGTGATTCCTATCGCTTGAACGGTGAAGTGGGGCCCCTTGGCGCGCTCACGGTGAACGACGGGTTCGAGGAGTATCGAGGTCGGCCGCAGGGCGCAAACGACCCGGCCGTGCTCGCGGGCACCGAGCTCGCGGCGTTGCTCACCGCTCGCGGCGTCGCGGTGGGCCCCGTGACTGTGGGGCGGGTGCGTTCGGAGAAGACGGTGGTGGGAAGCGTGGCGAGCGCACCACTCAGTGACATCGTGGCGTCGATGATTCGCGGCAGTGACAACTACACCGCCGAGATGCTCACCAAGGAGCTCGCCGTGCGCAACGGCGTGCGGCCGGGAACCACTGCCGAGGGGGTGAAGGTAACGGTCACCGAGCTTGGAAAGGCCGGCGTTCCGACCGACGGCATCACCATGATCGACGGGTCCGGCCTCGACCGCGGGAACCGCGTCCCGTGCGAGGCCATCGACGCCGTGTTGGTGAAGACACGCACCGATCCGAAGCTACGAGCAATCGACGAAGGGTTCGCAGTTGCGGGCAAGAACGGCACGTTGGTGGACCGATTCGGTGGTACCGATTTGGCGGGAAGATTGCGCGCGAAGACGGGTACCCTCCAAGGAGTTACCGGTCTCGCCGGCGAGCTCGATGGGGCCCGACCGTTGACGTTCACGTTGATTGCCAACGATTCCTTCGACCTCACCCGGGGATTTGCGCTCCAACAGCAGGTGGCGCAGGCCGTCGACGATTTCGCCGCGGCTGCGGAGTCCGGCCGCCGCGCCGTCCCCGCACCCAGGTAGCCCCGCTCCCAGCCCGGTTGCGAGACGCCGGGCCACGGGACGAGACTCGCCTGTCGTGGAACCCACCCGCTCAACTCCCGACGCTCCGGCGCGCCGCCGCAGCAATCGGCCCATTCCCGACCAGGTCAGCGAACTCTGGGACCTGGTGGTCGCCTACGCGAAGCAAGAGACCGTCGATCCGTTCAAGGCAATCGGCCGCTACCTCGGCCTGGGCCTGGCGGGGGCGATCCTGCTTTCGGTCGGCATCTTGTTCCTGGCCATCGGCACGTTGCGCGGCACGCAGACGTTGCTCGACGTCAACGGCGAGACCGGCGCACTCTCGGCTGCGCCATACGGCATCACCATCACGTTGCTCGTGGTGATCGCAGTCCTCATCTTCAAGATCGGAACGGCGCGACGCCGCAAGACGCGCGCGAAGGAGTTCTCGTGAGACCACCGGCGGGAAAGATCGGTCGCGACGACATCGAACGCAAGCTGCGCGACATCGGCGACACCGTCGAAGGTGAGACGGAGCAGGCGCGCTCGCTGTTGCCCATGATCACGCTCGTGACGGTGGGTGTCGTCATCGTCGGCGCCTACCTCATCGGCAAGCGTCGCGGAAAGAAGCGTTCGGCATTCATCGAGATTCGCAGTGTCTGAACGAGTCCTGCCGCCCCGACCGGGCGCAGCCACGCCGACGCCGATGCGCTTCGGTGACGCCGAATTCACGAAGGAAACCGCGCGGCTGCTCTTCGACTTCTCGCGTTTCGTCGGTGGTGGTGTGTGGAAGTACTGGCGCATGCGCCGGCGCGCGCGGCGGGCGGTGGTCTTCGCCCCGCTCGGGGTGCGCGTGGCCCAGCATCTGCTCGCGCGTCAGTCGCGCGTCGTGTACCGCACACGTATCGAACCCGGATCTCGCCTCCAGATCTCCATGGCCGATCCGGTCCGAAGGAAGCGGGCGCAGCGCTCCCGGTAGCCTGGCCAGGCCATGAAAGTTCTCCTTCGCAACCCCCGTCGTGAACTCGATGTGGCTGGGCCGTGTTCGGTCGAGTCGCTCCTCCGCCAGCTCGAGGTGAATCCCGAGTCGGTCCTGGTCATCCGGAACGACGAGCTCGTGACCCGCCAGGCGCATCTCAACGACGACGACTTCGTCGAGTTGCGTCCGGTGATCTCAGGGGGCTGACGTGAAGTGTCGCCGCTGCGGTGGTGTCGCCGTCATCGACATTCGCCGCCACAACACCGCGTTCTGCGCCGAGTGTTTCAACCATCACTGTCGGGAGCAGGTCCGGCGCGCAATCGAGGAACACCAGATGTTCTCCACCGGTGAACGGCTCCTCGTGGCCGTCTCCGGGGGCAAGGACTCGCTCGCGGTGTGGGACCTCTTGCGTCAGCTGGGGTACCAGGCAGACGGGCTGTACCTCGGGTTGGGCATCGGCGAGTACTCGGACGACTCCGGGCGATTCGCGCGCGCCTATGCCAGCGCCAACGGACTCACGCTGCACGAGGTGGAGCTGGCGCGCGATCACGGGTTCGACGTCCCCACCGCCGCGGCAGTCACGCACCGCGCGCCCTGTGGAGCGTGTGGGTTGTCGAAACGGCATCTCTTCAACCAGGTGGCCATCGAGCGTGGATACGACGTGGTCGTCACGGGCCACAATCTCGACGACGAAGCGGCCGTGCTGCTGGGAAACGTGCTGCGGTGGGAGCGCGGGTATCTCGCGCGCCAGTACCCGGTACTTCCCGCGCGTCCGGGATTCGTACGCAAGGCAAAGCCACTCGTTCGCCTGGGTGAGCGCGAGATGGCTGCGTACTGCGTGCTGAATGGAATCGACTACCAGGTCGACGAGTGTCCGATGGCCGAAGGCAATCGGCACCTGGGGCTCAAGAACTTGTTGAACGAACTCGAAGAGCAGTCGCCGGGCGCCAAGGCCACGTTCCTGTTCGGGTTCTTCGAACGGGGCCATGCGGCATTCGCAAGCGACGACGATGGCGATGCATCCGATGGGGTGGTGTTGGCCGCGTGTCAGACCTGTGGCGCGCCCACCACGGGAACCGAGTGCGCGTTCTGTCGTCTCCAGTCCCGAGCCGCCGGTGCCGAGCCCGTTCCTCTCCGGCCGCCGCGCCGACGGAAGGTGAAGTCATGACGCGACCGTTCTCCGCTGGGGACCGCGTGCTCCTCATGGACAGCAAGAAACGTCGTCACCTCGTCACGCTCGCTGACGGCGGCGAGTTCCACAGTCACTCGGGGGTCGTGGCCCACGACGACATCATCGGTCGTGATGAAGGCGTGGCCGTCCGATCAACCCGGGGCAGTCGGTACACGGTGATCCGGCCCACGTTGGCCGATTTCGTGCTGAAGATGCCGCGCGGCGCCCAGGTCATCTATCCGAAGGACCTCGGACCCATCGTCATGCTCGCCGACCTTTTCCCTGGCGCACGGGTCCTGGAGTCGGGGGTGGGTTCTGGAGCGTTGAGCGCCACCATCTTGCGGGCCATCGGACCCACCGGTCATCTCACCGGGTACGAATTGCGGGCGGAGTTCGGCGATCGCGCCCGTCGCAACGTGGAGTCGTTCCTGGGACCGGATCTGCCGTACGACATCGAAGTTCGCGACGTGTACGAGGGCATCGACGAGCACGACTTGGACCGCATCCTCTTGGACCTGCCGGAACCCTGGCAGGTGGTGCCGCACGCCGAGAAGGCGCTGCGACCGGGCGGCATCCTGGTGTGTTATCTGCCCACAATCGTGCAGGTGGCCCGGTTGCACGAGGCGCTGGAGCCCAGCGCGTTCGGCCTCACCGAAACACTCGAAGTGATGCAGCGCACCTGGCACATCGAAGGTCAGTCGGTGCGACCGGATCACCGGATGGTTGCGCACACCGGGTTCCTCACGCACACGCGCCTCTTGGCGCGTGAGGATTGAAGCTGGTGCGTTGATGGCGGCGGGGTCCGCGCTCGACCTCGTGGTGATCGCGGCCGCCGCGCTCGCGGCGTGGTTCGGATATCGGCTCGGTCTTCTGCGCCGATTCGTGTCCTGGGTCGGACTCGCGGTCGGGGTCGTTGTCGCGTCGCTGTTCCTGCCGGCGCTGATCAGTCGCCTGAGCGCGTTGCAGCCCGGCACCCGGCTGGCCATCGTGTTGGCATTCGTCATCGGATTGGCGTTGGCCGGTCAAGGCATCGGCATGCTGCTCGGCGACGCACTGCGCGCGAATGTGCAGTTGTCGGAATCACGCTCGCGTCTCGATGCCGTTGCGGGAGCCGCGCTCGGCGTCATCGGAGTCGTGGTCCTGGTGTGGCTGCTGGAGCCGGCCTTCTCCGTTGCGCCGGGGTGGCCCGCTCGTGCGGTGCGGTCGTCCACCGTCGTGCGCGGGGTCGACCAGGTGACACCCCAGCCGCCCGGCACGTTCGTCGAACTCGGGCGCATGGTTGCGGCAGCACCGTTCCCCGAAGTGTTCGAGAACCTCGTCGGTGCCCCGAGCGCCGGACGACCACCGACTGACGCGCTCTCGCCCAACATCGACCTGCCCACACGCGCCTCGGTGGTGAAGATTGAAGGCGAGGCCTGCAATCGGGTGCAGGACGGCAGCGGCTGGGTCGTTGCGCCCGGGCAAGTCGTGACCAACGCGCACGTGGTCGCGGGAGAGCGCAGCACATCGGTGGTCACGGTCGCCGGCGCGCGGATTCCGGCGCGCGTCGTGGCGTTCGACCCGCGCCGCGACCTCGCGGTGCTGCAAGCCGATCAGTTGGATGCCCGCCCGCTCCCGATCACGAGCGCAGCGGTCGGTGACACTGGCGCGGTGTACGGATTCCCCGGGGGCGGTGCGCTCCGACCGGCGCCCTACCGCGTCGCCCAGCAGATCACCGCGGTGGGGCGCGACCTCTACGGGCGAGGAGGGGTGCGTCGCGACGTGTTCCTGCTGTCGGCCGCACTGCAGCCCGGCGACTCCGGTTCCGCGTTGGTGAATCAGCAGGGCCGCGTCGTGGGCGTGGCGTTTGCCATCGACCCGAGTGACTCGAACAGCGCGTATGCCGTGACGGCGAACGAAGTACGTGCCGTCACGAGCGGCATTGCGCCACGCGGTGCGCCCGGCGTGGACACCGGCCCGTGCCTGGTGGGCTGACGCGCGTCGGCACGCTCATTCGGATATCAGGGGCTCGAACGTCAAGGCGTGACCGTTGATGCAGTAGCGCTGACCGGTCGGGCGCGGACCGTCGGGGAACACGTGTCCCAAGTGGCCGCCGCACTTGGCGCAGCGCACCTCGGTGCGCACCATCCCGTAGCTGGTGTCGCGATGCGTGCGGACCCGGTCGTCGGCCATGGGGTCCCAGAAGCTGGGCCAGCCGGTACCGCTGTCGAACTTGGTGTCCGAGGAGAACAGCTCGGTACCGCAGCCGGCGCAGCGGTACACGCCGTCGTCGTGGTTGTCCCAGTAGGGGCCGGTGAAGGCCCGTTCGGTGCCACAGCTCCGCAGCACGTCGAACTGTTCGGGCGTGAGTCGCTCGCGCCACTCGTCGTCGGACAGCTC
>JBMOIJ010000006.1:0-115851 GCA_049317385.1 Acidimicrobiia bacterium
GTCGAGCGACTGTGAGGCGGGTATCCCGCCGAGCAGCGAGCGGAGCCATGTTGTGTTGCGGAGTCGAGCGACTGTGAGGCGGGTATCCCGCCGAGCAGCGAGCGGAGCCATGTTGTGGTGCGGAGTCGAGCGCCTGTGAGGCGGGTATCCCGCCGAGCAGCGAGCGGAGCCATGTAATGGACGATTCGATCATTTCGAATGGGTTGAAGCTGGCTGCGCATTTTGCGCGCCCGGCAACTTCGTCGCGTGCTCCGGGACTGGTGTTGTGTCACGGGTTTCCGCAACCGCCGCTCGGTTCGTCAGCGGCGGGGCGTACATATCCGCAACTCGCTGATCGCATTGCGCGCGACTGCGGGTGGTCGGTGCTCACGTTCACGTTCCGTGGTGCGGGCACGAGTGAGGGGAACTTCTCGATCGACGGGTGGCTCGCCGACGTCGCAACGGCGGTCGATGTGCTCGCTGGCCGAGATGATGTGAGTGACGTGTGGATTGCGGGTTCAAGCCTTGGCGGCGCGCTCGCGTTGTGTCACGCGGCGACGGATGCACGCGTGCGCGGGGTTGCCACGATCGGCGCGCCGGCGTCGTTGCGTGGGTGGGCGAAGGAAGGACGCGCGTTCCTCGACTTTTCACGCGAAATCGGGTTGATCCATGATGCAGCGTTTCCGCCAGACCCCGATCTTTGGGTGAAGGAGTTGCACGCGCTCGATCCGATTGCGGCGGCCGCGAAGATTCCGCCACGTCCGTACCTGATCCTGCACGGGGCCGACGACGAGGTGGTGCCGGTGGCCGACGCCCGGGCCCTGGCCGCGGCCGCCGAGGGGTCGGCGGAACTTCGAGTGGTGCCGCGGGCGGGGCACCGGTTGCGGCACGACCCCCGGGGTGTGGCGCTCTTGTTGGGGTGGCTCGAGCAGCAGGCGTGACCCGGCCCAGACGGCCGATCGGCGCCGACCGCTACCCTCGGCGCCCGTGAAAGCACTGGTGCTCGCCGGCGGTTCCGGCACTCGTCTCCGTCCCATCACCTACACGAGCGCGAAGCAGCTCGTGCCCTTGGCGAACAAGCCCATCTTGTTCTTTGGGCTCGAGGCCATCGCGGCGGCCGGCATCAAAGAGGTCGGCATCATCACCGGTGACACGCACGCCGACATCGAAGCGGCCGTGGGTGACGGCTCGTCCCTCGGCCTCGAGGTCACGTACATCCCCCAAGAAGCGCCGCTCGGGCTGGCACACACGGTGTTGATCGCACGGGACTTTCTGGGCGACGAACCGTTCGTCATGTACCTCGGCGACAACTTGGTGGTGGGTGGCATCACCGAGTTCGTCCGTGAGTTCGAGCGTGAGCAACCGAACGCCATGGTCTTGCTCACGCGAGTCGATGAGCCCCAGCACTTCGGGGTGGCGGAACTCGCGCCGAACGGTTCGCTCGTGCGTCTGGTCGAGAAGCCCCAGAACCCGCCCAGCGACTTGGCGCTCGTGGGTGTGTACCTCTTCGACTCGGGTATCCACGAAGCGGTGCGAGCCATCGAACCTTCACCGCGTGGCGAGCTCGAGATCACGGACGCAATTCAGTGGCTCGTCGAGCAGCAGCGGCAGGTGCGCCCCCACGTGCTCACCGAGCCGTGGATCGACACCGGGAAGCGGCAAGACCTGCTCGAAGCCAATCGCATCGTGCTCGACGCGCTGGAGCCGGTGAACCTCGGCACGGTCGACGCGGAGAGCCGGGTCGATGGCCGCGTGGTCATCGAAGCCGGTGCCGAGATCGTGCGCAGCGTGGTCCGTGGCCCGATCATCATCGGTGCGGGTACGCGGGTCGTTGACAGTTACATCGGTCCGTTCACGTCGGTTGGGAGCGACTGCCTGATCGAGGACGCCGAAGTGGAGCACTCGGTGTTGCTCGACGGGGTGCAGCTCGTGGGCCTGCGACGCGTGGCCGACTCGTTGATCGGTCGCAACGCAAACGTGGTGCGTGCCGACTTCCAGCCGCGCAGCTACCGCTTCCTGATCTCTGACGACAGCGAAGTGCGCTTCCCGAACTGACGCGGAGGCGCGTCAGTCGCGGGCGGCGGCCAGCACGTCGGCCAACGTCTGGTCGAGCGAAATCAGCGGTTCCCATCCAGTCGCGGCGCGCAGTTTGGCGTTGTCGCCGACCAGCACCGGAATTTCGGTGGGCCGCACCAGCTCGGGGTCGACCACCAATCGCAACGGTCGGGTGGTGGTCTGCAACAGCGTCTTGGCGACGGTCTCGACGCTCACCCCGTGCCCCGAGCACACGTTGTAGGCCTCGCCGTCGTCTCCCTGCAGGGCCAGGAGCCGGTACGCGCGCACAACGTCGCGCACGTCGGTGATGTCGCGCACGGCATCGAGTGATCCCACTCGGACCGCGTCATCAGGTTCGTTCTCGGCCCGCGCGATACGTGCGGCGAGCGCCGGCACCACGAACCGATCGCTCTGGCCGGGCCCAGTGTGATTGAAGGCGCGGACTCGGATGGTTCCCACCTCGCCGGCCAGCGAGTGCTGGAGTGCGAGGTACTCGGCAGCGACCTTGGCGGCGCCGTACGGCGTGACGGGCCGCAACGGCGCGTCTTCGGTGATGGGCATCTGGTCAGGAGTGACGCGGCCATATTGTTCGGCGCTGCCCACCACCACGACGCGCGACGCGCCGGCACCGGCGGCCGCGCGCAGCACGTTCAGCGTGCCTTCGGCGTTCACCCGGAAGGTGCGCACCGGGTCGTTCCAGCTCTCGCCGACGTGGCTGAGCGCGGCCAGGTGGTACACGACCTCGGGGGTGATGCGCGACATCGCTTGCGTCAGCGTGTCGGGATCGAGGATGTCGACGGGCTGTTCGCCGGATCGGTCGATGGTCGCGACCTCATCGCCCATCGATTGCAGGTGCGAGACGAGATACGGACCGACGAAACCGTTCGCGCCCGTGACCGCAACCTTCATCTGGATGCCTCCATTGCCAGTTTGTAGGCCGCAACGTGCGCGTCGGCCGATGCTGCCCAGGTGTATTCACGGGCCCGGTCCACCCCACGTGCTCGCAAGCGCGACGACGTGGAGGGGTCGTCGAGCAGCTTGGACAAGGCAACCGCGAGTGCCGCGGTGTCGGTGGGGTCGACGAGCAGTGCCGCGTCGTCGGCGACTTCGGCGGTGGCGGAGTTCGTGCTGGTGACGACCGGAGCGCCGCACGCCATCGCTTCGAGCACCGGGAGTCCGAATCCTTCTTCGAACGACGGATATGCAACGGCGGCCGCGCGGCGAAGGAACGCGGGGATGACGGCATCGGGCAAGTAGCCGGGACGCATGACGCGCGTCGCCACGCCGCTTGCCTCGATGGCGTGGCGCACGTCGGGCGCACCCCATCCGTCGCGGCCGGCGAGCACCAGTCGGAGCTCGGGACGGTCGCGCGCGACTTCGCTGAACGCGCGCACCAGGTTGGGCAGGTTCTTGCGAGGTTCGATCGTGCCGAGGTAGCCCACGTACGGCGGGCGAATGCCGTGGGCCCGCAAGAGTTCGAGGTCGTCGCCTTCGTTGCCGTCGGGACGGAAGCGATGGTGATCGACGCCGTGGGGGATCGCCATGAGGTTGCGGATCGACGGGAACCGTTTGCGCAACCCGGCGGCGGTGTGTTCGCTCACCGCCACGACGACGGCCGCGCGCGCAACGGCTGCGGCGATCATGCGCCTGAAGTAGAGCACCTTGGCGCGTTCGTGGACCTCCGGGCGGTCGAAGAACGTCATGTCGTGCACGGTGACCACGGTGGGAATGGGGGCGCGCAACGGCAGTGTGTAGTGCGGTCCGTGCCACGCGTCGAAGCGGGAAGCCACGCGCGGAGCCGATGTTTGTTCCCAGGCCAGGCGCGCCGGGCGCCGAAGTGGAGCAATCGCCAGCACCTGCGCCCGCGGCGCCAGGTCGCGCCACCGTTCGGTGTCGTCCTTCCGAGCGAGCAGTGCGAGGTCGAGTTCCGCGGCTTCGTTGAGCGCGCCCGCCAGGTTCACGACGTAGACGCCGGCGCCGACGGGGCGCGCTGGAATCGCCGACACATCGAGGAGGACCCGCATCGCTGCCACGCTAGTGAGCGACAGCGGAGTACGTCTCGGCGTGAATGCGCGCGGACTCCGACCAGGTGAACGCGCCGGCGCGCCGGATGGCCGCGCGTGCGAGCTGGGCACGGTGCTCGGGGTCATCGAGGACCGATGCAATGGCGGCGCGCCAGGCGTCGACGTCGCCGACCGGTGCCACCACGCCGGCGTCACCCGCGACCTCGACGAGGCTCTGCGCGTCCGACGTGATCACGGGGCATCCGTGCGCCATGGCCTCAAGCGCCGGCAGCCCGAACCCTTCGTACTCCGAGGGCACCACGGCCGCCGCCGCCGTTCGGTACAGCGAGGCGAGTGTGGGCGCATCGACGGTGCCGAGGAGGCGGACGTGCGGGGCGTCGAGGCCGGGGACGTCGTTCCATCCGCGTGGTCCGGCGATGACGAGCGTGATGCCGTCAATGGCACCCGCGGCCGCGGCGGCAACGTCGAATCGCTTGCGCGGTTCGATGGTGCCCACCGCCAGGACGAACGGACCGCCAATCCCCACGCTCGTCAACGTGGCGGCGTCGGCTTGCGGATCCGTAAATAGTGCATCAGCGGGTGGCGCACCGTGTTGGGCCACGCGTACGCGCGTGCCGTCGAAGCCTTCACGGATGAGTTCGTCGCGTGTGAAGTGCGATGGTGTGATGATCGCGGCCGCGTGACGACGCGCGAGCTCGAGCCCGCGTTCGTGGAACCGCACCCCGCGCGCGGTGAACATCGCGGGATAGCGGAGGAATGCGACGTCGTGGATCGTCACGACGAGCGGCGTTCGCGTGGGGGGAACGGCCAGGCTCGGCGCGTGCACCACATCAGAAGGAATGCGCACGCTCGGCCAGCGCAGACGATGCCAACACTCGTAGCGCAGCGATCCCCGAGGTGGGCCCAGCTCCACATGGGGCCCGGTGAGGTTGCCGGGTGTACCGGTTGCGAAGGTGGTGAGGTCGACTCCGGCCGCGGGGAGCGCACGTACGAGCGCGCGCACATAGGTGCCGATGCCGCCGGGGACCGGCTGCAACAGTTGGCCCACGTGGAGCGCGACCCGTGTCATCGGGCCGCAGCCTCATAGAGCGCAACCAGTCCGTCGGCTGTGCGTTCCCACGTGAACAACGCGGCTCGGTCGCGCCCCGCGGCGATCAGACGGTTGCGCACCGATGTATCGGTGACCACTTCGCGAATTGCGGTTGCCAACGCAGCCGTGTCAGAGGGATCCACCAGCACGGCTGCGTCACCAGCCACTTCGGGGATGGCGCCGCTTGCTGCGGCCACCACCGGCGTATCGACCCGCATCGCTTCCAGCAGCGGGAACCCGAACCCTTCGTCGAGTGACGGGTACGCAAGCACTGCTGCGTTGGCGAGTAACCCGCTCGCGACGTCATTGCTCACCACTCCCAAACGATGCACGCGGCTGCGGGCGTCGGGAGGCAAACGATCGATCGCCGCGTTCACTGCGTCGCTGTCCCGGCCGTCGGGTCCGGCCAGAACGAGTGATGCGTCGTTGATCGACGCGAACGCATCGACGAGTCGCACGAGGTTCTTGCGCGGCTCGAGCGCACCGAGTGACAAGACGAAAGGACCGTCGTTCATGATCCGTTGCACTGCGGGCGCAATGACTGTGGGCGCTGAAACCGGGGGAATGCCCCACGGAACCACACGGATCCGGTCGGCGGTGACACCAAGGAGTTCAGTCGCTTCACGCGCGCCATGCTCGGAGACGGCGTGGATCCACGCGCCTCGGGCGACGGCACGACGCAGGACGCGCTCGTACACGCGCACGTCGGGGGCAACGTGATCGGGGTGGCGGATGAACCAGCAGTCGTGCACGGTCACCACCGTTGGCCTACGCGACGGCGGCGTGAGGTAGTTGGTGGCGTGGATGACGTTGGGAGCGCCGATCCACCGGTCGATCGCCGGGAAATCTGCGCGCGCCCACGCTTTTATGAGGATGCGGGCCGGAATGGGTGGGAACTGTGTGCCGTGGGGGAGGTCGTGACGTTGGTCACGCGCGCGCCACGAGAGGGCATAGGGCATCACGGTGAGATCAGCGCGCGCCTGGAGCGCCCGGACCGTGTGGAGCACGGCCTGACCCACCCCGGTTCGCGCGCCGCCGGCCAGCGGCGTGACATCGATGCTCAACCGCACGATGCGGCCTCCCGAGGGCGCATGGCGCCCTGCCTAGCGGTCATTTGGGACTACTCGTCTACCATGGAGCGTCTCAATCGCCATCGGGCCCGATGTTGGCCCAGGAGCCTCATGAGCGTCGTTTCCGCCCCGCAATCCGCACGAGTCATTTCTGCCCAGCCTTCGGTGTGGGGCCGCCTCATCGAACTCTGGCAGCACCGAGAACTGCTCGGGGGGATGATCCGAACCCAGCTCAAGATCAAGTACAAGAACAGCTTCCTCGGGTTCTTGTGGTCCATGGTGAACCCGGCCCTGTACCTCGCCGTGTTCTATGTGGTCTTCCAACTCATCTTGCCGGGCAACATCGAGCGCTTCGCCATCTTCTTGTTGTCGGGCTTACTCGTGTGGAACCTCTTCTCGGTGGGTCTGGCGGGCGCAGTCGGGTCCGTCACCGGTCAAGCCGGTCTGGTGAAGAAGGTCTCGTTCCCGCGGGCCTTGCTGCCGCTGGCGGCCGTGGGGAGTGCGGTGTTCCACTTCTTGTTGCAGAGCATCGTGCTGGTTCTCGCCTTGGTGATCGCGCGCCAGGACGTCGGGTGGGAGTACATGTGGCTCGTGCCCATCGCGCTCGTCACGTTGGTGGTGTTCACCTCGGCGCTCGGCGTTTTTCTCGCAGCCGTCAATGTCGGTATGCGTGACACCCAGCACTTCTTGGAACTTGCGCTGCTCGCGTGGTTCTGGTGCACGCCGGTGGTGTACGGCTACATGCTCGTCGGGCAACGCTCGGGGTGGATGGCCACGCTCTACAAGTGCAACCCGGTGCTCTGGATCGTGCTGCCGTTCCAGCGCGCGCTGTACAACATCAGCTACACGCTTCCGAACAAAGCGGGCGTGGCCTCCCCGTTGCTTCCCACGAATTCACCGTGGTGGTACGCCTGGCACGTGCTGGTGGTCCTCGCCGTCTCCTCGGTGGGATTCGTTCTCGCCATGGTCTATTTCGGGCGCGTCGAGGGCAACTTTGCGGAGGAGCTGTGACGCAACCCGCAATCTCGGTCCACGACGTCTCGAAGCGGTTCCGCATCTCGCACGAGCGCTACAACACGCTGAAGGAGCGCGTCCTCCACTTCGGCAAGCGTTCGGAGACGGAGGAATTCTGGGCCCTCCGTGACATTGCGTTCGACATCGAACCTGGGTCCACCGTGGGGTTGCTCGGCCACAACGGCTCAGGGAAGTCCACGCTGCTGAAGTGCGTCGCCGGCATCTTGCGGCCCACTGAGGGTGAGATCAGAACTCGCGGGCGGGTTGCTGCGCTGCTCGAGCTCGGCGCCGGCTTCAGCGGAGAACTCACCGGGCGCGAGAACATCTACATGAACGGTGCGATCCTCGGGTTGCCCAAGCGGGAGATCGAGAAGCGTTTCGACGAGATCGTCGCGTTCGCCGAACTCGAACGCTTCATCGACACGCAGGTGCGCTTCTACTCATCGGGCATGTACGTGCGCCTCGGCTTCGCCGTTGCGGTGAACGTCGACCCCGAGATTCTGTTGGTCGACGAGGTGCTCTCGGTCGGCGACGAGGCGTTCCAGCGCAAGTGCATCAAGCGGGTCGAGCAGTTCCAGAAGGACGGGCGCACCATCGTGGTGGTCACGCACTCGCCCGACCTCGTCCGGAACGTGTGCAGCCGCGGCATCGTGCTCGACCACGGCCTCATGGTGGCGGACGGGAAGACCAGCGACGCAGTGCGGCTGTTCCGTGAGAAGTTGTTCGGCGCCACCGAAGGTGAGATCCCGGCCGATGTTGAGGAGCACCAGACGCCGTCGTACATCAGTGGCGTCGAGATCCTGTACCCCGGCGAGGAACCCTTCGTGCCGCGCGGCGGCAAGCTCGTGATTCGCTCCACGTATCACAACGACGATTCGTTGGCCGGGCACAAGATTGCCGTGAACTTCCACGACCATAACGGCCTGTTCCTGTTCGGAACCGACACCGACCGGTTGCGGGTGAAGGTCGGCGAGTTCCAAGGTCGCAACGAAGTTCGCTTCGCGTTCGATCCCATGCGGTTGGCCAGCGGTCGTTACGACGTCACGTTCGCGCTCATTGGGCCCGAGGGTGAAGCGATCTCGTCCCAGACCGAGAAGATGGCGATCGGTGAGAGCCCCGATGGTCCGAACGGGTTCTTCGATCTCCCGGTCGAGGCCTATAACGTCGACCCGGTGACTTCCGAGCGGTTGGAACCATGACGGACCCCACCTTCGATCGCCGCCAGCTGATGGCCGAGATCGAAGCCGAGGTTCGGGAGCGACGGGAGGCGGGCGACTTCCCGGCGGGATTCGAGGCCGAACTCGATGCCATCTTCGATCGCTTCGCCCCGCCGGCCGCCGTCGACGATTTCGATGCCGTGCTCGACCAAGCGGAAGCGCGGGCCTTCATCGACGGATTCCCGCCCTTGGAGTCGCGCAATGGTGCGATTCGGTTCATCAAGCGGATCCTGGCCAAGTTTTCGTTCTGGTACGTGCGTGCCGTCGCGTTTCGGGTCACTGAGTTCACGGCGAGCATCAGTCGCGCGGTGCGCCTCCTCGGCCGGCGAGTCGACCGGATCGAGCGCGCGGTACCGGCGGTCGATCCGAGGGTGCGCGACGAACTCGTCGCGCTCGTCACGCCCAGCGATACCGGCGCGTGGATCACCGATATCGCTGCGATGCTCGACGGCGTCGACGGCAGGGTGTTGGTCGCGGAATCCGGTGACGCCAAGCTCTTGGGCGCGTTGCGTGATCGGGGAATCGATGCCTACGGCGCCGAGCCACGTCGATCGCTGGTCGATGACGCCGTGCTCGCCGGGCTCGAAGTGCGGCACGAGGAAGCCAGCGACCACCTTCGCTCGCTCGTCCCGAACGTGCTCGGCGCGGTCGTGATCATCGGTTGTGCGGATCGGCTCGCCGTCGGTGCGCAACTCGATCTTGCCGACTTGGTGGCATCGCGGGTGCGGGTTGGTGGCCAGGTGATCGTTGCGAGCGTGACCCCGCAGCACTGGTCCAGCGAACGTTCGCCGGTGGAACTCGACCTGGCGCCGGGCCGGCCTCTGCACCATGAGACGTGGGCCCAGATCCTCACCAAGCGGGGCATCGGGCAGATCGAGGTGCGGGAATCTGCCGACACCACTGTGCTCGACCGCGTGCCGGGCGACGATGACGCCACCGCAGTGTTGAACCGAAACCTCGATCGGCTCGCCCGCCACGCCTTCGGGCCGAGCGGCTACCTCGTTGCCGGAGTGCGCGAGCGCTGAGGGCTCGATGACCGTCACTGCGATTCATCAGTTCCTCCCCAGCTTCTCGACGCGCGACGCAATTGGCGGGCACGCCCGCCAGATTCAGCGGGTGTTGCAGGAGCAGGGATTCGAGAGCGAGATCTACGCGCAGTTCCTGCAGCCGGACACGCGGGCGATTGCGCGTGACGCCGAGTCGTTTCCCACGACGACGCAGCCGGGCACGGCGATCATGTACCACCTCTCCACGGGGAGCGGACTGGCGCGGTGGTGCCTCGAGCGTCAGGAACCGTTGGTCGTCGATTACCACAACATCACGCCGGCGGAGTTCTTCGCCGGGTGGGAGCCCACGGTCGCCGCTGAACTTCGACGCGGTCGGATCGACCTGCGCCAGCTGGCGCCGCGAGTTGCGATGGGGTTTGCGGACTCGGCGTTCAACGTTGGTGAACTCGAGGATCTCGGGTACCCGAAGTGTGCGGTCGTGCCGATCCTCATCGACCCGGCCGACTTCGCGCACGAGGTCGATGCTGTGGCTGAGGAGCGCATCGGAAACGAGAAGGCCGACGGCGGTGCCGATCTGTTGTTCGTGGGCCGGGTGTCGCCGAACAAGTGTCAGCACGATCTGATCAAGGTCCTGGCGGCCTACCGCGCCGCGTACGACCCGTCGGCCCGACTTCGCATTGTGGGCGGCGCGTCGTCGCACGCGTATCTCACTGCATTGGGCCAGTACGCCGCTGGGTTGGGTTTGGGTGACGCCGTCGACATCGCTGGTTCGGTGACGCCGGGCGAGTTGGCCGCCTACTACCGAATGGCCGACGCCTTCGTGTGCGTTTCCGAGCACGAAGGGTTCTGCGTGCCCGTCATCGAGGCCATGGCGCACGATGTGCCGGTGGTTTCGTTCGAGGCGGCCGCGCTGCCAGAGACGGTTGGTGACGGTGGTGTCCTGCTCCCTTCGAAGTCGCCGACCGTCGTGGCGGCGGCTGTTCACCGAGTCATGTCGGACCAAGCGTTGCGGGACCGCCTGGTTGCGGCCGGGCGCCAGCGAGTCGACACGTTTTCTCTCGCCGCCGGTCGTGCCCATCTGCAGACCGCGGTCGACGAGTTCCTCGCGATGATGGGCTGACCTGGTGGCTGCAGTTCACCAGTTCCTTGCGACCCTCGAGCCCGGTGCCACTGGCCAACACGCGTTGCTCGTGCAGCGGGCACTCCGGAACGCAGGGTTCGAGTCGGAGATGTTCGCCGAGTTCATTGCCCCCGAATGGGCGGACCGAGGGTTCCATCACTCGGAATACGGAGGTGCGGTTCCCGTCCGGCGCGGCGATGTCCTCGTGTACCAGATGTCGACCGGAAGCAATGTCGCCGAGTACGTGCGACTGCGTTCCGAGACGCTGATCGTGAACTACCACAACTTCACGCCGCCGGAGTACTTCGCGCAGTGGGAACCAGCAGTCGTGCACGGAATCGAGTGGGGGCGTCATCAACGGACGCAACTCGCCGATCGGGCGGTGCTCGGCATCGGTGACTCCGCGTACAACGAACGCGACCTCGTGGAGGCGGGGTATCGCCGCACGGCCGTGTGCCCCGTGCTCATCGATCCATCCACGTTCTTGTGCACGCCCAGCCCGGCGGTGGTTGCGGAACTGGACGCGGCAAAGCAAGCGGGCGGTATCGACCTGCTGTTCGTGGGGCGCATCGCACCCAACAAGTGTCAGCACGACCTGGTGAAGGTCTTGGCGGCGTACCGACGTGCGTACGACCCCAACGCACGGCTCCGGATCGTTGGCGGCTCGTCGGCCGATCGGTACCGCGACGCCGTGGCCAGGTATGCCGCCGAACTCGGGCTCGCCGAGGCCGTTGAGCTGTCGGGGTCCGTCGACGGTGACACGTTGGCGGCCTATTTCGATCGCGCCGACGTCTTCGCCTCGATGTCGGAACACGAGGGGTTCTGCGTCCCGGTGATCGAAGCCATGCACCACGGCGTTCCGGTGGTGGCGTACTCGGCGGCCGCGGTTCCTGAGACTCTGGGTGATGCCGGAATCGTCCTCGACACCAAGTCGCCGGAACGGTTCGCGGCTGCGATTCACCAAGTGGTCGGTGACCGCACGTTGCGTGATTCCCTGGTGGCGGCGGGGAGCGTGCGGGCCCAGGACTTCGCCATCGATCGCACGAGCGCGCAGATGGTCGAGCTGATCCGTGAAGTCGTCGACGGGGTGCCGGCGTGAAGCTCTCCTTCGTCACCCCACGGTATGGGGTCGAGGTGTTGGGCGGCGCCGAGCAGGCGGCGCGGCAACTCGCCGAGAAAGTGGTGGCGCAACTCGGATGGAGCGTCGAAGCGTTCAGCTCTTGTGCACTCGAAGCGAGCACCTGGGCCGATCATTTCGAGCCCGGGACGACCACGATCAACGGCGTCACCGTGCACCGCTTCGCTTCGAAGGGGCGGTCCGCAGACTTCGATGCCGTGTCGGATCGTGTGCTCGCCGTGCCGTCCGCCGCGTCCCGCGCCGACGAAGACGAGTGGTTCCGCGCGCAGGGTCCGGTGAGTGACGAGCAGATCGACGCAATCGTGGCTAGCGACGCCGACGTCATCGCGTTCTATCCCTACCTCTACTACCCAACCGTGGTGGGGCTCCCCAAGGTGGCGGAACGAGCCATCATGCATCCGGCGGCGCACGATGAGCCGCCGCTGTTCCTCCCCGTGTTCCAGACGGTGTTCGGCGCGGCGCGCGGGTTGGTGTTCCACACCGAAGAGGAACAACGGCTGGTGAACGGGTTGTTTCCGGTGGCCCACCAACCGCAAGTCGTGCTGGGGCTTGGAGCCGACACGCACGCGGGCGACGCCAACGACGCGCGCAACGCGCTGGCACTCGGGGACGCGCCGTACCTCCTGTACGTCGGACGGGTCGACGACGGCAAGGGCACGCGCACGTTGGTCGAGTTCTTCGCGGCGTATCGCGCGCGGCATCCGGAATCTCCGCTGCGGCTCGTGCTGGCCGGTCCCATCGTCCACGAGCCGCCGCGGCATCCGGATGTGATCCTCGCCGGTCCGGTCGACGAAGCCACCAAATGGGGGCTCATGCGGGGCACGTCGCTGTTCGTGAATCCGAGCGCCTACGAGTCGTTCTCCATCGTGTTGATCGAGGCATGGAACGCAGGCGTCCCGGTGCTCGTGAACGGACGGTGCCATGTGACGCGTGAACACGTGGAGCGATCGGGTGGTGGGCTGGCGTTCGACAGCTTCGCCACGTTCGAGGCGGCGGTGGAGGCGCTGGTCGGTCGGCCCGACCGCCAGGCGGCGCTCGCGCAGGCTGGAGCCCGCTACGTCGACGCCTTCTACGCCTGGCCCACCATCATCGAGCGGTACGCCACGTTCCTGTCGCAGGTGCTCTGACCAGCCCAAACGGGCTCGCCCTCAAGGCCCCCCAGGGTGGGGGCCGATCACTGTCCCGGGAGGGAGGTCGCCGCACTTCGTGTGGGACCGCCAGGAATGGGACGACCGGCGCAACTGATCAAGCACCTCGCAGCCACGGCACTGTGTGTCGGGGTGGCCGCGCTCGGCGCGGCGTGTGTACCGACACCCACGCCTGTGGCGGCGGAGTCGGTCACCATCGAAGGGCACGGGTACGGCCATGGCCGCGGCATGGGGCAGTGGGGCGCCTACGGGTACGCCCGTCAGGGATGGAACGTCGACCAGATCCTCATGCACTACTACTCGAACACTTCGTTCGGGGTCTACGGGAACGACGCACTCGTCGTACGCATGGACGAAGTGCAGGGTCCAACGGTTGTGCAGTCCGATCTTGCCGGCGGAGGATTCCGCGTGGATGCCGAAGGACGCACATTGGTGTCGAGCGGCCTCAATTGTGTGCAGGCACGCGCCACATCGATCGGTACGAACCGCTACCGAGTGGAATGCGCGCCGCTGTGGCAACCCTTCAACCGTGTGATTGCGAACGACGTGGCAGGTCCGGTTGCGTTCACCGCGAATCGCTGGGTCGACCCGGTCAAGGATGCTGTGCAGCTGCAAGTTCCTGCGGGCTGGCGCTACTTCCGCGGCAACATCCGAGCCGGATTCATCGACGGTGCGCCGCGAACCGTGAACGTGGTCGGTGTGGAGTCGTTCCTGCGTGCGACCGTCGCCGCCGAGATGCCCTACACCTGGGGGCTCAACGGCGGCCAGGCGGCAATCGAGGCGCAAACCGTTGCCGCCCGCACGTACGCGTGGGCGGTCCGAAACTGGAATCGCTACCGCGGCGTGGGCTGGGACACCTGCACCAGCTTCTGTCAGGCGTACGGCGGGTTCCGTTTGAACGACCGGCAGCTCGAGTGGCCGAACGTCGATGCGGCCGTCGCGGCAACCGCGGGCAAGATCATGGTGAACGGTGGGCGTCCGATCTTGGCCGAGTATTCGGCCAGCACCGGCGGCTACACCGCACCGGGACTCTCGTCGCAACCGTGGTTCCAACCGGTGGTCGATGCCGGCGATGACACGCCGGGCAACCCGAGCCACATGTGGCGGGTCACGTTGACTGCGGCGCAGATCCAGAGCAAGTGGCCCGAGATCGGTGCGTTCTCGTCGATGCAGGTGACGGCCCGGAACGGTCTCGGTGACTGGGGCGGGCGGGTCACGAGCATGGTGATCCAGGGCACGAGCGGTCAGGTGACGATCACTGGAAACACGCTGCGGAACGCATTCAATTTGAAGTCGGACTGGTTCCGCGTGGTGTGACGGCCCGAAACCGTGCCCGGGTCGTATCGTGGTCCGGATGGGAGTTGCGCCATGACCGACGTTCATCCCGAGGATTCCGAGGTTGCGTGCCCCGGCTGTCGGTCCGGTTTGCACGCGCCCATTTCGCGACGCTCCTTCATCGGTGGTGCGGCGGCGCTCGGCGTGGGCGCGGCGGCGCTCCCGTTGGTGCACTCGATCCCGGGTGTGGGCGCCCAGACGGCAACACCCGCGTACGCGCCGAATCCGTTTTTTCCTGCGCCGCGAGTCATCTCGCGTGCGCAGTGGGGCGCAAACGAGGCGTTGCGGCTGGCGAAGGACCCATGCGTTTACGACTCGACGGTCACCAAGATCGTGGTGCACCACACGGCGAGCCCGAGCAACCCGTCGGACCCGGCGGCAACGGTGCGGGGCGTGTACGCGTATCACACCAGTGGCGTGTACATCGACATCGCCTACAACTTCCTGATCGACCAGAACGGCAACATCTACGAAGGCCGCTGGTCGCGCAACTTGAAGCCCGGTGAGAATCCGAACGGTGAGAGTTACGCGGGGCAGGTGCGCGGTGGCCATGCGTTGAACACCAACGTGCAGACCATTGGCATCGCGATGATCGGCACGTTCACCGGCGAGTTCCCGTCGTCGGCCGCGTTGGAATCGCTCGTCAAGATGTGTACGTGGAAGTGCGGCCGCTGGGGCATCGATCCCAGGGGCTCGTCGCAGTACCTCGATGGGCGAGTGTTCCCCAACATCATCGGGCACCGGGGCACGTCCTCTACCGAGTGTCCGGGGAACGGCGTCGAGTGGTTCATGGGTTACATCCGCGACGAGTCGGCGCGGCGCATCGACGCGGCCAACCGATCGTCCACCGACGGATACTGGATCGCCGGTCGCAACGGTGCCGTATGGACCTACGGGAACTGTGCGGATTTGGGCGATCCGTTGCGCTCGAAGTTGTCGGTTGCCTTGGCCGGCGTGCGCGTCAACCCGGCGGGCGCGGGTTACTGGGCGTTCAGTGCGAACGGTGGGGTGTTCTCGTACGGCAACGCGCCGTTCTACGGTTCGGCGGGCGCGCTTCGACTCAACAACCCGATCGTGGCCATGGCGCCGCGCAAACAGGGTGACGGCTATTGGTTGGCGTCGTCCGACGGTGGGGTGTTCTCGTTCGGGAATGCGCCGTTCCGCGGGTCGTTGGGTGGCATCCGCCTCAACCGGCCGATCGTTTCGATGGCCGCCCGGCCACAAGGCGATGGGTACTGGATGGCGTCGTCCGACGGTGGGGTGTTCTCGTTCGGGAATGCGCCGTTCCTCGGTTCCATGGGGGGCAAGCCGCTGAACAACCCGATCGTGGCCATGGGTGCAACGGCGTCGGGCAACGGGTACTGGCTGTGCTCGTCCGACGGTGGGATCTTCACCTTCGGAGACGCTCGGTACCTGGGTTCGCTCGGCGGGACCCAGCTCACGGCGCCGGTGGTCGACTTCGTGCCCACGCCGAAGGGCGACGGCTACTGGATGTTGCAGCGCGACGGACGCGTACGCGCGTTCGGAAAGGCGCCGAACCGCGGTTCTGCGTTGGGCACGGGCTCTGCGGCCGTGGGCTTGGCCCCGCGCCTCACGACCTAGCGGGGCACCCGCAGTGCATCACCGAGCGGCGCCCACGGTGGAGGTCCAAGCTGCGCTCACGGTCACGCAGGAACGACGCTGACCATGGTCTTCTTGACGAAGACCGGGTTGCGGGCGAGGGCGAGCATGTCGGTGTCGCCCGAACTGTCGCCGTACGCCCACTCGAGCTCGATCGCGTCGCCGTAGTGCGCTCGGAGCCGGTTGACCTTCTCGGGGCCGCGCACGTTGCCGCCGAGGAGTTGGCCGGTGCACCATCCGTCGACGAATTCGATCTGCGTGGCGATCACGTGGTGGGCGCCCAGGGCGCGGGCCACGGGTTCGACCACGAAGTCAGGCGACGCCGACACGACCACCACGTGATGGCCCTGCTTGCGATGCCACCGCAGGCGCGCCGGCGTGTCCCGGCGCAGCCCTCGCGCAATGGTGCGGTTGGCGCGCTGCATGGCCGCAAGCTCCAAGCGATCACGGGAGACGCCCCGAAGGAGATCCCCCACGAAGTCGGCTTTCGTGGCGTCGCGGTCGCCGCGCCCGGCGGCCACCTGAGCGAGCGCCAGCCCGTGCCGCGTCGCCGCTGCGGTGAGCGGGGCCGCCCCCATTGCGTGCAACAGGAACGGAAACATCGTGTCGTGCCGAGTGAGGGTGCCGTCGAAGTCGAACGCGACGACCGGCGCG
Organism: Acidimicrobiia bacterium; assembly: GCA_049317385.1. Classification (GTDB taxonomy): domain Bacteria; phylum Actinomycetota; class Acidimicrobiia; order IMCC26256; family JBMOIJ01; genus JBMOIJ01. The sequence continues at coordinate 16,472 of JBMOIJ010000006.1, forward strand.
TCCGGCTCGATCACGAGATCGGCAGGCGCCGGTACACCGCGCGCGGCATGTGCCGCAGCACCGACATCACGAATCGCAACGGACCCGGTACCCACACGATGTTGGAGTTGCGGGCGATGCCATTGGCGATTGCGTCGGCGACCGCTTCGGGAGTGGTGGAGAGCGGCGCCGCGTTCATGCCTTCGGTCATCTTCGTGTGCACGAAGCCGGGTCGCACGATCATGACGTGCACGCCGGTGCCGGCGAGGTCGTCGCCGAGGCCTTGGAACCAAGCGTCCATTCCGGCTTTTGACGAACCGTAGGTGTAGTTCGCCTTGCGGGCGCGCTCACCGGCCACGGAGGAGAGCGCAACGATGGTGCCGTGGCCCTGCGCGCGCATGCGGTTCGCAATGGGTACGCCCACCGACACCGAACCGACGTAGTTGGTGTAGGCGATCTTGGTGGCTGCTTCGTTGTTGCGGTTGGACTCCTCTTGGTCGCCCAAGAGTCCGAATGCGAACAACACCACGTCGAAATCGCCGAAGCGGCTGAAGGTGTCGTCGACGAACTGCTGGTGCGACGCGGTGTCGGCCGCGTCGAAGGGCACGGCCTCGACCGTGGCGGCGCCGAGGTCGCGCAGTTCCTTCACTGCGGCGTCGAGGTCGCTGGGCCGACGTGCAGCCAGCACCACGGTGCGCGTGCGGTTGCGCACGAGCGTGCGGGCGGTGGCGAGCGCGATGTCGGACGCGCCGCCGAGTACCAGAACGGATTGTGGGGCGCCGAGGGCGTCCTTCACGGGAACCTCCGAGGTCAGTCGATGCCCAGACGACGGGCGAGATCGCTGCGAACGATGTGAGCCGGGTCGACCCGGTCGCGCACGGCACGGAACCGGTCGAGTTCGGGATACATGACGGGAAGCAGGTCGGCCCGCACGCGGGCGTCCTTCGCCAGGTACACCCGGCCGCCGACGTCGACCACCATCTTGTCGAGCTGGTCGAGGAGCGACGAGAGGTCGCTTGCGGCGGCCGGAAGGTCCAGCGCGAGCGTCCAGCCTGGCGTGGGGAAGCTCAACGGACCCGGGTCGGCGGCGCCGAAGCGCTTCAGGACGGCCAGGAACGAAGCTTTGCCGGACTCCGCAAGCAGCTCCAGGGACGACCGCACCATCTCGGTGGCGTCGTCGGGAACTGCGTACTGGTACTGCACGAACCCGCGGGAACCGTAGAGACGATTCCATTCGCGAACGCCGTCGAGCGGGTGGAAGAACGTGCTGATGGTTTCGAGGTGGTCACGTTGCTCGACCGGAGCCTTACGGAACCACAGCTCGTTGAACGCGCGCACCGACAGCTTGTTGAGCAACCCGTTGGGCACCCACGGCGGTGCGCTCGCCACGAACTTGGGTGTGAACGCGAGAGGATCGCGCTGCTGCTGCGCGTCGAGCATGTCGAGCGGGGCGTGGTCGCCGCGCGTGAGCACGGACCGTCCGAGCGACTTGCCACGGGCAAGGCAGTCGACCCATGCGACCGAGTAGCGGTAGTGGTCGTCGCCCTCGATCATGCGCGCCATGAGCTCATCGAGGTCGCGGCAGCGTTCGGTGTCGACCGACACGAGCGACGTCTCGATGGGCAGCATGCGCACCGTGGCTTCGGTGATGACGCCCGTGAGTCCCATGCCGCCGGCAGTGGCCCAGAACAGTTCGGCGTCGTTCTGGGGCGTGACGTCGAACGAACCTTTGGGCGTGTGCAAGGTGAACGAGGTGACGTGCTGGGTGAACGTGCCTTCGACGTGGTGGTTCTTGCCGTGAATGTCAGCTGCGATCGCGCCGCCAACCGTGACGTACCGGGTGCCGGGCGTGACCGGAACGAACCATCCGAAGGGCACGAAGGCGCGCATCAACGCGTCGAGGCTCACCCCCGCGTCGACGCGGATCACTCCGGTTTCGAGGTCGGCGTGACGGACGCGTGCGAACGTGGTGCAGTCGAGCACCGTGCCGCCGGCGTTCTGCGCGGCGTCGCCGTAGCTACGGCCCAACCCACGCGCGATGAGGCCACGCTCGCCAGCGCTGGAAAGCGCACGGTCCACGTCGGCAGTTCCGTGCACGTCGATGACGGTGGCGCTCGTGGGCGACGTGCATCCCCAGCCCGAGAGCAACCGTGATTCAGCCACGAGCTGCGACTCCGATCGCGAAGACGACCACCCACAACAACCCGTAGAGCTGGAGTGCACGGTCGGAGAGCACGACTTCTTCGGGTGCGCCGCCGCGCCCTTGGTCGACGAGCATTGCGTAGCGAAGCAGAGCCAGGACGAACGGGACCATGGACAGTTGGAAGATCCACGCGTTCTTCACCGTGAGGTTGGAGCCACCGAACGCCCACAGTCCGTAGCCCGTGACGGTGACAGCCATCGCCATGGTGCGGACCTGCCCGAGGAAGGCGGTGGAGTAGTGCACGAGGACGGCGCGGTGCGTCGCGCCGTCGGTGCCGAGGTCCGAGATCTCCGCATGACGCTTGCCGGCCACCATGAAGAGCGAACCGAACGACGCCACGATGAGGAACCATTCCGAGAGCGGCACCTGTGCGGCAACACCGCCGGCAATGGCTCGGATCACGAACCCCGCAGCCACGGCCGCCAGCTCGACGATGGGAATCTGCTTGCCCTTGGTGCTGTAAAAGACGGTGATGGCAAGGTAGACGCCGACCACCAGGGTGAGGCGGCCGCCACTGATCGGTACCGAGACCGCGAGTGCGGCGGCCAACAAGACGATGCCCCACAGGATCGCGGCGCGGGGGCTGACGAGTCCGGCGGCGATGGGGCGGTGCTTCTTCTTGGGGTGCAGCCGATCGGCTTCGTGGTCGAGCGCGTCGTTGATGAAGTACGTGCCACTGGCCGCAAGGCTGAATGCAACGAATGCCACGGCGGTGCGACCGATCACGCCAGGTTCGCGCAGCGCGCCGGCGGCCAAGGGTGCGGCGAACACGAGCACGTTCTTCGCCCATTGCTTGGGCCGGGCCAACTTCACGAGGGCCCGCGGGTAGCTCATGGTGCGGGGCGCGGCGCCCGTCGGCGCGGGCGCGGTACCAGCCGGATCGGCAGCGGCGGTGTCGCCCGCAGTGTCGGCAGTGGTCTCGGCAGTCATCAGATTTCGATTGCTTCGTGTTCGATCTGCTCGACGAGGTCGATTGCGCTGGCCGGTACGCCCTGTCGCATGCGGGTGAAGAGCAGCGCGCCCATCACCACCGTGGATGCAATGGCACCGACGAGGAACGCCAGCTCGACTCGAAGCACGAGGCTCGAGGCCAGCGAAAGCCCGGCGAAGAACCCGGCGACACCGACGAGCCAACCCCACATCACGCGGGCGTGGGCGTCGAGGGCAATGAGGGCTTGCGCCAACGTGAGCGCAAAGATCAGCGCGCCGCTGCCAGCGGCGAGCAGCGCCAGGTCACCCGCCCCGACGATGGACGAGTCGAACGTCTTCTTGAACAAGAGGTCGCCGACCCACGGGCCGAGCGTGTAGGCCAGCGCCACACCGAGCACGGCGACCCCGAGGACCGCGGCAATGAGTTGGCGCAGTGCTGTGTTGAAGTCGTCGTGTTGGCCCGAACCGGTGTACTTCGCCAGCTTGGGCAACAGCGCGGCCTGTACGGCCATGAACATGATGACGGGGATTCGAGCCAAGAAGAACGCGCTGGTGAACGCGGCGACGGCCGTCTTGTCGGCGTTGCCGTGGCTGAGCACGTTCACTCCGAGCAGCGGCGCATACGCCAACGCCTGCGACGCAACCGAACCCACCAACAGGAACCCCAGCGCCGGCGCGATCTCGGACCACGGTGCGGGTGGGCCGTCGGGGGCCAGCCCGTGCTGCCCGCGCATGGCGACGACCACCGCAAGGATGGGAGCGAGGCCGATGAGCAATGCGTACGGGCCCACGGCGGAGACGCCCACGACGACGAACACGATGGCGGCAACGAGTCGCGCCGCGGCTTCGAATCCGAGGATGAAGCCGTACGGGCCGAAGCGACCCGAGCCGGCAAGCGCGCCGCGCGCCAGGTGCATGATGGCGTAGCCCACCAAGCCGGCAATGAACGCGACCACGAGCATCGACTGGCCGTGGAAGAAGCTGTTGGTCAGCGGTACCCAGCACGCAAGCGCGATGACGGTGACCACGGCCGCCAAGACGGCGCCGAACCGGATGGCTTTGCGAATGACGGGTCCGCCACCGATGCCCTGCGCCATGCGGTGCGAGACCGCGCGCGCCACTTCTTGTTCGAGCGGTTGGAACAGGCCCAGCCCTGCCACGAACACCACACCCCAGAGCGCCGAGAACCCGGCGACGGCGTCGTTGTCGTTGCCGAGCGCGTTGAGGGTGATGATGACGTAGACGTAGGTGCAGATGCCCGAGACGACGAGGCCGGCCCCGATCGCGAAGGTGCCCTCGGGCAGCAGGTCGCGGGCACGCTGGATGGCAGCACTGGTGCGCAGGGGAGGTCTCCTCGAGCGGCTCGCGCCGGGTGCGCGGAGCCCTTCGATGCTACCCGGGAGCGCCGAATCGGCTCAGGGAGCCAGCGGTGTGCGGTGCGGAGACGGGTCCTGGGGCGCGGGCGCCCAACCCATGGCTGCGAGGAGTTCGACCCCTTCGGCCATGCGTTCGGGAGCGAGCCACTCGGCCTGCGGCTGGGTCATCCGGGTCCGAGGCCCCAGAATCGTGGCGGCGTGAGGGTCGGCGGCGATGACCGCGCCGAATCCGCCCATCCGGTCCCGCAGCCAGATCTCCATGCCGTCGGGGTCCTCGCCGATCTCGACGCCGAGTTCACACCAGCGATCGACCGATGACCCGGCGGCCACGGGAGTGGGCGTGCACACGGCGATGCGCGCATCGGGGCGCGCCGTGGCGAGTTCCATGAGGAACCGGCCCGTCCGACCGTCGGTTCCGGTGGCTGAGGGCAGCGTGTCGCACAACACCAACAGGCGGTCGGGCGCGCAGGCGTCGCGACTCTCCAACGTGCGGTGCGGGTACTGGCGCAAGTCGGTGAGCGGCGGACGGATGGAGAGCACGTCGTGCCAGCGTTCGCGCAGGATCGCGGTGTTGCGCTCGAGCAACGCGCGGATGTGGTCGGGAGGGCTGGATGCGCCCTGCACGTGCACTGCGACCGCACGGGGTTCGTAGTACGTGGACCATCCCGCGGCGCGGAACCGCATCGAGAGGTCGACGTCCTCGCAATATGCGAGCCCGAACGCGGGATCGAATCCACCGTGTTCGAGGAACACGCGTCGACGAACAGCCAGCACTGTTCCCGACGCGTAATCGACGGTGCGGCGGAACCGGAACTGGAATCGGTCGGCCGGGTAGGTGTTCCCGTAGGCGACGCCGATTCCGTCGGGGCCGATGAGCGCGCCTGCTTCCTGCAGACGCCCGTCGGGATGGTGCAGCCGCGCGCTGGCCGCCGCGGCGCCCGGGAGCCCCACGGTTTCGATCAACGGCTCGAGCCAGCCGGGTTCCACGAACGCGTCGCTGTTCAAGAAGACCACGACGTCAGCCGAGGCGCGATGTGCGCCCTGATTGCATGCGGCGCCGAACCCCATGTTCGCCGGGTTACAGACGAGGTCGACACCCGTGACGTTGTTCTGTAGCCAGTCGGTGGCGCCGTCGGGTGACGCGTTGTCGACGATGATCACGTCGTGAGGAACCGTGGTGTTTGCGAGCAGCGCACGCAGGGAGAGTTCGACATCGGCCCGTGCGCCGTAGACCGGCATCACGATGGTCGCGGCGGGATCGGGGTAATGCGGGAATGCGATTGCGGTCACGAAGGCAGTGCGCGTCCGGTGAGCGAACGGAACCGGTTCGCGATGCGGAACGTTAGGGTTGCGTGCTCGGCGTCGAGCTGCGCGTGGGCTGCGCTGAGTGCGGTGTCGTAGTCGGCGACGGTGGATTCGAGCACAGTTGCGTGGAGCCGTTGGGCTTCGAGCTCACCGGTCAATTGGGCGTTGGTCGCTTCGAGGTGCGCGAGCATCCTCTTGGTTTCTTCGTTCTCGCGCACGAGGTCGGCGAGCTGATCGACGAATCCGCGGCGCTGGGCGACGAGCTGTTGGCCCCGCGCTTCGAACGCCTGCTCGAGCTCGCGGTACTCCGGGGTTCCCGTCGGGTCGTCGGCGCCGGTCATGAACGGAGAGTTTGCCCGACCGCGAGTGAGAGCGGCGAGTTTGCGACCATTCAGTAGCGTGACGTCCGTGCAATCCAAGCAGGCTCCGTGAACTTGGGCTCGACGTTCCTCCGACGTGTCCGTCGTCCGGGCGCAGTGGGGGCCCTCCAGGGCGCCGGCTTGGTAGCCGTTGGGCTTGCCGTCGCCGGTCTTTGCACGTACGGATTCCTGGGGCTCACCGGTCGGGTGCTCGGCGCCGAGCGGTTCGCCTCGCTTTCGGCGCTCTGGGGATTCGTGTTCATCCTCGGGCCGGGGGTGTACGCGCCGCTCCAACAAGAAGTGGGTCGGGCGCTGGCGGCGCGCCGGGCTGCGAACGACGGCGGGCGTGATGTCGTGCGCAAGGCCGCGATCGCCGGTGGAGCGGTCACGGTGGTGCTGATTGTGGGTGTCGGCCTCGCCGGGCCCTGGTTGCGTTCGACGTTCTTCGGTGGTTCGTGGGGGATGGTCCTCACTCTCGCCGTCACACTCGTGGGGTTCTTCTGCAGCTTCTTGGCGCGCGGTGTGGTCTCGGGGCTCGGCCGGTTCGATCGGTTCGCCGGGTTGCTCGGTGGCGAATCCGCAATGCGGTTGGTGATTGCCGCGCTGTTCGCGCTGGTTGGCGTCCAAACCGCCGTCTGGTTCGGGGTGGCCGTTGCGGTGGCTCCGTTCCTGGCCGCCGGTGCCGCGATGTTCGTCGGTCGTCGCCCCCGCATCGACGACGGCTCGCCTTCCGCCTGGCGCGACTTGTCGCGCGCGTTGGGGTGGTTGCTCGCGAGTTCGATGCTGTCACAGATCTTGGTGAACGCAGCCATTTTGGTGGTGCGCGCGCTTGGGAGCGACGATTCGGCGACCGCCGGTACTTTCCTGGCGGCATTGGTCATCGCCCGAATGTCGCTGTATCTGTTCCAAGCGGTCGAAGCGGCGCTCTTGCCGAACCTCGCCACGCTCATCGCCGAGCAACGCGTTGACGACTACCGCCGCGCGATGCGGCAGCTGATGTCGGTCATCGGCGGGTTGGTCGTGGTCTGCACTGCGGGCGCGTTCGTTCTTGGTCCGTTTGTCGTGCGGTTGCTCTTCGGTCCGGGGTTCGTCGTGTCGAACACGACGATGGCGCTGCTCGCTGCGGCCAGCGCGGTGTACGTGCTCGCATCCGCCCAGACGGGTGCACTCATCGCGATCGGCGGTCATCGCGCCACGGCGATCGGGTGGGGGGTGGCGTGCGCGGCGTTCGCCGTTGTCGTGGCGGTTGTTCCCGGGCTCTACCTGCGGGTCGAACTGGCGTATCTCATCGGGTCGGTGGTGGCTGCGGCGTCGTTGACCTGGGCGATGCAGCGGCGCGCGTTGGCGCAGACGCCGCCTGATGCTGTGCTCGAAGAAGTGACGCTGCTCGACGACGTGGTCTTCGACTCGTGACGGTGATGTCATCAGGACGCGGGCCTGAGCCGGTGGTGGTGGCACCCACGGCGGCGCCGGCGGCTCCAGTTGACGACTGCATCGACCGCATCGATCGCATCGACCGCTGGACCCTGGTGGCGCTGGGTGTGGTTGCGGCGGCGCTGCGGCTGGTGCGACTCAGCGCGACATCGTTGTGGGTCGACGAGGTCCGGGCGGTGTTGCGGCCCGATGGGCGTCCGTTCTTCGATTCGGTGCGCCAGAGCTTCGGACCGCTGGACCCACCGCTCAGTTACGTGCTCACGTCGGCGAGTCGCCATCTTCCCTTCGGGCTCGAGGCTTCCGTGCGACTCCCCTACGCGATTGCGGGTGCCTTCGAGGTGGTGTTCGCGTATCTGGTGATGCGCCGGTTGGCCCGCCGCCGCCTCGAGGCCGTCGTGGTCGGCGTGTTGTTGGCGTTCGCGCCGTTCGCGATTCGCTGGGGGCAAGAGGCGCGGTACTACGTCCTCTTCTCGATGCTGCACCTGGCTGCATGGTGGGCGCTCCTGCGCGTCATCGACCGGCGCCGCTACGCGTACACGACCTGGGGGGTCGTGCTCACCCTTGCGGTGTACACGAACGTGCTGGCGTGGTTGGTCCTCGCGGTGCAGAGCGTCGTGCTCGCGGTGGTGCTCATCCGGCGCAGCCGTACGGGTGACCCTGTGCGCTCGGACTGGTGGCGAGTGGTGGGCGCCGCCGCGATTCCCGTGTTGGCGTTCCTACCGTGGGCGCTCTACGAGGCGCGCTACTGGGTGGCCGCGCGCCGACGCGGCATGCCCATCGAGTTCAACCGCGAGGTGCTCGACGTCAAACTGAACGCGACCCTCTACGTCGACGTGTGGCGGTGGCTGTCTGCGAACGCGTTCGTGCCGCTTGCGGTCACCGCAGCGGTGCTGGCTGTGCTGGCGTTCGCCGGTTCTCGATGGCGACTGGCCGGCGCGTTCAGCGCCTACTTCGCGTTCGTGGTGGCCGTGATGGTCGGGCTGTCGCGACTGATGCACACGTACCTCGCGTTTCGGCGTATCGAGTTCCTGGTCCCGGTCGCCTTGGGGCTGGTTGCGCTCGGGGTCGGCGCCAGTTCCGATCGATTGGCGCACTGGCTCGGTGACCGTCCGGCATTGCGTGTCGGTGTTGCGGGCGCATTGGTTGCCGTGTTGGTGACGCTCTCCGTTGTTGCGGACGTCACGTACTTCCGCACCGAGAAGACGGATTACCGATCGGCTGCCGCAGCGGTGCGCGCGGCTCCGGGGGCCGCCGTCGTCGTCCTCGGGAGCTTCAACGAAGTGGGGAACGCTCCATGGGCGCCGTCGATCCGCGCCTACTTCCGGGCGGCTGGGGTGGAGCGGCCGCTCCGTTCGCTCGACGATCTCGGTTCGGTGCCGCCGGCGGGTGACGCGATCTGGATCACGGGCGCCCCGGGGCCCGATGCGCGGTTCCAGACCGAAGCCGTCAACGACATCGACCGGCTCCAGTTCCTGGTTGGTGACCGAAGCCTGAACACGTTCTCGATCCCGGTGTACGTGCTCCGATCGCGCTATGACTCACCCGCAGAGCTGGCCTCGCAAGCCCAAGCGGTGGGCAAATTGCCCTACGTGGTGCCGGTGGCCCGGCCCTGACGGCCATCTGGCCCCAGCAGAGCTGCGAGAAATCCGCCCCGGCGACTAGCGTTTCGCCGACATTTCTCGACTTGTGGGGTTCGCATGCGCGTCCTGATTCTCGGCGGCGATGGTTACCTGGGTTGGCCCACCGCCATGTACTTCTCGAAGCGTGGTCACGAGGTTGCGGTCATCGACGACTTCACCCGCCGCCACTGCCACCTGGAACAGGGCTCCGACAGCCTCACGCCGGTGTCCACCCTGCAGGAGCGGGTGCGCGTGTGGAAAGAGATCACCGGTCTCGACATCGCAAAGCACACCTTCGATCTGTGTGACTACGACAAGCTCGCCGCAGTAGTGCGCGACTTCCAGCCGGAAGCGATTGTGCACTACGGCCAGATCCCGTCGGCGCCGTACTCGATGGTCGACCAGCGCCACGCCACGTCCACGCAGTTGCGCAACGTGGAGAACAACCTCAACGTGATCTTTGCGATCCGTGAGCACGCCCCGAACTGCCATCTCGTGAAGCTCGGCACCATGGGCGAGTACGGCCAGCCGAACATCGACATCGAAGAGGGCTACATCGACATCGAGCACAACGGTCGCACCGACCGCCTGCCGATGCCGAAGCTCCCCGGCAGCTGGTACCACCTCTCGAAGGTGCACGACTCGCACAACATCCACTTCGCGTGTCGCATCTACGGGCTGCGCGCCACCGACCTCAACCAGGGCGTGGTGTACGGCGTGCACACCGAGGAGACCATGCTCGACCCGCGCCTGGTCACGCGCTTCGACTACGACGAACAGTTCGGTACGGCACTCAACCGCTTCTGCGTGCAGGCCATGATCGGTTTCCCACTCACCGTCTACGGCACGGGCGGCCAGACTCGCGGCTACCTCAACATCCGCGACACCATGCGCTGCGTGGAGTTGGCGGTGCTCAACCCGGCCGACGCCGGTGAGTTTCGGGTGTTCAACCAGTTCACCGAGCAGTTCAGCGTGCTCGAACTCGCGAAGGAAGTGCAGAAGGCTGCGGGCCAGCTGGGCTACCACGTCGAGATCGACAACGTGAAGAACCCGCGTAAGGAACTCGAAGAGCACTACTACAACGCGAAGCACCAGAAGCTCGTCGAGCTCGGTCTGGAACCCACGCCGCTCTCCGACGAGTTGGTGACCACCATGCTCACCGAGATCGAGCGCCACAAGGACCGCGTCGTCCGCGAATTCATCGCACCGCGAACCACCTGGTTGTGAGCGGCGATCGCGTCCTGGTCACGGGGGGCGCCGGGTTCATCGGCGTCAACCTCGTGCGGGTCCTGAAGCGGCATGGCTGGGACGCGATCGCGTTCGACAACTTCACCACGGGGCATCGCGACGATGCCGAAGCCAACGGTTTCGACGAGATCATCGAAGGCGACATCCGCGACCGTGACGCGTTGACGCGGGCCATGCGCGACTCGGAAGCAACCAAAGTGGTGCATCTCGCAGCCCAGGCTGGGGTTCCCACCTCGATTGCCGATCCGTTCTACGACTGCGAACTCAACGTGCTGGGCACGCTCAACGCGTTGGTTGCGGCGCGCGATGCAGGCGTCGGTTCGTTCGTGATGGCGTCGTCGAACGCGCCGCTGGGCGAGGTCGAACCGCCGTCCAGCGAACGCGTCGTGCCCAAGCCGCTGTCGCCGTACGGTGCCTCCAAGCTGGCGGGCGAGGCCTACTGCTCGGCCTTTGCCGGGAGTTACGGGCTGGCCACCACCGCCCTGCGGTTCGCCAACGTGTACGGGCCGTTCAGCTATCACAAGGGTTCGGTCGTGGCGGGCTACTTCAAGGCGGTCCAAGAAGGACGCCCGCTGGTGATCTACGGCGACGGCACGCAAACCCGTGACTTCGTGTTCGTGGAAGACCTGGCCGAAGGCATTGCTGGCGCATTGACGTTGCCGGCCGGAAAGAACAGCACGGTTCATTTGGGATCCGGCACCGAGACCACGGTCAACGATCTCGCCACATTCGTGCTCAAGACGGTGGGCGAGCCGGTCGAGGTCGTGCACGAACCGGCGCGTGCCGGTGAAGTGCAGCGCAGCTGCTCCGACATCTCCAATGCGCAACGGTTGTTCGGTTTCGATCCCTCCACCCGGCTCGAAGACGGCTTGTCCCGCACCTGGGACTGGTTTGTGAGTCGGGCCGCCGACCAGAAGGTGTGATGATGCGGTTCCGTACGGGTCTCGGGCTGGTCGCGCTCGGCGGTCTCGCTGGCGTTGTGCTCGAACGTGAGCGTCGAGTGCAACGCGCTACGAACCAGTGGCAGCGTCGTCTCGTGACGCTCGCCACCACGGTGGCACGCGAGCGTGCTGAAGATCCGGCGCCGTTCGTCGGGACCAACGACCCGCTGCTCGCCGTGGTGATTCCGGCGTACCGCGAAGCTGACAGCATCTGCGATGTCTTGGCCGAGCTGCCCGCAATGCTCGAGGGGTTGCGCGTGCTTCCCATTGTCGTCGATGACGGTGGCGGCGACGCGACTGCCGAGGTGGCGCGGGCCGCCGGGGCGTACGTGGTGCAACACCCGGTGAACCTGGGACAAGGCGAGGCGCTGCGAACTGGGTTCGCGGTGGCACTGGACCTGGGCGCCGAAATCGTGGTCACGATGGATGCCGACGGGCAGCACCGTCCCGACGAACTCGTCACGCTCGTAAAGCCCGTGGTCGTGGGCGATGCCGATTACGTGCAGGGCAGCCGATTTCTCGGCGAATACGACGACGCCGGTGGAATGCGCCACAAGGGCATTGAGATCTTCACCCGACTCATCAACTTGGTGAGCGGGGCCGGCATCACCGACTGCACCAACGGGTACCGGGCCATTCGGGCGACCGGACTTTCGCGGTTGACGCTCGTAGAGTCGCGGTTCAACGCGCCGGAACTCATCATCGAGTCGGCCCGTCACGGACTGCGGATCCAGGAGGTCCCAGTGCACATTCGGTCGCGCGAGTTCGGCGAATCCAAGAAGCCCAAGGGCTTGGGGTATCCACTCGGATTCCTGCGCGTCATCGTGCAGACCCGCTTCCGTCGCGAGGCATGAGGACCCGGCCGCTCGTCATCATCGCCGTCGCCGGTGCGCTCTTGGCCGCCGGGTGTGGCGGCGGGCGCGCAGTTGGCAATCCGGTGCAGCCCTCCGCGCCGTCGGGAACGGTTCCCGCAGCCGACGCGGAACTCGGCCTGCGGAACCCGCAGTTCTGGTATCAAGCCATTCCTGCCGGCGCGAACCTGCGCCAGAAGTTCGGCGACGTGTTCCTCGTGGCGGCGGCGCCGGGCGGCACGAACCGTGAGACTCTCGACGAGAAGACCATGGTCGACGAGATCCACCAGGCGGGTGCACGCGCATTCCGCTATGTGCAGGCGTATTGGTATCCCGCCAATCAGCCTTTTGATGGGCTCGACCTTGCGCAACATCTCGAGTGGGCCTACTGCAAGGAGGGCGACCAACCGCTGCAGGGCCGCGGTGGCCCCAAGAAGCCGTGGTACTTCATGGACAACAACGAACGAGCGTGGCACGACTACTTCCGCGGGTTCTTGTTGAAGCTGAAGGCCGATGGCTGGGACGGCGTCATGTTCGACCGTGGGATGGTCGCGTTGGCGGGCGGCACTGGTCCTGGCGGTGAGATCTGGCACGAAACCTCGACGTGCACCCAGGATCCGGTGACGCCGGGAGCCACGTTCTCGGACGCGTTCGTCGGGATGATGGCACTCGTGAAGAGCACCGGTCTTCAGGTGTTGCAGAACTACGGCATGTCGATCTTCGACCCGCTCACCCCGTTCCGTCCGAATCCGCGGGACCCCGCGTGTCAGCGTCGGGACTGGGCCGAGTGCAAACCGATCTCCGACGGAATCGAATACGCCGACTACTGGGTCGACGAAGCGGTGGCGCACCCCCGCGACGAGAACTTTCTCTTCGACTTTCAGGCGAATCGGGCCAACGAGAAGGATCCGCGCTTCGGCGGCAAAGTCTTGGGGCTGATCACTCCGGGCACCCTCGGTGGTGACGTCACCCGCGACAACGTGTATTTCCAGTGGGCGCGGGTGAAGATCTTCAACATGCCGTTGGGTGTGTTCACCGGCGATGACAACTGCAACGGAAAGCTCGACGGCCTGTGCAACCGACGCGGGCTCTACAAGGAATTGAACGACCTTCGGTTGGGTGCTCCGCTCACTGAGATGCCCGACAAGGTGGCCTGCGAAGCGAACGCCGAGGTCAACTGCGTATGGGTGCGGCCGTACCGCAACGGCGCCTCGGTGGTGAACGTGACCGGAATCGCGAAGGTGGTCACCGTGTCGTTGGCCGGCGCAACCTGTCGCAACGTGGTCAGCGTGATCGACGGCGCGTCGCTCGGGCCCTGTGGCGGGAACCTGAAGATCGACCTGCCGCCATGGTCGGGGCGCCCGCTGCGTTTCGAACGCTGATCGACCGCTCCGTCACTGCGAGCAGAGGCGGGCCGGGTCGAGGACGATCGGGCCGTCACCAGAAGTAATTGGTACCGACGATGGTTCGTACCCGCGAATCCGTCGAATACTCGTGTGGGTGGTTGCCGTTACGGCCGCGTCAGCGCGCAGCGGACCGGTGATCTCGTAGCGGTAGAGCCGGCCACGCGCGGTTGGCATGGACGACGTGGGGGAGATGCGCTGGTCCCCGGTGACGATCACCGGCGGCTGCTCCGGTGCGAGGAAGGTTTCGACTTCGACCTCCCGCACGCCGTCGGTGTTCGTCCAGCGCATGGGGAGGGATTCCTGCGCCGGCAGCGTGAGGATGACATCGGAGGGCGACTCGACGAGCACACCACCGGAGGGAACCGGAGTGCGCTTACGAACCGTGCGCGCCTCGGTGAGTCCCATGGCACTCGTGTCGTGCGTTGCGATCAGGCCGTTGCGTCGGCGCACGATGATTGCCGTTGCCTCCGAGCGATCGGCGAGCTGGCACAACGTGGGAATGCCGCCGGCGAATCCGTCGCGGACGGCCGCGCGCCGAGCTTCGATGCTGACGTTTCCGGGTACGGCGCGGACCGGGTCGAAGCCGAGCTTGGACCACGTGGGGAGCCACGGACCGAACGACTGGGCGCCCGAGTTGAACCACAGGTAGGCGGAGTCGCCGTCGGGTGCGACCACGCGAACTGATCCGGCGCGCTCGGCGCGAGCGCGGAGTGTCGCGGTGACGGGGTCCCATTGCGAAGCCGGGTAGTCCGCCTTGAACGGTGACGAGACCGGCCATCGCTGGAACACGATCTCGCGCGTCTGTTTCACTTCTTGTGCACCGAACACGAGCGCCGGAACCGCCACGGCAACGAGTAGGCCTACTGCGACGACGGCAGGTACCCGCCGCAGCAGAATCGCGAGCCCGGCCGTGGCCACGATCACCAACGGAAACGCAGTGAGTAGGAGCGCGCGGCGTTGGGTGATGACCCCCAGGTCCGGTGCTGCGAACGCGAGGAGGCTGCCCACGGCCCCCACGGCGGCCCACAGTGCGAACAGCCGGAGCGGTACCGAGACCTGGCGCCAGTGCGTACCGATGGCCACGCCGCCGATCACGCCGAGGATGCCGATCAGGCCAAGCGCCGCAAAGAGCAGGTGGAACGCCACCTGGGTGTTGCCCGGGAAACTTGCGAGCAACAGCGGACGAGCGCGTGTGTACTCGAGTGCGCGCGGCACCCACCACCAGGCCGACGCGAGGATGGTCGATCCGGTGACGACGAGAACGCCTACGAGGCGCGTCCGCATCGTCGATCGGCGGTCGAGCAGGAAGCACGCCACCACGAAGGCGCCGAACACCACCGCGATCTGTACCTGCGCGCTCACCGCCAAGGCCAGCACGATGCCGGTTGCGACCGATCGCCAGGGCGACATCGTTCCCAGGGCAATGGCGATGGCGACGATTCCGAGCACCATGGCGATGTCGCGTGGATACGCAGGCCACAGGTTGGAGCTGGCGAGCGTCGGGCTGTTCACCCAGACCACGGTCTTGTCGACCGGGATCGACCCCGCCACCGTTCCGAGGAAGACGAGGATCCCGGTCTCGAACCAACGCCCGGGCCAGAGCCGCCGACCGAGGAACAGCAAGGACAGCGGCAGCGCGCAGCCCCAGAACCACGAGCCGATCGACAACACGGAGTCGATGGATGCGCCGGTTGCCGCGGAAAGGGCGGCGAGGGCCATGGGGTAGAGCCCGCCGTAGAACGCGAGTAGTTGATGGATCGGGCCCTCGCCCTGCAGTGCCCCATGGAGCATGGTGTACGCGACCCCGCGGTGGTAGGCCGCATCGCCTTGGATGTTCGACACCTGGGCGAAGAACAGGGACTGCACCACGAAGGCCCACGCGATCGACAGTGCAGTGAGCACTGCACCGACGCTGCGCAGGATGCGGTTGTCGGGTGCAAGGTCCTGACGCGCGTCGGTGGGCGCATCGTTCCCGGTGCGCTCCGCGGTGCGCGTCTCGTTCACTTCCCGGTCACCTCGTACAACGTGTACCCCTCGCGCTGGGTCAGCTTGCGCAGCTGCGGGTCGCGGTCAAGCCCGGCGCGATCCGTTGCGAAACCATACGGCGTCCCCAGCGACCAGGATCGGTCAGCCGCCAGCACATGGGTGACGCCGGCATTTCGCAGGTCGAGGCGATCCAGCTCCGGATTGATCAAGTAGGCGCGCACGTCGGCCATGATGCGATTCGCCCGCTCCAAGTCGGCCCGGGGGGTGTAGGGCGCGCGTCCGTCAACGAGGCCCGCAGCAGTCAATGACGCCGGGACGAAGCCTTCGGTGTAGGCGTTGGTGAGCACAACCGCGTCGGATGGAATGTCGAGCTCTCTCAGCGCGCGTTGGTCGGCTGCGGTGGGGCGGGCATTCCGCACGGCGGACATCTCGTTGCGGCCTGCGAACAACGCGAGTGCGAGCACGGCCGACACTGCGGCGCACCCCGACGCGAACCAGGTGCGGCGGCGAAGCGCGGAGAGCAACACTCCGAGGGCAAGGGGGGCCAGCACCACCAGAAGTGCGGCCACGCGGAGGTAGCCGGTACGTCGAGGAACCCACGTGTCGGCGCTCGCGCCGATGACAACGCAACTCGCAAGCACGACCAGCGTCGTGGTCGTGCCGAACACGATGAACGCTCGTGCTGCTTGCCGATCCTTGGGCGCACCGCGCCAGGCCAGCCAGCCCAGCCCAACGGCGGCGAGCAGGGCAACCACGGCCAGGGGCCAACGGTGGAGTCCGAAGAAGCCGGAGCCGACTGCGGTGCGCAGCATCTGAAGGTTCCCTGGGGGCACACTCGCAAGGTCGCCGGACGACGCCAGCATGACGAATTTCCAGGTGGGATCGGCGCCGCTCGTGGCGACGCGCCGGATCGAATCGAGTTGGGCAATGCCGGGCTGGGTCGACCCGAGCAGGATGCTTCCGATCAAGACGGTGCCTGCGGCCACGGCGGGGAACAACAACGCGCGTCGCCAGGTGTGGCGACGCGTTTCCATGACCAGGGCCCCGATGGTGAGAGCACACGAGAACAGCCAGGCGATCGCGTGCACCTCGGCGAGTGCGAAGAAACCAATGGCCCCGATGGCGAGTCCTTCGAGGTGTCCCTGCCGCACGAACGCGAGTGCGCACACCGGAACGAGGAAGGCGAGTGCGTACCCGGCACTCTCGGGTCGGTACTCACTGGACTTGAAGAAGAAGATGACCGACGTGCTGAGTGCTGCGGTCGCAAGCAGCGCCGCGGGCTCTCTGACCGAGAGGTGGCGGGCCAAGAGGTAGAACGCCGCACCGGTGGTGGCAGCCACCAGGAAACGGATGGCGATTGCGCTCGTGAGGCCGGATCGCGACGCAACCTCGAGCAATGCGGTCGCGGAGGTGAAGCCCGGGTAGTCCTTGAGGAACGGAAGCGTGGTTCCCCACTCGGGCGACTTCGTCGGGAACCCGCCGACGCGCGCCGTCTGCTGTGCGAGGTTCCAGTAGTACCAACTGGTCGATCCGCTGAGCCCCCCGCTCGTGCCGAGGTTGCCGACCAGCGGCGGTACCAGGCCGATTGCTCCAGCTGCGAGCGCGTACCAGGCATCTGGCAGCCAGTGTGCGTGCCGGCGATTGCGGATCCAGAGTGCGGCCCCAAGGCTTGCCACACCAACGCCGACGATGGTGATCCACGTCGCGGTCGGCGTGAGCATGCGATGGGTTGCCAGGGGCACTGCGACGAGCCACAGCGACGCGAGCGCAACCGTGAGGCCGAGTGCGAGGCGCGTGTCGGTGTCACGCGCGCGAACTGCGAGCGCTGCGGCCACGCCGGGGAGCAGAAACACTGCAAGCAGGGCCGCAGCCATCGAGAACATCGAGTGGCTCATACTACGGGTACCGACGCGATCGACGGCGGTCGCGGAAACGCTGCCTGGTAGCGTTCGCGCCGATGGGCGTGGTCCTCGCCGCAGTTGGCGGAATGCTCGCGGCGAGCGTCGTTTTCGTTCTGACCGTCGTAACCGCAGGCGCTGGGGTGCGCGCATTGCTTCGCCGTCCGATTGCGGACCACCCCACATCGGAATTGGCGTTGTGCATGGTGACGTCGGTCGCCGTGACCGCAATCGTCGGCGGTGTCCTGCTTGCCGTTCGCTGGTTCGTCCCCGTTGCGCTCGTGGTCGTCCTGCTCGGTTTGGCAGCTGGTGGTGTGGTGCGCACGGCTCGCCTTGCCGCGAGCCTCTGGCGGGCCGAGGGGATTGCGTCCGTCATCGGG
The DNA here is from genome assembly GCA_049317385.1 of Acidimicrobiia bacterium. Taxonomy (GTDB): domain Bacteria; phylum Actinomycetota; class Acidimicrobiia; order IMCC26256; family JBMOIJ01; genus JBMOIJ01. The sequence continues at coordinate 34,387 of JBMOIJ010000006.1, forward strand.
TTGGCGGTGATCGCGCCGGCGGCGCCGATGCTGGCTGCCAACGGGTACGCGCCGGCCGAGACGTACCGGTGGTACTACTGGGACCTCGGGCGGCAGCTGACGCGTGCTCGCGGCGTGCCGTCCTATGTGCTCGAGTACGGCGAGCGCTTCCGTTGGCTGCCCGACTACCTCGTGTTCAACCTGCACTCCGAGGCGTACCGCATGCTCGTTCCGGGTGGGGATGCGTTCGCGATGCAGTGGTGGATCGTTCCGACGGTGTTCTTCTTCTCGCTGTTCGCCTACTCGGTGTTTCGTCTGTGGGTTGCACGGGTTCCGGCTGCCGTTGGCGTATTCGCGTTGGCTGCGACGTATTGGTTCGCGCAGAAGTTCAATTCCTACAAGCCCGAAGCGTTCGGGATCTTGCTGGGGTTGATTGCAGTCCTGCTCATCACGAGAGGACTGCGCAAGGGCCGCGCCAGCATGTTGGTGGCGGCAGGTGTTGCGCTGGGACTTGCGTTGGCGGTCCACGCAATTGCGGCCACGGTGCTGGGGATGCTGGTCGTGGCGGCCGCGCTCGTCGAGTGGTGGGCCCAGGGTCACCATTGGCGCGCGGCGGTCGCGGTGGTGGCGGCCGGATGCAGCGCGTTAGTTGTGGCCGGCGCGCTCGGCATTGCGCTCCAAGGGCGGGCGTTGGTCATCACCGACGCGAACCGTCCGACCCCGACCGCCGGATCGGATGCAACCCGGGACTTCCTGCAACGCCAAGTCGGCGAGTTCGACGTGAAGCCCCCACGACCACCACTCGAACGCGCGTGGTCAACGGCGAACCGGATGTGGCCGGATGTCCGTTGGAGCGACGCGTCCGGAATCGTGGTGCTGGCGCTCGTGGTGATCGGACTCGGCGCCGCAACGCTGCGCGGGGACCGACGCACCCGCGCTGGGATCACGATCGTCGCGTTGTTCAACGGGGCCCTGGTGGCGGTGATCCTGTACTTCGCGTTGGCCTACGACACGTTCGTGCCCCAGAACACGGGCACGTCGCGCTTCGCCCAGTACGCGCCGCTGGCAATCGTGGGGTTCGTGCCGTTCGCGGTTGGCGGGTATCTCCAACTCGTCGCCGGGATCGGAGTTCGGTCGCGGCGGATTGCGCAAGGCGCGCTGGTCGCGGTGGCCGCAGCGGTGATGGTGGTCTCGATCGCGTTGGTTGGTGCCGATCGTTCCAACTCGATTTCCGCATCAGGTTCGGCTGCGTTCCGGTTCCTCGATTCGCAGTCGGCGCCGAATGAAGTGATGCTCTGCAATGCCGGCACTCGCGGCACGTTCGAGTTCTTCACGGATTTGCAGAATCCGCTCGAGTCGCGTCAGCCCGTCATCGAGTCACCGCGTTTGTTGCGGCGGGCCGCCGACAGCCTCCTCGAGTCCCACCGGTTCTTCCTGTCCGAACCGAACTCGTCGCCACCGTTCGATGGCATCCGGTTCGTGGTCATGGTGAGCGACCCGGCGCGGGTCGGTGCGGACGTCTCTTACGGGGGATCGGCCAAGACCTTTGCGGCCAACGCGTTCCGGTTCGGATTCCGTGCGGTGTGGAACCGAGACGGGATCGCGGTGTTCGATCGTGGCCCGGGTGTGACGCCGCGCCCGCAGGGTCCGGCGCAACTCCACCTGGCCAGCACGGCGCTCGCGGCGGTGGCGGCCGCGCTCTTCTTCGCCGTGGTGACCTTCGGGCTGCGGCGACTCGGACCCCTCGACGGCGGGGCACCGGCGCCCGGCCGAGCGGCACCCCCGGCCACTGATGCAGACTCCGAGCCGTCGGGGCCGGCGCTTTCGGCTCCGCCGGCCCCTTCCGAACGGACCCAGGCATGAAGACCCGAACGTTGCTCCTGCTGGCTGCGATTTGTGGCGTGGCCATCCTGGCGGCGGGCGCCATCCAGATCTTCTGGGGGATCTCGAGCCGCTGAGCGGCCCGCAAACACCGGTCGGCGCTTGCCCCTAGGCTGCTCGCGGTCGAAATCGCTGATTCGGAAGGTTGTGAAGTGGCAGAGCACTTCGATGTGGTGGTCCTCGGCGGGGGACCGGGGGGCTACGCCGCCGCCTTGTACGGCGCGGCCGCCGGGCTCCGGGTCGCCTTGATCGAGGAAGACCGGGTCGGGGGCACCTGCCTCCAGCGGGGCTGTATCCCGGCCAAGGAGCTGCTCCAGACCGCCGAAGTGCTGCGCACCGTGCAGGGGGCCAAGGAGTTCGGCGTCGACGCGGGCCAGCCCACGCTCACCCTGGCCACCAGCCAGTCGCGCAAGCAGTCCATCATCGACCGGCTCACCAAGGGGCTCGAAGGCCTGCTCAAGCAGCGCACCGTCACGGTGATCCCTGGCCGAGGCGGGTTGGTTCCCGGCGACGCGCATCGAGTGCGAGTCTCCGACGGCAGCGAAGTCACTGGCGACGCCGTCGTGTTGGCCACCGGTTCGTTCCCGCGTTCGCTCCCCGGGCTCGAGTTCGACGGCACGCACGTGTTGTCGTCCGATCACGTGCTGAACCTCACCGAGGTACCGGCCCGAGTGGCCATCATCGGTGGTGGCGCCATCGGGTGTGAGTTCGCATCGTTCTTGGCCGATGCCGGGAGCGAGGTCACCATTCTCGAAGCGCTGCCGCAGCTGCTCACCGGTGTCGACCGCGAAGCCGCCGACCAAGTCGTGCGCGCGTTCAAGAAGCGCGGCATCCAGGTGCGGGCCGGGGTCGCAGTCAGCAACATCGACCTGGCCGGCGCCGAGCTCATCGTTCGCTTCGACGGAGAGAAGGGCGCGGAGCAGATCACGGTCGACAAGCTCGTGGTGAGCATCGGGCGCTACCCGCGTTCGGCCGGCATCGGCCTCGAGGACAACGGCATCGCAGTCGATGAGCGTGGGTTCGTGGTGGTCGACGACCATCTGCGCACCAACGTCGACGGTGTGTACGCGGTGGGCGACCTCGTGAGCACCCCCCAGCTCGCACACGTGGCGTTCGCCGAGGCCATCGTTGCCGTCAAGACCATCCTCGGCGAGCCCGTCGTGCCCGTCGAGTACGGCAAGGTGCCCTGGGGCATCTACTGCCACCCCGAAGTTGCGTTCTGCGGACTCACCGAAGAGCAAGCCACGGCGCAGGGCTACGACGTCGAAACCAGTGTGCATCGCTGGCTCGGCAACGGCCGCGCGCTCATCATCGGTGAGACCGAAGGGATCGTGAAGGTCGTCGCCGACAAGAACGATGGCACCTTGCTGGGTGTGCACCTGGTGGGGCCGTGGGCCACCGAGTTGCTCGCCGAGGGGTACCTCGCCGTCAACTGGGAAGCCACCGTCGACGACATTGCCAACCTGGTGCACCCGCACCCCACGCTGAGCGAGTTGTTCGGCGAAACCGTGCTCTCGCTCACCGGCCGCGCCCTTCACGGCTGATCTGATCTCCCCCCTCTGAAATCGAACTGGAGTCCAATGGACGTCACGATGCCCCAACTCGGTGAGACTGTCACCGAAGGCACCATCACTCGCTGGCTGAAGAACGTGGGCGACGCCGTTGCCGTCGACGAACCGCTCTTCGAAGTGTCCACCGACAAGGTCGACAGCGAAGTGCCTGCGCCGTCGGCTGGAGTGTTGTCCGAGATCCGGGTCGCCGAAGGCGAAGTCGCAGCGGTCGGTGACGTACTGGCCGTGATCGGTGGCGAAGGTGCGGCTGCCGCCGCGGCTGTCGCGGCAACTGCCGACGCTTCGCTCGCTCCGGGCCAACCCTCCGGGTTGGAATCCTCCGCTCCCGAAGCATCGACATTCGCCGCGGCGCCGGCACCGTCGACTCCCGCGCCAGCCCCGGTTCCCGTTGCGCCGGCGCCGGCACCCGCTCCTCCAGCAGCGCCGGCGCCCAGCACGGCGGCGGGCGCGTTGGTGTCGCCGTTGGTGCGTCGCCTCATCGACGAGCACGGTCTCGACGCCACGCAGATCCCCGGCACCGGCGAAGGTGCTCGCATCACCCGCAACGACGTGCTGGCGTTCGCCCGCGCCACCGGGGCCACGGCAACTCCCAGCGCACCGGCGGCGGCACCGGCACCGGTGGCCGCGCCGGCACCGGCGGTGGCAGCACCGGCTGCGGCGGCACCGGCTCCGGCTCGGGCCGCAGCGCCCACCCTTCCGCCCGGACAGGGCGACGTCGTCATTCCGTTCGACAACATCCGGCGCCGCACCGCCGAGCACACGGTTCGCTCCAAAGGCACGAGCGCGCACGTGTACACGTCGGTCGAAGTCGACTTCGAGCGGGTCGAACGGGTGCGCCGTGGTGCGCAAGCCGACTGGAAGGCGCGCGAAGGGTTCTCGCTCACGTACCTGCCGTTCGTGGCGCGCGCGTTCTGCACCGTGCTTCCTGAGTTCCCGAACATCAACGCCAGTGTCGACTCCGAGTCGCTCGTGGTGCACCGGTCCGTGCACTTGGCCATTGCGGTCGACCTCGACTTCAACGGCCTCATCGCGCCGGTCATCAAGGACGCCGACGGCAAGCGCATGCGTCTGATCTCGCGTGAGATCCGTGACCTCGCCACGCGTGCTCGCAGTCGAGCGCTCACGCCCGACGAAGTGATGGGTGGCACGTTCACCATCACGAACCCGGGCCCGTACGGCACCTACATCACGTTGCCCATCATCAATCAACCGCAGGTGGCGATCCTCTCGACCGACGGCATCCACAAGAAGCCGGTGGTTGTCGAAGGACCTGACGGCGAAGACTCCATCGCCATCCACCATGTGGGCGTGTTGGCGCTCACCTGGGATCACCGTGCGTTCGACGGTGCGTACGCGGCGGCGTTCCTCAACCGCATGCGCGAAGTGCTCGAGACGCACGACTGGGAGAGCGAACTCACGTGACCCTGCAATCGCGGTGGCTGGGGCGCGTCGCCTACGGCGAGGCCGACACCCTGCAGCGTGCGCTCCACGAGCGCACCACCGACGATTACTTGTTGTTGCTCGAACACCCGCACGTCTACACGCTGGGAAAGAACGCGCACCTCGAACACGTGCTTGTTCCGCCAGCCAGTGTGGGAGCCGAGCTGGTGAAGGCCGATCGCGGCGGCGACGTCACGTACCACGGGCCTGGGCAGCTCGTGGGGTATCCAATCGTCACACTCGCCACGCCCGACGTCATCGCCTACGTGCGCAACGTCGAAGAGGTGCTGATCCGCACGCTTGCCGACTTCGGCATCGAAGCCGGCCGCAGCGACGGGTACACGGGCGTCTGGGTGGGCGATCAGAAGATTGCCGCCATCGGTGTGCGCGTCGGACGGGGTCGTACTCGCCATGGCTTCGCGCTCAACGTTGCGCCCGACCTCGCGATGTTCGATCACATCGTGCCCTGCGGTATCACCGATCGCGGTGTCATGTCGATGGAACAACTCCTCGGTCGCCGCGTCCCCATGCAGGAAGTTGTCGACGCCGTCGTGCCGCACTTCGCCGCTGTCTTCGGATACGAAACCGTCGAACCGGCCGACGTGCAGTTCACGCGGGGCAACGGGGCTGGGAGTCTCGATGTCTCGGGAGCGCAGCAATCCATTCCGCAGGAATGGCGCGGAGCGAGCGAGGCGTTCGGGACGCCAGCACCGGTTTCGGCAACCGAGACTCGCGTCATGCTGCGCCGTCGGGCCGAGTCTGCCGGTGTCGACGCCGACTTCGGCGCCAACTTCGACCGTCCGTCGTGGATGAAGGTCAAAGCGAACCTTGGTGATGGGTACCGCGAGCTGAAGAAGCTCACGAAGAACCTGAACTTGCACACCGTGTGCGAGGAAGCCGGTTGCCCGAACATCTACGAGTGCTGGGCGGACCGTACGGCCACGTTCATGATCCTCGGGGAGCGTTGCACCCGAGCATGCGGATTCTGTTTGGTCGACACGCGCAAGCCGCTCGAAGTCGATCCCGAGGAACCGGCGCGGGTTGCCCATGCCGTCTCCACGCTCGGGCTCGAACATGCTGTCATCACTTGTGTTGCCCGTGACGACCTCGTCGATGGCGGATCACGGATCTTTGCCGAGACGGTTGCGGCGGTGCGGGCTGCGTCGCCCCGCACGCAGATCGAGTTGTTGATCAGCGACTGTGAGGGCAAGCCCGAGTCCCTCGACGTCATCTTCGATTCGCAGCCCGATGTGTTGAATCACAACCTCGAGACCGTGGCGCGGTTGCAGCGGGCGGCCCGGCCGAAGGCGGGGTACGCGCGTTCGCTGGCCGTCCTCGCCCGAGCCAAGTCGGCCGGCCTCGTCACCAAGAGCGGCCTCATCGCCGGCATGGGCGAGACCGACGAGGAGATGCGCCAGGCCGTGCTCGACCTGCGCAACGTGGGCGTCGACATCCTCACGGTGGGGCAGTACCTGCGGCCGACGGCCCAGCACTTGCCGGTGGCACGGTGGTGGACGCCGGAGGAGTTCGACGCGTTGCGTACTTACGCCGAGTCCTTGGGTTTCGCGCACGTCGAGTGCGGCCCGCTGGTGCGGTCCAGCTACCACGCCAAGCAGGCGTCGCAGCAGGCGTCCGAGCCGGTGCCCGCAGTGGTCTCGTCGTAGTCTCGTTTCCATGTCGGCAGTTCGCTTTCAGCGGGTTCGAGAGCGCATGGACGAACTCGGAGTCGACGCGTTGTGCTGTTCGGTTGGCGCCGACCTCCCCTGGCTCACCGGCTACACGGCCATGCCGCTGGAGCGCCTCACCATGCTGGTGGTCCCGCGCAACGGCGACGCAGTGCTGGTGGTCCCGGCCCTCGAGGCGCCGCGGGTTGACGTGCGGCCCGAGTTCACGCTCCGACCCTGGGGTGAGAGCGAGGATCCCATCGAGATCGTGGCGTCGTACCTACACGGCGCGAAGACCATTGCGATCGACGACCGCACGTGGGCGCGCTTCGTCTTGGCGCTACAAGGCGCGTTGCTCGACACGCGGGTGATACCTGGAAACGACGTCACGGCGGCGTTGCGGGCCGTGAAGGATTCCGAGGAAGTGGCGGCGCTGCGCCGCGCGGCCTCCGGTATCGATTCGGTGATGGAGGCAGTGCGAGCAACGGCGTTCGCTGGTCGCACCGAAGCGGACCTCGCGCGTGAGATCGCCGATCAGATCCTGGCGGTCGGCCACGAACGGGTGAACTTCGTGATTGTTGCGTCGGGACCCAACGCGGCCAGTCCGCACCATGAACCTGGGGCGCGGGTGATCGAACCCGGCGATGCGGTGCTCGTCGACATCGGCGGCACCATGCACAGCTACTGTTCCGACATCACGCGCATGTTCAGCGTGGGGGAACCCGCGGCACCGGTTCGTGACGCGTACGCAGTGCTCGCTGCGGCTGAGGAAGCGGGCGTGCAGGCGGGCGTTGTTGGCGTGCCGTGTGAGGCAGTCGACCGCGCCGCCCGCCAGGTCATCGACGCCGCCGGGTTCGGCGAGTACTTCGTGCATCGCACCGGCCATGGCATCGGGGTCGAAGAACACGAGGACCCGTACATGGTGGCCGGGAACGGCCAGCTCATCGTGGCGGGCAACGCGTTCTCGGTGGAACCGGGCATCTACATCCCCGGCGCGTTCGGCATGCGGCTCGAGGACATCGTGGTGGCCACCGACGCGGGTCCGCAGCGATTGAACGACGCGCCTCGCGATCTTGCGGTGGTCGAATGACGCTCGTGTTCGGCAGCGTGATGGTGCAGGTTGCCGTAGGGGGCTTGGCGTTCTGCTGGGTGACCACCCGCCATCGCGTGGTGGGCATCGGGTACGGGTGGCTACTGCGCATCACCTATGCCGTCATTGCATTCATCGGCGTCATCTCATTGGCGGGCGAATCGCAGGGCGGCGGGGCGCGGGTCGTGGAGATTGTTGCGGCGGTTGCCATGATCCTGGCGACGCTGGTTGCGCTGGCGGTGTCAGTGGTTCGACGGGCCGCCGGAGTGTCCGGCCAGCGCGCCGAGCGAGCCCGGAAACTGGCGCGCGTTGCGGCCATGGTCGGTTTGACCGACGACGAGGCATCGGAGCCGACGCGCGGCGCCGAGTTTCCACCGGTCCTGGATCTGGTGGCGCCGGCGTTCGGGATCGTTGCGCTCGTGGCGGCGGCCGCGGCCGACGGCGGACCGTACCTGCAGTCCGCGGCGCGGTATCTCGTGGGCGCCGCATTCTTGGGCGCGGTCAGCGACGCCATGCTCCTCGGTCACTGGTATCTCGTGCAGCCCGGTTTGTCGCGCGAACCCGTGAAGGAACTCGTGCGCTGGACCGCGTATGTGTGGCCGCTCGACGTATTGGTCTGGTTGTGGCCGGTGGGCATGGTCAGTGTGTTGACGGGTTCGGTCAAGGACGGCTGGGGTGGGCTGCTGGGGTGGACGTGGCAGGTGTGCGCCGTCACGACCATCGGCCTGGTCGGCGTCACGTGGGCCGCACTGCGCGAGCGCTACTACTCGGCCGTGATGGCGGCCACCGGATTGATGTACCTCGCCATCTTGACTGCGTTCGGCCAGGACCTCTTGGCGCGCGCCGTCCTCAGCCAGTGAGGGAAAAACCCTCGCCCGCGTGACGTGGGCTCAGGCGATGAAGTACTTGGCTTCAGGGTGCGGAACGATGATTGCCGACGTGGACTGCTCGGGTACCAGGTGGAACTCTTCGGTGAGCGTCACGCCAATGCGCTCGGCGTCGAGGATCTCGGCCAACTTCGCCTGATCGTCGAGGTCGGGGCACGCGGGATAACCCCACGAGTAGCGCGACCCGCGGTACTGCTGTTTGAACAGTCCGGTGAGAGTGGGCCCGTCTTCGTTACCGAAGCCCCACTCGTCGCGGATGCGCTTGTGCCACAGCTCGGCGAGCGCCTCGGCCATCTCGACGGAGAGCCCGTGGGTGAGCAGGTACTCCTGGTACTCGCTGGCTGCGAACAGCTCCTTCTCGCGTGCGCTGGCGAGTTCACCCATGGTCACCACGTGGAATGCGGCGAAGTCGGGTTCACCACTGTCGACCGAACGAAAGAAGTCGCTGATGCACAGGTGACGATCGTGCGTCTGGCGCGGGAACGAGAAGCGCACCCACTCGGACGAACGCGTCTCGTCCTTCCACACCACGAGGTCGTTGCCATCGCGGTTGACGGCCAAGTAGCCGTACACAACGGCCGGGACGAGCCAGCCCTCGGACTTGGCCCGGTCGAGTTGCTCTCGCAGCACGGCGCGAATGCGCACGCGGAAGTCCTCGTCGGTTTCGCCGGTAGTCTTGTCGGGTCGGAACTGCCACTGGTTCCGAAACAGTGCCGTCTCGTTGATGTAGCCGGCGATCTCGTCGAGTGAGATGCCCTTGGCGACACGGGAACCGAGGAAGGGCGGTTCGAAGACGGGAACGTCGGTCGCCACATCGCTGGACTCGACGCTGCCCGAACCGTCGCCGGCGGCGGCGCTCTGCGCACGTTCGCTCGACTCGCGGCGCTCACTCTTGCGCCGGGGGAGATCGCGGCCGCCGAGCGCCCGACCGAAGTCGGGGTCCCAGTTGCCCGAACGCTTCATCTCCATGAGTTGGTCCATGGTGCGCAGGCCTTCGAACGCGTCCTTGCCGTAGAACACGCGTCCTTCGTAGACCTCGCGCAGGTCGCGTTCCACATAGGTGCGCGTGAGTGCGGCGCCGCCGAGCATCACCGGGATGTCGGCCAGGTTGCGCGAGTTCAACTCTTCGAGGTTCTCGCGCATGATGAGCGTGCTCTTCACGAGGAGTCCGCTCATACCGATGGCATCGGCGTTCACCTCTTGCACCTTCTCGATCATCTCGTTGACGGCGATCTTGATGCCGAGGTTGTGCACCGTGTAGCCGTTGTTCGAGAGGATGATGTCGACGAGGTTCTTGCCGATGTCGTGCACGTCGCCCTTCACCGTGGCGAGCACCACGGTGCCCTTGCCGCCGGCGTCGGCCTTCTCCATGTGTGGCTCGAGGTGGGCCACCGCAATCTTCATGGTTTCGGCGCTCTGGAGCACGAATGGCAGCTGCATCTCGCCGGTGCCGAACAGGTCGCCCACGACCTTCATGCCTTCGAGCAGGACGTCGTTGATGATGGACAGCGCGGGCCGTCCGCCGGCGAGTGCCTCGTCGAGGTCGCCGGTGAGTCCATCGCGGTCGCCGTCGATGATGCGGTGCTTCAACCGTTCTTCGATCGGCCAGCCGCTGCGGTCTTCCTTCTCGATCGCGCCGGCTTCGACGTTCTCGAAGCGCGCCATGAACTCGGTGAGCGGGTCGTAGTCGCTGCGGCCTTTCGAGGCGACGCCAGCAGTGCCCCGGCGGTCGTAGATGAGATCGAGCGCGACGTCGCGCACCGGGGGTTCGATCTTGTGCATCGGCATGATGCGCGCCACGTGCACGATGGCGGCGTCGAGTCCGTGCTCGATGCCTTCGTGCAGGAACACGCTGTTGAGCACGTGGCGGGCCGCGGGCTTGAGGCCGAACGAGACGTTCGATAGTCCCAGCACGGTGGACGCGCCCGGGAGTTCCTCTTTGATGCGCTTGATGGCCTGCAGTGTTTCGACGGCGTCGCCGCGGAGGTCTTCGGTCCCGGCACTCAGCGGGAACGTGAGCGGGTCGAAGATGAGGTCGGTGGGGTCGAGGCCGTACTTCTGGGTGGCGAGGTCGTAGATGCGGTGTGCCACGCGCAGCTTCCAGTCGGCGTCGCGCGCTTGGCCTTCTTCGTCGATGGTGAGGCAGATGACCGCGGCGCCGTACTCCTTGGCGAGCTTGAACACGCGATCCATGCGCTTGCCGTCACCCTCTCCCTCTTCGAGGTTGGCTGAGTTGAGGATTGCCTTGCCGCCGTGGTGCTGCAGGCCGGCTTCCATGACGTCGGGCTCGGTGGAGTCGAACACCAGGGGCAGGCTGGCCTTGGTGACGAATTCGGCGGCTGCGGCATGCATGTCCGGCACGCCGTTGCGGCCCACGTAGTCGACGCAGACATCGAGGACGTTGGCGCCTTCTTTCACCTGTGACTGCGCGATGCGCAGGCAGGATTCCCAGTCCTCTCCGAGCATTGCGTCGCGAAATGCCTTGGAACCGTTGGCGTTGGTGCGCTCACCGATGGAGAGGTACGACAGCTCTTGTTCGAGCGGCACCGATGAGTAGATGGACGACACGCTCGGGATGAATTTCGGTTCGCGCACGACCGGCGTCCGCCCACCGATGCGCTCGACCACGGCCTGCAGGTGCTCGGGCGTGGTGCCGCAGCATCCGCCCACGATGTTGACTCCGAACTCGGTGACGAATCGTTCGTGCGCGTCGGCGAGTTGCGCGGGTGTGAGGTCGTAGTGCGTGTGCCCGTCGACCACGCTGGGCAGGCCGGCGTTCGGCAGACACGACAGGAACGTACGCGCGTGCTGCGACAAGTAGCGCAGGTGCTCGGTCATCTCGCTGGGGCCGGTGGCGCAGTTCATGCCGATGACATCGGGCCCCATCGCTTCGAGGGCCGTGAGGGCCGCGCCGATCTCGGAACCCACCAGCATGCGACCAGTGGTCTCGATGGTCACCTGCGTCATGATGGGGACTTGCCGCCCGGCCTTCGCCATGGCGCGACGTGCGCCGATGATTGCGGCCTTCGCCTGCAGCAGGTCGTAGACGGTCTCGATGAGCACAACGTCGATGCCGCCGGCGAGCAGCGCTTCGACCTGGAGTTGGTAGCCATCGCGCAGCGTGGGGAAGTCGATGGCGCCGAGCGACGGCAAGCGCGTGCCGGGGCCGATGGAACCGACCACCCAGCGCGGCTGGTCGGGGGTGGAGAAGTCGTTGGCCACTTCGCGCGCCAGACGGGCCGCGGTCTCGTTGAGTTCGAAGGTGCGTTCGGGCATGTCGTACTCGGTGAGCACGAGTGGGAACGCGCCGAAGGTGTCGGTCTCCACCGCATCGGAGCCCACGGCGAAGAACGACGCGTGGAGGTCGCGGATCACGTCGGGGCGGGTGGCCACCAGTACTTCGTTGCAGCCGTCGAGGGCGTCGCCCCCGAAGTCGTCGGGGCCCAGGTTCAGGGTCTGGAGGTTGGTGCCGGTGGCGCCGTCGAAGACGAGGACGCGTTCGGCGAGAGCGGCGAGGAAATCTGACATCCGGTCCAGGGTATCGGCCGCCGGTGAACCGCTTCCGGCCCGGGCGCCGTAGAGTCCGGTGCGCATGAAGATCTATACGCGAACCGGCGACGACGGCACCACCGGCCTCTTCTATGGCGGTCGGGCGGCGAAGGACGATGTCGGCCCGCGTGCCTATGGTGCGGTCGACGAAGCCCAGGCTGCGCTGGGGTTGGCTCGGGCCGAGGTCCGCGGGTCCGAGCTCGACCACTTGCTCCAGCGGTTGCAGCGCGAACTCGTGGTTGTCATGGCCGAGTTGGCGACCGCGCCCGAGAATCGCTCGAAGCTCATCGACGGCGACACCCGGGTCACTCAGGCCATGGTGGACGCGCTCGAACCGCTGATCGACGACGTCACCGCTCGCTACGAACCCCCCACCGAGTTCGTGCTGCCCGGTGAGAACCGGGTGGCAGCTGCACTCGACCTGGCCCGCACCGTCGTGCGGCGGGCGGAGCGGGAGACCGTTTCGGCGGTTCACTCGGGCTGGTTGGGTGCCGATAGCCGAGTGCTGCCGTACCTGAATCGGCTTGCAGATCTCGTGTACACGCTCGCCCGGTGGCAGGAAGGATCGTTCCGCCCCGCCCGGCTCGCAACGGAGGACCAGTGACCATTTCCGTACAGGCCACGAACACCGCGGCCGCCAAGGTCGCCGCCGACTTGTTGGCGGTGCCGTACTTCGCTGGTGGCGAACCCGGACCGGGTGCGTCGGCACTGGTCGACGCGGGCGGCGAGTTGTTCTCGCAGTTCGTGGCCGACGCCGGCTTCACCGGCAAGACAGGTGAGACGTTGTTCGTCGCACCCATCGGGGTCGCAGCCAAGACCGTGTTGCTGGTGGGCCTTGGTGACGCGAAGAGCGTCTCGGTCGACGGGCTGCGGCGCGCCGCGGCTGCGGTGGCGAAGAAGGCCGTCAAGGTCGCGTCGGTCGCCACCACCCTGGTCGAAGCCGCGCCGGTCGACGATCGCGCAGCGGCCGCCCAGGCGGTCACCGAAGGGTTCTTGCTCGGTTCCTACCGGTACCTCGAATACAAGGGGAAGGACGAGCCGTCGCAGCTCGCTTCGGTCGAGTTGCTCGGTATTCGTGGCGCGCGTGTCAGTGCAGCCGTCGAGCGTGGCGTTGCGGTTGCCGACGCAGTTGCGTTCGCACGCGACTTGGTGAACCGCCCGGCGCGTGAGAAGTCGCCCGAGGCGATGGTGACGTTCGCCGAGAAGCGCCTGGCGCGCACGGGTGTGAAAGTCGAAGTGCTTGCAGGGCGCGACCTCGTGCGGGAACGCATGGGGGGCGTCATCGGCGTGGGTCAGGGTTCCGAACGGCCGCCGCGCTTCTTGAAGCTCACCTACGCGCCGCGTGGTGCCAAGGGTGCGCTGGCGCTCGTGGGTAAGGGTGTCGTCTTCGACTCCGGTGGCCTCTCCATCAAGACGGCCAACGGCATGGAAACCATGAAGACCGACATGTCGGGCGGCGCAGCGGTCATCGCCACCATGAGCGTGCTGCGTTCGCTCGGCGTCACCACCAACGTCACCGGCTACGTGCCGTTGGTCGAGAACATGCCCAGTGGCTCGGCCATTCGCCCGGGTGACGTGCTCACCATGCGCAATGGCAAGACCGTGGAAGTGCTCAACACCGACGCCGAAGGACGACTCATCCTGGCCGACGCGTTGAGTCTGGCGGTCGACGACGGCAACGACGCGATCGTTGACCTGGCCACGCTCACCGGCGCGTGCATGGTGGCGCTTGGCGACAAGGTTGCGGGGCTCATGGGCAACAACGAGTCGTGGAGTAACGAAGTGCGCGCCGCGGCCAACCGCGCCGCCGAGTCCGTGTGGCCACTCCCGTTGCCACGCGAATATGTGAAGCAGCTCGACAGCGAAGTCGCCGATCTGAAGAACATCGGTGGGAGCTATGGCGGCGCGCTCACCGCCGGATTGTTCCTCGAGGAGTTCGTGGACGGCACGCCGTGGGTGCACCTCGACATCGCGGGGCCGGCGCGCGCCGGCAGCGACGACGGGTACGTGCCGCGGGGCGGCACGGGCTTTGGTGTGCGCACGCTGTGCGAACTCGTTACGCACTACCGCGCGCCGCGCGGGGCGGCGAAGAAGACGGTCGCAAAGAGCACTGCCGCCAAGAAGACGGTTGCGAAGCGCACCCCGGCGAAGAAGGCCGTGAAGAACGCCACCCGCCGCCGTTGATGCGCGTGCTCGCAGTCGTACTCGCAGTCGGCGCCGGGGCGCTGGCTGGGTGTGGGAGTGGCAGGCCGAAGGTTGCGAGCGGTGCCACCGAAGTGGTGGTGCAGGACAACATTTTCACGCCACCCACGCTGCGGGTCCGCGCCGGCACCGAGGTGACCTTCCGGAACCAAGGCTTCAGTCCGCATCGACTGGCCCAGTCCGACGCCACCCAGAGCTTCGGGTCCGGACCCTTCGGCGTGGTCTCCGACCAGTTCCGCCAAGGTGCCCGCTACCGGTACACGTTCACCGCGCCGGGCACCTACGACTACTACTGCTCGATCCACGGGCTCCCGAGCGAGCGAATGCACGGTCGGGTCGTGGTTCAACGCTGACAGTTCCCGACTCGGCCCGCTAGCTTCCCCTCACTGCGGTGCAGCCGAGAGGGACGAATGCGCGCACGGATTTTGCTGTTGGTGGCCGTAGTGGCCATGGTCGGGCTCACCGCCTGTGGCAGTGATTCCAAGTCGGCGAGCGGTACCGACGTCGTCGACCTGCGGGGCAGGGCCACGGGCGGCCAGTACCCGTCGGTGACGGTCGTGGTGAAGGACAACAACTTCACGCCGCAGAACATCCGCATCGACCCCGGTGTCACCGTCATCTGGAAGAACGAAGGTCGCAGCCAGCACAACGTGCAGCCCGCCGACGCCAACCAGCCGTTCTTCGGTGACAAGCCGTTCGGTGTGACCCAGGCCGACTTCGGTCCGGGAAAGGAGTACTCGTTCCGCTTCGACAAGCCGGGCACGTACGCCTACTACTGCAGCCTCCATGGCGCACCCACTCAAGGCATGATCGGCACGGTCATCGTCGGCAGTGGCGGCGGCGGCCGCACCGCCGGCGGTCAGACCGGCGGCACGCGTTCGGGCACCATCAAGGTTCCCGGCGACGAGAAGACCATCCAGGCCGCCGTGAACTCGGCCAAGCCGGGCGCACTCATCTTGGTGGCACCGGGCGTCTACAACGAAGCGGTCACCATCACCGGCGACCACCCCAACATCGTCATCCGCGGAGAGGATCGCACCACCACCATTCTCGACGGGCAGTTCAGTGAGGATCCGGGCAAGGAGAACGGGTTCAAGGTGCTGGCCGATGGAGTGGCCATCGAGAACATCACGGCCCGCAACTTCAAGTCGAACGGGTTCTTCTGGACGGGCGTGCAGGGGTACCGGGGGTCGTACCTCACGGCCATCCGCAACGGTGACTACGGCATCTACGCCTTCGACTCCACCTATGGCGTGTTCGACCACAACTACGCGGCGGGAAGTCCGGACGCCGGCTTCTACATCGGCCAGTGCTACGAGTGTCACGCCGTGATGACCGACAACGAAGCCGAATGGAACGGCTTGGGGTACTCGGGCACCAACGCCGGTGGCGACCTCATCATCACCAAGTCGTGGTTCCACGACAACCGCGCCGGCATCGTGCCGAACAGTGGCACCGGCGAGGCCAACCCGCCGCAGCGGGGAACCACCATCGTGGGCAACGTGGTGAACGACAACAACAATGCGAACACCTCTGCCATCGACATCGCGAAGCTTGCGATTGGCAACGGCATTCTGCTGGCCGGTGGGAACGACAACACCGTCAGCAAGAACCTCGTGTTCAACCACGACATCTCGGGGATTGCGGCCATTCCGCTGCCCGAGAAGCTCACGCAGCCCGACAACCCGAAGGCCCAGAACTTCGACGCTCGCAACAACCGCATGACGAACAACGTGGTGAAGGCGAGCAAGGAGTTCGACCTCGGCATCGTCACGTCGATCGAGAACGCGAACGACGCCGGTGGCAACTGCGCCTCCGACAACGTGTTCACTACAAGCCTGCCGGCGAACATCGAGCAGGTCGCGCCCTGCAACGGTTCGCCGACCGGCACGTTCCAGACCGACATCGCCCGGTTCGCCGGGTTGCTCGGAGCCGACAAGCCTGCCGCGGTCGACTACAAGACGGTCGCGCTTCCGGACCCGCCCGCGCTTCCGAACATGCCGGACCCGCTGAACGCGAAGCCGGTGCCGGCCACCAAGGACCGCGTCATCAAGATCGACATCGCAGCCGTGGTGGTTCCCACCGCCACGCCGCGCTGATCGGGGCGAGCGCTCGCTACCGGAGTACGAGGACGGGCGTACCGGGCTGGGCGAAGTCCCACATGATTGCGGCGTCGCGCAGCGCCTGACGGACGCAACCATGGCTGCGGAACTGGCCCAGCTCGCTCTCGCTCTGTAGCGGCTGCCCGTTCGGTGCCACCGGAATGCCGTGGAACCCGATGTCGGTGCTGGTGCCCCACGCAAAGCCCACGAAGTAGTCGAGGCGCACACCGTTTTCCGTGTAGCCGGGGTTCAACCGGCGTTGCACGCCGTACCAACCGGGCGCCGGCCAGCCTTGGCGGCCGGAAACCAAGTACGAGTCGATGGTCACGTCCCAGCCGCCGTCGTCTTCGACGAGCCACACCCGCTGGCACGAGTTGCAGTACACGACTCGGCGCCCTGCGCCGGTTCCGGCTGGTACCTCGTTGCCGATGGCGCGCGGCGAGACGCGTGGTCCGGGCGCGCCCGCAAGCATCCAGTAGCCGCCTTGGCGTGGCCGGCTGGCAATGCCGGCAATGGGGATCCAGGTGCCGCCGAACGCGTTGCCGCGGTACGGCGCGTTCCCGAAGGAGAAGAGCCCGCCGTCACTCGATACGAGCCAGTAGCCCCGGCCGGCGGGAGTGGCGGCGATGCCGGTGATTGGCGCCAGGAGTCGAATACCGCCCGTCGATCCGTAGAACCGTTCCCCGAAGGAGAACACGCCGCCATCGTTGGAGACCATCCAGTAGCCGTTGCGGCCGGCGGTGATGCCAACGACGGGGTTGTTCAGGCGGATGCCGCCCATCGATCCGAGGAACGGTTCACCGAAGGAGAAGATGCCGCCGTCGCTCGACGCCAGCCAGTAGCCAGCGTGACGGCCGGCTGCAATGCCAACGACCGGGTTGTTCAGACGTACGCCACCCATCGAACCACGGAACTGCGCGGCGCCGAAGGAGAACACGCCGCCGTCGTCACTGGTGAGCCAGTAGCCAACTCCCAAGCCTGGCGGCAGCGCAGCAATTCCCACAATGGGGCGGGTGATGGGCAGTGTCGATACGTCGCCGAGGAACGGCGCATTGCCGTAACCGGTGACGCGACCGCGTCGGTTGACGACCCAGTATCCGTTCCCGTCGGGCATGGGGGCGATGCCGACCAGGCGGCCATCGTCGTTTGCGCCCAGTGCCGGTGCGCCGCCGAACCCGTACACGGCGTTCGGGGTGGCCGACGCGCGTTGCACGTTGTCGAGCGCGACCGCGGCGCGTGGCATCGCGGGTTGCATGGCGGCAGTGAGTACTGCGAGCGACGCCAATGCCAGGCCGGTCGCACACAGCTTGCGAGCGATGGACGTTCGACGCGTCATGAACGGGAAGCTAGCGCCGCTGGGTTCCGATGCCGGACGTCAGTGGCCCGTCGTGGTGCCGTCGGCGAGGACGGCGTGGGGCAGGCACAGGTCGTCGTACTCGGCGATGGTGATGGGCGCGGCGTGCTCGCCACACGTGGGGCACGCCGGGTCGCGGCGCACCTTGAACGTACGGAAGCTCTCTTCGAGCGCGTCGTAGGCGAGGAGCCGGCCCACCAGCGGGTCGCCCAGGCCGAGGAGCAGCTTGATGGTCTCCATGGCTTGGATGCTGCCCACGATGCCGGGCAGCACGCCGAGCACGCCCGCTTCGGCACAGTTGGGGGCGAGTTCGGCCGGGGGCGGTTCGGGAAGCATGCAGCGGTAGCAGGGTCCGTTGAACGGATCGAAGACGGTGACTTGGCCTTCGAACCGGAAGATCGAACCGTGCACCACGGGGATGCGCCGCAGCACCGACGCGTCGTTCAGCAGGTAGCGCGTGGGGAAGTTGTCGGTGCCGTCGACGATGACGTCGTAGTCGCTGATGATGTCGAGCACGTTGTCGGCGCCGAACCGCACGTCGTAGGTGATGACGTTCACGTCGGGATTGAGTTGCGTGAGGGTCTTCTTCGCGCTGTCGACCTTGCGTTCGCCGACTCGATCGATGTTGTGGAGGATCTGGCGTTGCAGGTTCGACGCGTCGACCACGTCCATGTCGACGATGCCGAGCGTGCCCACACCGGCCGCCGCGAGATACAGCGCGGACGGTGAACCGAGTCCACCGGCGCCCAGCATGAGCACCTTGCTCTCGAGCAGCTTCTGCTGACCTTCGGCCCCCACTTCGGGCAACAGCAAGTGACGGTGGTAGCGGTTGCGTTGCTCGTTCGAGAGCGCGGCGGGCGTGATCCACGCGCGCCCTTCGTTCTTCCAACGCCCGAAGCCACCCGCCATGGACAACACGTTGGTGTAGCCGAGATCCTGCAACGTCTTGGCCGCGAACGCGGATCGAACGCCGCCGGCGCAGTACACGATCACTTCGGCATTGCGGTCAGGCAGTCGGTTCTCGACCTGGGCTTCGAGGTGGCCCCGCGCAATGTGACGCGACCCGGGGATGGCGCCTTGTTCCACCTCGTCCTGCTCGCGCACGTCGAGGAAGACGGCGTCGGCAAGCCGTGCCTCGGCGGCTTCGGGGCTGATCTCGGTGATCTCGGACTTCGTCTGCGCCAGGAGCTCTCGGAAGGACGGCATGGTGGTTCCTTCGGCGGGGAGGGACGGAAGCGGAGGGTGAGAGAGTGAAACCCTACCTGCTGGGTCGGGTATTCCCAACCGCTCGAAGTCTTCCGAAATCCGCCGATGGGTACCCCGTGACCGCCCCGATCCCGCCGGCTCCGGCGCCGCAGCACTCCTCGTGGGGTACCTGGTGGAAGGTGCTGCTCGCAGTGGGGGTGGGGCTGCTGGTCCTGGTCGTCGTGGGCGGCGCCCTGCTCTGGTGGTGGACCGGTGCTCCCGAGCGGCGCGCTCGGGAGCGCATCGATGCCGTGGGTGCCCCGGCCGGCTTCACCCGCGACGGTGCGGCGAATGTTTCGGGCAACTGGGCGTGCCTCGACGCCTGCGTGCGGGTGACCCAGAGCTGGCGGGTCACCGGGCTCGACAAGGCGGAGGCCGAGCGGCGGGCGCTCGAGCACGCGAGGGAGGTTGGCGCGCGGCAGCCGTCGTGGCGCGTCACGGAGTGCTCGGCAGAGTGGTCCTCGTGGTGCGTGGCCCGAATTGAGATCGACAACGACGGGTCCGCGGTGCTCGTCAAGGTGTACTCAGATCTCGGCGCAGTCTCATACGCGGTCGATGCCAGCTCGTGATCCGGAAAACGACCGGTTGATTCGCGCCGAATGCCCGTAGCCTCGCAGTGTGAAGCGCCCCGGGCGACATCCCGATGACCGCGAATTGGCGTCGCTTGCGGTCCCTGCGTTCTTCACGTTCCTTGCCGCACCGCTCTATGAGCTGACCGACACCGCGATCGTTGGCCGGCTCGGTGTGGCGCAGCTCGCGGGGCTCGCTGCCGCGGTGGCGGCGTTCGCCACGGTCTTCTTCGTCATCAATAGCGTGACCACTGGATTGGCGGGATCCATCGCTCGTCGTCGCGGCACCGGAGACGAACGCGCCGTGTTCGAGATGTGGGTGTCGGGCGCGTGGTTCGCAACCTCGCTCGGAGCTGTGTGCGGTCTGGCGCTGGCGGTGTTCGCGCCGGCGCTGATGAGTGTCTTGGGAACGTCGGGTGCGGTGCGGGGCTTCGCGATCACGTACCTGCGCATCTCCACCCTCGGATTGCCGCCGCTGATGTTGGCGGCTGCGTGCACCAACTACTTGCGGGCCGGGACGGGCGACGCGCGGACGCCGCTGTTCATCACCATCGGCGCCAATGTGGCGAACCTCGTGCTCGAGATCCTGTTCGTCTGGGTGTTCGGCTGGGGAGTTGCGGGGTCGGCCTGGTCCACGGTGCTGGTCCAATGGCTCGCGTTGGTCGTCTTCCTCGCGTTCGTCTTCCGGGGCGTACGCGGACTGGAGGTGCGCATGGTTCCCCGGCGCGCCCACCTCGGTGAGGTCACGCAGGTGGGGGGTTGGATGGTGGTGCGCACCATTGCACTCACGGCCGCGCTGACCATGCTCACGGCAACCGCAGCACGCATTTCGGAACCGGCGTTGGCCGCGAACCAGATCGCGTACCAGGTGTGGCTTTTCCTTGCGTTCGCAGTGAGCGGCATCGAAGTGGCGGTGAATGCACTCGTCGGCAAGCACCTCGGGGCGGCCCGCTCCGATGCCGCCCGACGCGTCGCGCGCCGAAGCCTGGAGTACGGAGTGGTGCTCGGACTCGTTGCACTGCCGATGGTGTTCCTGTTCCGTTACCCACTTGCGTCCCTGTTCACGAACGACCCGGCCGTGCGTGACCTGGCCGCCAGCGCGCTCGTCATCGTGGCGTGCATGCAGCCGGTCGCCGCGTTCAGCTTCACGTTCGATGGGCTGTTCGTGGGCAGCGGCGACGTTCGGTTCTTGGCCGCACAGACCACCACGGCGTTCGTCTGTGTCTTCTTGCCGGGAGCGATGATGGTGCTCGCCTTCGACTGGGGTCTCGACGCGCTCTGGCTCGTGATGGCGGCGTGGGTCGCGTGGCGGGCACTGCTCGGAACGATTCGCTACGCCCAGGGACGATGGGCCCGGGCGGTTTCGCCGGATGTCGAAGGCTCCCGGAGTCGCCGGCGGGCGATCGCATAGCCTCGGCGCCCTATGGCACTCCCCAAGCAGTCCGAAGACTTCCCCGCCTGGTACCAGGCCGTGGTGCGTGACGCCGGTATGGCCGAGCCGTCGCTGGCGCGCGGCACCATGGTCATCAAGCCGTGGGGCTACGCAATCTGGGAGCGCTTGCAGCGCGAGCTCGACGACCGCATCAAGGCCACCGGGCACGAGAACCTGTACTTCCCGATGTTCATCCCCGAACGGTTGCTGGCTCGTGAGGCCGAGCACGTCGAGGGGTTCGCGCCCGAGGTCGCCGTGGTCACCCATGGTGGAGGCCAGAAACTCGAAGAGCCGCTCGTGGTGCGGCCCACCTCCGAGACCATCATCTGGGAGACCTACGGCAAGTGGCTGCAGAGCTGGCGCGACCTGCCGTTCATGTACAACCAGTGGGCGAACGTGGTGCGATGGGAACTGCGCCCACGCGTGTTCCTGCGCACCACCGAGTTCCTCTGGCAGGAAGGCCACACGGCGCACGAGACCGAGGCCGAAGCGCGCGCCGAGGCCGACCGTGTGCTCCACGAGGTGTATGCCGACACCGTGCAGAACATCATGGCCATGCCGGTGATCCTCGGCCGCAAGTCCGAAGCCGAGCGGTTCCCCGGAGCGGTCGACACCCTCTGTATGGAGGCGCTCATGCGCGACGGCAAGGCGTTGCAGGCCGGTACGTCGCACTACTTGGGGCAGAACTTCGCCAAGGCGTACGACGTGCATTTCCAAAGCCGCGAAGGGAAGAACGAGTACGCGTATGCGAGTAGCTGGGGAGTGAGTACGCGCCTCATCGGTGGGCTCATCATGACGCACGGCGATGACAAGGGGCTTCGACTCCCGCCGCGTTTGGCCCCCCAGCAAGTGGTCATCGTTCCCATCTTCAAGGCCGATGATCAGAGAGCGTCGGTCATCGAGGCGGCGCAGTCGCTGGCGTCATCGTTGCGTGCGGTCGACGTGCGGGTGAAGGTCGACGACCGCGACGCATACCGGCCGGGGTACAAGTTCAACGAGTGGGAGCTCAAAGGCGTTCCGCTGCGCATCGAACTCGGGCCGCGGGATCTCGAGGCGGGACAGGCCGTGGTTGCGCGTCGCGACTCGGGCATCAAAGAGACTTGGCCGCTCGCGGCGTTCGCCGAGAAGGTGCCGGCGCTCCTCGACGAGATTCAACAGGCGCTGTTCGACGAGGCGTTCGCCTACCGTGATGCGCACACCATTCGTCCGACCAGCTGGGACGAGATGCGCGAGTACCTCACGGCCACGGGCGGTTTCGCCATCGCGCCGTGGGACGGCACCGCGGAAACCGAAGCCAAGGTGAAAGAACTCACCAAGGCCACCATTCGGTGCTTGCCCTTCGATGACCTCGGCGTGACGGGGAACGACCTGCTGTCGGGTGCGCCCGGGGTCGCGACTGCGGTGTTCGCTCAGGCCTACTGAGGTGACGGATCGGCGGCCGTCGGCTGCGCTGATTGCACTGCCTGCGATCGGGCTCTTGGGCGCAAGCGCGGCCATCGCCTTCGCAACCGGCCGCTACGACACGGCCTACGGCGATGCCTGGTCGTACCTGCGGGTTGCGTTCAACTTCGCGAACACTGGTCACTTCGTCTTGAACGGGTACGTCTCCACCGCGTTTGCCGGCCAGGCATTCGCGGCGGCACCGGTCTTGCGAGTGTTTCCTGACAGCCTCGTTGCGGCGCACACGTGGAGTCTGGTGGTGACGGCGATCGGTGCTGTCGCCGTTGCGTCCCTGGCACGTCGCGTCCTGGCCGCCGGCGACTCGATGTTTGCGACTCTTGTCGTGTACGCCAGTCCCATCGTGGGTGTGCTCGCGTTCGGCTTCCACACCGACCTCACTGCGTTCAGTGCACAGATGATCTGTTTGGCTCTTGCGATCCCGGCATTCGAGCGCAAGTCCGTTCCGTCGCTCGTTGCGGCGCTTGTCGTGGGGTTCTGGGGGGTCACCGTTCGCGAGTTCGCGGTCACGGCGCCGCTGGCCGTGTTGGTGATCGGCGCCGTCGCGCTTCGAGTTCCTACGCGCCCCTTCAAGCCATCGGTGGTGCTCGTTGCGGGCGGATGCTTCTCGGTTGCCGCGTTCGGGTTCGCCCTCTGGCGGCGGTCGCTCCCGAACGCCGAAGAGTTCCCGTTGGGTGTCTCACTTTCCGGCATGGGGCGCTATCTGCCGCAGGCATTGGTGACGCTCGGCATCTTGCTGATTCCCGTGGCGTTCTGCGTGCCGTTGCGCCGCGTGTGGGCTGAGGCGCGACAACGCTCGGCCGCGCTGTCGTTGGCGATCGTTGCGTTGGGGTTCGTACTGATCGTGGCCGCGCTCGTCGGGTGGGTTCCGATCCTCGGGAACCTCGTGGGGGACTCCGGCCGCCAATCGGTATTGGATTTCGGAGTTGGCGGACTGTGGGCGCTCGTCCGTGGACTGGGTGCGTGGGCGCTGACGGTTGGGGCGCTCAGCGCAGTCGCGGTCAGCGACCGCTGGCAGCTCCGGGCGCGGGTGCGGACGAATCCCGGGACATTGGTGCTTCCGCTGGCCACGGTCTTGGCAGGGTTTCCGATCCTGGCGTACGTCGTGTTCAGTTCGAAGTACCCCCCGTTCGACCGGTACCTCCTTCCACTGCTCCCCGGACTCGCAATCATGGTTGTCGCAGCCGGCGCGCGATTTCGCGTCGCCGCTCGCAGGCGCGTCGCAGTTGGGTGGGTGGCACTCCTCGTGTTCGTCGCTGGTTCCGGACTTGTGACCGCAGTGCGTTCGGTTGATCGATCGGAGGCCTGGCGGCAGGCGCAGGCCGTGCGCGCCGCAGGGGTGCCGGTCGATCGCATCACGGCGTTCGGAACCTGGGTGCCATTCAATGGCCCGTTCCAGTATGAAGCGGCGTTCTCCGGGGCCGATACTGGCGAGCTGCGTTCCGGTAGCTGTGTGCTGATCACTTCGCGGCGCAAGAGCGGTCGTCAGTGGGTTCTGGTCGCGCGGAGCAATCCGCCCACGCTCAGAGGCGACCAGCGACGCGTGTACACCTTCGCGCTCCGCGGGAGCGATTGCCTCACCAAGATTCGTAAGAAGAAGTGAGCGCGAACACCGCCCCGGATCAGGTGCAGCAAGCGCCGCAACAGTCGGCGCGCCTTCCGATCGTTCTCCTTGCGGTGCCCGGGCTGGCCATCATCGCGCTCTGGGTGGTCGTCACCGCCGCAACCGGTCGGCTCGATACGGCGTTCGGCGATGGCTGGTCGTATCTGCGTATCGCGTTCCACTACGTCGATACGGGATCGTTCCGTTTGAATGGGTACGCGTCCACGGCGTTCGTCGGGCAGGCAGTGCTGGCGTGGCCGGTGTTGAAACTGTTCCCCAACAGTCTCATCGCCGCCCAGTTGTGGGCCGCGGGGGTCGCGATGGTTGGCGCGATCGCATTCACCGCGGTGACCCGTCACCACGTGGGGGAGCGCGCCACGGCCTTTGCGGGGGCAACGTTCGCAGCGAGCCCCATCGTTGCGTTGCTCGCCGCCACCTTCTTCACCGACTTGCCGGCCTTTGCGGCGCAGATGGTGTGTCTCGCGTGCGGGATTCGAGCCCTCACCAAGCGATCGGCAATTTGGTTGGCCTTCTCGATGCTGGCCGGTTTCGTTGCGTTCTCGATTCGCGACTTCTCGCTGACGGCTCCGTTCGCAGTCATCTTCGTCGTGACCGCTACGTACCTGGTCCGCCGGCCGCGCATTGCGCGCCCCGCTGCGTTTCTCCTGGTGGTGGCGCTTGGATTGAGCTGCGCGTTGCTCTCACTGTGGCGGCGCTCCCTGCCGAACCTGGAGCCGTTCCCTGTCGTGGTGTCGTTCGATCGGGTCGGTGCGTGGGTGCCGCGTGTTGCGGTGACGCTCGGGTTCCTCGTTGCGCCCGTGGCGTTCACGTTGTCGCCGGTCACGTTGTTGCGAGCGATGTCGTGGTGGGCGCGCTCGGTGAGCGTTGTGGTGATTGGTGCGGGCGGAGTGTTGGTCTTCGCAGCAATCGGACGGCACGCGAATCTGATGGGCGACCTGGTGCAGCGGCCGGTGGGGCAGTTCCTCGGTACCGGTCCGCCGGTTTGGGTGTGGACTGTCTGCACGGTGATCGGTGCCTATGGCATCACGCTGCTCGTGTTGGCGGTCATCGGAGTGACGGATCAGGCCAACGTGAAGCTGCTCGCGCAGGAACGGCCGGACCGTTTGGTGCTCCCCATCGCCACGGTGCTCGCGATCGCGCCGCTCCTCGTCTACGTGATCTCGAGCGTGAAGCTGCCGCCGTACGACCGCTACCTGCTGCCGATGGTTCCGGGGTGCATTGTGGCGATCCTCGCCGCGCGCCACCAGGCGCGGGCGCGCGTCGCCAGTGTGCCGGTTCCTCTGGCGCCGATCGTTGGGTCACTCACTTTGCTGGGCATGCTCGTGGTTTCCATGTGGACGCTCGTCGACGTGTCGCGCCAGTGGGCGGCGGCCTGGAACAGTGCGAACAGCGTGGTGCGGCGGGGGGTTCCAGCCAATCTGGTGGGGGCACCGGCGGCATGGACCGAGTACCACGGTCCTTTCCTCACGGGTCCGCTGCAGTTCGGTCCGGAGTGGCGGAGCAAACTCAATGCGAAGCGCTGCGTGGTGGTGACCTGGGGCGAGCCGCCGTCCGGTTGGAAGGTGCTCGACCGTCGGTCGGTGCCGAGACTGAAGGGTCGAGGCCTGACGCAGTGGACGGTGGTGAAGCCGTCGTCGGAATGTGACCGAGCGCTCGGTCAGATCGGTCCGGTGGTCGGCGCCACGCCCTGACCGAGCCAGCCGCGGACGCGCTCCACGAGGGCCGGCAGGAATTCCCCCAGCGGCTCATGCGAGACCGCATGGGCCCGCAGGTCGTACGGAGTCTCTTGTTGGTTCACGATCACCAAGCGAGCATTCCGGCGTACGGCGAGTTCCGGTAGCGCAGCTGCGGGGTACACGCTCAGTGAGGTGCCGAGCGCCAGGAACACGTCGGATGCGAGTGCCGCATCCTGGGCCCGTTCGAGCGTTGCGACGTCGAGGTTCTGGCCGAACGAGATGGTCGACGACTTCAGGATGCCGCCACACTCGGGGCACGCCGGGTCTGCTTCGCCATCGCGGACTCGGTCGAGCGCAACCTGCATGGGCGCGTGCCATGCGCAATCGAGACACACCACCTCGCGCACGCTGCCATGGATTTCGACCACCTTCTCCGGGGCTGATCCGGCTTTTTGATGGAGGCCATCGATGTTCTGGGTGATCAGCGTGTGCATGCTGGCAATGGTCTCGAGCTCGGCCAGCGCGCGGTGGCCCGCGTTCGGTTGCGCGTCCCACATGGGGCTGTGCAGCCGCGACTGCCACGCGGCGTGCCGGACTTCAGGGTCGTTCACGTACTGATCGATGGTGGCCGTTCGTTCGGCGGCGGGGTTCTTGGTCCACACGCCGTTCGGGCCGCGGAAGTCGGGGATACCTGAGTCGGTACTCATTCCGGCGCCGGTGAGGAACACCACGGCGCGTGCACCCGCAACCCATTCGGCAACTTGCTCGACGACGTTGTTCACCACAGTTGAGCGTACGCCCGTTCCCGTCCGTGTTCGGTGCGCAACGGTTCGGGCAGGCGCCGCTCGATGCGTGGAGTCAGCCAGGGGATGCGTGTGCGAACCCGCATCGTTGAATCATCGAGCAGCTCGATCAGTTCGAAACGAGCGAGTCGGGTCAGGGCGCGTGCAAGCGGTGCGTGGCGGCTCGTGGAACTGCTGACGCCGAGCCGGATTGCGAGGGTTGCGGTGTCGACCGCAAGCCCGTCACGGTGCTGGTCGGCGGTGGCGGCGAGTAGCCGCAACGTCACGTATGCGGTCGGCCCGATGGTCGGGAGCCAGAACCGTTCGACGTATTGGGAGTCGGGATCGTGGGCGGCGCCCGGCACGTCCCATGAACAGAGGTGGAGGTCCATGCCGTATCAAGCGGTCCTTGATCCTTGCGGGGCGACTGGTCCCGAACCCCTCCTGATGCTCCCTACGATTCCGGCGTGCCTTCAACCGGGGTTGCGCAGCGAATCGACACGATCCTTGCTCGACGGGCGCAGGACGCGCCGCCGATGGAGACGGCGATCCTGCGCGGCGTGGTCTGGTTCCGGTGGGCGGCGTTGGTGTGGCTCGCCATCGTCTTGCTGATCGGGCGGACACGCGTCGAGCGATGGTGGTTGGCGGCACTGTTGTTTGCGCTGGCGCTCGCGATCACGGCGTGCGCATCGTGGGCGGTGAAGCGCTCACCCGGGTCGCTCATCGATTGGCCATTCGTGCTCGCCGAGAACGGGGTGATTCTGCTGCTCGCAGTTGCGGGTGGCTGGGTGTTCGAAGCGGGGGCGGTGTCCAACACCACGGCGCTCGCGTCGCAATGGGCGCTGGCGGGGATCCTCAACACCGGCGTGGCGTTCGGATTGGCCGGTGGATTGGCATCGTCGATCGCGTTGAGCGTCGAGAGGGTCGTCGGAACGATCGTCAACGTCAAGGGGTGGCCGAGTCCGAGCGAATGGCTGTCCGCGCTCTCGTCGATGGTGACCTTTGTGCTCGCTGGCGCGCTCGTGGGTGGCGTCGTCGAACTGTTGCGTAGAGCCGAGCGGCGCGCCGCGGTGGCCGAAGCACGCGAAGAGGTGGCGCGCACGTTGCACGACGGCGTGTTGCAAACGCTGGCGGTCATCGAACGACGCGCCGACGACGAAACGCTCGCCGCCATGGCCCGAGAGCAGGAGCTCGAACTGCGCGAGTTCCTCTTCGGAACGGGAACGACGCGTGAGCACGGTGGTGCTGCCGACATTGGGCCCCGGCTCCGTGAACACGCCGCTCGCTACGAGCAGCGCTTCGACGGGCGCGTCGAGGTGATCTTGGCGCCCGACCTGCCGCACCTCGATGACGAGATCGCCGATGCAATCGTGGGTGCGGTCGGCGAGGCCGTCACCAACGCGGGTAAGCACGGCGCGGCGGCCCGGGTCACCGTGTACGTGGAGCCGGCCGAGCCAGTTGGGGTGGCGGTTTCGGTCCGAGACGACGGCGCTGGGTTCGATTCGGGCCAGATGTCCGAAGGTGTGGGGGTGAGCCGGTCGATCAAAGGACGCATCGCCGAGTGCGGCGGAACCGTCGAGATCGAGAGCCAGGTTGGCTCGGGAACCGAAGTGAGGATGTGGCTGCCGTGATCACCGTGGTGTTGGCCGACGACCATCCCGTGTGGCGCACCGGTGTGCGCAACGACTTGGGTGACGGCTTCCGCGTGGTCGGTGAAGCCGGCACAGCCGAAGAAGCGATCGACGCGATCCGTTCGCACCACCCTGACGTGGTGGTGTGCGACCTCAACATGCCCGATGGTGGCGGGTTGCGCGTCGTGCGTGAGTGCAGTGAGGAAACGAAGATCGTCATCCTCACCGTCAGCGAACAGGAGCGCGATCTCCTCGACGCCGTGGGCGCAGGTGCAGTGGGCTATCTCGTCAAGAGCACACCAGGAAACGAACTGCGGGCCGGCATCAAAGAGGCGGCGGCCGGTCAGCCCGTGTTCTCGCCGCACCTTGCGAGCTTGCTGCTCGGCGAGTTCCGTCGTATGGCGAAGCAGGCCACCGGATCGCAGCCGCTGAGTGATCGCGAGCGCGAGGTGTTGCAAATGGTGGCGCGGGGGTACCCGTACAAGGAAGTGGGCGAGAAGTTGTTCATCTCGCCCAAGACCGTCGAGAACCACGTGCGCAACATCATGGGCAAGCTGCACCTCAACCGGAAGCAGGAGCTCATTCGCTACGCCATCGAACACGGAATGGAATAGGGGGTATCCCCCATGGTCGCGGAATCACAACCGGCAGACAGTGGTCCCATGACCACTGCCCAACTCGCCGACGCCACCCCTGACACCCGCGAACGCTTCGTCGACTTCCTGCGCGCCGCCTCCATCTTGGTGGTGGTGCTCGGCCATTGGTTGATGGCCGTCGTGGTGATCTCGGGCGGCACCGTCTCGATCGGCAACGTCATCAAGCTCACCCCCGGCATGTGGACCCTCACGTGGGTACTCCAGGTGATGCCCGTGTTCTTCTTCGTGGGCGGGTTCGCGAACTCGGTGGGGCTCACATCGGTGGAACGCAAAGGTGGCGGGTGGGCTGAGTTCTCGGTTGGTCGTGTCCGGCGCGTCATGCGACCAGTCGGCCTCCTGTTGGCCGTGTGGGTGCCGCTGATCCTGGTGCTCGAACAGTTCGTGGCCGGCAAGACCTTGCGCACCGCCACCACGTTGGTGTCCCAGCCGTTGTGGTTCATTGGGATCTACCTGATCGTGTGCGCCTTCGCACCGCCGATGCTGCGGTGGTATCGGCGCAGCGGCTGGTGGAGCATCGCGGCCGTGGGCGCGGCGGCCGTGCTCGTCGACGTGGTGCGGTTCAACGCCGTCGACATGGTCGGCTACCTGAACTTCGCGTTCGTGTGGCTCTTCGCCCAACAGCTCGGCTTCGCGTACGCCGACGGCTCGCTGCAACGCATCACGAAGCCGGCACTCATGGCGATTGCTGGCGGCGCGTTGGGCACGCTCGCAGCCTTGGTCGCGTTCGGGCCGTACCCGAAGAGCATGGTGGGCCTGCCCGGCGACAAGATCTCGAACATGGCGCCGCCCACGATCTGCCTGGCGGTGTGCACGGTGTGGCAGGTCGCGCTCGTGATGCTGCTGCGCGGTCCGGCCAACCGGTGGTTGCACCACCGACGCCCGTGGACGTTCACCATTGCGGTGAATGGTCGCATCATGACGATCTTCTGTTGGCACCTCACCGCCGCGCTGGGTGCGGTGGGCATCGCCTACGCGCTCGGTGCACCGTTCCCGAAGGGCGGTACGAGTACCTGGTGGATGACGCGCCCAGTGTGGTTGGCGGTGTGCTTCGCGCTGCTGGTGCCGCTGGTGTGGATCTTCGGTCGCTTCGAGCGGCCGATGGTGTCCGCTCCCGTAACCGTGCCCTTCGCGGTTGCACTACCCGGCGTGATCCTCATGATCGTCGGGTTGTGCGGCGTGGCGCAGGGCGGATTGGCGCCGTTCTTCTCGACGCGCGCCCCGGTGTTGGGCTTCATCGGGTTCAGTCCCGTGAGCTCGGTGCTCGAGATGGTGGTCGGTGCGCTGCTCATTGCGCCGTACGCGCGCCACGGAGTGCCGTCTGCGTCAGCCGTGCCCTCAGAAGCGCACGTCGTTGGCGAGGTGGGTGGCCGCTGACAGCGGGGAGATACGCCCCGCCGCTACCTCGGCCCGCAAGGTTTCGAGGTCGGGGGCGGTGCCCGCCGCCTTCTCCGCTCGTTCCACCAGCAACTCCACCAGCGCGTCGTGCAACGCGCCGAGCCGTTGCTCGGCCCGCCATCGTGCCCGCGTACCGTCGGCGTCGAGGTTCGTTTCGAACGCACTGATCGCGTTCCACAGGTCGTCGATGCCCAACCCGGTTTCCGCCGAGGTGAGCAGGACTGGGCGCGTCCAACTGGGGACGCGCCCGTGACCCATGCCGAGCGCGCTCTCGTAGTCGGCGCGCAGGCGCTTGGCGGTGAGCGCCAGGTCGCCGTCGGCCTTGTTGACGGCAACGATGTCGGCGTACTCCACGATCCCCGCCTTGATGGCTTGCAGTTCGTCGCCGCCGCCTGGTGCGAGCAACAACACGAAGCAGTCGACCATCTGCGCGGCTTCGAACTCGCTTTGGCCCACGCCGACCGTCTCGATGAACACGGTGTCGAACCCCGCGGCCTCGCAGAGCAACATGACGTCACGCGTGCGTTGCGCAACGCCGCCGAGCGTGAGGCCGCTGGGCGAGGACCGGATGAACACGTTCTCGTTCTGGCTTTGGTCGACCATGCGGGTGCGGTCGCCGAGCAGCGCGCCACCCGAACGCGCACTGGTGGGGTCGATGGCGAGGACGGCCACGCAATGGCCCGCACCGGTGACGTGGGACGTGAGGGCGTTGATGAGCGTGCTCTTGCCCGCGCCTGGCGGGCCGGTGAACGCAACGCGGGTGGTGTCATTGCGTTCGGGCAGCAACATGTCGAGCAACTCGATGGCCTGCTCGCGGTGCGCAGGATGGGTGGATTCCACCAACGTGATGGCGCGCGCAAGTGCGCCGCGTTGGCGGTCCTTGATGCCGTGCGCGAGGTCGACGACCAACTGCGTCACGCGGCGCTGTCGCTTTCGCTCGCGATGCGCAGCACCTCGGCGCCCGCGCCGACGATGGGGGTCATCGGTCCGAAGATCGCTTTCACGCCTGCGTCGTAGAGGAACTGGTAGTCGGTCTCGGGGATGACCCCGCCCACCACCACGCCGATGTCGGCGCGGCCACGGGCTTGCAACTCGCCGATGAGGGCGGGCACCAACGTCTTGTGGCCGGCCGCCTGGCTCGACACACCCACCACATGCACGTCGTTGTCGATGGCGTCTTGGGCCACTTCGGCCGGCGTCTGAAACAGCGGGCCGATGTCGACGGTGAAACCGAGGTCGGCGAGACCACTGGCCACCACGTGTGCGCCACGGTCGTGACCGTCTTGGCCCATCTTCGCCATGTAGATGCGCGGCCGGCGCCCGTGTTCGGTCTCGAACTGCTCGACCGCGGCGTGCACTTGTGCGTACTCATCGTCTTGGGCGAACTCGGCGCTGTAGATGCCGGTGATGCCTTTGGTCTTCGCGTGGTAGCGCCCGAACACGTCTTCCATCGCTGCCGACACCTCCCCGAGCGTGGCGCGAGCGCGCATCGCGTCGATGCACACCGGCATGAGATTGCCACCTTCGGCCGCCACCTTGGTGACGGCGGCCAACGCCGCGTCGACCGCGGCCTGGTCGCGGGTGGCCTTGATGTGTTCGAGACGGGCGAGCTGTTGACGCCGCACCTCGCTGTTGTCGATCTGGCGGATCTCGGGCATGGGTTGGTTGCCCTGGAACTTGTTCACGCCCACGATCACGTCGACACCGCGCTCGATACGTGCCTGACGGCGCGCCGCGGCCTGCTCAATGCGCTCCTTGGGCATTCCGCTCTGCACGGCCTTGGTCATGCCGCCGATCGCTTCGACTTCTTCGATGATCTCCCAGGCCGCGTGCGCGATGGATTGCGTGAGTGACTCCACGTAGTACGAGCCGGCGAGCGGGTCGATCACCCTGGTGACGCCAGTTTCGTTCTGGATGATGAGTTGGGTGTTGCGGGCGATCTGCGCCGAGAAATCAGTGGGCAGTGCGATGGCTTCGTCGAAGCTGTTCGTGTGCAGGCTTTGCGTACCACCGAGTACGGCGCTCATCGCTTCGAATGCGGTGCGGATGATGTTGTTGTAGGGGTCCTGCTCGGTGAGCGATACGCCCGATGTCTGACTGTGCGTGCGCAACATCGATGACCCCGGTTTCTTGGGGTCGAACTGCTGCATGGCGCGCCACCACACGGCACGCGCTGCGCGCATTTTCGCGATCTCCATGAAGAAGTTCATGCCGATGCCCCAGAAGAAACTGAGGCGGCCGGCGAACGCGTCGACGTCGATACCGCGGTTCACGACGCTTCGCACGTACTCGATGCCGTCGGCGATGGTGAACGCCACTTCCATCTGTGCCGGCGCGCCCGCTTCGTGCATGTGGTAACCGGAGATCGAGATGCTGTTGAACTTCGGCATCTCGCGAGCGGTGTAGTCGATGATGTCGGCCACGATCCGCATGCTCGGTTCGGGCGGGTAGATGTAGGTGTTGCGGACCATGAACTCTTTCAGGATGTCGTTCTGGATGGTCCCGGCAAGCTGTGCTTGCGAAACGCCTTGTTCTTCGGCCGCCACGATGTACGCCGCCATCACGGGCAGCACCGCACCGTTCATGGTCATCGACACGGTCATCTGATCGAGCGGGATGCCGTCGAAGAGGATCTTCATGTCTTCGACCGAGTCGATGGCTACGCCGGCCATGCCCACGTCGCCCACCACTTTGGGATCGTCGCTGTCGTAGCCGCGGTGCGTGGCGAGGTCGAACGCCACCGACAGTCCCATCTGTCCGGCGGCGAGGTTGGCGCGGTAGAACGCGTTCGACTCTTCGGCGGTGGAGAACCCCGCGTACTGGCGGATGGTCCACGGCCGACCGGCGTACATGGTGGCGCGCGGCCCGCGTACGAACGGCTCCAAGCCGGGGAGCGACGCGAGCAATGACGCGTCGAGCGACTCCAAGTCGGCCGCGGTGTAGAGCGGCTTCACCGCAATGCCCTCGGGGGTCTCCCACGCCAACGACTCGGGCGGTGCGCCCTTCAGTTCGTTCGCCGCCAGGGCGTCCCAGTCGGCGCGGTTGTGAGTGGGGAAATCGGCCATGCCCGAAATCTACGGGCCGGATCGAGCTGCGGTGGCCAGTCGCTACGACCCGAAGCTGAAGGCGGCCGGTCCGCTCGATTGCGTGGGCAGGAACGGTGCGATCCAGCCGGCGAAGCTCTGGGCACTGCGCGTTTGGATCCAAACCGGCCCGGGGCCGGTGAGGTCGACCACCAGTCCTTCCCCGCCGAAGAACGTGCTCTTCCAGCCGCCGAACTTACGGACCGAGTACCCCACTCCTTCACCGAACGCCACGACGTGCCCGGTGTCGACCGTGTAGTGCTGGCCGGGTTGGAGGTCGACCTGTTTGATGGCCCCGTAGCTCGAGATGAACAACGAGCCGGTCCCACCGACGCGCAACAAGAACAGGCCCTCTTTGGAGAAGAAGGTCTTGGCGCCACCCCACTTGGTGTCGACGCCGATGCCGTTGGTACAGAACAAGAATGCGCCCGATGTGAGCAGCACGTTCTGTCCTTGCAGCTCCCAGTGCACGATGTCGCCGGGCGCGCTGGGGGCGAAGCTGATCTGTGAATCGGCCTGCGCAGTGAACGTGTTCATGAAGAACGACTCGCCCCCGAGCATGGAGCGCTTCAGGCCGCCGAGCACGCCACCACCGGCGGCGCCCGACGAGGTCTGCACCTCGATGCCGGGAGTCATGGAGACCATGGCGCCGGCTTCGGCAACGACGCTCTCACCGGGCGCAAGTTGCACGGTGGCGAGGGCGTAGGCGGGTCCGTATTCGATCCACTGCTGCATGGGAGCAGTTTGCCGCAGTGGTTACCCCACTCGGCGCACCTCGGCGATGGACTCCTCAGCGGCCCGCAGCGCCCGATCGGCGGGGACGGCGGCGGCCAGCATGCGGCGGGCGTCGGCCAGCCCGGCCCGGCCGGCGGACCGTGTCTGGTCCGAGAGTTGCCACTCGGGACGGCGAGCGCGCCCGCCGGCGAGGAGTCGGAGCTGAGGTTGGGAGGCGGCGGCGTCCATGGCGACACGATCGCAAAGGGGTGTGACAGGAATGCAGCGGCCTAGGCTGCGGCTGTTCCGTCAAAGGGGAGTGGGGATGCGGTTCTCGAAGTTGGTTGCCATGGGTGCGCTCGGCGCGCTCGTCCTGGCCGGGTGTGGCAGCACCAAGTCGTCCAGCGGTGGCTCGGGCAGCGGGTCGGCAAAGAGCACGGCTTCAGTGGCCGGCGGTACCGCCAAGGTGCAGGCGCTGTACTTCACGAAGGGTGCCAAGGGCGCCGAGGGCGGCTTCACCGATGTGTCGTTGAAGCTCTCCAAGAGTGAAGACAACAAGGCGCGGGTCAGCGTCTCCGAAGACGAAGTGACCGGCACCGGTGACCAGTGGCGCGCCGCGGCGTGGAGCGCGCTCACCGTCTCCACCATCCTCACCGGTGCGCCGCTCTCCGGTCTCGAGCTCACCGTTGGGGTGAACGGCAAGATCGACGGCCCCAGCGCCGGTGCGCTCATGACCACGGCCACGCTCAGCCTCATCAAGGGCACCAAGCTCAACCCCGACGTCACGATGACGGGAACCATCAACCCCGATGGCACCGTCGGTCCCGTCGGTGGCATCCCGTACAAGCTCGATGGTGTGAAGAAGGCCAACAAGAAGACCTTCCTCATCCCCACGGGCCAGCGCATCAGCAAGGACGACGACGGCAAGGACGTCGACGTGGTGGCCGAGGGTTCGAAGCAGGGCATCACGGTGAAGGAAGTGCCCGACGTCTACGCGGCGTACCAGGCCTTCACTGGCCAGACGCTGGCAGGTCCCGAAGCGAGCAACCCGCAGCTCGACGAAGAGACGTACCAGAAGTTCAAGGCCAAGGTCACGAAGTATCAGGGCCAGTACGACAAGTCGGTCAGCGAAATCGGCACCATCAACCCGGCCGTGCTCGCCGCAGTGGGCGACTCGCTCACGGGTCTCGCCGAGGCCGCCGACGACGCCTACGCCAAGTCGAAGAATTTGGCCGGCGACGGTCAACAGGCCGGGGCGTTCATCTACGCCGTGCAGGCGGCGGCCGCCGCCAACGCGGCGGCAAAGTCGGGGAAGGCCTACGAGCAGTTGGCGGTGAACGGTACCGACCAGTTCATCAGCCAGGTGAAGACCAGTGCGGCCATCGACTCGGACGTCAAGTCGTTCGTCGACACGCTGGCCACATTCAAGCCCAAGACCGTCAGCGATGCCGGCGCGCTCATCGAGGCCTATGGACAGGCGTACCGCGCCATCGGCTTGTCGGCAATCGGTGACGAGTACTTTGCCGCTGCCAAGGCGTCGAACGATGACGCCGACACGACGGCCGACCTCATAACCGGTGCCGTGTACTTCGAACTCGCCGGCACGTTGGTGCAAGCATCCAGCGACCTGTTCGACATCGGTCGCGACCTTGACGGTGCGCCCCTGCAGCAAGGGGTGAACGTCGAATCGGTGGCCGACTTCTTCCGCAAGGCCGCCGAAGCCAACTTTGCGGCGTTCAATGCCGACATCGTCGATGCCGAAGCGCAGAACGCTGGGGTCAGCACCGCAGTGGCACAGCGTCGGTTCGCGCAGATCGACCAGGACTACGCGTTCGCGCTGTCGAGCATCCAGACGAACCGGGGGCTGAAGGAGTACTTCGGGAACGCGCAAACGTACGCGTACGCGCAGCTCGGTGGTTCGGTCGGCCTCTACGCCACGACCTCGGGCCTGTTGGCGAAGTACTACTCACTCGGCGAAGTCGAGCTGAACAACGGCACGGTCGAGGTCACCGGCGTCCGCAGCGAGAAGGCGTTGGCCGCGGCCATCGACCTCGCGCAGAAGCAGCTGGCCGGTGCCATCACCACGCTGAAGTCCAAGCAGGTGAACCCGGCACTGCAGGCGGCCTCGTTCGAGGTCGGCAAGGTGCAGGCCACCGGTTCCGATGCCGACGTGAACAGCAAGCTCGACTCGCTCAGCACCTTCTGGGGTGGGTTCATCAACTCCCGGACCCTCACCTACCTGGGCGGGTTCCCGACGGCAGGACTCAAGTAGTCCCAGCCGCGAGCATCGAACGCATCAGGTGCGGGGCCGCTCGGAAACGGGCGGCCCCGTCCACTTCGTAGACTGACCGAGTGCCGTACCTCGACCACGCCGCATCGTCCCCCATGCGGGCCGACGCCATCCTCGCCCTGTTGCCCTTCATGTCCGACGAGTTCGCGAACCCGTCGGCCGGCCACGGCATGGCCCGCACTGCCAAGCACGCCGTCGAGACCGCTCGCGAGCAGGTGGCGGCGGCCGTGGGGTGTCGCCCCCTCGAAGTCGTGTTCACCAGCGGCGGCACCGAGTCCGACAACCTGGCGGTGCGCGGGGCCGCGCTTGCCGCGCGCCACGCCGGGTTCGGAAACGGCGTCGTCACGACCGCCATCGAACACAAGGCGGTGCTCGCGCCCGCTCGTCACCTCGGTGGAGAAGGGTTCCGCGTCAATGAGGTCGGGTGCGATGGCAATGGCGTGATCGATCGCGATGCGTTGGCTGCAGCGCTCGACGACGGCACCGTTCTGGTGTCGGTGATGCTGGTGAACAACGAAGTCGGTTCGGTGCAGCCACTGGCCGACGTCATCGCGCTCGTGCGTGAACGTGCGCCGCACGCTGTGGTGCACACCGACGCGGTGCAGGCGGCGTCGTGGCTCGACCTGGCCGAAGCCACTGCCGGCGCCGATCTCGTCTCGCTCTCGGCACACAAGTTCGGCGGGCCCAAGGGTGTGGGCGCGCTCATCGTGCGCGACGGCACCGCAATCGAACCCATCATCGAAGGTGGCGGACAGGAGCGGGGCCTGCGACCGGGAACCCTGAACGTGCACGGCATCGTGGGCATGGGCACGGCCATCGCCGAAACCGCAGCTCGCCGCGCCAACGAAGCGGCGCGCGTCGAAACATTGCGCGACCGGTTCGCCGCGGCGTTGATCGAGCAGATCCCGGGGGCGCACGTGAACGGCGATCTCGCCACCAAGGTGGCGGGGAACTGCCATATGCGCTTCGACGGTATCGAGGCCGAATCACTGTTGTTCCTCCTCGACCGCGAGGGGGTGTTCGCCTCCGCGGGGTCTGCGTGTTCTTCCGGCGCCATCGAGCCGTCGCACGTGCTACTCGGCATGGGCCTGGATGCCACCGCTGCCCGTTCGTCCGTTCGGTTCTCGTTGGGGCACACCACCATCGACGCCGACATCGACCAGACCATCGCCGTGGTCGGGCGTGCCGTCGCGCAGTTGCGAGGCGCGCCGATCGCCGCATCCTGAGGCGCCGCCATGAGTTCGGTGTTGGTGGCGATGAGTGGTGGGGTCGATTCTTCGGTGGCCGCCGCCATGCTCATGGACGCGGGCCACGACGTCGTGGGCGTCACGCTCAAGTTGTGGGGGGGCGAAAGCGATTCGGGTTGCTGCTCGTTGAGTGATGTGGAAGACGCCCGTCGCGTAGCGGCGCAACTCGGCATTGCGCACTATGTCTTCAACTTCACCGAGGAGTTCGACGCGAACGTTGTCGACCCGTACGTCGACGCGTACGCGAAGGGGCGCACGCCGAACCCATGTGTCGAGTGCAACCGTCATCTCAAGTTCGGGGCATTGCTCCAGCGGGCCGACCAACTCGGCGTCGACTTCGTGGCCACCGGTCACCATGCGCGCATCACGGACAACGCCGACGGCACCTACGCGCTGCGGCGGGGCGCCGACGCTGCGAAGGACCAGAGCTACGTGCTCTACATGCTGAACCAGGAAGCGCTGCGCCGAACGCTGTTCCCGGTCGGCGAGATCACCAAGGAGCACGTGCGCGCCGAAGCGGATCGATTGGGGCTTCGTACCGCCACCAAGCGCGAGAGCATGGACGTCTGCTTCATCAAGAAAGGTGGCCGCGAAGCGTTCCTGGGTGAGCGGATCGGTCGCCGCCCGGGGAGCGTGGTCGACGGTTCGGGGCAGGTGCTCGGCACGCACGACGGCGTGGCCGCGTTCACGGTTGGGCAGCGGCGCAGAGTTGGTGTTGCGTTGGGCGAGCGTACCTACGTGGTCGACGTCGACGCGGCAACGAACACGGTCACTGTGGGTGCACGCAAGGACTTGTTGTGCGAGCGGATCGACGTCGAAGACTGGTGCTGGACCACGGGTGAACCGGAGTCGGGCCAGGTCTTCGATGTGCAGACGCGGGCCCACGGCGCGGTCTTTGCCGCCGTGTTCGACGATGGCGCGCTCGTGCCTGTTGCGCCCGTGCCACGCGTTGCGCCCGGCCAGGTGGTCGCGTGCTACGCGGGTGACGAACTCGTGGGTGGCGCACTCGCAGTGTGAACCACCCGGCGCGCGGCCACGCGCGCAAGGAACTGGGTGCGGGCGCTGGGTGCGAACAGCAGCGCGGTGGTGACCACGTTCTCCGAGTTCGTGCGGCCCACGCGTACGGGCAGTGCATCGGTGGGATCCGCCAGCGCCATGCGGACCGAACGCCGAGTGGCGCCGATGCGCAGGTCAGCGGCGGCGTCGTCGACCGGTCCGGCGAGTGGTTCGATGGCGCGAATCTCGCGCCGGGGAATGTGTACCGGTGCGGACAACGAAAAGGTGTCCACCAACGTGATGCCGGCGGGAACGAACACCACGATGCGGTTCGACAAGCCGTGCACCGACCGCGCCGCGAACGCCGCGGCGGGCAACCCGATGACGACGACCAGCGCGCCGAGCAACCACTGCCGATCGGCAAGCAGCATCACGGTGGCTACCGGCGGCCCCACCACGACGGCGACCGCGATCTGAACGGGTCCGAACAACAGGGCCGGCGGGATCTGGAGCGGGAACCGTTCCTCGGTGCCGTACGACACCGCATCCACTGCAGCGCGCGCGAAGCCACTCGACCAAGCCAATGCCGCCGTGACCGCCAAGTTGCACGC
This sequence comes from Acidimicrobiia bacterium, assembly GCA_049317385.1. Classification (GTDB taxonomy): domain Bacteria; phylum Actinomycetota; class Acidimicrobiia; order IMCC26256; family JBMOIJ01; genus JBMOIJ01. The sequence goes on from JBMOIJ010000006.1 coordinate 73,515, forward strand.
GGCGAGCGCATCGGCGGTGCCCCCGCGCGCCACCAGGACAATCAGTCCGAGCACCAGCGCGCCGGGCGCCAGGATCCGCATGATGGTGAGCGACCACGGTCGGGCGATCGCAAGGCCGATCAACCCCAGCGCCCATCCGGACCACGCCAGGACTTCGCTGCTCATCTGTGACGACGACGACCAGCGCGCCGTTGCATCCGACAGTGCGGCACCGGCGCTGAGGGGGAGGACGCACCACGCCAGGGCGAGGCTCCAGCGCGCCCAGGCGGCGCGCACGCGAGTGGGAAGTTGGTTGCTCATGCTCCTCGACCGTTCGTGCGAACGTGGGCGGGTGGGGCGCGCGAATTGTGCCTCCGTATACTACGGCGGCCATGGCGAATCAGCCCTCGCCGCTCGCTCCTGGTGTGGCCACCGGGATCGGGTCGCTTCCGCATCTCGAACCTGTACGCGCTGCGCGCATGGTGTTACACGCGATTCCTCAGCTGCCGGCAGCACCGCAGCTCCCGCACCGGTCCAGCCACGAGCAGATGATCGTGCAGTGGTTGCGTGCTCTTCCCGAAGTGTCGATCGATCACGACGGTACGGTTGAGCTTCGTCCGCACGTCGACGGTCCCATCAACACGGGCTTCGACCTTTCGGCGCACGGTGGGCTCTTGGCCTTCGTGGCCGCGGCCTCCGATGCCGGTGTCTCGGCGGTGAAGTTCCAGACGACGGGTCCACTCACGCTCGCATTGGCCCTCAACGCTGCGGGGATGGCGCTCGACCACGCCATCGATCGTGCCGTCGAACTCGCCGCCGCGTGGGGTCACGCGCTGGTTGCCCTGGCGCACGCGCAGCTCGCGGCCGCCACGTCGCTGGTGGTGTTCGACGAACCGGCGTTGGTCGCGTGGGCGCGAGGCCGTGCTCCAATGTCCGCCGATGCCGCAGTCGACGCGCTTGCGGTCGTGGTGGGATCGGTTGCGGTAACGCACAGCGCAGTTGGTGTGCACGCGTGTGGTGACGCAGACCTCGCCATTGCGGTCGCAGGGCAGCCCGACGTCGTGCTGCTCGAGTCGCCGCTGGCCGATGTCGATGCCGCCCCGGTGCTGGCGTCGCATCTGGAACGCGGCGGTTGGATCGGATGGGGCGCCATCCCCACCGACGCGCCGGTTCGGGACTCGGTCGACTTCTACTGGCGAGCATTGCTCGCCCAGTGGGACACCTTGAGTGCACAAGGCTGCGACGGCGATGCGCTGCGGGACCAGGCCATCGTGCACCCGGCGTGTGGTTTGGCCGGTCACGACGAATCTCAAGCCGAACACATCCTCGGTCTGGCGTGCGCGCTGGGAGAACGTGTCCGGCGCGAGTCGTCGTCGGTGCTCCAATGACGTCGCGCCAGCCAGCGCCTGACGGCGAATCGCTCGACGTGGCCGCGCGGGCCACCGAGCTTCGCAATCAGATTCGTCATCATCAGCGCCAGTACCACGAGTTGGATTCTCCCGAGGTCTCCGACGCCGAGTTCGACGCGCTGGTGCGCGAGCTCGAAGGCATCGAAGAGGAGTATCCCGACCTCGTCACCCCTGACTCGCCCACCTTGCGGCCCGGGGGTGCAGTCGTCTCCACGTTTGCTTCGGTCACGCACCTCCAGCCCATGCTGTCGCTCGACAACGCGTTCTCGGTGGAGGACCTCGAAGCGTGGGGTGTGCGCATCGAGAAGCTCGTGACCACGCCCATGTTGTTCGTCACCGAGCCCAAGATCGACGGACTCGCGATCTCGCTGGTCTACGAGAACGGCAGGTTCGTACGCGGGGTCACACGGGGCGACGGTGTCACCGGTGAAGACGTCACGGCGAACGTGGCCACCATTGCAGCCGTGCCGCAGCGCCTCCAGGGCAAGGACATTCCGGCGGTGCTCGAAGTGCGTGGCGAGATCTACATGCCGATTGCGTCGTTCGAAGCGCTGAATCGGCGCCAGGGTGATGCGGGCGAGCGGCTGTTCGCGAACCCCCGCAACGCGGCGGCGGGCTCGTTGCGCCAGAAGGATCCGGTGGTTACCGCCAGTCGTGACCTGTCGTTGTGGTGCTACCAGCTGGGTGCCGTCGAAGGTGGTCCGGCGTTGTCGTCGCACGTGGCCACGTTGGAGTTCCTCGACGGGCTCGGTTTCCCGGTGAACCCGCGCATCGAGTCGCACGCCACGCTCGCCGAAGTGTACGAGTTCTGTGATCGGGTGCAGGTGGCCCGCCACTCGCTCGGATACGACATCGACGGTGTGGTGGTGAAGGTCGATGATCTGGCACAACGCGAGGAACTCGGGTTCACCAGTCGCGCGCCCCGGTGGGCCATCGCTTACAAGTTCCCGCCCGAAGAGAAGACCACGCGACTCAACGACATCATGGTGAGTATCGGGCGCACCGGTCGAGCCACTCCGTTCGCAGTGCTCGAGCCGGTGTTCGTGGGTGGTTCCACGGTCGGCATGGCCACGCTCCACAACGAAGACGAAGTCGCGCGCCGCGACGTTCGGCCGGGCGACACCGTCATCGTGCGCAAGGCCGGCGACGTGATCCCCGAAGTGGTTGGGCCGATCCTGGCCAAGCGGCCGAAGGGACTACGTCGGTGGAAGTTCCCCACCGAGTGCCCCGCGTGCGGGCAGCGGTTGGTGCGTCCCGAGGGTGAAAGTGACACGCGCTGTGTCAACGCGTTATGCCCCGCGCAGCGCGTGCAGCGCATCGTGTTCTTCTGTGGTCGGTCCGCCATGGACATCGAAGGATTGGGCGAGGAACGCGTGGCGCAGTTCGTCGACGCCGGTCTGCTCGACGATGTCGCTGACATCTATTCGCTCACCGTCGACGCGCTGTTGCCACTCGAGCGCATGGGCGCCACGTCGGCGGCCAACTTGGTGCAAGCCATCGAAGCCTCGAAGGCCCAGGGTTTGGCGCGCGTCCTCAACGGGTTGGGCATCCGGCACGTGGGGCCGGCGGCGGCATCAGAGCTCGCGTCGGTGTTCGGTTCGCTCGACGCGGTCATGGCTGCTCGCGAGGACGAGCTCTCGGCCGTCGAAGGCGTCGGCGACGTCATTGCGGCCAGCGTCATGGCGTACTTCGCCGATCCTGCGCATCAGGTGATCATTGACAAGTTGCGGGCCGCGGGTGTCGACCTCACGGCACCACAGCGCACGGCGCTCACGCCCGAGGACGCCACGCTGGCCGACATGACGTTCGTGGTCACCGGCACGCTCGAGGGGTTCACTCGCGACGATGCCAAGGCGGCCATCGAGTCGCGCGGGGGCAAGGTCACGGGCAGTGTGTCGAAGAAGACCACCTACGTGGTGGCGGGCGCGAGCCCGGGTTCGAAGTTGGCGAAGGCCGAACAGCTCGGGGTGCCGGTGCTCGACGAAGCCGCGTTCGTCGCCCTCCTCACCCATTGAGGCGTTTTTCAGCTGGCTATTTGACAGTGAAAAACGCCTCGGAGGTCAGGCGGCGACGCGGAACGACCAGTCGAAGGTCCTGGCGTCGCGTTCGCGGGTGCTGGCGTCGGGCCAGTACACGACGCGCACCGTGTGCACGCCGGCATCGAAGCGGCTGACGTCCTTGCCCTTCGTCGGGCGGAACGAGATGGTGCCGAGGCCCGGAATGCGCGTGGTCTGGTCGACGGGGATGTCGATGCCGTCGATGACGAGCTCACCGGTGAAGCCCGCCGCCAGGTCGGCAATGATCTCGGGCTGCGGGCCCACCACGTCCGAGGGGCGCGGAGTCACGCTCTCGACCTCGAGGGGGCGGGTGCTGCCGGCCTCGGGTCCCAGCCCGGGCCGACTGGCGGTCTCGGCTTTGCCGGATACCCGTCCGGTGACGTCGTCGGTCTTGGTCGTGGCAGCCACCGCGATGAGGCAGAACAGCGCAAGCACCACGAGGCCGAGCACAATCGCCACGCGTGCCGGGTTGCGCGGCTTGGCGACGGGCGCCGGCGCAGGACCGGTTGGTTCCGCCGCAGTCGGTGACGCAGTGTCGGTGGTCGGGGAGTCGCTCACACCCCCGACGGTACTGCGCGTGCCTCGGGTCGGTGTCATCGGACGGCGACTCCGCAGCGCTGGATTGACCCCGTTTTCGCCGGTCGGTTGGCTACCGTCGACAGATGCTCAGCGGCGTTGCCGACCTCACGGGCCGCGTCCTCGCCGGTCGTTACCGACTGCTCGCGCCCATCGGCGCGGGTGCCAGCGGCCGGGTGTACGCCGCCGACGACGTCACATTGAAGCGTCGCGTCGCCGTGAAGGTGCTCCACGCCGCGTTGGCCGACGACGAAGCGTTCCTCCGCCGTTTCCGGGCCGAAGCCCAGCTGGCGGCCTCGCTGCACCATCCCAACCTGGTTGCGGTCTACGACTGGGGCGAGGACGACGTGCCGTTCATGGTCCTCGAGCTGCTCGACGGTGGTTCGTTGCGGTCCATGCTCGACGCCGGCGTGCGGCTCACGCCGGCGCAGGCGGCGTACGTGGGCCAGGAGGTCTGCCGGGGACTCGAGTACGCGCACGCCCGCGGGTTGGTGCATCGCGACGTGAAGCCGGCCAACATCCTCTTCGACGAGCACGGCGTGCCGCGCATTGCCGACTTCGGTTTGGCGCGTGCGCTCGCCGAAGCGAGCCTCACCGAACCCACCGGCGCCATCATCGGTACGGCGCGCTACGCGGCGCCCGAGCAAGCGGCCGGGCTGACCATCGACGCGCGCGCCGATCTCTACGCGCTCGCGATCGTTCTGTCGGAGTCGGTCGCCGGCACGGTCCCGCTGGTCAGCGACACGCCCATCGGCACGTTGGCGATTCGTTCGCAGATGGGTATCGAAGCGCCCGACGAACTCGGCCCGTTGGTGCCGGTCATCGAACGGGCGGGGTGCCCTGATCCCATTGACCGCTACCCGGATGCGGCCACGATGGCCGCGGCGCTGGGCGATGGCGCGAAGCAGCTGCCGCCGCCGGGACCGCTCACGCTGGCGGGCCCGGGGATCGCCATCGAAGACCCGAACCCCACGAACATCGCCGGGTTGAAGGACTCGGCGCTCTTCGACCAGGACGCGGTCGATGAGATCGAGGTGCTCCACGTGCTGCCGCCGCGGCGAACGTCGGCTGCGGTGGCAGCGGTGGTGGTGTTGTTGGCCGTGCTGGTTGCGTTCGGTGCGGCGGCCGTTGCGCTGTTGGCCCCGGACAACGGTTCGGTGGCGGTGCCGAACCTGGTGGGGAACCCGCGCGCGGCGGCGTCGGAAGTTGCGGGGCGGCTCGGATTCGCCGTGCGCGCCGATTCGCGTAGCAGTGACGACCCGGTGGGCACCGTGCTCGAGCAGATTCCGCGCGCGGGCGCGTTGGTGGGCGACGGCAGCACGATCACGCTCGTGCTCTCGAGCGGTCCACCGCCGGTGGCAGTGCCCGCAGTGGGTGGGCTCACGGTCGACGATGCATCGGCGCAACTGTCGGCGGCCGGTTTCGTGGTGAACGTCACGCGCCGCTTCGACGAGCAGGTGCCGAAGAACGCGGTCATCAACACTGATCCGCCTGACCTCAAGACCGCGCCGCGCGACAGCGTGGTCACGATTGCGGTCAGCGATGGTCCGGCACCCATTGCGGTGCCCGATGTTGCCGGCAAGACGTTCGACGTGGCTGCGCAGACGCTGTCGGCCCAAGGGTTCACTGCCGCACGGGCTGACGTGTTCTCGGACTCGGTGCCGGCCGGCCAGGTGGTCGGTACCGACCCGTCGGCCGGCTCAAAGATCGCTCGGGGATCCAAGGTCGCCGTGAGCGTGTCGAAGGGGCCCGAGCTTGTGGCGGTGCCGAACGTGGTGGGGCTGGCGGTCGAGGCGGCCTCACAGAAGCTCCAGAGTCTGGGGTTGGTGCCCGACGTCTCGAACTACGGCCCGGGCAAGAAGGTCCAGGCGCAGGCCCCTGCGGGCGGCCAGGTGAAGAAGGGCTCCACCGTCCGGCTGTTCCTCTGAGCCCGGTTCCTGCCCGCTCTGCGCACTTCACAATCGCAAATTGCAGAATGGACATTCAGAAATGATCATGTCGCACTCCAAATGAACTACAGTTTCTAGTCATTCCTGGAGCGCCGCGAGCCCCTGACCTGGGTTCCTTCGCCTCCTTCTCACGGAGCGTGAGAAACGGGCACGCGCACAACCCAGCCCACGCGGCCTTGCGATTTGTCCATATTCAACAACTTTTACGCCCAATTCGCAAGCACGTCATGGCGTGAAATAACTATGAATCTGTAGTCATCGAGGGCTGGACTCGGTGGGGGTGGATCCGTACCTTCCAACTACGCAGCGTGGTCACTACGGCAACGCCAGAGGAGGTCGGGATGCGACGCTTCGCCCACGGAGGAACCAGCCACCCGCCGGTTCGACGCCCCGGGAACGGCTACGGCCGCCCGGCGTCGATGCGCCCGGGCCCGTTCCAAGCCGTAGCGCTCGCCCCCGAAATCGAGTCACACCTGTTCTGCGCCCCGATCCCGGCCCCGATGTTGGTGTGGGAAGTCGCCCACAACAACCGGCCCGTCATCGCATGGGGGAATGGATCGTCGGAGGCCGTCATCGACCTGGCGGCCGAGGCGGCGGCCCAGCCCAGCATTACGCAGCCGAGCCTGATTACTCCGACGGTGTCGAAGGCGCCGACGGCGTCACGGTGAACGCCACGATCTTGCTGGCCACTTCGGGAGCGGCCAGCGGGATCCCGGTGATGGTGCCGGCGGCGATCAGCTTGGTGACGTCGCCTTGGACCCGCACCTTGCCCATCAAGAACGCGGTGAGTCCGGCCTGGGGGTCGCCCGACGCGAACACCTCGGCTGCCGTGATGTAGTCGAGCGCCAAGGTGAGGTCGGCTTCGTCGTGGAAGCCGTGGCCCACCTGCGGTGCGCCTTCGGTTGCCCCCAGGTGCAGCTGGCGGTCCCCCCAGGGCGAGTCGAGTACTTCGACGTTGAGGAGGAGGTCGGCGTCGGTGGGAATGTCGTCGCGGTACTCCACCACGAGCGCGAACACGGCGTCGATCCACTCGTCGGACAAGAACTCGTACTTCGTCACGGTCGCCGATCCTACCGGCGCCCGGAGGTGCCGCTCCTAGACTGCGCCGCCGTGACCGAACGCATCACTCGCGCCGACGTCGAACACGTTGCGCATCTCGCCCGACTCGCGCTCTCCGACGACGAAGTCGCCACCTACACCGAGCAGCTGGCCGGCATCCTCGACCATGCCCGTGACCTCGAAGAGCTCGATCTCGCCGGCGCAGAACCCACCGGGCACCCGTTCCCGCTGCGCAACGTGCTGCGCGCCGACGATGCCCGCCCGGGTGTCGACCGCAGCGAAGTGCTGGCGCAGGCCCCGGCATCCGAAGCCGGCCGTTTCCGAGTGCCTCGGATTCTCGACGCATGACCGCACGGGAAGTCGCAGCCGCCGTGCGTGCCGGCAACCGCCGCGCTCGTGATGTGGTCGAAGAACACCTCGCTCGTATCGATGCACGCGAGTCCGAGATCCACGCGTTCAACCTTGTCACGGCCAACGAGGCCCGCGCCATGGCCGACGCAGTCGACGCGCGCGTGCAGGCCGGCGAGGACCCCGGTCCGCTGGCCGGCGTTCCCATCGCGTTGAAGGACAACCTCTGTACGCGTGGCGTTCCCACCACGTGTTCGTCTCGCATCCTCAATGGATGGTGCCCGCCGTATGACGCCACGGTCGTTGCGCAACTACGCAACGCCGGCGCGGTGTTCGTGGGCAAGACGAACCTCGACGAGTTCGCCATGGGTTCGTCCACCGAGAACTCGGCGTTCGGTCCCACGCGCAACCCGCGCGACGTGACGCGCGTACCCGGCGGGTCGTCGGGTGGTTCGGCTGCGGCGGTGGCCGCAGACTTCGCGCCGCTCTCGTTGGGTTCCGATACGGGCGGTTCCATCCGTCAACCGGCTGCGCTGTGCGGCGTGGTGGGCGTGAAACCCACCTACGGCACGGTGTCGCGGTACGGCCTCATTGCGTTCGCGTCGTCGCTCGATCAGATCGGCCCGTTCGCCGGCGACGTGGAGGACGCGGCGTTGTTGCTCGAGACCATTTGGGGTCACGACGCCGCTGACTCCACGTCGCTCTCTGCGCCGCTCCCGTCGATCGCGTCGCAGTTGCGCGATGGCGTGCAAGGCGTGCGCGTCGGCGTGATCGACGAGCTGGCCAAAACCGAAGGTCTCCAACCCGAGGTGCGCGACGCGCTCGACCGCGCCGCCGCGACGTTGGAAGCGGCGGGCGCCATCGTGTCCACGGTGTCGGTGCCCAGTGTGAAGTACGGCCTCACCGCGTACTACCTCATTGCGCCGGCCGAAGCGTCCAGCAACCTCGCCCGCTACGACGGTGTGCGTTACGGCATGCGCGTCGACGAAGGCAACGGGGTGGCCGCAATGATGAAGGACACCCGTGGCCAGGGCTTCGGGCCCGAGGTCAAGCGGCGCATCATGCTTGGCACCTACGCGTTGTCGGCCGGGTACTACGACGCGTATTACGGCAGTGCGCAGAAGGTGCGCACGCTCATCACCCGCGATTTCGCGCGTGTCTACGAGGGCGTCGACGTTTTGTTGTCGCCCACGTCGCCCACCACGGCGTTCGAGTTCGGGGCCAAGGCGGCCGACCCGCTGGCCATGTACCTCTCCGACGTGTGCACCATCCCCACCAACTTGGCCGGGCACCCGGCCATGAGCGTGCCCTTCGGTGCGGACGCGGCCGGGCTGCCCGTGGGAATCCAGGTATTGGCGCCGACGCTGGCCGAACCCGTGATGTTCCGGGTGGCCGCGGAGCTCGAAGCGCGCGCCGGCCAATAGTCTGGGCGTGGCTCTTCGCCACGCCGCTATGGAACCGCTCCCGCCCCCTGGGCCTCCACCGATCCCACCGCCCGGACCCACGCAACCACCGGTCGCGCCGGTAGCGGGCCCGCCTCCGCCGCCGTCGAGCCCGCCGTCGTTCGACATGGCTGCGATGCCCTACGTCCCCGAGCCCGGGAGCGGCGGGGCACAGCCGCCGCGCAAACGGACCGGTCTCGTGTTGGCCGGCGTGGCCGCCGCGCTGGCGCTGATGGTGATCGTGGCCGTCGTCGGCATCGTGGTGGTGCGCAACAACGGTTCGGACACACCGAAGGTCTCCGAAGCGGAGCAGCTGCTCACCAAGGCCCGGCAGTACGTTGCGGCGCGCCAATCGGTGACGTGGAAGTTCAGCGAACAAGCGCAGGTTGCGGTCGGGTCCAAGAACGTGAACACCTCGGCAACGGGGTCGCTCGAGTCGGTGCTGGCCGCGTCGTTGCGCACTCTGAAGCGAACGGGGGGCACCACCATCGAGACGGTTGTGGTGGGGGAGGACGCGTGGACCCGCGCGGCTGCCGACGCCGACATCGAAGGGACGCCGTGGCGTTCACTCGACATTCCCAGGGCGGCCAATCCGGCTCGTCTCCTTGCCGACATGCTGGTGCGGACGCGATCACCGAAGATCGATTCCCGCTCGGGTGACACGGTGGTGCTGCGCGTCGAAGCATCGGCGTATGAGTACTTCTTCGCCCAAGCGGGCGGGCAGCTTTCCACCCGCGAGCTGCTCATCACCATGAGCCCCACCGGCGCGGTGAAGGCGCTGGGCGCTCGTGGCACCGCAACCGGCATCACGTACTCCTATGACACCAACGATCTGGTGTGGGATTCGCCGGTCGAGATCACGGCACCTCAGCCGGCGCAGATCGACCAGACCCCGAACACCGACGAAGAGGTGCTCAAGTCGTTCACCGATGCCACGGTGCTGGTCCCGGCCGAGATCTACCAGGGCTGGTCGCTGCGCGACGCGCAGGTGCTGCCCGCTCCAGCCACTGAAGAACAGTGCCGCCAGGCGTCGGTTCGGTTCTCGAACCCCGAAAACGGCGGATTCACCGAGACGTTCTCGTTGCCGGTGTCGTGTGCGTCGATTCGACCCGCCGATGCGCAGGACATCACTGTGAACGGGAACTCCGGCTGGATCGGCACGAAGGACGGGGACACCTTCGCCGAGATCATCGTGGGCAACACCCGCTACCAGGTGCGCACCAATCTGAAGCGCGACCAGTTGGTGCCGCTCCTCGAGAACCTGGTGCCGTTCGATCCGCAGAAACCGCCGCCGGCCACCAAGATCCCCGGCCGTACGTCGTAACCTGGCCCCTCATGCCAGTCGAGGACTACGAACCCGTCATCGGACTCGAGGTGCACGTCGAACTGTCGACGGCCACCAAGTTGTTCTGCTCGTGCCCGAACGAGTTCGGCGCCGAGCCGAACACCAACGTCTGCCCAGTGTGTCTGGGGCTGCCGGGCTCGCTGCCGGTCCTGAACCAGCAGGTGGTCGAGTACGCGGTGCGCATCGGCGAGGCGTTCGACTTCGACGTGCCCGAGGAGTCGCTCTTCCACCGGAAGAACTACTTCTACCCCGACATGCCGAAGGACTATCAGGTCAGTCAGTACGACGAACCCATCTGCGCGAATGGTCACATCGATCTCGACGGCACGCGCATCGGCATCACGCGTGCGCACATGGAAGAAGACACTGGGAAGACCACGCACATGGGTGGCGGCGGCCGCATCCACGACGCCGACTTCTCGCTCGTCGACTACAACCGCGCGGGCGTGCCGCTCATGGAGATCGTGAGCGAACCCGACATTCGCAGTGCCGAACAGGCCCGCGGCTACGTCAGCGAACTGCGCGCCGTGTTGGCTGCCATCGGTGTGTCCGACGTGAAGATGGAAGAAGGCTCCATGCGCGTCGACGCGAACGTGTCGGTGCGGCCGAAGGGCACCGAAGCGTTCGGCACCAAGGTCGAGATCAAGAACATGAACTCCCTGCGGTCGTTGGGGCGCGCCATCGACTACGAAATCGCGCGACAGGTCGACGCCATCGAGACCGGTGAGCGCATTGTCCAAGAGACGCGCCACTGGAACGAAGCCGACGGGCGTACGCACGGCATGCGTTCCAAAGAGGGGAGCGAGGACTACCGCTACTTCCCCGAACCCGATCTGGTGCCGGTGGCACCCACTGCGGAACTGCGGGCGGCGGTCCGCGCGTCGATGCCGGAGCTCCCGGCCGTGAAGCGTGCGCGCTTCGTGGCCGAGTGGGGCATCACCATGGCCGATGCGCAGATCCTGATCGACGTCCCCGGCTTGGCCGACTATGCGGAGCGGGCCGTGGTCGCGCTCGAGGAGGGTGCGCCCAAGGACGTCGTGAACTGGTGCACCGGAGACGTGTTGGCGTTCCTCAACGAGTCGGGCGGGTCGCCCGAGGTGTTGCCGCTCGCGCCTGACGGCGTCGCCGAGCTCGTGGCCCTGGTGGCGACCGGGACCATCTCGCGGGCCCAGGCCAAGGACGTGCTGTCCGAGTGCCTGCGCGAGCCCAAGCGACCGCGCCAGGTGGTGGCCGAACGGGGCCTCGAGCAGGTGAGCGACGAGGGTGCCTTGGCCGCCACCGTCGACGAGGTCCTGGCCGCGAACGCCGAGGCCGTCGACGAGTACCGAGCCGGCGACGACAAGGTGAAGAAGAAGAAGCGGGGCTTCCTCATGGGCGAGGCCATGAAGGCCCTGAGGGGGCAGGGGAACCCCCAAGTGCTGAATCGGCTCTTGGACGAGCGACTTGGCTGACACCTCCTGGTAGTGCCGCCACCGCCGGTGGTGACACCACGAGTGCCCCCCGGCGCAATAGCGTCGGCCGGGCGGTTCGGGAGGCAACATGGACAGCTCGATCATCCCGTCGCTCTCCGAAGCCTGGCGCAGCGAACTGCGCGCGTTGCTCGAAGCGCGAGCGCACCTCGAACACGGGCAAGCGCCGGCCACGCCGGATGTGCCCGCCGACGCCGAGGAGGTGAGTACCGACATCACGGTGCTCGAGACCCTCATCGTGCCGCGAGTCGAACGTGACCCTGGCCCGGAACTGTTGGCGCGCCTTGGCCCCGCGCCCGATGCGCACGTCGACTGGACGCGGCTCTATGCCGGTGATGGGCGCGCTCGTGAGTTGCGCGCCCGGTGCCGGGCCCATCGCAACGGCACGGTGGCCGCAGTGCGGCTGGTGTCGTTGTCGGTGCTTGACGAGCCCCACGATCTCGACGAGGTGATTGCGAAAGGGCCAGGCGACCCGCTCTGCGCAGATCGCTTCGACGTCGAGATCCGCAATCTCGAGTGTGCGCAACGCGCGCTGCATGTGCCACGGGCAGCCCGCATCCGCCATACCTGAGGTTGATTGCATCTGATCGCTTGCGGCCAGGTGAACGTCAGGTGACACGCATCGACGGCGTGATGACGCAGCCTTACGTTGCCGTCTGTGGGGTTGGTGGCGGAGGCCGACTTCGACAATCGGCGGCTCGTGCCGTCAATGTCGACATCGAAACAAGCCGACGTACGCGCGGCCATTGACCGTTGGGTCGACATAACCGCCCGACCGAACGTGCCGCGGGCGCTCATGGATCGGGCGATTCGAGGGCTGCGCCTGCAGGTTGCGCTCCACAGCCAATCCGTGCGCTTCAGCCGAGCCGTGATTGCGCCCAATGGTGTGGGTCGCAACTTGGCGCATGCAGTGGTGATGCTCGCGGCACTCAGCGGCTTGGACGAACCGCGGGTGCTCGACGACGTGCTCGACGCGCTGCCACGGGACGCGCTGCCAGGGATGCTCGAGCTTGCGCGCGCTGATGTGGCTGACTTCGTTGCGCATGCCGGCGACCGGCGTCGGCTGGTCCCCACCCTCGACATGAACCAACAACTCGAGCTGCGCGAAGCCGTTCTCGTGGCGGCGGCGGGCGGCCCCGCTGACGAGCGCGAGCGCCTCATTGCGCTGCATACCCCGTCGGCCTTGCGGAGCCTCGTACTCGCCTCCGAACTCGAAGTGCGGGATCGGCAGGTGGTTCGCGACGTGCTGCTGGCGGTGGCGGCGGGATCGAAAATCGAGCCGCGGTCGGTGCATGAGCTGATGACGAACGCCTCGACAAGCGATCCCTTGGGGGCGGTGTTTGCCACTGCTCGCAGTGCTGTGGCCGCGGTCGAGCGCACCGACCGGCGCCGCTCTCGGGGGCTGAGCTCGGAACTGTTGCCGGTCGGCCGCTAGCGCCGTTCGGGCCAAGACGCGCGGTCGGGTTCGAGCTTCCAAACGCGACCTCTGCGAAAACGCCGGTGGGTAGGCTCCCGCCCATGACCGACGTACCCACCGGCCCTCGCAACCCCATGAAGCCCATGAGTTGGGAAGTCACCGACGGCATGGAGCGCGCCCCGGCCCGAGCGATGTTGCGGGCCATCGGCATGACCGACGCCGACTGGGACAAGGCGCAGGTGGGCGTGGCGCACACATGGAACGAGGTCACGCCGTGTCAGCTGTCACTGAAGCGGCTGGCCGAGCGAGCCAAGGTCGGTGTGCGCGACGCCGGCGGTTTTCCCATCGAGTTCGGCACCATCGCAGTCAGCGACGGCATCTCCATGGGGCATGAAGGGATGCGCGCGTCGTTGGTGTCGCGCGAGATCATCGCTGATTCGGTCGAGTGCGTCATGCACGCCGAGCGGCTCGATGCGATGGTGGCGTTCGGCGCGTGCGACAAGACCACGCCCGGCATGCTCATGGCGGCGGCGCGGCTGAACTTGCCCACGGTGTTCATGTACGGCGGTTCCATCCTGCCCGGGCGGCTGGGCGACCAGACGCTCGACATCGTCAGCGTGTTCGAGGCCGTTGGCGCGTGCGCAGCCGGAACGCTCAGCGAGAATGAACTCGGCGAGATCGAGATGCGCGCGTGCCCCACCATGGGTGCATGCGGGGGCATGTTCACCGCCAACACGATGGCGGCCATCGCCGAGGCGCTCGGTATGGCGCTGCCCGGCAGTGCGTCGCCGCCGGCCGTCGACCGCCGCCGCGACGACGATTCCTACGAATCGGGTCGCTCGGTGATGCGCATGCTCGAGCTGGGGTTGCGGCCCCGGCAAATCATGACGAAGGAAGCGTTCGAGAACGCGATTGCCGTGGTCATGGCACTCGGTGGTTCCACTAACGCAGTGCTGCACTTGTTGGCCATTGCGAACGAGGCCCACGTCGACCTCACGCTCGACGACTTCAACAAGATCGGCAAGTACGTCCCGCACATCGCCGACACCAAACCGCACGGCAAGTACCACATGAGCGACATCGACCGGATCGGTGGCATCCCGGTGGTGATGCGTGAACTGCTCGACAACCAGCTGTTGCACGGAAACTGCATGACGGTGACCGGTCTCACCATCGCCGAGAACCTCGAGAAGACCCGGCCGCCGAAGCCCGACGGTGACGTGGTGCATCCGGTGCAACAGCCCATCCACGTGCAAGGTGGCATTGCGGTGCTCAAGGGATCGCTTGCCCCGAACGGAAGTGTGGTGAAGGTTGCCGGGATCGACCAGATGCGGTTCGAAGGTCGCGCGCGCGTGTTCGACGGTGAGGACGCTGCGATGGATGCGATCCTCGGCGGCCGCATCAACGCGGGCGACGTGGTCGTCATCCGCTACGAGGGACCCAAAGGCGGGCCGGGCATGCGCGAGATGCTCGCAGTGACCGGGGCCATGAAGGGTGCCGGTCGTGGCGGTGACTGCGCGCTCATCACCGACGGTCGCTTCTCGGGCGGAACGCATGGTTTCTGCGTGGGCCACGTTGCGCCCGAGGCGTGGGACGGTGGACCGATCGCGTTCGTCGAGGACGGCGATTCCATCGCCATCGACGCCGAAGCGCACACCATCGACCTTCGCGTCGATCCGGCCACCCTGGCGCAGCGGCAGGCGAACTGGAAGCGCCCCGAACCGCGCTACCCGACCGGCTTCTTGGCGAAGTACGCCAAGTTGGCTCAAGGGGCCGACCGCGGCGCCATCACCAACGCCTAGTGCCTGAGGGGCTCGAAGCGGAGTACGCGCGCCAACTCCTCGAGGAGCGGGCGCTGGGCCGCACGATCGCGCGCGTCCACGCCCCCGACGCATGGTTCCTGAAGCGGGGGCTCACGCCGACGGCGGCGCGCCGAGTGTTGAAGGGGCGCACCACCGTCACGGCGCGTCGGCGCGGCAAGTTGATCCTCCTCGACACCGACGCGTGCACCATTGGGTTACACCTCGGGATGAGCGGCCGTTTGCTCGTCGACGGCGACGCAGCCGGCGATCCACTTCTGTACGCGTCGAACCGTGACGCGCCCGAGTGGGTGCGATTCGGATTCACGTTCACCGACGGGAGTTCCTTCGGCTTGCGCGACCCGCGGCGCTTGGGCGCAGTCGAACTCGACCCCGACGAAGATCGGCTCGGGGCCGACGTCTTCACCATCACGTTGGCGCAGTTCCGCGCCGCCGTCTCGCATAGGAAGGCACCGCTCAAAGCCGTATTGATGGATCAGTCGCGAATTGCGGGGCTCGGGAATCTCCTGGCCGACGAGATCCTCTGGCGTGCGGGGTTCGACCCGACGAGGCGCGCGAACTCGCTCACTGATGACGACCTTCGGGTGTTGCATCGCACGGTGAAGAAGACGGTCACGCAGTTGTTGCAGCGGGGTGGTTCACACACCGGTGACCTGATGGTTGCTCGGCATCCGGGAGGTTATTGCCCCAAGGATGGCGCTCCGCTCGAACGGCGCACAGTAGGCGGCCGCACCACGTTCAGCTGCCCGGCCCACCAGCGCTGAGGGCGCGCCGCGCCACCAGCACTGCGTGCGCCGCGGTCGAGTCAGCCGAGCGCGAGCCGCGGCCCGAAGTCGGGGCCGTCGGTGACAAGCTTGCGCAACGAGTTCGCGCGGTCCGCCCAGCGCGCGGCAACGGAGTCGTCGCCGGGATGCACGATGCGGTGCGCGATCGCAGCGATGTCGGCGACGGTGGCGGCTGCCAGGTGACGGCCTTCGGACTCGAGCGTGGCGAACCGTTCGGTGGCGAGGTCGAGTGCGGTTCGAGCGAGTTCGGCACCGCTGCTCGCAAGCTCGACGATTTGATCACGCAACTCGGTGAGCAACTCCTCAGTGCGCGCCCCAGGGTCGGCCACGAGTGTGAAGAGAAACTGCAAGCGTTCGGGAGTTTGCGCGACGGTGGGTTCGAAGTGCTTGGGCGGCGCCGGAACTTCCATGCCGAGGCGCGCCTCAGTGACCGCCAACAACGCCGGATCGATCTGCCACGCCGTCTGGAGGGTGATGGCCCGCCCCCAGGTGCGTGCGTGATCGGTATCGGCCTCGCCCACTCGCTCGGCCATCATGGCCAGGATGGGCTCGACCAGATCGGGGCGGCCGGTCGCGGCGTAGCTGCCGATGACGTTGTGGCTCATGGCGAGCGCGTTGCTCCAGTGCCGGCGGTTTGCGTGCTCGAGCAGGATGTCGAGCGCGGCGTCGAAGTCGCCGCGCCTGCGGGCGCGGGCCTCGTCTCGGTAGTACGTGTGGTACGTCCACCACCGCTGCCAGAACGGTTCAGCCACTCGGAGCGATGGTAGAGCCTCGCTCCGGAGGGGTGGTCCGTCCGACTGAGGCGGTTTTCCCGGTTTCGGCTTGCCTTCGCGCCTCGATTCCGTCAGACTGTCGGGCAATGACCAGCCGTTCCAACCTCCTGGTAGTACTCACGTAGCGCACGCCCGCCCCGTCGCGCGCGTGCGCTTTCGCCCCTGGCCCACCGCCAGGGGTTTTTCATGTCCGCCCGATTTCGACCGTCCGAATCAACCACTCCGATTCGAGGAACACCATGAAACTCACCGGCGCCCAAGCCCTCATCAAGAGCCTCGAGATGGAAGGCACCGAAGTCATGTTCGGTCTTCCGGGTGGAGCGATCCTCCCGGTGTACGACCCGCTGATCGAGAGCTCGATCCGCCACATCCTGGTGCGCCACGAGCAGGGCGCAGGTCACATGGCCGAGGGGTATGCGCACGCGACCGGTCGGCCGGGCGTGGCCATGGTCACCAGTGGGCCGGCGGCCACCAACATCGTCACGCCGCTCGCCGACGCGTACATGGACTCCATCCCCATGGTGGTCGTCACCGGTCAGGTGCCGTATTCGGTGATCGGTACCGATGCGTTCCAGGAGTGCGACACCGTTGGCATCACCATGCCAATCACCAAGCACAACTGGTTGGTCACCGACGCGAACGACATTCCGCAGATCATCCACGAGGCGTTCCACGTTGCCACCACTGGTCGTCCGGGCCCGGTGCTCGTGGACGTGCCCAAGGACATCAGCAACCAGATGATGGATTGGTACTGGCCGGACAGCATCGACTTGCCGGGGTACAAGCCGAACATGAAGGGGCACGGCAAACAGATCAAGGAAGCGGCCAAGCTCATCCAGCAGGCCAAGCGCCCGGTCATCTATGCGGGTGGTGGCATCTTGAAGGCGCGGGCCGCCGAGGCTTTGCAGGCGTTCGCCGAGCTCACCGGCGCGCCAGTGGTCACCACACTCATGGCACGCGGCGCCATCCCCGACTCGCACCCGCAGTGCTTGGGCATGCCCGGTATGCACGGCAACTACACCGCGATCACCAGCATGCAGAAGAGCGACCTGCTCATTGCGCTGGGGTCGCGCTTCGACGACCGCGTCACCGGCAAGCTCGACGGCTTCGCGCCCGACGCAAAGGTCATCCATGTCGACATCGACCCGGCCGAGCAGGGCAAGGTACGCAACCCCGACGTTCCTATCGTGGGCGACGCGCGCTTGGTGATCGAAGAACTCATCAAGGCGGTGCGCAGCGAGCAGGAGCGCGCGGACGGCGCGCCCGACCTGAATGCATGGTGGAAGCAACTGCACGAATGGCAGGAAGAGTTCCCGCTTCACTACGAACAACCTGACACCGGCACCATCAAGCCGCAGTACGTGCTCGAAACACTGCGGGAGAACGCCACTGACGACACGATCCTCGCCAGTGGTGTGGGGCAGCACCAGATGTTCGCCAGCCAGTACTGGAAGTTCGAGCAGCCCTACACGTGGGTGAACTCGGGTGGTCTGGGCACCATGGGCTTCTCCATCCCGGCCGCGATTGGTGCCAAGGTCGGTCGACCCGACCGCATGGTCTGGGCGGTCGACGGTGACGGGTGTTTCCAGATGACCGCGCAAGAACTCGTCACTGCGAGCGCCGAGCGCATTCCGGTCAAGGTCGCGATTCTGAACAACGCGTACCTGGGCATGGTGCGCCAGTGGCAAGAGATGTTTTACGACGAGCGTTACAGCGAGGTGTACCTGTCGCCTGACCTGCCCGACTACGTGAAGTGGGCCGAAGCCATGGGGTGTGTGGCGTTCCGGGTCGACGACCCCGCCGATGTCGAACCCACCATTCAGAAGGCGAACGAGATCGACGACCGTCCGGTGGTCATCGATTTCCGTACCGACCATCGCGAGAAGGTGTTCCCCATGGTGCCCGCCGGCGCCACCAACGACGACCTGATCGTTGCCGATCCTGGAGAAGGGCAATGAGCGAAGCCCCCGCGCAACATCACATCTTCAGCGTGCTGGTGGAGAACCGGTTCGGTGTTCTCACGCGAGTGGCCGCGTTGTTCTCTCGTCGTGGGTTCAACATCTTCTCGTTGGCGGTTTCACCCACCGAGGACGATCGGTTCTCCCGTATGACGATCGTGGTCGATGCCGAGAGCGCGCCGCTCGAGCAGATCAGCAAGCAGCTCCACAAGCTCATCCCCGTGCTCAAGATCGTCGAGATCGGGTCGGGTGAAGGGGTGGAGCGCGAGCTCATGTTGGTGAGCGTGAAGGCGCAGCCCGACCAGCGCGCGCACATCAGTGAGCTGGCGGCGATCTTCGACGCCAAGGTCGTGGATGTCGGCCACAACGCCGTCACCATCATGTTGGCCGGTACTCCCGACCAGCTCGACGCGCTCAGCGATCTGCTCGCGCCCTACGGCATCACCGAGCAGCAGCGCACCGGCCGGATTGCGATGACGAAGTTGGCCCGCCAGGCCCCGAAGCTGCGGGCCGTGAAGGAACGCCGCGGCGCCTGACGCTTCCCTTTTGGCGCGTGCAGGGTGCTGTTCGTGCACCCCTCCGCGCGCCAGTTTGGGACGGTGGACGAGTCAGCGGCCGAGGGGTGGTCGGCTGGTTGGTCGCGTGAGCACTTGCCACTGAGCAGCCAGTGCTTGGTGCTGCGGCGCGTTCGCCGGTTCGGCCGCGGCCAGCACACCCAGCGCCTTCACCACGACTCCGGCCAACACGTGTGCGTCGCCGGCGCGGTCGTGCTCGTCGCGCAGCGTGATGAACGTGTCGTTCGCGTGCTCGAGGAGGCGGCGCGCATTGGTGGGGTCGTCGGTGATGAGCGACCGCAGTTCCCCGACGGCAAGGAGCCCGTTGGCGTCGTCATTGTTGACCATCTTGGCGATGGCTTCGTCAACGGTGCGCGCCGGCGGTGCCACCACCCGGCGAATCCGTGGCGGCGGCGGCGGTGCCACGACATCGGGCTCGATGTCGGATGGGTTGTGCGTGTGGAGTGAATGGATGTCGAGACCCCAGCGCTTCCCGACTTCGTAGATCTGGCGGCCGGATTCGGAGTTGGGATCGATACCGGCGCTCTTCATCACGTCGAACAGCGCTTCGCGAGCGGATGCATCGTTGTGTCGGTCGCCGATGGCGGCGATGCCGTTCACTACCGAGGCAGCAAGTTGTGGTTGCGCGGCCATCAACGGCCGCAGCTCGAACCACACGGAATCGACTGCGTTGCGCAGCCGCGGGTCGCCGATCAGGACTTCGAGCTGGGCGACCAACCAGGCAACGCGCTTGGGCCGGTCCGCCTCGATCTGAGCGCCGCGGGCGATGAGCAGTTCAGCGCCTACGCCATCAACGCGTTGGATGGCATCGCGCAGTCCCGTGTCGCGGTCGCGCCGGGCCCGCGCCACGGCAAGGGGGCCGCCGCGACCGGCGAGTCCGCCAACGGGGAGAACAGCACCCAGTGCCCCCACGGCGAGAAATGCTGTGCTGGCGACGCCCAGCGCAACGGGCGCAACTGCGCCCAAGGCCACGACGGCGCCGCCGGTGTAGAGCAGCGTGCGTTGCCGCCGCAGGTCCGAGGCATCGCGTGCCACGCGGTCGAGGCGTTCGTTGAGTTCGTGGTCCGCTCCACTCACAAGGCGCGAGTGCAACACCCGTCACCGGGACGCGTCAAACAGCGGCGAATTGCGCTCAGAGGTCGCCGAGAAACCGAGATTCAGCCGTGCGCCCGCTGCGGCTGGCCCACTGAGCCGCCGCTTGCTCGTGATGGTGTGCCGAGTACGTGTTCCCGTCGGCGGCAAGCTCTTCGGAGATGCGAGTGTGCGCGGCGCCGGCGAGCTCGGCGAACGCGGCGGCGGCGCGGGGGTAGGCACTGATTTCCGCGTGGACCCGTTCGGACTCGTAGATCACTCGAGCGGCTACCTCGGGCGACTGCTCGATCGCGCTCGAGAGCACCGCAATGGCCATGTACACGGTGCGGGGGGCAACCAAGAGATCGAGTTGCGCGTCGGCGAACTCGACCGGATTGTCGGTGGAGCCAAGCGTCTCGGCGATTTTCGGTGAGAACTCGAGCGCGAGTTTCGGGATGTCGGCGGCAATCTGTTCGTGTACCTGGTCGGCGAGCCGTTGGGGGAGTTGGTCGAGCAACAACATGGGGTTTCCGTCGGCGTTCGCGTACATGGCGTCGATCGCTTCTTTGATACGACGCTCGGCGGAGGCTTCTACTGCGGCTTGATCGCGAGGTGCGTCGAGTGCCCGGCCGTGCTCGTAGAGCGCGAGGGCCCGGTCGATCTTCGGTGGGTTGGCTGCGAAGGCCGTGTCGAGGGCGCGGTTGCGGGCGCGTCGGGCGCGCCACGAGCTCACCATGCCGCCGGACATGAACAGCGCGATGGCGGGTCCGCCGACTGCGACAGCTCCAGCAAGCGGTATGAGCACCGGCGCGAGCGGGGTGGCTGCGACAAACGCGCCGACGCTCACGCCGATCGGTCCGAAGACTGCGAACGATCGCCGGGTGGCGCGATCGGCGTCACGGTCCCAGCCCACGCGGAGGAGGCGTTCGAGGAGCGCGTCGAAACGAGCCTGATCGGTGGTGGTCGCTGCGCTCGTATCGTCCATCGTCCGCTCCTCGCCCCGCGTATCTGGACATTATACGCATATCGTGCACCCAGGCGCGGGCCTGCGTCCCCGAAGCGGCGAACGCAACCGCCTCGCCACGAGGGGACTCAGCCCCGTAACCTGTCCCGTCCACCCCGAAAGGAACCAAGCAGTGGCCGCGACCATCTACTACGACGCTGACGCCGACCTCGACCTCATCAAGGGGAAGAAGGTCGCGATTCTTGGCTATGGCTCCCAGGGCCACGCCCACGCCCTCAACCTGAAGGAATCCGGCGGCGACGTCGTGGTGGGCCTCCGTGAGGGGTCGAGTTCCAAGGCCAAGGCCGAAGCGGCGGGGCTCAAGGTCATGACCACCGGCGACGCCTGCGCGTGGGCCGACGTCATCATGGTGTTGCTCCCCGATACCGAGCAGGCCAAGGTGTACACCGCCGACATCGAGCCGAACCTCACCGCCGGCAAGAGCCTGGCGTTCGCGCACGGCTTCAACATCCACTTCGGCCAGATCACCCCGCCGGCCGACGTGGATGTGTGGATGATCGCGCCGAAGGGCCCCGGCCACCTCGTGCGGCGCACGTACACCGAAGGCGGCGGAGTGCCATGCCTCGTGGCCGTGCACCAAGACGCCACCGGCACAGCGAAGGACATTGCACTCAGCTACGCGTGCGGCATCGGAGGCGGCCGCGCCGGCATCTTGCAGACCGACTTCCGCGAAGAAACCGAAACCGACCTCTTCGGCGAGCAGGTGGTGCTGTGTGGCGGTCTCGTCGAGCTCATCAAGAACGGGTTCGAAACGCTGGTCGAAGCGGGCTACCAGCCCGAGAGTGCGTACTTCGAAACGCTGCACGAAGTGAAGCTCATCGTTGACCTCATCTACGAAGGCGGCATTGAGGCCATGCACTACTCGGTCTCCGACACTGCGGAGTACGGCGACTACACGCGCGGTCCGCGCATCGTGAACAGCGCCACGAAGCAAGAGATGAAGAAGGTGCTCGACGAGATCCAGAGTGGCGAGTTCGCACGCGAATGGATCGAGGAGAACGAGACCGGTCGTACCAACTTCGAGAACTACCGAAAGAAGACGAGCGACCACCCCATCGAAGCCGTGGGTGCACGCCTGCGATCGATGATGCCGTGGATCAGCGCGGGCAAGCAGAAAGTCCAGGACGTCTCTGGCGGCTGATCGCAGCGCTCAGCTCAGCGGGAACTCGTGACTTCCGGCGCCTTCTGGGGCGCCGGAGTCGCATCCTGCGGTCGCCAATTGGCTGCCACGTTCGCCGTCGACTCGATCACGGCGGCCAGGTCGCCGTTCGATGACGATGCTGCGGTCGTCGAATGCGTGCCGTTCTCACTGATGATGCGGCGCAGGTCGGCAGAGAGGCGAGCCAACTCGCCAGCGGCGGCTTCGGTTTCGGTTGCCCCGGCTGCGGTCTCGGCTGCGGCAGCCGCGACACCCGACACGTTCTCGGCAATGTGCTGGGCGCCCGACGCAACGTGATTGATGTCGCGTGCGATGTCGAGCGCAACCGACGTTTGCTCGCTCACCGCAGAAGCGATTTCCACCTGGGTGTTGTAGATCTCGTCGATCACTGACGCGATCGAGGCGATCGCGGTCACTGCCGCATCAGTGTCGGATTGGATCCGTCCGATGCGCGCACGGATGTCTTCGGTGGCCTGCCCGGTTTCGTTGGCAAGGTCCTTTACCTCGTTGGCAACGACGGCAAAGCCGCGGCCCGCCTCGCCAGCCCGTGCCGCTTCGATCGTTGCGTTGAGTGCGAGCAGATTGGTCTGCGCCGCAATCGACGAGATGAGGCCGATCACTTCACTGATCTCCGCCGAAGAAGCGCCGAGCGATTCGACCGTGGACTGCGTCGACTGCGCGACCTGAACTGCTTGCGAGGCCGTGAGGGATGCGCCTTCGGCGTTGCTCGCCACCTCGTTCATGGTGACTTGGAGTTCCTCGACCCCGGCGGCAACCGACGATGCCGTGGCCGACACCTGGTCGATCGCGGCCGACACCGAGTTCGTCTGGGCTGCAGTCTGTTCTGCGCCCGCGGCAAGGCTTTGCGAGATAGCGGTGAGCTCTTCGGACGCCGCGGCGATCGCTTCGGAGTCGACCTCCACTCCGTCGAGAATGCGTCCTGACGCCGCATTCTTCTCGGCGAGCTGGCGATCGCCCCGCTCCTTGGCTCGGATCACACCTGCGACCCGACGGAAGACCACGTATGCGATTGCCGCAACGAGGATCGCCGCGAGTGTTGCCACCGTGATGATGATGACCCGCTCGCTGGAAGCAGCGTCCGAGACCGCCGCGTTCCTTGCGGAAACGCGGTCGCTGACTTTCGCCAGCTGATCCTCCAGAACATGGAACTCGTCGACGAACCCGGGCAGTTGGTCGCGCGCGGCGGCCGGATCGGTTGCGGCGGTGTCGACGATCTGGCGTGCAAGCTCGGTGTACTTCGTGATGTTTGCCGCCGCAGCATTGAATTCGGCGGCGCTCTCGGGACCCCAACCCGTGATCGCCGGACGGTTGGTATTGAACGATTCGGTGATCCCTTTGATGTGCTCGGCCAGGTCGGCCTGCGCGGTCTTGGCCGCATCCGGCGACGTGGCCAGTAGCGCGCCGAAGACATCGGCGCGGATTGCGTCGTGGTTCATGTCCGCGTCCATCTGGTTGCGAAGGGTCGTTCCGTTGGCTTCGACGGTGCTCACCTCGTCCGAGAGCGTGTGGACCGAGTTGATGGCGAGTGCCCCAAGTACCACCACCGCCAGCAGGCTCACACCCGCAAGAGCAACGACGAGTCGTTGGATGCTCCAGTGCTTCATGCTCAGTCCTCACCTTGGATCAGCGGCCACAGCCATATCGGCCGTCTCGGAGACGAGAAAAGGGAACCGGGCAAATGCCGCCGAATGCTCCTGGGGAAGTGCTCAGCCCGGGCCGGGCCCGTGCCGATGAGTCCCCAATGATCGGTGGAGTCGGACCAGGGCGCACTCGATGACGCTGGCTGGACTGGGCTGGGACGTCTTCGTCTCGTGCGATTCCGACTGGGTGATCGTTGCGGCCGAGGGCGATGTGGCGTCCGTGTGTGGGCGCGACGTCGATGCGCTCCTGGGGCGGCGTATGCGTGACCTGGTGCACGGCGAAGACGCATTGCCCACTTCGTCACCCGGTGAGTTGCGCATCGAGCACGCCGATGGCTCCTGGCGCGTCGTGCGAGCTGCGCTCGTGGGCGACGCAACCGCACCCACCATTGCGCTGAGGGACGTGACCGAGGTGCGAGTGCTGGCACAACAGGTGGTCCACCTCGAACATGAGTTGAACCGGATCGAAGGTGCAGAAGAAGCGTCGCAGCGGGTGTTCGACGCACACCAGAGCGCGCTCGACGTGGTGGCGCGCAGCGAACCACTCAGCAGCACGCTCCACGCGATTGTGGAACTCGTCGAATCGGTGGTAGCACCGCTTTCGGTAGCGGTCCTTGCATTCGACGACGACGACGACTTCCCGCGGGTTGCCGTTGCGCAAGGACTCCCTGATGACTGGTTCCGGCAGTCAGGAATCATCGAGGCGCTTCGAACTGATCGCAACGGGTGGCTCGAACTCGCGGGGCCCGACGGGCCTGCACGTTGGTTCCGCTGGTCGCGGCTGATTCACGGCGAGTACGGAGTCCTTGGCGCCGTCATGGTGCTGTCACGTCACCAGCGCTTCCCGAGTGAGGAAGAGCAGCGAGTCACCGACGTTGCGGCCCGGCTTGCACAGCTGGTCTTGGAACGAGCGCGCACGTTGGACGAACTCGCGCACCGGGAACGTCACGATCCGCTCACCGGCCTGCCGAATCGACTCGAGTTCCTCGACCGACTCGACGGCGCCCTTGCGCGCATTGGGCCGCGGGGCATGGTGGCCGTGATGTGTGTCGACATCGACCACTTCCAACATGTCAACGACGCGTTCGGTCATCGCGAAGGTGACGCAGTCCTGATCGAGGTGGCGCGCCGGCTGCGAGGCGCGCTGCGCGGGCAGGACGTACTGGCGCGGTTCGGCGGCGACGAGTTCTCCGTGATGTGCCATGTCGATGGCGTCGCCCACGCTCGGTTGGTGGCCGAGCGCATCGAGCGAGAACTCGACCGCCCGTTCACGGTTGGCGAAAGCGTTGTGCGGCTCTCGGCCAGCATCGGAATCGCCCTGCCGGCGTTCCCCGCGAGTGGTTCCGAGGCGTTGGTGCGTGACGCCGACACTGCACTGCACCGTGCGAAGGCGAACGGGCGCTCTCACGCCGAAGTCTTCGACGACGCGTTGCGTGCCGACCTGCTGACGCGGTTGGACACCCAGGCGTCACTGCGCGACGCCATCGACCGCGGCGAGCTGACGCTGCAGTTCCAGCCGGTGGTCCGTCTCGCCGACGATCGCGTGTCTGGGGTGGAGGCATTGCTGCGCTGGCGCCGCGCCGATGGCACCGTTGCCCTGCCCGGTGAGTTCATCGAACTCGCCGAGGAGACTGGTCTGATCCTGGCGATCGGCGCATGGGTGCTCGAGAGTGCGGCGCTGCAGTCTGCGCAATGGCGCGCGGACCATCCTGATGATCCGCCGAGCGTGGTGGCGGTCAACCTGTCGGCGCGCCAACTCGCAGCTCCGGGATTCGTGGACGAAGTGCGGCTGCTGCTCGAGCGCACTGGTGCTGATCCTGCGGGCATGTACCTGGAGATCACCGAGCACGTCTTGGTCCAGGACTTCGATGGTGTGGTGCGCGTTCTCGAACAGCTTCGGGAGCTCGGTTTGCGGGTCGTGATGGACGACTTCGGAACCGGCTACTCGTCCCTGCAGTACCTGAAACGCTTACCGCTCGACATGTTGAAGATCGACTGCTCGTTCGTCGTCGAGATCGACCGGTCCGAACGTGATGTGTCCATCGCCCGAGCGATCGTCGACGTGGCCCATGCCTTCGGGTATGGCGTGGTGGCCGAGGGCGTGGAACGCCCTGAGCAGTTGGCGATTCTGCGCGAGCTTGGCTGCGAGTACGCCCAGGGCTTCTACTTGGGCCGGCCGATGGACGCCGTCGGGATCGAGGCGATGTGGGCCGGCGCGGATTCGCCCGACCTGCGCTCCGACGCCAGCTGACCGAGGCGTTTCTGAGCTGGCTATATGACAGTCAGAAACGCCCCGCGTGGACGACGGGGTGGCGGTCGGCCCAGGGGCGAGCGGTTTCGAGTTGGGCCGCAACGCGGAACAGCAGGTCTTCCCGGAACATGCCGGCCAGCAACTGCGTGCCGATCGGCAGGTTGGTGCTGGCCTCCCAGTAGAGCGGCACGCTCATGCCCGGCTGACCGGTGATGTTGCCCGGCGCCGTGAACGCGGCCACCGGCGTGGCCCGCCCGGCAACCTCGAGCGCATTGTCGGCATCGGCCACCAGATGCCCGATGGCCGGCGGCGTGCACGCCAACGTCGGGGTGAGCAGCAGGTCGAACCCGGAGGACGGCGTGCGCGTCGAGGTGTCGAAGAACGACATGGCATCGCGCGCCCACCGATGCAGGGTTTCGACGGCCGCAATGTACGTGGGTGCCGTGGTGGCGCGACCCATCTCGGCGTACATCCAGGTGAGTGGTTCGAAGTCGTCGGCGTTCACTTCCCGCCCGGCGAGCGCTGCCGCAGTGTCGACCTCGTGGGTCACCCATGACGACAACAGCGTGAAGAACGCGCCGAACGCCTCGCCGCCTTGCTGGTACGCAGCCGGTGTGACTTCTTCCACGGTGTGGCCCAACGACTCGAGCAGACGCGCCGCGTCCTGCACTGCGGCCTCGCACTCGGCATCGACCTCTGCGAGCCCCGCAATGGGGAACGTGCAGAGCGCGATGCGGAGCCGCCCCGGATCGGCGCCCACCTCGCTGGCGTACGGCTGTGTGGGCAGCGGTGCGGTGTAGGCGTCGCCCACTTCGTAACCGGCAAGTACGTCGAGGATCGCTGCGCTGTCGCGTACCGAACGCGTGACGACGTGGCGTTGCACGAGGCCGTGCCACGATTCGGACTGGTCAGGGCCGAGCGACACGCGACCGCGCGACGGCTTCAGCCCGAACAATCCGCACTCGCTGGCCGGAATGCGGATGCTGCCGCCGCCGTCGCCGGCGTGACCGACCGGCACCATGCCGCTGGCCACGGCCGCAGCCGACCCGCCGCTGGATCCGCCCGGTGAGTATTCGGTGTTCCATGGGTTGCGCGTGGGGCCATACGCGAGTGGTTCGGTGGTGGGCTGCAATCCGAACTCGGGCGTGTTGGTGCGTCCGACGACCACGAATCCGGCGCGCTTGAGCCGCGAGTTCAGGTAAGTGTCGTGATCGTCGATGTGCCCCACGGCTTTCAGTAGTCGGTTGCCGCGGTGGTTGGGCGCGCCTTCGAGCGCACCGTCGAGATCCTTGATGACGACCGGCACGCCGGTGAACGGGCCGTCGGGGACCCCGTTGGCCACGGTTGCGCGCGCTTGGTCGAACTGTGGATGTATGACTGCGTTGAGTTGCGGATTCACCCGCTCCACTCGCTCGATCGCGGAGTCCACGAGCTCGGCGGGGGAGGCCTCGCCCGTGCGGACGAGTTCGGCTTGCGCAGTGGCGTCGAGGAACGCGAAGTCGGTCATGGCCCCACGCTAGCGGTGGTTTCTCGGGCCGGCGCCTGGGGTTGCGACGCGTGCCGCCGGTACATTGGTCGGCCGTGCCCACCGCCACCGTCCACGCTGCACCGGGAGCGTCCGCGTCCATCGTCGACGACGTGGCGGTCGTACCGGCGGCGCGCGGGCGGGTGCGGTTCGCGCCGGCGATGGCGGCACTGACGGTCTTCGGGTTCCGGATGATCACGGTCGATCGGCGGCCCACGGAGTGGGACTCGGTTCTCTTACTCAACGGCGTGCGGCACTTCGACGTGATGCGGTCCGCGCCGCACCCGCCAGGCTCGTTCCTCTACGTGGAGCTCGGCGCCATCATCCACTCCCTCACGGGGCTCTCGGCGCTGTGGTCGTTGTCGCTGCTGTCGGCGCTGGCATCGGGAGCCACGGCCGGCGTGGCCTGGAGCATCGGCCGCCGGTTGCGCAACAACGTGCTCGGTTTCGGATTCGCACTGGCGTGTGCGACCTCACCGATTGCTGCGTACTACGGCTCGGTGGTGGCCACCTATGCGTTCGACTTCTTGGCCGGCGTCGTGTTGCTCTACTGCGCGTTACGGGTGCGCGACGACGCCCGCTGGTTGTTGGTTGCGGCCGCCACCGTTGGCGCGGTGGCCGGCGCGCGACCGGGCGCGCTCGTGTTCTCGGCGCCAGTTCTCGTGGTGATCGCAGTGGCCGGTCGGGTGGACCGCCGTGCCGTCGTTGGCGCCGTTGCAGTACTGGGTGCGGTGGTGGCCGCCTGGTTGATTCCGCTGGAGCTGTTCCAGCCCGGCGGGATGGCGCAGTGGCGGGCCGCCAGTGATCGCATTGCGTCGGGGCAGATTGGGAGCACTTCGTGGTTCGGTGCGGCGGCGGCGGCTCGTACCCGCAATCTCGGCGTGGCCACCGGCTACACGGTGGTGGCGCTGCTCCCGTTGCTTCCTGCGCTCGTACTCGCAATCGTCGGTCGCGTGCGCAGTCGGCTCGCGCTGGCGGCGGTGGAACGGCAGCTGCTGGTGGTGGCGGCGGCAGTCGTGGTGCCGGCGCTCGGGTACGGCATGTTCGTGCACTGGGGGAAGGCGGGGTACCTCCTGGCCTTCCTGGCCGGCGTGCTCGTCATTCCGTTCGTTCTCGCGGCGCGCCTGTCGCGCGGCGTGTTCATTGCATTCATGGTGCTGGTCTGTGGGGGGTGCGCGTTCCAGCTCCAGCGCTATGCCGCCGGCGACGGGGTGATTCCTGAGTCGATCGTGGATCGGGGGCCGTGGTTCACCCAGCGCCGCTACTGGGCGCCGATGACTGAGACGTTGGGTGGTCGGGCGCGCCTCGAACAACAACACGACCGCACGGTTGCGGCGGTCCAAGCGGCGAAGGTGACCGCCAATGACCGCGTCGTCATGATCGACGGCGACAGCGCGCTCGACCTGGTGCATGCCGCGTACGCGTTCCCGGACACCGAGTTCGCGTACGTCGACGCCAACGTCTGGGTGCGCAAGTCGCGCAATGGATACCTCGACGAAGTGAACGTCGGCCCGGTGCCCCAGACCACGGTCCCGGCGCCCACTGATGGTCGAACGTTCGTTGTGATGTGGCGCGAGACGCCCGACATGGCGCGCGCTGTGGCCGCCGGCGACGCAGTCGAGCTGCCGAACGCCGGCGGCGACCACGTGTACCGCGTGGATCGGCCGATCCGGTTGGGCGCTGTCACCGTCGGGGCCCGCTGATGCCGACACCGGCCGAGGAACGCCCGCCGATCGGCCACGACGTCCACACCGGGGAACTCCCGCCGTTGCCCCAACGCGACTCGCTCATTCCCGCGACGCGCTGGATCGAGGCGCCCGACGCACTGCGCGCGCTGGGTGCCGACCTGGGCTACGAGCTGGTCGCCTACAAGCGACGCATCGGGCGATGGCTGTTGTGGCGGGCCGGTCCGGCTGCGAACGCAGATGCTCGGTACATGGCCATCGACGCCGACGACCTGACGCAGCAGTTCGTGTACCGGCTGTTCCCCGATGGGAGCGGCGAAGGCATGGGGCCCGACGGCATCACCCACGCGCGGTTTCGGGCCTGGAAGGAATCGTTGCGCGATTCGTGAGTGCGCACTGCGCGGGCGTTGGCGGGCACCTCCGCCCGCGCTGGGGCGGGATTCAGTCGGCCCCGGTGAGCCGGCGGCGCATCGGCTTGCCGTTCTCGGTGCGCGGGATGGAGCTCACCAACGACAGCGCGCGGGGGAGTTCCGCCGCGGCGAGTCGAGGCGCGGCGTGCGACTGGAGTTCGTCGAGCGTGGGCGGGTTGGCCGGGTGTGCGGGCACGACGAAGGCCACCACTCGCTCGCCCCAGACGGCATCAGCGACGCCGGCCACGCAGATGTCGGCGATCTTCGGATGGTCGGTGAGCGCGCGTTCCACGTGCGTGGGGCTCACGTTCACTCCACCAGTGATGACGATGTCCTTCTTGCGGTCGACGACCTGCAGGCGCCCATCGCCGAGGAACGAGCCCACGTCGCCGGTGCGGAACCACCCGTCGTCGGTGAACGCGGCCTCGGTTGCGACCGGGTCGTCGCGGTACCCGCGCATGATGGTCGGCGCGTCGATGAGAATCTCGCTGTCGTCGTCGAGGTCGACGGCTACGCCGGGCAACGGCCGACCGTCGTAGATGACTCCGCCCCAGGTCTCGGTCATGCCGTAGGTGGCGCGCACGTTGATGCCGCGACTACGAGCGCGGCGCAACAGGTCGAGCGAAATGGGTCCGCCTCCGAGGAGAACCGCACGGAACCGATCGATGGGTGCGTAGGTGTCGAGCAGGCGCGTGAGCATCACGGGAACGATGGCGGTGAGGGTGCATTCGCCGGCGAGGTCGGCGACTCGTTGGGGATCGAATCGATCGACGGTGACGAGTGGGATGTCGAGCACGAAGCTGCGCGCCACGATGGAGAGGCCGGCCACGTGATGCAGCGGCAGGCAGGACAGCCACCGGTCGTTCGGTTCCTGACCGAGTTCGGCGTGCACGGCGCGCGCTGACGCTTCCATTCCGGCCCGGGTGAGCTCGACGGCCTTGGCAGTGGCGCTCGTGCCGGAGGTGACGACCACCGCAGCCACGTCGGCGGGTACCGACGCGTCGGCCTCGACCACCTGCTCGCCGTGGGCGTCGACGAGTCGCGTGGGTCGCACGCTGCGCACCCGTTCGGCGGTCTTGGCTGCGGGCGCGCTCGGGTCGAGCACGGCAACGGCCTCGCCGCGGGCCCAACACTCGATGACGACCGGAACGGCCTGGGACGGAGGGAGGGCGATGGCGACGAGGGGAACCGAACTGGGGGAAGGTTCGCCTCGGCTTCGCTCAAGATCCATGGCCTCGGTAGCCTACATCGTGGGAGTAATCACTCCCACGAATCGCCTGGTCGTGATTGCGAAGGATCCGTGATGACCGACAACCCCATCCGCCCCGGTGCCGACTGGAAACAACACCCAATGGTGTTGCCGCGTGACGGTAGCGACTTCACCGACGTGCGCTACGAAACCAGCGACGGCATCGCGAAGATCGCCATCTGCCGGCCCGAGGTCCGCAACGCGTTCCGACCGCGCACGCTCTTCGAACTCGCGCACGCGTTCGAAGTGGCGCGTGACGATCCCGAAACCGGCGTCATCATCCTCACCGGTGAGGGACCGCTCGCGTTCTGTTCGGGTGGTGACCAACGCATCCGCAAGGACGACGGGTACCGCGACGAGAACGGCATCGGGCGTCTCAACGTGCTCGACCTCCAAGTGCAGATCCGCCGCTGCCCCAAGCCGGTCGTGGCCATGATCGCCGGGTACGCCATTGGTGGTGGCCACGTGTTGCACGTCGTGTGCGACCTCTCGATTGCCGCTGACAACGCGCGTTTCGGCCAGACCGGCCCCAGGGTCGGCTCGTTCGACGGTGGTTTCGGGAGTGGCTTGCTCGCCCGCAGTGTGGGGCAGAAGAAGGCGCGTGAAATCTGGTTCCTCTGCCGTCAGTACGACGCGCAACAGGCGCTCGACATGGGATTGGTGAACACGGTGGTCCCGCTGGAAGACCTCGAAGTGGAGACCGTGCAGTGGTGTCGCGAGATGCTGGCGCACTCGCCGCTCGCGTTGCGGATGCTGAAGGCCAGCTGCAACGCCGCCGACGACGGGTTGGCCGGAATTCAGCAACTCGCCGGCGACGCCACGTTGCTCTATTACATGACCGAGGAAGCCCAAGAGGGCAAGAACGCGTACCTCGAGAAGCGCACGCCCGAGTTCGACAAGTACCCCAAACGTCCGTGAACAAGTGGGTGGCCGGGGCGCGGCCGCGAACGCTGCCGGCGTCGGTTGCGCCGGTGATCCTGGGTACGGCCGCGGGGTACAGCGACGGCGGTTCCATCGTGTGGTGGCGCGCGGCGCTGGCCATGGTGGTTGCACTCGCGTTGCAGGTGGGCGTGAACTACTCGAACGACTACCACGACGGTGTGCGCGGCACCGATGACGCGCGGGTTGGTCCCATGCGGTTGGTCGGCAGCGGCGCCGCATCGCCGGCTGCAGTCAAGCGGGCGGCGTTCCTGGCGTTCTTCGTGGCCGCGGTGGCCGGGCTCGTGTTGTCGCTCGCCGTGAACCCGTGGCTGTTGTGCATCGGCGTGGCATCCATCGCAGCTGCCTGGTTCTACACGGGGGGAACGCGACCGTACGGTTACTCGGGTCTCGGCGAGGTGATGGTGCTCGTCTTCTTCGGCTTCGTCGCCACGCTCGGCAGTGCGTACGTCCAACATCGCTCGCTGCCGGCAGTCGCCTGGTGGTCGTCGTTGGTGGTCGGGTTGCCCGCCGTTGCCATCTTGTTGGCCAACAACGTGCGCGATGTGGCGACCGACGAAGTTGCCGGTAAGCGCACGCTCGCGGTGCGTATCGGCGCATCACGGGCCCAGCAGCTGTTCGCCGCGTGTGTGGTGGGCGCGTTCGTGGCCGTCGTACCGATTGCACTCCAGTTCCCTGCGGCCGCCGTTGCGGTGTTGGCGGCGCCGATTGCGGTCGTGCCCGTGCGCACCGTGTTGTCGCACCGAGACGCGCCATCGTTGATTGCGGCGCTGGGTCTCACGGCCCGAGTGCAACTGCTGTTGGCCGTGCTCACCGCAACCGGCATCGTGGTCTCGGCATCGTGACATCGGAGTTTCCGTTTCGCATCACGCTGCGCGACGGACGAGTGCGTGACGCCACGTTGATCGAAGGTCCCGGCGGGTGGGGCGAGTGCTCCCCGCTTCCGGGGTTTCACTGCGATCCGGCGGCCGCCCGGGCGGCGGCGGAGGAAGCGGCCGCGGGGGACTGGCCCGCAGCGGTGCGGACGGCGATTGCCGTGAACGCGCTCGTCGGGGGCGACCGGTTCGACGCCGCGGCGCTGCGCGGATTCTCGACGGTCAAGGTGAAAGTCGGTGACGCCGGCGAGGTGGACCGGGTGGCGCGGGTGCGCGACGCGCTGGGTCCGCACGCACGGATCCGAATCGATGCCAACGGCGCGTGGGACGAAGACACTGCGGTCGATCGCATCGGCGCGTTGGCGCGCTACGACCTCGAGTTCGTCGAAGAGCCGGTGCACGGCTTGGACGCGCTCGCCCGCGTGCGCGCGCAGGTGGCGGTGCCCATCGCCGTCGACGAGTCGGTACGTTCCGTCGAAGACGCGCAGGCGGCGGCGGCGGCCGCCGACATCATCGTGGTCAAGGTGCAACCCTGTGGTGGAGTGCGCGCTGCGCTGCGGTGGGCGGATGCCTTCGGTGGGCCTGCGGTGGTCACCTCGATGATGGAGACGTCCGTCGGGCTCCGGGCCGGCGTCGCGCTGGCGGCGGCGCTGCCGGAACTGCCCTACGCGTGCGGGTTGGGCACGGCCACCGAGCTGGTGGCCGATGTCACGTCGGACCCGCTGGTGCCGATCGACGGCGTGGTGGCAGTGCGGCCGGTGGTGCCCGATCTCATCGAGCGAAGTCGGCAATGAGGGCGGCGAGTGCCGCCGGATTCTCGTGGAGTAATCCGTGACTGCCCGCCACCCGTTCCCGCTGGGCGTGGGGTGCCGCAGCGGCGATGGTGTCGCCGATGGCGTCGAACTTCGCGTCGTTGGTCCCGGTGATCACCAGGACGGGAACGGTCAGTTCGCGCAGTCGTTCGTGCAGGGCCGGCATGACGCCCGCGCCCAACACTCGCAGCTGGTGGGCGATTTCGGCGCCGTTGTCGATGCGGGCGGCTCGCGCGTCGGGCGGCAAGCCTGCGAACATCTCGCGGCCGAGCCACGCGTCCAGGAACGCGGCGGCGCCGTCGCGCTCGGCCGACGCGGCGAGTGCCTCGTCTTCGTCCCGGCGGGCCGCGCGCTCGGCCGACGTGGCGATGCCGATGCCGCTGCTCACCAGCACCAATCGGTCCACCAGCTCGGGATGAGCCAACGCAACTGCCAGGGCCAGGCGCCCACCCATCGAGTAGCCCACCCAACAGCCGCGCCCACCGGTGTTGGCCAGCGCGTCCACGGTGGCGGCGAAGGAGTCGACCACCGGTACCTCGAGTGCCGTCACGTCGGTGCGCAACGGCAAGTGCGCGATCACACCCGCCCACGCGCCACTCGTCTGAGTGAATCCCGGAACCATCACGACTCGCACGCGAGGATCCTGCCATGACCGGAACCGATCCGCAGGCCTCGTTCGCGGCCACGTTCGTCGACGAACTGATTCGTCGGGGCGTTCGCCACGCCTTCGTCTCACCGGGTTCGCGCAACACGCCACTGTCGCTCGCGCTGGTGGCGCGAGCCGAGCTCACGGTCCATGTGGTGCTCGACGAGCGGTCGGCCGCGTTCGCCGCGCTGGGAGTGGGACGCGCCACTGGAGTTCCGGCGCTGTGTTGCTGCACGTCGGGTACGGCCGCGGTGAACTATCACCCCGCGGTCGTCGAAGCCCACCACAGTGCGGTGCCCCTGTTGGTGGTAACGGCCGACCGGCCGGCGCGATTGCGCAACACCGGTGCGAACCAAACGATCGATCAGACCGACCTCTACGGCGTTGCTGCGCGTGCGGGCATGGATGTCACCGTCGACGCCGATGCACGCGTGATCGCCGAGCTCGCCGTCAACGCGGCGCAGCGCGGACTGCCGGGCCCGGCGCACGTGAACCTGCAGTTCGACGAACCGCTCGTGCCCACGGGTGCCATCCACGTGGAGCCGACCGAGCCCGTGGTGATCACCTCGAGCACCGCCACCACCACCGTTGAACTCCCAGCGGCGTCGCGCCCCGTGGTGCTCGCCGGATGGGGCGCCGACGTCACACGACTGCCGGCCGACGTGCCGGTGCTCGCCGATCCACTGAGTGGGCTGCGTCACGGACCCGACGCCATCAGCACCTACGAAGCGTTGCTGCGGGTCCCGGGATTCATGGAGTTGCACCGGCCCGATCTGGTGATTCGAGTGGGTATGCCGCTCACCGGCAAGGTCACGCATCCGTGGTGCGACGGTTCCATTCCCCAGGTGTTGGTCACGGCCGACTGCCGCCCGGCCGATCCGTTCGGTTCGGCAGAGGCGCTGGTGGCACCGAACGCGGTCTTCGGGGCGCTCGCAGTCGATCCGCACTGGACGGCGCAGTGGCGGGGCGCCGAGCGCGACGCGCGTGCGGCAATTGACGCCACCATCGACGCGTTTCCCACGCCGTTCGATGGGCGGATCGTGCGCGACCTGGCCGCACTCGACCAGGGCCCGTTGTACGTGGGCTCCAGCATGCCGGTGCGCGACCTCGAGTACTTCGCGTCGCCGAGTTCGCAGCTGCGGGTCCACGCCAACCGCGGCGCCAGTGGCATCGACGGGTGCATCGCGACGGCGGCCGGCGTGGCCATCGGCTCCGAAGAAGCAACCGTCGGCGTCATCGGTGATCTCACGTTCCTGCACGACACCAACGGGTTGTTGGTCGCCCGGGACGAGTGGGTTCCCCTCGTGCTCGTGGTGCTCGACAACGACGGCGGCGGTATCTTCGAGTTCCTGCCCCAGCGCGACGCGGTCCCCAACGAGTTCGAGCGGCTCTTCGGCACGCCGCACGACCTCGACCTGGTAGCAGTGGCGAATGCGCACGGAGTGACCGCGGCGCGTGTCGTCGATCCCGATGCTGTGGTGCCGGCAGTGCAGGCGCGCGTCGAGCGCGGGGAACCGTCGGTGATCGTGGTGCCGAGCGATCGAGAGGAGAACGTGGCGCGGCACCGCGCCGTCTGGCACGCGGTGGCTGCGGCGGTGAAGGGCTAGGGCCGCACCAACGCTCGCAGCATCGGCTCGAGCTTGGTTTGGGTCTCCGCCCATTCGGAATCGGGGTCGGAGCCGGCCACGATCCCGGCGCCGGCGAACAGCTGCGCCTGCGCGCCATGGATCTGCGCGCACCGCAACGCCACTACGAATGTGCCGTCGCCCGTGGCGTCGACCCATCCGGTGGGACCCGCATACGGGCCACGGTCGAACTGCTCGATCTGGGCAATGAGGGACCGCGCCGCTTCGGTGGGCGTGCCGTTCACCGCCGGCGTGGGGTGCAACGCACACGCCAGGTCCAACGCGGTGGCCGACGACGTGAGGGAGCCGCGCACGTTGGTGACCAAGTGCGACAGCGTGGCCAAGCGCACCACGTCGGGATGATCGGGCACGACCAGGTCGCGGCAGTGGGGAGCCAGTGCGGCGCGCACGGCGTCGATGACCACGCGGTGTTCCCGAGCGTTCTTCTCCGAGTGGCGGAGCGCATCGACGGCCGCGTCGTCGTCAGCTTGCGTGCCACCGCGCGCCGCAGTGCCGGCCATGGGCGAGGACTCGACGAGTGCACCGGTGCGTCGCACCAGCAACTCGGGTGACGCGCCGACGAAGCCATCGATACCGAACACGAAGCAGCCGCCCTGCGATGCCCGCAACCGAGCGAGGATGCGATGGATCGCAAAGGGTGCGTCGGCCTCGATGATCACTTCGCGTGCCAGCACCAACTTGGTGACGTCGCCGCGCGCAATGGCGTCGAGCGCATCGTTGACCTGCAGCTGCCATTCGGCATTGGTGGTGTGGGCCTGCACAACGAAGCGGGCCGCGTCGTCGTCGGGGACTACGACGGGCTCGAGGGTGGCGTCACCGACGTCGGTCTGCCAGGCCCGTCCGCGGGCGTCGATGCGCAGCGTGCGGGCTGGAATCGTGAGCGTGCCGGCCCCTGAGAAGGGCAGCGACCCGATGGCCAGCGGTGCGGGTGCGTCGGCCGGCGCGTCGTGCGCGATGCCGCCCAGCACGGTGGACACTTCGGCCGGAGCGACGACTGCCGCGGCGCCGCGCGCCACCACGGCGGTGCCGCGGTCGAGGAAGACGAAGCCCCCGGGGACGTAGTGATCGAGGACGTCGGCGGGTGCGTCGACTTCCACCGTGCGCGCCGCAAGCGTGGACGGGACCTGCGGTGCCGGCTTCATGCTCGTGTCCCCGAGAGCAGCACCGCCGAGCCCATGAGAAGCGACTCCGACCGAACGTCGCCGAACCCGGCGGCGCGCAGGCGTGCTTCGAGCTCGGCGCGCGGTGGGAGGTACGCGGTGGACTTGGGGAGGTACCGGTAGGCCTCGCCGTCGCGTGACACCACCTTGCCCAGCAGCGGCACCATGGTGCCGAACCACGCGCGATGCCCGATGCGCACGAGCGCGTTCGCGGGCTCGGTGGCGTCGAGCGCGATGTACCGCCCGCCGGGGCGGAGTGCATCGGCCGCGGCGGCGAAGTGGGCATCGAGATCTACGAAGTTTCGCAACGCGAATCCACACGTGATCCCGTCGAGTGCGCCGGGGCGTACCGGGAGGGCGAGCGCGTCGCCGCGGAGCAGGGGTGCCGAGGTGCGCGCGTTCTGGAGCATGCCGGCGGAGAAGTCGATGCCCATGGGGCGCAGGCCGGCGGCTTGGAGGTCGCAGCAGAAATCACCGGTGCCACACGCGATGTCGAGTACTCGGCTGCCGACGGGGAGCTGCAGCGTGCGCACGGCGCGGCGGCGCCAACCGGAGTCCATGCCCAGCGAGATGACGCGATTGGCGCGGTCGTAGGTGGGGGCGACGCGATCGAACATGGCCTCGACGGCTTCGCGCTTCTCGCCGCCCGTAGGGAGGCTTCCGTCGCGCCGCAGGACACGGTTGGTGTTCATCGGTCGTCGTCCGGGGAGACATGGGCCAGGTGTTCCTGGGCCACTTCGAGCAGGACTCGACGGAAGTGTTGGCCCACCATGGTGCTGACGGCCGGCAGCATCACTTCGAAGGCTTCGACCATGCGCACCGCGCGTTCGTCGTCGGTGAGCGCGGAATCCGTGAGGGGTTCCCGCACGTTGCGGTCGAACGCGCTGACTGCTGCCTCGGCAATGGCGCGCGTGGCCGCGGTGTGTTGGCGCGCCAGCGACACGAGTTCGGGCAACGGGATGCCGGCTTCGATTAGCGTGAGTCCGGCGCGCACCACGTCGGCATCGCTGGCGGAGTAGCGCGCTTCGCCGTCGACGACGCGCGGGATGAGCAGGCCTTCGTTGGCGACCGCTTCGAGGATCGACAGTGGCACGTCGCTCAACGCCGCAAGTTCTTCGAGCGTGCATGGCGCGTCGGCGTCGTCGGCTGCGACGACTGCTTCGACCAACGGCTGGTCGGCTGCGTCGAGCTCGCCGTTGAGGAGCCGTTGGATGACTGCGAGTGACAGACCGCGCTGTTGCAGGTCGCGGATGCGCGCGATGCGGTCGGCGTGCTCGGGGCCGTACCAGCCGACGCGCCCCTCGCGTTCGGGCGGCGCGAGCAGCCCGCGCTTTTGGTAGAAGCGAATGGTGTCGACCGAGGTGTCGACGCGGTGCGCGAATTCGTCGATGCGCCACCGGTCGGTGCCGGCCGGGTGGGCGCCCGTGGAGATGGTGACCGTTCCCACGACGACAATTGTAGGAGTGATCACTCCCACGATTCGAACTCGGCGGCCCGAAAGACCGCGGGCCGGGTGGTTCCGGCGTCAGGCCCCGGTCCAGTTGGGCGCCCGCTTCTCGATGAATGCCGTGGCCCCCTCGATGGCATCGGCGGAGCGGCCCACCTGGGCGGCCAGCCGGTTGTTCAGCGGCCAGGCCTCGGCCTCGGTGAGATCGCCGGCCGCCCGCACCATCTCGAGCGACTTCTGCACCGCGAGCGGACCGTTGGCCTCGATGACCCCGGCCAGGGCCAGCGCTTCGTCGAGCACCGCGGCGGTCGGCACCACCCGGTTCACGAGGCCCAGGGCTCGCGCCCGGTCGGCGTCGATGGGATCGCCGGTGATGGCGAGTTCGACGGCGATGGCGCGTGGCACGCGGGCCGGTAGCCGGATGAGTCCGCCCGCACCGGCGAAGAGTCCGCGCTTCACTTCGGGGATCCCGAAGCGCGCGTCGGTGGACGCGACCACCAGGTCACATGCCAACACGATCTCGAAGCCGCCGGCGAGCGCGGGACCATTCACTGCGGCAATGAGCGGCTTGGGGAACTCGCGTTGCACAAGACCGGCGAAGCCGCCGGGAACTGACGCAAGTTCCATGCCCCGCCCGGCGGCCATTTCGCGCAGGTCTGCGCCGGCGCAGAACACCGGCCCGTTCCCGGTGAGCACCACGGCGCGCACGCCGTCATTGTCGGCGAGTTCCCCGAACGCCTGCGAGAGGGCAGTTGCAAGTTCGACGTTGATGGCGTTGCGCGCGTCGGGACGATTCATCGTGAGGATCTCGACGTGGCCACGGCGTTCGCGGGTGAGCACCATCAGGCACCTTCTTCCGAGTCATGGGCGGGTGGATGTTCGAGCGCAGCGGCGAAGCGCGGCGAGAGAATGCGCCCCACCACGAGCGTGACGGCCATCAGCGCCGCCGCCGCCAGGACCGTGGCGCGCAAACCGATGACGTCGCTGAGCTTTCCTTGCACGATGCTGCCGACGGGATAGAGCAGTCCGAGCATCAAGAGGTTCACCGACAAGACCCGCCCGCGCAACGACGACGGCGTGCGGAGTTGTGCAATGGTGTTGAAGGTGGAGAGTGCGCCCAGGTACGCCGCGCCCACCAGCAAGATCGCGGCGGCCGCCGCCGCCACGCCGGGGCTGATTGCGTAGAGCGCCAGGGCTGGTGGGAGCGCGAGCAACACAATGCGAAGGGTTGTGCGGACCCCGAACCGTTGGACCATCGCGCCCAACGAGAGCGCCATCAGTACGGCACCTGTTCCTTGCGCGGTCACCAGGATTGCCGTGGCACGACTCGCATGCGGATGGTCGAGCATCGCCGCCACACTTGGAACCAACGCGATGAACGGCGCGGCGAGGAATGAGTTCACCGCGAAGTACCCGACCATGGCGCGAATGCCGGGCTCGCGCTTCACGAAACGAATGCCTTCGGCGATCGAGTGGAAGAGTGTGGGTGCGTGTTGCGGCTGCGGTGACGGGATGACGAGTGGCAGCAACGCGACCACGGGAGCCGCAAAGCTCACGGCGTTGATGCCGAACGCCCACTCGAAGCCGCCGACTCCGATGGCAACGCCGGCAAGCACGGGCCCGATGATGCGTCCGAGATTCCACTGCGCGCTCGACAGCGCGAGCGCGCTGGGCAAGTCGTCGCGCGGCACGAGCTCGGGCAGGATCGCCATGTACGCCGGGAATCCAATCGAACCCACGCAACCGCTGAGGAACACGATGGTGGCAACCAGCGGTGGCGAGGCGTGCCCGGTGGCCACGATTCCGGTGAGCAGTGCCGCCAAGAGCGCAGCAACCGAGTTGGTGCCAATCAACAGTGCTTTGCGAGGGAGTCGGTCGGCGAGCGCGCCCCCGATGGGGCCGATCAGCGCGTTTGGGGCGAAGCCGGCTGCCGCGACCAGTCCCACCCATGCGGCCTTCCCGGTGGCCTGCTCGACGTAGACCCCTACGCCGACCGTCTCCATCCACGTGCCGATGTTCGAGAGGAACGCGCCGAGCCACACGCGCCGGTACCCGCGATGGCGGAACGGCGCGAGCGCAGTGGCGGTCATGGATGCAGGTTACGGGCACCGGCGTTTGCGCGGTGTCGCAGCGCGTGGCGCGCCGCGACCGCGCTGCTCAGAGGGTGTGGCTGCTCTCGCTGTGCTCGCGGTGACGGGGCAGGTGGTCGGCCGCCGGGTCGTTGGAGTGCGCGATCGAACGTCCGGCCTGGTGCTGGCGAGTGGTGCCGGTGTGCCACGCGTTGGTGGTCGGACCATTGAGCGCCTCTAGCTGGGTGCGGGCGGCTTCGACCTGTTCGGGCGCGTGTTCCCCGAGGTCGGTTGCGGCGGCCAGGTAACGCCGGGCGAGTTGCGGCTGAGAGTCAGCGATACGACGGGCTTCCTCGTTCAACGCCGCCCCCAACTTGAACGCGTACTTGGGGTCTTCGTGGTTGCGCTCGATGGCTTGCGTGAAGAGCTTCTGGCGCAAGTCGGGGTCTTGGGCCCGCTGCGCGTAGAACACGAGTGCATTGGCCGTGATGGCGTGCGTGGGTGCGTCGGTGCCTGGGTGCTCGCCACGTTGCACCTCGTCGCGCTTCTTGTCGACCGCTCGCGCCAGGGCTTCCACCATGGCCTTCGCCGCCCGGTCGGCTTCGTGGTGCACGAGCCGCGACCGCTGGTCGTGCTCGCGTCCTTCGAAGTACTGCGCCAGGGCCTTCCATTCGTGGCGTTTCGCCAGGAACATGAGCCCGTCGGTGACCTTGTCGGACGGCTCGTCGATGGCCGCACGTACGCCGTGACCAAGTTCCTTCGCTCGGATGGGGCTGAGCGCGTTCACCCAAGCTTGGAGGGCGAGTTCGTCGCGACCGCGCTCGGCGAGTTTGCGGGCGAGGTCGACGCGTGCGTCGGGTTCGACCCCGAGCACTTCGCCGAGCGTGACGAAGATCTCCCACGCCGGGTCCATTTCGGGCGCCGAGGCCAGGAAGGGGAACTGCGTTTCGAGCTGTTCGAGTTGCGCGAGCGCGGGCTTGGGCTGGCCACGGTTGAACAGCTTGAGCCCGATTTGGCGTTGCATCACGCCGACGTCGGCGAGCAGGGGAGGGTCGTGGGTCAACGCCTGGTTGCGCAGTTCCTCGAGTGCTGCGATGCCGCTCTCGGCGAGCCGAGTGATCGCAGCGTCGGAGAACGACGGTGCGCCGGCATCGCGGTTCTCACGCTGCGGCAACGGGGCCGGTTGCCACGACGGTGCTGGTGCCGGAGTGAACGCAGCGAACTCGGCGAACTCGGGGTCGTCGGTGGTGAGGTCGATGGTGGTGCTGGTGGAGGTGGCTTCGGATGGCGCGCTCGTGATGGTGGGCGGCGCAACTGCGGGAATCTCGGGCGTTGTCGCTTCGAATTGGAGGACTCCGGCGGCGCGCTGACGCTGTTCGGCGGCTCCGGTGGCGTCACCAGTTGCGTCGAGCGCGGGCGCGATGACGGTGGTGCGCAGCTGGGCGATGCGGCGGTCGACCCGGCCACCCGGCGCCAGGTCGGGGTTCTCAGCGATGAAGGCTTGGACGGCCCTCGCGCCGAGCGAAGCGGCGGCGGAGTAGTCGCCCGCAGCGAGTGCGGTCTGGGCCTGGGATTCGAGCTCACTCGCCGTCATGGCCATGGCCAAATCATAAACGAATGTTGCGAATCAAGCGAACCGCCCCCTCACCTGGGATTACGTGGTTGCCATTTCATCTGAAGCCGGGAGGCGGGCCAGTTCACCGGGCCCACCGATCTGCCCGGCCCCGGCAGGGAGGCGTTTGTGACT
>JBMOIJ010000007.1:0-83932 GCA_049317385.1 Acidimicrobiia bacterium
GGGATCCGGACAAGTGATGTCCTGGTACGTGTACCCAGGACTCCACCAGCCGATTGACAAGAGAGATGGCGACCATCCGATTCGCAAAGCCCTGATCCCGAAACTCTCTCGAACTCTTCTGCACTCGGCGGACGGGTCTCGGTCGTAAAACCGGATTGCTCTATCAATCGCCACCTGTCGGTCATAGATCCCATGCGCGTCGGCCAGCTCCATTGCCTTAACTGCGCATGTCGCGCTGCCTGCGAACGGGATTGCACCGACGACCGAAGCCACGGCGACGTCACCGGTCGAGCCACCGCTGAGGCCGCTATGGACGCCACCAATGCCAGATTGCGCAGCAGTGGCGGCTCGGGCTGCCGCCACTGGAAGACTGAGCGCGGGCTTCGCAACGAAGATCACATTCCCGGCGAATCCAAACGGCGCAGCGACCATGTCTTTCCAACCGGAAGCTTGGCCGCCATCACCACTGCAGAACCCACCAGCTATCCCGATCACTTGGCGCCAGCCTTCGGCGTCCGGGGGGCGGACTCGTTGGTTTCCGTACCCGTACGCTTTCGCCATTTCATCGCGGTATATCGCAACGCAGTCCTGCGCGTTGCGCGGATCCGCCGTCGCATTGAAACAATTTTCAAAACGACCATTCGCTCTTTGCAGACAGGTGTCATTCCGCGTTCGGCATGGAGCGTGGCCCGTTGGGTCGGCGTAGGTGATCGGGTTGGCGTCGGCGTAGGCGTACCGGTTGGGACTCGCGGCATTCTTGGCCGGCACGGTGATCGTGTCACGCGACATGAAGGTCCCAGTCTTCGGGTCGTACCAGCGCGCGTCCATGTGCACCGCGTTGCTCATTC
Organism: Acidimicrobiia bacterium; assembly: GCA_049317385.1. Taxonomy (GTDB): domain Bacteria; phylum Actinomycetota; class Acidimicrobiia; order IMCC26256; family JBMOIJ01; genus JBMOIJ01. Next base: position 849 of record JBMOIJ010000007.1, read on the forward strand.
CGACGACCTGGCCTTGGAAACCCAGTTTGCTGTCGACGGGCGGGGACGTGATGTTCTTGCCTGAGGCGTCAACTGTCTTGCCTGAGGCGTCAACTGTGCTGGTGTTCTGGTTGCCCCAGGCGTCGTACGCGTTGGTCTTGTCGATCGTGCCGTTGGTGTTCACGCTCGCCACGAGATCGCCGTGACGGTTCGTGACCATGAACTGGTCACTGGTGGAACGTTGACCCACCAGCGCACCGCTCGGCGTGCGCACGTAACCAGCCACCGATGCAGCGCTGCGTGATGAGGGTTCGCGATCGGTGCCGCTGTAAGCGAGCGTTGCCGTGCCCGAAGTTGCTAGGCGTCCGGTGCCGTCGTAGCTGTAGGACATCGCCCCGTCACTGGTCATCTCGCCGAGCGCGTCCCAAGTGAAGATGCGAGTTGTGCCTGCGCTCGTTGTGTTCATGAGCATGCCGGCAGGGCTCCACGTGTACTTGGTGACCACGTCACTTGAGCCGTTCTTCTTCGTGGTGACGGTGTCGATCCGGTTGCGTTCGTCGAAGGTTGTGATAGTGCTTTCGTATTTCGGATCAGTGGTTGCCAGGTCAGTACTCGCACTGGTTCGATTTCCGGCGTTGTCGTAGGAATAAATCTTCTTGGGGGCGCCGGGTGCGGTTTCGCTGGTGAGGCGACTTGCGTCGTCGTAGGTGTAGTTCCAGGTGCCGACACCGGCGACGTTGGTGCCGCTGATGGTGCGCGCAGTGGTGCGCGAGTCGGCGTCATAGCGGTAGCTGAGACCCGCGTAGATCGTTTGGTTGTTCGCCGTGGCGATGTTCTCACTTGCAAGCCGCCCACGTTGGTCGTAGCTGTAGGTGCGCTTCACCGGGCTGGACCCGAACGACTGGTCGTTCAGCTGGCCGTCGTCGGTGTAACTGAACCCGGTGGTGATTCCGGCTGAGGTGGCGCCGGGTGCCGTGTTGCTCACGCTGGCGAGGTCGCCGCGGGCGTTGTAGGTGTAGCTCGTGGCCCCGGTCTTGGGATCACTTTGGGAGTACTTCTGTCCCAGGCCGTTGTACTTGAACGAGGTGGTCACGCCACTGCTCGTGGAACTGATCACGTTTCCGCGATCGTCGTAGTCCAGGTTGGTGGCGTTGCTGCCCGCACTGATTGAAATCGGCAAGTTGTTGAAGTTGTAAGAGTAATTGCGTGATGTGCGCGTCACCCCCGAACCGCTGGTCGGACCCGACGCAACATCCGAGCGCAAGTTGCCGGCTTCGTCGTAGGACCATGAACGTGTGATCCGACTGGCCGAGTTCGTGGCGCAGTCCTTGTCGGGGCTGGTTTGGGTTGCCGGCAGGCCGCGCACGTCGTACGTAGTGGTCCAGGTCCGGCACGCACTCGCAGTCACTGTCGGAGTGCTGAGCTTGGTAACTGGCTCGATCTCGTCTTTGACTTGATTCCACGGCGTGTAGGTCGTGTAGAACGTGCGCACATTCGCGTCGAGCAAGGTCGTGCGATTGCCGTTCGCGTCGTAACCAAATGAGGTGGTGCGCGTCGTAGTGGCGTCAACGGGCTCGACCTGGTTGATCAGTCTCCCCATTGCGTCATAGTTATAGGTGCTCTTCTTGCCCATTGGGGTGGTGGCGCTCGTGATCCTTCCCATGCCGTCGTGGGTGACCTTTGTGGTCGCAAGGTCATTGCCGCTTTCATCTTGCTCGCGCACTTCGACGAGGTAGCCGCCCGTGTCGTACACGTTCTGCGTGCGGTTCTTCGACGGCCTGATCGTCGTGACGATTCGGCCGCCGGAGTCATACGCCAGTTCGGTGCGCTTTCCGAGCGGGTCGGTTTGAGCACGCATACGGCCCGCCGCGTCGTACTCCATGACCGTTGCGTCCCACTGTCCGAACGTGGTCATGCTCGGACTTTCAACTCGAATGCGATTACCGGCCAGGTCGTAGAACATCCGTTGGGTCGTATAGATCTTGAAGTCATCAACTGCGTGTGCCTGCTCGGTCCAGCGGTTTTCCCTCACCTTGGAAACGATCGGCCGGTTCAGTTCGTCGTACGTTGTGAACGTGCCGCCCAAGTCAATTGGTGATTCGGGGTCGTTGGTCTGCCTTCCGCTGCTGATTTTGTTGCCGTTGTTGTCGTAGGTGATGACTTCCTTCACCTTGCCCATGCCTGAAACCGCTGGCAGGTCGCGCTGGGTGAGGCGCCCCAATCGGTCGAAGTACTGCACGGTTGCATTTCCTGCGGCGTCCGTGACCTTCTTCGGGTTACCCGCGCCGTCATACGCCGTGCTGGTGCATGAAACCAACGCAGAGCCCCCTGGCGTCGGCGTGTACGGCGGCTTGCACTGCTTGGTCGGTCGACCCAACCTGTCGACCTCAACCGTCGAAACGTTGCCGCGCGCATCTTTCGTAGCGATCGCATCGCCGAAGGTGTTGAACGAAATCGTTTTGGACGGTCGTGCCCCGGGCTGGTAGCTGTTGAGTTCTGTGACATCAACCGCAGGCGCTTGCTCTTTGTAGAGGTGGCCGGCGGCATCGTAGGACCGTGTCGTGACGCTCTTTGCTTCGTCGGTTTCTTCGAGTGCATTTCCTTGAAGGTCGTAGGTGTATCCGTGAGTCAAACTGCCGGACTCATCCTTCTTGCGGGTGATCAATTTGATACGGCCAAGAAGGTCATAGGTCGTATCCGTCGACTCGCCTGAGCCGGCTGTGCCGTATGAGACCCGTTCGCTCGTTACCTGCCCATCACCGTTGTATGTGAACTCGGTTGTGAGATTTAGGTGCGCCAGATCGGAGGGCGTCTTGGGATCGACAATCTTGCTGGCGATTCGGCCCGCGTAGTCGTACGCGTACTCGGTGGCCTTACCAGTTCCGTCGGTTTCGCTGGCGACCCGGCCCGCATTGTCGTACGTATAGCTCTTGAGCGTCGCACCGGTTTGCTGAGCACTGCTTGCGTCGGTGACTGCGCTCAGCACCTCTCGGCTCAACAAGCCGGCGCGGTTGTAAAAGTAGAAGCGCGTATTGCCATTGGCATCCGAAATCGTTGCCGTTCGCCCGCCCTCGTCGTAGGTACGCGACTCGAGGATGAGATCCTTTGGTGTCGTTGGGCCCGCCGGGTTCGCAACGAAGTTCTTCAGTGTCTTTTGCTTGAGTTGGTGGTCGGGCCAGTACTCGAACGTGGTTTCGGTGCCGTCGGCCCCCTTGGTGTAGGTCACGTTGCCATATGTGTCATGGGTCGTGGTGGTCACGCGGTTCTCGGGGTCAGTCACGGTTGCGACCTTGCCGGTGGCGTCATAGGTGCTCTTGGTCGTGCGCACCAACGGCACCGGAGGGTTGCTGCCGGGCACTTTGTCGTTCCCCATCGCATCGCTGACATCTTGTTGAATGACTCGTCGGTCTGAGTCGTACGTGAAGACGGTTTTCTTGCGGTGCGCCACGTTGCTCACTGCGTCGGTGAATTGTGGTTCCAAGACCGTGTCGACTCCGCCATTGCCTTTGTACGAGGTGATCGTCTTGCATGAGTCGTTGGCCGACGGAGTCTGCGGACAGAGATTGTCGTCCCACTGCTGAACAACGCGCCCCAGCGTGTCGTAGCGGCGCTGGGTAACCCGGCCGGAGGGATCCTGCTCGCGTGTCAACCAGCCGTTCTTGTCGTAGTTGTATGTCCACGTCCCGCCGCGGCGATCGGTTTTGGATCGCAGCAGTCCTCGGGGTTGCTTCCCGCCGCCGACTGCGGCATCTGCGTCCTCGGTGCCCAAGGTGTAGAAGAAGGCCTCATCAGTGGGGTCAGTGCTCGAATTGCCCGCCGGCTTTGGGGTCTCGGTTCGGACCGTGCGGGCCACCGTCTTGACGCGCCACTTGTCGTCGTAGCCGTAGGTCGTCTTCCACTCTTGATCGACCACCGTGGAAAGACGCGGGTGATCGGCACGATCATCTGTTGTGATCGCCGCAGCGGTCCAGAGTGCGGGGACCTTCTGAGCAACATCGAAGTGCCTCTGGATCTGGGCGTCTGACAAGGCCGAGTTGTAAAGCGCAATCTCGTCCATCTGGCGAGGGGGGGCATTAAGAAACGTGGTGGTCTGGGCCAGATCAAGTTTCGCCAATTCGGCCGAGCCGACCTGCAGCTGCCAGTTGGCGCTCGCAGTAGGCCACTGGCCGCAGTTGGCGATCTCGCCACTCGAGTTGTCGCCCGCCCAGAGGGTGGCCGTGCCGGTGGCAGTGAGGCGCACCACGACTCGCAGCCAACCGTCGTAGCCATCACTGTTGGTCTCGGCGCCGAGAGGGTCCACACCAATCCCTACGTAGGGCGTACATGTCGACGCATTTCTGAAAATCGCTTGAACTCGAGAACCGGAGACGTTCACGCTCATGTACGGAACGCCCTCTCTGACCAGGGTGAGTACGGGAGTGAATGACCCCTCGGAGCTCCAGTAGCGCCGCCGCACCCAGGTTTCCAATGTGAAGCCGTTGTTGGTGACTGCTTTCGCCTGAGTGTTCGCGAAGTTCTTGTCGGCCGATCGCACCCAGAGCCCGGTGTCATCACCCCCGTATTCCGCTCCGGCCGGGACCACATCCCACTGGGATCTAATGCCAGCCTCGTTGGTCATCGTCAGCGGCCAGTTGTTGCCCGACGAGTCTGCCAACGTGGTGCCGGATTTCTCGTTCATCCGCCAGTAACCGATCGGCTTGTCGGCGAGCACTGCTTCGTCGAGGCCGACCTGGCGGCGGATGGTGGACGTCTTCACGCCGAAGTCGTCGTAGGTGTTGACGGTGACAACGCCACCCGGGTCGCGTTGAATGGTGAGATTGCCGGCCGCGTCGTACGTGTAGCGAGATTCACGCCCGAGCTCGTCGCGTTTACGAACCGTGCGTTCTTTGTCGTATTCAATTTCGTTCGTGGCCCCGTCGGGGTCGGTGATGGTGACGGTGCCGCTGCCCTGAGCATCCACCGCGCTCTTGTAAGCCCAGGTTGCGTTGGTGCCGTCGAGCCGTGAACTGACTCGCCCGTCGGGTGCATAGTTGATGGTTTCATCGACCGCGGCATTCACTCCGGCTAGGACCCGTCGGGAGGTGAATCCTCTTCCGGCGTCGTACTCGTTCTTCACCTGCGCAGCCGTAAAGGCAGTGTCGTAGACCGCGGGCTGCGCAATTGTTCCGTTGAACGTCTGCGGGTTTTCCGGAAGAACGGCGCCAACCGTCAGTGGTATGTCAGCTCTTGGGGCGACCGGCGTGTTCGCCGGGTCGAGATCGGAGGATTGGGCCAAGGCGCCATTCACGTAGAACTCGACCTTGAGCCCACGCCGGACCACGGCAACGTATGTCCATGTATTGAGAGAGATAGCACACGGCGCCGCGTCGCATCTTATCGTTGTGTAGTTGAGCAACCCACCGTGGTAGTACACGAGCTTGCCGTTCTGGGTGCGAAATCCGAGCGTCGTATGGTTCGGATCGTCGCCGTACGGACCACCGTGAAACAGGATTGTGTTCAGGTCGCTGTTCGCGCTTGGTTTGATCCAGGCGCTGGCCGTGAGGTCGCCCACCGGTGCGACCACCCCAGAGTTCGCAATTGCTCGTTGGCCGGCTTGTCCAGTGAACGTTCGACATTCGGTGATGGGTGGCCCGCCTGCAGCGCGTGGATCCTTGCACCCTGGGTCATAGCCAACCGAACTAGTGGAGAAGAGCGCACCAGCCAAAGGATTCGTAGCACGCAGTTTCACCGACTTATCGGCCCAGGTGTAGGTGGTGCAAACGTCAGTTGAGGGCCCACAAACTTTGGTGAGTCGCTTGCGGCCGTCTGATGATGTTTCGTAGGTGTAGTCAAAGGTTTGGCGGGCACCGCCAGCCAGCGGATCGGACTCAACTTTGGTGACCACGGACCCATCGGCACCTGGTGTACCGGTCCAGGTGAGGGTGAGGCCTTTGGCGGTCCGAGAGTTCTCCATCCGAGTGGTGCTTGCACTCGGAGTGATGTTGAGCACCGTGCCATCTGCATCGACCATCGATGTGAGGGTGCCGTTGGAAGTGAATTTGTAACTGGTGGATCCGTCTGCCGTCAGCGTGTAGGTCGAATCAGTTGGGTTCTGACTGAGGACTGATCGTTCACTCAACGAGGACTGGAAGGCATTTGTCGATCCGTTGCGGCCGAAGCGCACGCGCCGGCCGTTTGCGTACTGCACCAGTTTGGTGTTGGTGCTCGGTTCGTCGATGAGTCGAACGTCGATTCCCGACATCCAGCCGATGCCGAACGCACCGCCATACGGGTCACGGCCATCGGGCGGGTTGGCGGCTTGTGAATTGAACGTACGCGTGATCGCAGGCGCGGGACCGGGGCTTGGAATCGAGATGTCAGTTTCTGCGCGCGAGTAGTTCAGACGCAGCGGTGAGACGCCGCCCACGTCACCTTCGGCACCACCGAAACCAACCTCAGGTTTGGCCACGGGTACTTGGGTGAAGAGCATTCCTGGCGAGGTGAACTGCGTGTAGGAAGACGGGTTGTTGGCTTCGTACGCCCGCACGTTCCAGTAATGGAGGGTGTTCCACGACATCACTTGATCAGGAACGGTCCACACGCCGTCGGTTTCGCCGCTCTGGATCGAGCAGCTCCCAGGCGCGGTCGTGGGGTCTGCCTGGAAGATCCAGAGTTCGCTGTCCTGACAGAGGCGGAACTCGTACTTGAGTGGGCTCGAGTTGTCAGGGTCGCGTGCCTTGACCGAGAGCGTTGGAGTGGTCGTGTAGATGGTGCCGTTGTCGGGGCCGGCTGCTTCGAGCACGGGCGTGAGGTTCGGAACCGTGAAGGATTCCTCGTATCCGGGTACGAAGTACTTCGTGGTGAACGGTTGGCCCTGGTACAACATGTCCCAGGTCACCGACCACGTTCCGGGGGCGAGTGCGCCGATCGTGGCGTCGAACTCCAACCACGTGCCCTTGGGAACCGGCTGAGGTAGCGGCGTTGCTTTCGACTGCGTGGAGTTCGTCACCACGGTGCCGTTGGGCGTGCGGAGCCAGTAGCTGAGCTTGAAGTTGGTGGTGTCCCAGTCGACGGCAGAGCGGTTCGTCACCCGGATGCGGCGGAACCCGTCGGTGTTATTCAACGGAACCGTGAGCTGCGAGCTGGCGGGCGCGTACGTTGCGTCGAGGTCGTTCCACGTGACTTGCAGCGTGGGCTGATTCGCCGGCGCGTCGTCACTGTCGAAGTTCTTACGGCTGTCGAGCCGCGCACGGTTGGCCGCCGTTGGTGCAATGGCGAAGCCCCAGTTCGGTGCTTCACCCCGCACCCACTGCTGCACGGTCTTGGTGACGCGCCAACCGAGCCAGATACCGCACGGGCTCCTGTCCAAGCTGAGCGGATGAGGACACCCGTTTGGATTGGAACGACCACTCCCCGAAGCAATCGGCCCCGCCGTCTTTGCGTTCACGTCGACGGGAGTTGGGTCGTATGCCGGTCTTGCAATCGCGTTCTCGTTCCAGCCTTGGGTGATGCGGTACGCCCCGGTGTCGATTGGCGTGGTGGTTTGCGAGTCGTAGTTGTGTAAGAAGAGCTGCGCGTCGGTGATGTGCTTGTTCAACAGGCTCGAAAGGTCGAAGGAGACGAGGCCGGTGTCTTGCCAGCACTTGCCGTAACCACACGAGAACCCAGTTCGGATGTCCCAACTGCTGGAGTTCGATCCGGTGGTGGCAGGTTCTGAGACGCTGGTGGCCACTGCGCCTTGCGCACCGGCGATTTCGCTGCACGTGCCAGGCACCCCACTGGGGGCAGCGCACGTGGTCACGGTCGGGTCGATGGTGATGGGGTACTGGCGATCGGGGGCGGTGAGCCACTCGCGGTCGACGGTGGTGGTGATGGTGTGGGCCTTGGTGTCGAGTGCGTAGCGGGTCGGCTCACCCGTTGTCGGGGCGGCGTCATGGACCGGCCCGCGTGGGATGGTGGCGAGCACCGCGTGCTTCTTGTCGATGATCTCGAGGTCGCCACGGGTGGAAGACCGCAGTGTGGCGTCGCCGGTGAGCGAGTACTTGATCGTCCAGCGAGTAGCGGTCGTCGGTTTCGTGACGACGATGTTCTCCTTCACGCCCTCAGGTGTGCTCACCAGTTCGAGTGATATGCCATCACCGAACGCATTCGGATAGGTCATCGTGCTGTTGCGTTCTGTGCCGCGCACGTGCCGTGCCTCAGGGAACCCGTAGCTGAGCGTGAGACCAGGTTTGATCGTTACGCGCACGAGTTCGTTGTCATCGGCATAGCGCGCGAACGAGCTCTTGACCGGGTTCGCCTTCGCGCCAACCCTTCCGTCGGGGCGACGAACCAACCCGGTGTCAATGACTTTCCACGTGGCGTTCTCACGGAAGTGGACCGGCCCGCTCGAGTATTCAGTCGTCTTGGAGCCATCACTGTTGACGAACGTCTTGGTCTTTGCCGTGCGTCGCTTCTTGTCTTCGCGCACTGGTTTCGGATTGGTGGTCGGTGCGGGCTTGGCCGGGGTGGGCTGTGCCACAACCGAACGATTCGATGGCGTCGAATCGAAAGAGATTGGTGCCACGGTCATCGGGAGCGCGCTCTTGGGCGCTTCGAGCGTGGGTGTATTCGACGTGACGGTTGGCGCGGCGTTGGGGTCAGTTGTGGCGCCGGGCGCGGGTGCTTTGGTGGGGACGGCCTTGCGCGCCGGTGCGGCACGCGACGGTTCTTGGTCACCGAGGCGTTCGGCCGCAGCAACGGCAACGGGCGCGCTGATCGCAGCGATTGGGGCGAGCAAGAACACGAACGCGCACACCAACGCTTCGAGGCGCGTGGGGAGTGGTTTCGGCAGGCGGGGGCCGTCGTCTAGAGGCGCTAGGTCCACCCGTACTGATCGACCAGACTTGCGGTTACTGACTGGTAACCACCGGAATCGGTCAATCCCCCCTACGCGGTCGCGCATCGTTATCGGCCCGGTCGGCGCAGGCGGTGTGCTCGGCGGCGGATCTGCCAGACGGTGGCCGCTACAACGAGCGCGACGGCGGCCAGGTCAACAGCGTCGACCGTGTTGGCGGTCGGGCCAGGGGGCATTGGGGACTCCACGAGTGTCGGTGGGACGGGACACCCCTCCATCGCATTGGCGGTCCATCGCAATGACAGCCAGCACGGGAATGATGCGCGGGCCCTAGGACAAAACGGACAGCCTTGATCCGCCCGATCGCAGGCGCCCCGCAGCTCGGGGGCGCGGCGCAGGAGCTCAGCCGACCTCACTCACCTCGGGGGAACGCAAACGCCGCTGGACCCGGGCCAGGCGGAGCGTGCGCTCTCGCGAGATGCGCAGCACGAGCGCCAACGCGAGCACCCCGCCAACGAGCAGAAGAAAGAGCATGATGGGCTCGTACTCGAGCGCTTCGGACGTCATCAGGGCACTTCCGATCAAGGGCAGCACGGAGAGACAACGTCTGAAGCCGCCGCTGCTATGACCGGAATCCTGGATTCGCCGTGCTTATGGTTCGAATCCGCCTCGGTCTTGCGCCCTCGGCAGGATTCCTGCGGAATCCTGGATTCGCCGTGCTTATGGTTCGAATCCGCCTCGGTCTTGCGCCCTCGGCAGGATTCCTGCGGAATCCTGGATTCGCCGTGCTTATGGTTCGAATCCGCCTCGGTCTTGCGCCCTCGGCAGGATTCGAACCTGCGCACACGGCTCCGGAGGCCGATGCTCTATCCCCTGAGCTACGAGGGCAGATCAGGACCGGTGAGTGTACGCGTTCGCCTCGGCGGCGTGAGGTGGTGGCGATCGAGCCGCCGGCGAACGCCGGCCAACCGGGTGTTGACCCGGCGATGAACCCTCGCTGAACGCCCCGCCGATGGCCAACGCAAGGCACCCGACCTCCCCAACACTGGTCCTGCCGGGAACAGGGGAGGCCGCATGTCCAAAGTGCGTGACGACCGAGCTGCGTTCGACGCCCTGGTGGGCGGATCCGCGCGCGATGCATTTGCCCAAGGAGTCAAGAGCGCGCCACCAACATTTGGCGATGCACAACGCGAACTGGTGCTCTGGACCCGTGCGCAACCGGTTCTCGACGAGCGCGACGTCATGGTCCACCTGCGTGTCTGGCCCGACACGAGCGCGCCTGGCGCGCGCGATGCGCAAACGATCGTTGCCATGGCGTCGGCCGACGACGACTACACCGTCCGCGTGAGAGTGCGCGACCTCGAACCGGGCGTGAAGTACCGCTACCAGTTCGAGCGAATCGACGGAAAGGTGAGCGAGATCGGTACCGCGCACACCGTCGACCCGAACGCGCGTGAGTTCGCCATCGGATTCTCCAGTTGCCAAGTGCGCGCCGGAGGCCACTGGAGCGCGTACCGCGAGATTGCCGACGACGACCTCGATCTCTTCTTGCACCTCGGCGATTACATCTACGCCGAATCCGCCGACCTCTTCCCACGCGCCCGCCGTGATTGGCACCCGGACCCCACGCCCCACGCCCACGACATCACGACCTATCGCGAGAAATGGAACGGATACAACCGCGATCCGTTCCTCAAACGCGCCCATGCGACGGTGCCGTTCGTATACACCTGGGACGACCACGAGTTCGAGAACAACTGGAACGGCCAAGCCATCCCGCCGGCGAAGATCCCCCAGTTCGAAGCCGCGCAACAAGCAATGTTCGAACACATGCCGCTGCAACGACGTCCCGATGATCCCAACCGGACGTACCACTCGCTCAAGGTCGGCGACCTCGTTGAGATCTTCGTCACCGATGGGCGCCTGTATCGAGAGCCGGGTCGCACCATGCTCGGCGATGAACAGGCGCAATGGCTTCGCGATGGACTGCGTTCGAGCAACGCGCAGTGGAAACTCGTGGCTTCGTCCACCGCATTCACTCGTCTCGACAAGGACCACGACGACTCGTGGACCGGCTTCGAGCCCGAACGCGCCTCGCTGCTCCGGTTCATTGCCGAACACGACATTGCGAACGTGATCATTGCGTCAGGCGACTCCCACGTGGCCTACGCAACCGAACTCGACCTGGGCACCGAACTGGGGGCCGACGTGCCCTCACGCGTGGTGGGCGTCGAGATCGGTGGGGGCGCGATCTCGTCGCCCGCATCGCCCCACAGCCTCGCTCGCGCCCATCTCGCCTACATCAACGAAACCGACAACGGGTGGGTTGCCCTGCGATTCACCCCGGCGGAACTCGCCGTCGACTTCAACTACGTCGAGGTCGACCAGCCCGACGGGCGGCGCCTTCCCGGGCGACGCTTCACGGTGGCCGCGAACGACACCATCCTGCGCGACGCCGGAGTGGTGAACCCGAAGCAGCCTGCGCTCGAACTCACCCGCTGAACATCGGCGGCGCAGCAGCCGTCAGTTCGCAGCTGCGTCGCGGCTGAACGCACGGTTCGCCGCGTGCAACGTGGCGCGAGCAGCCGCTTCGACCGGGCTGGAGCCGGTGGCGATGCCGTGCAAGCGGGAATCGCCGGGGCCGACCACTTCGACCGCGACCAGGAACCCCTGGCCGGTGCTCGATTCCAACGTGCGAGCCCATGCCGCGTCGAACTCCACCGTGGGGGCCAACTGTTGGATGGCATCGAGCGTGGCCTCGGCGGCGGCAACCAACCCGTGGTTCGCTTCGGCGCGCCCAATGGCACGACGCGAGTCGTGCGTGAGGTGCACTTCCACTTCGTCGGTGTCGGGGAACGTGAGCACGGCGAGCAAGCGGGCGCGGGTGTCGGCCATCTCAGCGATCACGTCGTCGGCCGCTGCAACGAGGTCGATCTCGACTTCGTCGTCGGCCGTCTTCACCGCAGCAACAGACGTGAACGGCGCGGGTGCTTCGACCGCCGCAGGCATGCCCCCGGGCGCCGCCTCGGCTACGCCAACCGGCACCTCGACAGTGCGCCAGCGCACGAGTTCGAGTGCAACCGGTCGATCCGAGTTGCGGTACGCAATGCGCGCCGCTTGCATGGGCACCGACGAGTCGACCACGTCGTCGCCCACGTGCAGCTGCACGAACAGCATGTCGTCGCGCTCAGAGAACCCGGCGGACCGCACGCCCGGAAGCTTGCGGAGTTCGAGCTCGAGGTCGTCGATGGTTCTCATCGCCGCGTCCCCTTCGCTTCGTAGAGCCGTTCGTCGGCAAGTCGGAAGAGCGTGTCGAACTCGTCGGCCTCGCTCGGGCACACCGCCACGCCGTAGGAGAATGCGGTGATGGGGGCGTCGCCGGCCGCCGTGGTGGCGACCCGTCCGAGCAGCATGGGCACATCGTCGGGGTCGGTGTCGGGGAGGATGAGCGCGAACTCATCACCACCGATGCGCGCCGCGTTGTCGCCGAAGCGCAGCACTTGGGTGAATCGCTCGCCAAGTGCCCGCAACGCCTGATCGCCCGCCGCGTGACCCTCGTTGTCGTTGAGCTGCTTGAACCCGTCGAGGTCGATGAGCACCAACGTGAACGGCCAGTTGTATCGGGCACTGCGCGCTACGGCCATCTCGAGGAGACGGTCGAAACTCCGACGGTCGTAGAGGCCGGTGAGTGGGTCGTGCCATGCGTCGTACCGGAGCACGTCGAGGCGCAACGCGACGAGGCACAAGCTGGTGAGCATGGTGGCGTCGATGGCGTCTTCGGGGAGCGGCGGGTCGGTGTAGAGACCCGGCTCCGCAACGAGGAGCTCTTCGTCGTCGGGTTCGATGGGGCGGCGCCCGGCGCGGAACACTTGCCGGCCCAGACCGTTCTCGTCGATGACAATGGCGGCGTCGTCGAGTTCGAACTGCTCAACGAGTTCGTCGAGCGCGCGATACACGAGCGCGATGCCCGACTCGTTGGTGGCGAGTTCGACGACGAGTTCGGCGCCGAAGTCAGCCATGTCGACCTCGGGGACCGACGGGGAGGCAATGTGCTCGGCGAAGGGGTGCGGTTCCTCCGGCAGCTGCTCGGCGTCGTCGAGAAACGACGGGGGCAGCAGCGCTGCCAAGCCGCGACCAAGCCCGGTCCGTTGATTCACCAAAGTCCCTTCCGGTGGCCGCGTCGCCGGCCACGTTGCGCATTACCGAACGTCCCTGTTTCACGCCCGTGCCCCTCCCATGGAGCAGGATACCTCTCGACCCGTCTCGGACGCATATGTCCGATTTGCGGCGACGAGAACCGTGCCGGGCCCAAGAAGGGGTCCAGCGTAGGCTGCCAACGCCGGCTCGGGGTGCGGTTGCCTGAGGCCCGCGCCAACCACCCTCCGCTCCCATTGTGGCCGATTCGGAGCCTCCGTGTCTGATCCGTCCCTCCCCATCGACCTCACACTCCTGGGTCGGACCGCCCAGATCGGTGCCAACGGGCGCCTCGAACTCGGCGGGTGCGACGTTGCGACGCTGGCCCAGCGGTTCGGCACGCCGCTCTATGTCTACGACGAGACCGAGCTGCGGGACCGAAGCGCCGAGTACCTCCAGGCCTTCGGACCCGGCGGTGCCGCGTATGCCAGCAAAGCCTTCTGGTGCCTGGCGATGGCCCGTGTCGTCAACGATGTGGGCCTCGACCTCGATGTGGCCACCGGCGGCGAACTCGACGTGGCCGCCCGGGCCCAGTTCCCAATGGAACGAGTCGTCCTCCACGGCAACAACAAGTCCGAAGGCGAGCTCGCCCGGGCGCTCGAACTGGGCGTCGGCCGCATCGTGGTGGACTCGTTCGACGAACTCGACCGGCTCGACCGGCTCGCCGCTGCGCACCATCACACCCGCCTGATGGTGCGCGTCACGCCCGGCGTCGAAGCCCACACCCACGAGTACATCGAGACCGGCGGCGACGAATCGAAGTTCGGCCTCAGTATCGAGCGCGGCCTGGCACTCGCCGCAGTGCGACGGGTGGTGGACCACTCGCCGCTGCCCTTTGCCGGACTGCACTGTCACATCGGTTCCCAAATCGCGTTGCTCGACGCGTTCGACCGGGCGGCGAGCGTCGTGGCCGACTTCGTGGCCGAAGTCGCGACCCAGACCGGCGCAGCGGTTCCTGAAGTCTCACTCGGGGGCGGTCTCGGCGTCGCCTACATGGGGGGCGACACGTTTCCCTCGGTGGCCGACTACGCCGCGCGCCTCAACTCTGGCTGGACTACGGCATGTCAGGCGGCGGGCGTTGACACGCCCCGGCTCACGGTCGAGCCCGGCCGATCCATTGCCGCCCGCGCCGGCATCACTCTTTACACCGTGGGCACCATCAAGCAGATCCCTGGTGTGCGTACGTATGTCGCGGTCGACGGCGGCATGAGCGACAACCCTCGCCCGGCGCTCTACGGCGCGCAGTACGAGGCGTTCCTCGCGGCCGACGCCGCGGCCAGTCGCGACCTCACCGTCTCGGTCGCCGGGAAGCACTGTGAACAGGGCGATGTCCTCATCGGCGACGCCCATGTTCCGCCCACCATCGGCGTGGGCGATGTGCTCGTGGTCCCGGTCACGGGCGCGTACAGCGCGTCGATGGCCTCCAACTACAACCGGCTCCCGCGGCCCGCAGTGGTGTTCGTGCGCGACGGTCAGGCGCGCGAGGTCGTGCGGCGCGAGACCTTCGACGACCTCGTGGCCCGAGAAACCGTGTGACCCGATTGAGCGTGGGAGACTCCAACAATGCGTGACGACGGCATCGTGCGGGTAGGCGTCCTTGGCTGCGGCCACGTGGGCTCAGCACTCATCCGCCTCATCCACGACAACTCCAACGCAATCGAAGCGCGCACGGGCGTCAAGCTCGAAGTGGCGCGCGTGGCAGTGCGCAACGTGTCGCGTCAGCGCGACGTGCCCATCCCTGCTGATCGCTTCACCCACGACCCCGAGTCCGTGGTGCTCGACCCTGACGTCGACGTCGTGATCGAAGTCATCGGCGGCATCGAACCGGCGCGGGGGCTCATTGCGGCCGCCCTCGAGAAGGGCAAGCCGGTCGTCACCGCGAACAAGGAACTGCTGGCCAACGTCGGCCAAGAACTCTTCGAGCTCGCGGCCAGTGCCGGCGTCGACCTCTTGTTCGAAGCGTCTGTCGGCGGTGGCATCCCCATCATGCGGCCGCTCCGCGAGTCGTTGGCCGGCGACCGGGTGCAACGGGTGCTCGGCATCGTGAACGGCACCACCAACTTCATCCTCAGTCGCATGTCCGACGACGGATCCACGTTCCAAGCTGCCCTCGCCGAAGCGCAGACCTTGGGCTACGCCGAGCGCGACCCCACCGCCGACGTCGAAGGATTCGACGCGGCCGCGAAGGCCGCCATCATCGCCAGCCTCGCATTCAACGCGCGGGTTGTTGCCGGCGACGTGTACCGCGAAGGAATCTCCGAGATCACCGACCACGACATCGCGGCGGCCAAGTCACTCGGGTACGTGGTGAAGCTGCTGGCAATCATCGAAGCTGTCGACGACGACATTGCGGTGCGGGTGCACCCGGCCATGGTGCCGGCCGACCATGCGCTCGCATCGGTGAGCGGCTCGTTCAACGCGTTGTTCGTCGAAGCCGAAGCGGCAGGTGAGCTCATGTTCTACGGGCGCGGCGCGGGCGGCAACCCCACGGCATCGGCTGTACTCGGCGACGTCGTCGATGCCGCCACGAACCTGATGCACCAGCGGCGCGGTGCCACGGTCGGACCCTTCGAACGTCGGCCCGTACGTCCCATCGACGAAGTCGAGAGCGAGTTCTACGTGATGATGGAAGTGCGCGACCGGCCGGGCGTGTTGGCCATGATCGCCGACTGCTTTGGTCGTCACGGGGTGTCCATCCGCTCGATGCAGCAGTACGGCATCCGCGAAGACGCGCGCATCACGTTCATCACCCACCGGGCCCGCGAGGCCGACCTGCAGGCCACCATCACCGACATCGGCAAGCTCGACATCGTCGAGCGGGTCGGGTCCGTGTTACGGGTCATCGGGAACGCGTGACGTCATGAGTGCGCGCGCTCACGGATGGCGGGGATTGATCGAGGAGTACCGCGACCGGCTGCCGGTCACCGACGCCACCCCTGTGATCACGCTGCTCGAAGGCAACACGCCGTTGTTGCCGGCGCGAGTGCTGTCGGACCGCACCGGCTGCGAGGTGTACCTGAAGGTCGAAGGCGCGAACCCCACTGGTTCCTTCAAGGACCGGGGGATGACCGTTGCCATCTCCAAAGCAGTGGAAGACGGCGCCAAAGCAGTGGTGTGTGCGTCCACCGGGAACACCTCGGCGGCCGCCGCGGCCTATGCTGCCCGCGCCGGTATCACCTCGGCCGTGCTCATCCCCGAAGGCAACATCGCGCTCGGCAAGCTCGCGCAAGCGTTGATCCACGGCGCAAAGGTGGTGCAGATCCGCGGCAACTTCGACCGGGCGCTCGAGCTGGTACGCGAACTCGGCCAGACCGCTGCCGTCACCGTGGTGAACTCGGTGAACCCGCACCGCATCGAAGGGCAGAAGACCGCCGCCTTCGAGATTGTCGACGGGTTGGGCGACGCGCCGCACGTGCACTGCATCCCGGTGGGCAACGCCGGCAACATCACGGCCTACTGGAAGGGCTACACCGAGTATCAGCGGGACGGGCAGGCGTCTCGACTGCCGCGGATGTTGGGTTGGCAGGCTGCCGGTGCGGCACCGTTGGTTGCGGGCGCGCCCGTGCTGCACCCCGAAACCATCGCCACCGCCATCCGCATCGGGAATCCGGCGAGTTGGCAAGGGGCGGTGAACGCGCGTGACGAGAGCGGCGGCGGAATCGACATGGTCACCGACGACGAGATCCTTGCTGCGTACCGGTTGCTGGCTGCGTCCGAAGGCTGCTTCGTCGAACCCGCCAGCGCGGCGTCGGTGGCCGGGTTGTTGAAAGCCAGTGAACGTGGGCACCTCACTCGCGGTGATGTCGTGGTTTGCACGGTCACCGGGCACGGACTCAAAGACCCCGAGCGTGCCATCCGCGAAGTCGAGGTGGGTCAGGCGGTCGACGCCACCGCGGAGGCCGTCGCCCGCGAACTCGGACTCTGATCCGCCCCGCTCGGTCCCTTTTGGCCGGCGGTCACGCTCCGTAGTACGGTCCGACCGCGTGTAAATGGGGCATTTGCGTCGGGAGCAAGCCTCGGGAACGCCGTCCACCGACGGGTTCGCGCACGCACTGCGCGGAGGCCCGAGCATGACACAGCGCCCCGACGCGATCGTTGGTGCTGCTCACGGCGTTTCTGCGCGCACGAGAACAAGGACTGGTGGCATGAAGACCGCAATCCTCGCCGGCGGACTTGGGACCCGGCTCTCCGAAGAGACCGAGGCGCTCCCCAAGCCCATGGTCACGGTCGGCGGTCGCCCGATCCTGTGGCACATCATGAAGCTCTACGCGCAGCGGGGCTTCAACGACTTCGTGATCGCGCTCGGATACAAGGGCGAAGTCATCAAGCGCTACATGGTGGAGTACGCCAACCTGGCCTCCAACCTCACGGTGGACCTCCGCTCGGGCGATGTCGAACGCCACGACAGCAGCCACAGTGACGACTGGCGCGTCGAACTCATCGACACCGGACTGCCCACGAACACCGGCGGCCGCATCCTGCGCCTGGCGCCCTACCTGCGCGAAGACGGACGGTTTTTCCTCACCTGGGGCGACGGTGTCTCCGACATCGACCTCCAGGCGCTGCTCGACTTCCACAAGTCGCACGGCAAGCTCTGCACGCTCACTGCGGTGCGCCCGGTCGCGCGCTTCGGCCACATCGAGATCGACGGCGACCAGATCACCGAGTTCACCGAGAAGCCGCAGACCGGCGAAGGATGGATCAACGGCGCCTTCTTCGTGTGCGAGCCCGAGGTCTTCGACTACATCGAAGGCGACGACACACAGTTCGAACACGAGCCGCTGCGCAACCTCGCGAAGGACGGCCAGCTCATGGCGTACCGCTACGGCGGGTTCTGGCAGTGCATGGACACCGTGCGCGATCGCAAGTTGCTCGAGAAGCTCTGGGACAGTGGCGAAGCGCCATGGAAGGTGTGGTGAAGAAATGAAGGTGCTCGTCACCGGTCATGACGGTTACATCGGGGTCCGCCTGGTCCCCATCCTGCGAGCCGCGGGCCACCAGGTCGTCGGCCTCGACTCGGGGTTGTTTTCCGATTGTCAGTTCGCCAGCGCACCCGAGCCCGTCGACGCCATCCGCTGCGACGTGCGCGACGTCACCCCCGCGATGTTCGAGGGCTTCGACGCCGTCGTGCACCTGGCCGGCCTGTCGAACGACCCGCTCGGCGACCTCGACGCGGAACTCACCTACGACATCAACCACCGCGGCACCATGACCGTGGCTGAGGCCGCGAAGGCTGCGGGTGTCACGCGGTTCGCGTTCTCGTCGAGCTGCTCGCTCTACGGCCGGCACGGCGACGAGATGCTCGACGAATCGGCGAGCTTCAACCCCGTCACTCCCTACGGCGAGAGCAAGGTGCTGGCCGAGGCCGACCTCCACGCCCTCGCCGACGACTCGTTCTCGCCCACGTACCTGCGCAACGCCACCGCCTACGGGCTGAGCGCGCGACTGCGCGGTGACCTCGTGGTCAACAACCTCACCGCGTACGCGTTCGCCACCGGCGAGGTGCTCATGAAGAGTGACGGCACGCCGTGGCGTCCGCTCGTGCACATCGACGACATCAGTCGAGCGTTCCTGGCCGTGCTCGAAGCGCCCCGCGACCTCGTCCACGACGAAGCGTTCAACGTGTGTGCCAGCGCCGAGAACTACCAGGTGCGCGATGTCGCAGCGATCGTCGAAGACGTCGTGAATGGCAGCCGGATCGCCTTCGGCGAAGGGGCCGGACCCGACCCGCGCAACTACAAGGTGAGCGGCGACAAGCTCGCCGCGGTGCTCGGGTTCGAAAGCCACTGGACAGTGCGCAAGGGTGTCGAAGAGCTCTATGCCGCGTACAGCAGCGAGGGTCTCACCAAAGAGCAGCTCGAAGGCAGCTCGCTCATGCGCATCCAACACGTGCGCGAACTGCTGGCCGACGGCACGATCGGTGCTGACCTCCGGTTCGCCGAAGGTGTCGGCGAGGTGCGCGCATGACCGCCGCCCCCGGTGTTGCCTGCCGCAGCTGTGGTGCCACCAACCTCCAACCGTTCCTCGACCTCGGTTCCACGCCGTTGGCCGACGCGTTGGTGCGCCCCGAGTGGTTGGACGACCCGCAGTACCGCGAGGGATTCTTCCCGCTCGAAGTGGCGTTCTGTCCCGACTGCACGTTGGTGCAGATCCTCGAAGAAGTGCCGGCCGAGAAGCTGTTCGTCGAGAACTACCTCTACTTCTCCAGCTTCAGTGACCACCTGCTGCGGCACTCGCGCGAGCACGCGTTGGGGCTCGTCGAGTCACGCGGCCTCGACGACACATCGTTGGTGGTCGAGCTCGCCAGCAACGACGGCTACCTGTTGAAGAACTTCGTGGAAGCCGGGATACCGGTACTCGGCATCGACCCCGCCCCCGAACCGGCCGCCGCGGCCATCGAAGCGGGCGTGCCCACGCTCGTGGAGTTCTTCGGTACCGCACTGGCCGAGAAGTTGGTGGGGGAGGGCAAGCGGGCGAACGTGATCATCGCGAACAACGTGATGGCGCACGTGCCCGACCTCAACGGATTCGTCGAAGGCATGGCCACGCTACTCGCCGACGATGGCGTGATCACCGTGGAGAACCCGTGTGTGCGCGATCTCGTCGACCACGGCGAGTTCGACACCATCTACCACGAGCACTTCTGTTACTACTCCTGCCACTCGGTCGACGCACTGGTACGCCGTCACGGCATGTACCTCAACCACGTCGACTATTTCCCCGACCTGCACGGCGGCACGTTGCGGTGGTGGATCTCCAAGTCCGACCACCGCACTCCCGAGTGCGAAGCCTGGTTGGCCGACGAGGAAGACCGCGGCCTCACGCAGTTCGCGTACTACGAAGCATTCGGTCAGCGTGTCGAACAGATCCGTGATGACCTCTTGGCGCTCCTGCGTTCGCTCAAGGCCGACGGCAAGACCATCGCGGCCTACGGTGCGGCGGCCAAGGGCAGCACGCTGGTCAACTACTGCGGCATCGACACCGAGCTCGTCGACTTCGTCGTCGACCGCAACGTGCACAAGCAAGGTCTGTTGATGCCCGGTGTGCACCAGCCCATCCGCGGGGTCGAGGCGTTGCTCGAAGACCAGCCTGATTACACGCTGCTGTTGGCGTGGAACTTCGCCACCGAGATCCGAGCCCAACAGGCCGAGTACGAAGCGCAGGGCGGCCGGTTCATCCGTCCGGTACCCAGTCCCGAGGTGCTTGCGTGATCGAGCAGTCGGAGTGCCCGGCGTGTCAGGGCGCTGATCTCGACGTCTTCTACGAACAGAAGGGCGTGCCGAGCCACAGCGTGAAGCTCATGCCCGACCGGCAGACCGCGCTGACGTGGCCAACCGGCGACCTGCGCATCGCGTTCTGTCGAACGTGCGGATTCGTGTTCAACACCCGCTTCGACGTGGCGCTGAACGCCTATGCCCAGGACTGCGAAGAGACCCAAGGGTTCTCACCGCACTTCCAACTCTGGATCGTTGGCCTCGCCCAACGCGTCGTCGACACACTGGGG
The DNA here is from genome assembly GCA_049317385.1 of Acidimicrobiia bacterium. Lineage (GTDB taxonomy): Bacteria > Actinomycetota > Acidimicrobiia > IMCC26256 > JBMOIJ01 > JBMOIJ01. The sequence goes on from JBMOIJ010000007.1 coordinate 21,341, forward strand.
CTGCACGGCAAGACGATGCTCGAGATCGGCTGCGGCAAGGGCGAGTTCCTGGCCCTCGTCGCCGAACTCAGTGGCGGCCGCGGCATCGGTATCGACCCGGCCTACATCCCGGGCCGGCTCGCCACCGCCGCAGCCGACCGGCTCACGTTCTACAGCGAGCTGTTCACCGCCGATCACACATGGTTGCTCGATGGTGTCGATGCGCTCGCGCACCGCCACACGCTCGAGCACATCGCGCCCGTGGCGGAGCACGTGCGCTCGATCCGCCAGGCCATTGGCGACCGTTCGATGCCCATCTTCTTCGAGCTGCCCGAGACGCTGCGCGTGTTGCGCGAAGGCGCGTTCTGGGACGTGTACTACGAGCACTGCTCGTACTTCACTCCGGGCTCACTGGCGCGGCTGATGCGTCGGGAAGGCTTCGACGTCACCGAGCTCGCGCTCGACTACGACGACCAGTACACGTTGTGTTTCGGTGCCGCCGGCGATGGTTCGTCGCCCCAGTGCGACCTCGAGGACGACCTCGAAGCCACTGCCGCTGCCGTCGAACACTTCCGGGTCGCCGTTCCCGAGCGGCTCGAAGAACTGGCCGCAACGGTACGGGCAGAACGCGACCGCGGTGGTCGCACGGTCATCTGGGGTGCCGGTTCCAAGGGCGTGGCGTTCCTCACCACCTTGGGTGTCGACGACGCCATCGAACTCGCCGTCGACATCAACCCGCACAAGCAGGGCAAGTTCATGCCCGGTACTGCGCAGGAAGTGGTGGGGCCCCAGCAGCTCGTCGAGCACCAGCCCACCTTGGTGCTGGCCATGAACCCCGTGTATTGCGACGAGATACGCGACGACCTCGCGCGCATCGGCGTGAACGCAACCGTGGTGGGGGTATGACGAACCCGAACCAGCAGCTCGACCGCGAAGGACTCCTGGCCCTCGCCAAGCGCGAGGGTGAGGCGTACCAACACTCGGCCCCGTTCCCGCACGCGATGTTCGACGGCCTCTGGTCCGACGATCTCCTCGATGCCGTGGCGGCTGAGTTCCCCACGCGTGAACAGGTCGAGTGGACCACGTATGACAACGCAAACGAGCTGAAGTACGTGTGCTCCGACCCCGAGCAGTTCGGTCCCGCCACCTGGCAGCTCGCGTCCATGTTGAACAGCGCGGTGTTCCTGCGGTTCCTCGAGGCACTCACCGGCATCGACCATCTGGTGCCGGACCCGTACTTCCATGCGGCCGGGCTCTTCGACGTTCCCGAAGGCGGGTTCCTCGACCTGCACGCCGACTGGAGTGGAAATCCGAACCTGTTGCTCGACCGACGCATCAACGTGCTCGTGTACCTCAACCGCGACTGGACCGAAGCGAACGGCGGCGCCCTCGAACTGTGGCGCCGCGAGCCCAAGGAATGTGTCGAGTCGATCCTGCCGCTGTTCAACCGTACGGTCGTGTTCAACACCACCGGCGGTGCACTGCACGGGCACCCCGTACCCGTCCAGGGTGTCGGCAAAGCGCGCCGCGTGTTCTCGGCGTACTACTTCACCAACGGCCGCATTCCCTTGGGCGAGCAGTGGGGAACCCACGGCGTGCTCTTCAATGACGAGAAGGCCGGTCTGAAGGTCCGGGCCCGTCACCTGGCCCACGGTCTCACGCCGCCGGCCGTCTACGACGTGTTGCGCGCCACGAAGGACCGCCGCAGCCGGGGCGGTGATCCCACATCATGAGTGCGTCACGACCGGCGCGGGTCCTTCACCTGCTGCCCGACCTCGCGTGTGGTGGCGGGCAGTCGGTGGTGCTGCGATCGCTCGCCGCACTGGACCGGTCGCGCTTCACGCCCATTGTGATGGCGCTGGGTCCGGTCGATGACCTGGCTGCCGAATTCGAAGCCCACGACATTGCCGTGGTGCGAACATCGCGCCGCGACGTCGTGGCCGCAGTGCGCGACGTCATCCGCCGGCGCCACATCGACATCGTGCACGTGCACTCCGACGTCGACCGCCGGATCGGGATGCGTGCCGTCCTGCGCACCGGCACGCCGCTGGTCGCGCATCTGCACTCCATGTGGGTACACCTCGCGCCCGACCCAGAGGCCAGCTGGTTGGGCGCCCGAATCCGCCTGGCGCAGGAGCGGCGGGCGGTTCGGGCCTACGTCGCCGCCTCCGACGCAGTGGCCCGTGACTACGCGCCGTTCGTGCGGGCACCATTGGCCGTGCTGCCGGCACCCGTCGGGCCCGCGTTCGCCGACGCCCGCAACGACATGACCCGGCACGCGATTCGCAAGACCTTGGGCATCGCGAGCTCGGCGCCGTTGGCGGTGGGTGTCGGTCGGTTCGCGCCGGGCAAGGGGCAAGTCGAAGCAATCGAGGCGTTCGCCAAGGCACACGCCGCGGTTCCGGAATCACACCTCGTGCTCGTGGGCGACGGTCCCGAGCACGCGGCCGCCATGGCCCGCGCCGCAATGTTCGGAGTGGCCGACGCCGTGCACTTCGTGGGCCTGCAGACCGATCCGGCGCCCTGGGTCGGTGCGGCCGACGTCTACCTCGACGCGTCGCACTCCGAGGCCTTCGGGTTGGCCGTCCTCGAAGCATTGTCGGCTGCGCTGCCCGTCGTGGCCTACGAGCTCCCGCCATTCGCCGAGTTCGTACCGCCGGAAGCCAGCAGCCTGGTACCGGTCGGTGATGTCGACGCGTTGGCCGAGTCGCTGCGGACGATGCTGTCCGACCTTGCCATGGCACGCGCACGCGGCGAAGCCGGGGTCGCCGTTGCCGCCACACATACGCCTGAGGCTGCAGCGGCCGTGCTCGCCGGCGTGTATTCCAAGATCATCGCTCAGAGTGAAACGTGTGTGGCATGACAATCAACGCGATCGGTAACCGAACTGCCCGGGTGGCACTCATCGGATGTGGACAGATCGCTGCTCCGCACGTGCAGACGCTGCTCACCGACTGTGGATCCGTCGAGCTGCACTTCTGTGACGGCAATCAGGATGCTGCGCGTGCGCTGGCCGCCAAGACCGGAGCGGCCCCGGTGTTCCACCTCGACGCCGCCACGATGCTCGAGACGGTCAATCCCGACGCGGTCTTCGTGCTCACGCCGCCCACGTCGCACTACGCGTTGGCCGAGCTCGCGCTGGCGAGCGGGGCCCACACGCTGGTCGAGAAGCCGTTCACCATGTCGGTTGCCGAAGCCGAAGCGCTCTACGCGCAGGCAGACCAGCGCGGTCTGCAGCTCTGCGTTGACCACAGCAACCTGTACATGGCCAACGTGGTGGCAGGGCTCGAGCTCCTCGCCAGTGGGGCCGTCGGCCGGCCGCTGCACTTCCATTGCTTCTACGGTCACGCCGAGAAGGGCGGCAGCATCCCGTATGCGAACCCCGAACACTGGGCGTATCGCATGCCCGGTGGTGTGTTGCTCAACTTGGTGTCGCACCCGGCCAGCTTGTTGGTCGAGATGATCGGTACGCCCCAAGAAGTCATTGCGCGGCGCGCCTCGCGGAACGTCATGCCGGGGGACATCGCCGACAGCGTGTCGGTGATGGTCGACACCGGTGATGCCTACGGAACGCTCGCCATTTCCATGGCGCATGGCAACCACTACCGCCACGCCACACTGTGGTGCGAAGGGGGCACGCTGTTCTTCGACCTCACGCGCCAGACGTTCGTGGCCAGCAAACACCGCGGGCCCATCGGGTTGGTCCCCAAGATGCTCGGTGGGGTTCAGATGGGCATTGCCCAGGCCCGAGAGACCGTCGAGATCGGGGCCAAGGTCGCCACGAAGCGCATGAAGCGTGAACCGGGCGTGCGGGCGCTGGCGCAGGCATTCGTCGAATCGGTTCGAGCGGGAACCGAGCCGCCAGTGAGCCGGGCGAACGTTCTTGGCGTCGCTCGCATTCAAGAAGAGGCGCTCGAGACCGCTGGGGTGAGTGCGTGATGAAGGTTCTGGTCACCGGGTATTCCGGCAACTTGGGGCGTCCCACGGCCAGGGCACTGGCGGCACGCGGGCACCAAGTGCGCGGTCTGCTGCACAGTCGGGCCATCGACAAGCGCGACCGCGATGCCGGCGTCGACATCGTGTGGGGCGATCTCCGAGATCCCGACCGGTTCGACGACTACGTCGACGGGTGCGACGTCGTGGTGCACTGCGCCTGGAACTTCAATCGCAATCCCGTCGAGCAGTACCACGAACTCAACATTGAGAACGCGGTGCGGCTCCTCGAGACCGCAGCGAAGTCCGGTGCGCACACCTTCGTCGAGGTGTCCAGCGTTGCCGTGTACGGACTCGACACGCCGAGCGACCGGGTGGTCGACGAGGCATTTCCATTCGTGGACCCCGAGCGTGCCCTCGACTCGTACCCGTCCGCCAAGGCGGAACTCGAAGGGCTCCTTGCGCAACGGGCCGACGAGCTGGGTATGCGGCTCGTGATCGTGCGGCCCGGCCTGTTGTACTCCGACCGGAACGCGCCCGTGAAGCGAGTCGTTGCGGGCCTCGGCCTGATCGTGGGTCGCGGCCGTAACCAGCTTCCGTTCGTGCACACCGACGACGTGGCGGACTTCATCGCCACGGTGGTCGACGCGGCTGACGCGCAGGGCGCCTACAACGTGGTGGGCACCACCGATCGCACCGCAGCGGCCTTCGCCCAGGCATGGCAGCGCGAACACGAGTCTCCACTGCGCATCGTTCGCGTGCCGGTCCCGCTCTTCAAACTGTTGGTGTTGGCGCCGTGGCTGGTGAAGACGGTGCTGCGCAAGCAGGCCACCCGGCCCGACCCCACCTATCCCACCGCCACTGGCACCCGCAACTGTCGGTACTCAGCGGAGCGAGCCCTGGCCTTGGGGTGGATCGACCGCCACACGCGTCGGACCGCATCGGGCGGCAGCCGCTGAGTCGGTTGGTAGCCGACGCGCGCGTTGCGTCGACTACCCCACCACCGTCGCGGCGTTCGTGAAGTACTCGCGGTGCCACACCTCGAGCCCCACCAACGTGTAGATGCGCATGCCGTCGTTGCGGCGGCCGCGTTCGTGGTTCGTGAGCAGGCGGTCGACGGCAGTGCGGTCCATCATCTGCCCCACGAACGAGTCGCGTCCGGTGAGCAGGTCGCGGGCCCACGGGCGCAGATCGCCACGGAACCACGAGTCCAGCGGCACCTTGAAGCCGTGCTTGGCCCGGGTGAAGATCTCGTCGGGTAGGTACTGCTTGGCGACCTCGCGCACCACCCACTTGGTGGCACCGTCGCGCACCTTCACGTTCGACGGGAGTGAGAGGGCGAGTTCCACCAGCTCATGGTCGAGGAACGGCGGTCGCAGCTCCAACGAGGCCGACATCGCCGTGCGATCACCTCGCTCCAAGATGTTGTCGACGAGCCACGCGTGCATGTCGACGTACTGCATTCGCTGAATGACGTCGCCATGGGCCTGGGCCCATACGCGGGTGTACTCGCCACGTCCGAGACCGCCGACCAGCTCCATGCGCTCGGGCGCGGTGAACGGTGCGAACCAAGTGCGGAACTGTTCGTCCTCGGATGGGGCGGCCAGTGCCCGGGCCACAGTGCGCGGCCGGTTGAGGCGCGCCGGCAGCAGCGTCTGCAATCGTCCGAACGTGGCGCGCCGAGCGCTGGGAGGAAGCGCGCTGAAGCGTTCCACCAGTTGCGCATAGCGGTACTTCGGATACCCGGCGAACAACTCGTCGGATCCTTCGCCTGAGAGCACCACCTTCACCTCCTCGCGCGCCAGATGCGCAAGGGACGAGAACGCGATGTCCGGCGGCTCGGGAATGGGAGCGTCGAAGTTACGCGTGAGCGCCGGCCAGTTCGCCCGGAAATCTTCGGGAGTGACCGTGACCTCGTGATGGTTGGTACCCAACAGGGAGCTCACCTGGCGAGCGAACGGCAACTCGTCGAGGGTGTCACCCGCGAAGTTGGCCGAGAACGTTTCGATTCCTTGGCCGTCACGTTCTTTGGCCATCAGCGCCACGATGAGGCTGCTGTCGAGACCGCCCGAGAGGTACGCCCCTACCGGGACGTCGGCCACGCTGGCCGCCCGTACGGCGTCGCGCAAACCGTCGTGCACCATGGCCACGGCATCGGCGGGCGACACGTCGGTGCGGGCGGGCGCGTTGGGGAGTTCCCAGTAGGGCCGCTCTTCGATGGTGCCGTCGGCGGTCACGCGTAACCAGTGGCCTGGCCGCAGCTTCCGTACGCCCTGGAACAGCGTGTTGGGCGTGGGAACGGCGCGGTGCGCGAGGTAGTCGGAGAGGCTCTCCTCGTCGACGCGGGGGCCGGTCGGCAGCGCGGGCAGGATCGCCTTGATCTCGGAACCGAAGACCAGTTGTTCTTCATCGACGTAGTAGTGCAGTGGCAACACGCCCAGCCGGTCTCGGAACAGCCAGAGTTCATTGGTGCCCGCATCGTGAATGGCGTACGCGTACTGGCCGCGCAGTTGCTGCACGAAGCGCGGCCCATGGCGGCGGAAACCGGCGAGCAACACCTCGGTGTCGCCGTTTGTACGCCAAGGGAACTCGAGTTGCGCTCGCAGCTCGCGGTAGTTGAACACTTCGCCGTTGAAGCACGCGGTGAGCGTGCCGTCGGGCGTCTGCATCGGCTGCGGTGAACCGGCCAGGTCGATGATGGAAAGTCGGCGGTGACCGAACGCCGTGGACCGGCTGGCGCTGAACCACGAACCGTCGGCGTCGGGGCCGCGGTGATACAGCGTGGCGGTCATCGCCGCCAGCAACGCCGGGTCGACGGGCGCGCCATCGAAGCGGTGGATTCCGACGATGCCGCACATCAGGAGCGCACCTCGAGGTCGTGGACCAGCGTCACGAGTTCGGCGGTCCGCTGGTCCCAGGTGTCGTTCACGACTGCGGCGCGCCGCTCGGCCCGGGTACCCAGCCCGCCGTCGGCAAGGGTCTGGTCGATTGCGGTCAGGAAGTCGTCGGCGGTACGTGCGATGCGCAGCAACGACGCGTACCGATGCGCTTCTGGGACGTCACGGGTGACAATGGGAAGCCCGAGCGCAAGGTACTCCTTCAGCTTGATGGGGTTCGTGTAGCGCGACCACTCGTTGTCGAGTCGGGGAAGGATGGCCACGTCGAACCCGGCCCCGTACCGGGCGATCGACTCATAGGGCTGGTAGCCGAGCCAATGCACGTTGGTCATGGCATCGAAACGATCCATCGAACACGTGGCCATGCCCACCAGCACCACCTGCGCATCGGTGAAGTTGTGGGCGATGGCCTCGATGAGATCGAAGTCGATGACGTAGTCGTCGAGCCCACCGAAGAACCCGATGCGGGGATGCGCGATCGCAGCGAGGTCTGCGGGCTCGGGTGCATCGGCGGCGACGGTGAACCGTTCGATGTCGACGGCGTGATCGAAGAAGACGCCCCGGTCGCCCGTGACTGGCTGCTCCTCCTCGAGGAGCGCGCCACTCACGAACAGCGTGAGGTCGGCGTTCGCCAGCAACTGGGTTTCGAGTGACGCGATGAGAGACTGATCGGTCTCTTCGAAGGTGGAGTGCTTGTCGACCCGGTTGAACACCAGCGCGCGACGGCTCATGGGCGCGACCACGTCCCATGCGGTGGGGATGGTCACGAACATCACCGGCGTACGTTGGAACCCCAATTTCCGCATCGCGGCGCGCACCTGGGCGCGCACCAAGGCGGCGTTGAGTCGTCGTACCCACGCTTTCGAATAGAACGGCACCACCACCGGTGAGAGCACGTGGAAGTTCGGAAGATCGCCGACCGGGCTGCGCAACACCTTCACGATGCTCTTCGCCTTGCGCACGAGCCGCGAAAGCGTGTTCGACGACCGGCCCGGAAGCGGCATTCGCATGCCGATGCTGTTCACGAAGAGCACTGGACGGTCACGGGCCACGCGTGTCATGAGCTGCACTTCGGAGTGCGCGCGGTTGTGGTACCACCAGTCGACGGCGGCGAAGCAGACCCACGGTGTTGCGTCGGGCGTGCCAAGCGGCTCGGATCGGGCGTTCACCGGGGTCCCTCTCTTCGGTGGGCGAAGCGGTCAGGGTTTCCCGCAGTGCGCGCCGAGGGATGCGGGACGATCGTGTCGGCAACCGGGAAGAACACCTCGCGCCGGCCGAGGAACCGGCCGGTCCAGGCGTCGTCGAGCACGGCCCAGTCGGCTTCGCCCGTGAGGTTCGTGGTCTGCGATCGGTAGGCAGCAATAGCGGCCCGCTTCTGGTCGAGGAAGCCGCCGGTCTCCACGGCCAGCACCGGGCCCGCGACCGATGCCTGCATTGGTTCGACCGCAAGATGCAGTAGCCGTTGCGGCATGCCGCGCCCCGGTTCGTGACGATTCCACGGTCCGTCGGCCCACCACCAGATGGGGAACTCGAGGACGGCGAGGCCGAAGCCACGTGCGAGGTGGGCCACTGTTTGGTGGTCTTCGTGCCAGTCGCGCGCGCTGGTGGTGAGGATCTCGTGCGGCGCGGCTGCGGTGATGATCTCGTGCACCGCAGCCTGAATGTCGGTCCGGTGTGCTGCCAGCGTGCCTTCGGGGACCCCCAAGAGGTGGACGTGTTCCGCCGGCACGCCGAGGGCGGCGCACGCAGCCCGAGCCTCGTTGGCGCGCATTTCCGCCAGCTCGGTGGGGCTGACCAGTTGCGAGCGGTGCGACAGGCGACCATCGGTGACGATGACCACATCGACTCGGGTTCCGCTGGCGCACTTGCGCGCGATGGTGGCGCCGGCCCCGAACGTTTCGTCATCGGGATGGGGCACCAGCACCACGGCCCGTCGACGGGCCGACGTGGCGGTGTAGTCGCGCGCGCGTGCTTCGAGCAGGCGATGCCACGCGCGTCGCACGGGTGTGCGCACAAAGTCGCCGCTCATGCCAGCTGCCCCCGCCAGCGGCGCAGCGAGTTCCATGACAGGTCGTGGTTGCCGGGCAGCGTGCCGACGGCCATGACGAGCAGACCCACAACCCCACCCACGATGATCTGCACCAACGAGCGCCCGAACCAGAGGCTGGTGGCGTACGCAGCCGCGCCAGCCACCGTGCCGGCGACCAGCGGCCGGATCGACGCACGCAACGCGCCGGCCGGGTGCAATCCCGACTGCTGCAACGCCCGCAGCACGATTGGCAGCACGACGGCGGCCATCACCGCCACGTGCACAACCGCGGCACCGACGATTCCATGGGTGCGCGCACCGATCCAGATGGCGGGCAACAAGATGACGAGCCATACACCGAACGCCACCAGTTCGACCCGAGGGCGACCGTCGGCGATGCACATGTCGAGCAACAACATCACGAGCACGCGCAAGCCGCCGAGCACGACGAGGAAGCGGAGCGCCTCCACGGCCGGCGCCCACTTCGGGCCGTACACGAACGCCACGATGGGGCCGGCCAGCGCGGCAATGAGTGCCACCATCGGAACCGTGATGGCGAGCAGGTACATCGTGGAACGACGCAACGCCTCACGCATGCGGTCCCGGTCGGTCCCCAAGCGGGCGAAGCCGGCCAACGACACGCGACTGATGGTGGCGCCGATGAGGTTCACCGGCAGGCTGCCCAGATTGAATGCCAGCTGGTAATAGCCGAGCTGGGTGGCGCCCAACGTGCCACCGACCACCAAGCTGTCGGCGTTCACGCCACCGTCGCGAACCAGCGCGGCCGCCGAGATCGACGTGGAGAACCTGAGCAGCGGTTTCACCACGGTGCGGTCCCATCCGGGCACGATGCGCGGGGCAACGAACAGCACGAGCACGGCGCCCGCCACGGCGTTCGAAAGTGTCTGGCCCCATGCGAGCGCCGCCGCGCCGGCGCCCGCAACGGCCAGCCCGATGCTCACACCGATCTGGACGAACATTCCGAGCGTCTCGGCGATCGCCAGGCCGCGCTGCCGGAACTCGCGCATGACGAATGCGTTGGGGACCGACGTGACGCCGTCGACGAGGATGGTGATGGCGATGATGCGGAGCGGCACCGTGAGGCCGGCGATGCCGATCAGCTCCGAGAGCCAGGGCGCGGTGACCATGACCAGCATGAACCAGAACACCGAGCTGGCGAGCGCGAGCGTGTATGCGGTGCGCCCGGTGTGCTCGGGACGGTCGCTCCACTGCACCATCGTGGGGATGAGCCCCAACTCGTTGACCGCCAGGATGAGCGTCACGATGGCAAACGCCGCGCCGAAGGTACCGACGCTCTCCACTGAAAGGATGCGGAGGACGACCACACCGGACGCGAACGTGAGGATGCGGTTCACCACTTGGTTGGCCGCGCTCCAGCGCAACCCGTGATTGACCTTCGCGCCCAGGTCGCCGGGACCGCCCTCGGAGGGGCTGTTCAACTCCGACACGCGCGCCAAGACTCCTCGCACCTTCCGGGAGGATCGGCGCCGCGCGGCGCTCCGGGGGCGGAGGCCCGGCCGATCCAGGACTCAGCGAGGGTAGCCTTGTCCCGTTTGGGGCCGCTCGGGCATCCTGGTGACCGTGGCGCTCGACCCCCGACTCCTGGCGGAGTCACCCAGCGAACCGGCGGAAATGTCGGTGGACCGCCCCTCCCGGCCCGTCGTCGAGGGTGGGTTCGCAGCGAGCACCCGGGGTATCGGTTCGGTCATCGACGGGGCGTTCTGCGCGTGGTCGGTCGTGCCCGGGTTGGCTCGGGTCGAGTTCACCGTCACGCTGGAAACCGCCGAAGCTGCGTGCTTGCTCGACCTCTCCGACGGTTGCGATGGCATCCAGGTGGTTGCCAGCGTCCAGGGCGTCGAGCTCCGCCGCCTGGGTTCAGGGGCCACGCGCCTCGGCTGGTCGTCGGCGCACGCGCTGCGCGTCGGGCACGTGCACGAGGTGGTGGTTCGCTCCGACGGGCCCAGCGTGGAGGTATCCGTCGACGGACGATCAGCCACCACGGCGCTGGTCGGTCCCGCTGACGCATGGAGCGAGCTCGCCGTGCAGGCATCGGCTCCGGGGGTTCGCATCGGCTCGGTACGCGTGATCGACGGGTGGAGCGCACTCGAAGACGTGCTCGTCCATCCCACGCCAGCCGAAGCGGTGCGCATCGAGCTGCGTTCGCGCGTTGGTGCCCTCGGCCTCGCATGGGACGCCATGGTCGACGCATCGGCGCGGCCGGTCCCGTTCCTGCGGTCGTGGTGGCTCGATGCAATCGCCGGTCAGGGCGCGACCATCGTCACGGTGTGGCGCGGCACCCAACTGCTCGGCGGCTGCGCACTCGAACGCGATCACGTTCTCGGCGTCGAGCGCTACCGCGTCTTGGGGCGCACTCTGACCCCCGATCACTTCGATCTCGTCGCGAATCCCGTCGACCGCCCCGCAGTCGTCGACGCCCTGCGCTCGTGGTTCGCGCGCCCTGGCGCGCGAATCATCGATCTCGAGGGATTGGCCGAACACTCTCTGGCACGCGGCGCCCTTCCCGGATCGGTTCGAGCGGGGCACACCGATCACGCACGGTTCGGCCGGGTCGACGCTGCGCTGCTCGAGCGGGTCGAACGCCGCCACGCGCGCACTGCCCGCCGACTGGCTCGCGGCGATGTCACCTACCGACGAGTGCCGGCTGGCGAAGTCGACGCGGCACTCGACCAGCTCATGGCGCTGCACGAGCAGCAGTTCGGCCACAGGTCACGATTGGTGCCGCACGCCCGACTCTTCGGATTGGCCGTGCAGGCCGGAGCCCACGCAGGCGACCTGCGCGTCTACGAAGCGCGCTGCGCCCATGAGGTGGTGGCCATCGAAGTCATGGGTCTGGTCGCCGGTCGCGCCTGCAGCATTCAAGGCGGCCGGAACCCGGCGCCGCAGTACCGCGGCGTGGGGCAGATCGTGTTCGCGTTCGGTGTGCGCGACCTCGCCGAGGCCGGCGCCACTCACCTCGATCTGTTGCGGGGTGACGACCCGTGGAAGTCGCACTGGAGTCATGACGTTGCGCAGATCCTCCGGGTGCGCGCACACTCGGACCCGCATGCGGCCGGTGTCGAGCGACTGGCCGCCGTGGTCGACTGGGCCCGGAGCCGCATTTCCCCTGCGCGCCGACGGTGAGTCGGTCCCAACCCAACCAAAGAACGAGCAGGACGCCACGTGAGCAGTACCCCCACCCTCAGCATCGGTCTTCCCGTCTACAACGGGGCCGATCTCCTTCCGGGCGCGCTGGACTCGCTCTTGGAGCAGGACTTCACCGACTTCGAACTCATCCTCTCCGACAACGGTTCCACCGACTCAACTCCCGAAATTTGCGAGAAGTACGCGCAGGACGATGCACGCATCACCTTCCTCCGCGGAACTCGCAACGTTGGTGCGGCGCGCAACTACAACCGCACGTTCGACCTCGCATCGGGCAGGTACTTCAAGTGGGCCGCGCACGACGATCGCTACGAACCGGCGTTCTTGCGTCGCTGTGTCGAAGTCCTCGAGGCCCGTCCCGAGGTGGTGCTCGTGTACGCCCAGGCCACCGATGTGGGGCCGAACGGCGAAGACCTCGGGCCGGTCGACTTCGAGTGCGACACCTTCGGTCCCGATCCCGTCCGTCGCTTCATGGAAGTCATCCGCCGGCCGCACCCGTGCTTCCAAGTCTTCGGCGTGATGCGCAGCGACGTGATGGCCAACACCATCCTGCACGGTTCGTACACGGGCGCCGACCGGGTACTTCTGGCCCAGCTCGCGCTCTGTGGTCCGTGGGTCGAGGTGGCCGAGCGGTTGTTCCTCCACGGTGAGCACCCCGACCGATCGGTGAACGCGTACGAGTACGAGCACCAACGTTACGGATGGTTCGACCCCCGGCTCCAAGGCAAAGTGGCGTTCCCCAACTGGCGGATGCTCGGCGAGTACGGGCGAGTGGTGAAGGCGGCCGACATTGCGCCGGCGGAGCGACGGCGTGCGTATCAGGCCTTGGCCGGATGGGCCGGACAATTCCGCGTGGATCTGGCGCGAGACCTGGCGCGGCCCATCCGCCGCAAGCTCACGCGTCGCTGACGGGAATCCCCAACCGCGGCGCCCACTCGCGTGCGCGTGCTGCCCACGAGTGGTTTCGAGCGAACTCGTGCCGGGCGACAGCCGTCTTTGCGTCGCGGGGTAACGTCACGGCGGCGCGCACCGCAGTGGTGAACGCGTTGGCGTCGCTCGTACGGGCTACGAATTCGCAGTCCAGCCAATCGAGGAACGGCAAGTCGGTGGACACGACCGGAATGCCGGCCGCCAGGTACTCGAGCGTCTTCAGTGGGAAGCTCGCGCGGTTGAACTGAGACGCGGTGTAGGGCACCAGTCCCACGGCGGCCCCGGCCAAGTACGCCGGCACCTGCTCGAAGGGTTGCGCACCCACCCAACACACTGATGGCCGTTGCACCAACGCGTTCCAACGGGCGTCTTCGAACCCGGCTTCGTGCGCGCCCACCAGGACGAGCGGCAAGTCGGATTCGGCGACCCGTTCGAGCAACGTGAGGTCGATGCGAGGGGAGAAGCGGCTCACGACGACGGCGTACGGCGCCCGGGTCGCGACCTCGGGTGGTGCTGTGCCGGTCAGCGCGGCGCCGAAGTCGTCGAGGTCGCAGCCGTTTGCGATCAGTGCGACCTGCGGGTGCCGCGGTTGCCACCGCTCCACCAGGTGCGGCGACACGGCAACCACCACGTCCGCGTCGTGAGAATGGCGGTCCTCTCCGGCGATCAAGAGGTTCGGGGCGATGCCGGTCAGCGCCGGATCAGCGGTGTAGTCGTCTTGCACCCAGAACACGCGCGTGGCGCCAGGTACGGCCGCCGCGAAGTGATGATTCGGAGCAATCTCGATGATGGCGCGCGCATTGCCGCCCAAGACACGAACTGCGCGTCGGATGGCGCGATGAGTGATGCGATCGGTGACCGCTGACATCCCGGGTCGGTCCTTGCCGGGCAGCACCACGGGAGTCAGGCGAGCGATGCGCGGCGTCACCAGGCGCAGGCGCGGGCCGTCGAGGGACGCGCGCAGCTCGGGCTGGCGGCGCGCCGTGACGTACGACACGGGCGGATCCACGTAGAGCACCGGCGTATAGCGCTGCAGCTGGAGCGCCAAGTTCTTTGCCGCCAACGGGTTCTGTTCCCAGGCGGTGTTGGCCGTGATCACCACCAGACCCTGCCAACGAGCAGGGTCCCGTACCACTTGGGTCACGTCACTGGCTCTCGTCGTCAGCTTTGGCTGTGACCGGTCGGCCTTGCTCGGTGACGTTGCCGGTGAACGTGACGCCGGGTCCAATGGTGGCCGCGCCGTAGATGGCGGCGGAGCCGAAGATGTTGTTGCGCACCACCACGTCCTCAGGCATCCCGTTCTGCGGTGCACTGCGCGACTTGATGACGTAGAGCGTGAACGTGCCGCCGTCCAAGAAGTTGTTCTCGATGAGGACGTTGCTGATGGGTCCTTGGTCAGCGTCCACGAAGACGGCCGAGTTCAAGCCGGGCCGCTCGAACCGGTTGCGCCGGATCGCTACGTTCGAGCCCACCGATACCTGGACGGCGTCGTTGTGGGAGTAGTCACCGGCGCCGGTACCCGGGCCGCGGAGTCCATTCAGATCATGGACCCAGCAGTCTTCAATGGTGACGTTGCCCATTGCTTTGAACCCGTCGATTTGCCGACTGATCTCGAGGCCGCGGGCCGTGAAGTCGTTGAACGACACCCCGTCGGTGGTGTTCTTCGGGTTTCCGAGCCCGTCGAGCCGGCCGCGTTCGAGCGTGATTTCGCGCGCGTCGGGAGCAATCTCGACGTTGCGCGCCGTGAAGTTACGGATGGTGACGTTCGAGGCTGTGACGCGGATGGTGCCGCGCACGGCGACGTTCTCGAAGGTCTGGCCGGGAACGAGGGCCGTGAAGTCGCCGTCCACCGTCTTCAAGCGATCCGGGTTGGTGGGACCGACGCGGGTACGGATGGCGGCTTCGCCGACCACCGACTGCCAGTTGGCGGAGAAGTCGGCGGGCACGGCGAGTGTTGTCGTTGGAGCCGAACCAGTGGTGCTCGACCGGTTGGCCGCCAGGCCCACCGCCACGGCGACCAGGACGATGGCCACGAACAGGCCGCCGACGGCGAACCGCCGCCGGCGGCGACGGGCGCGCCGGCTCGCACCCAATGGGCGGGGGCGTGCGGCCGGGGCGGCGTGGTCGGGGGGTGCCGAGGTGGTCATCCGGCTCCCGAGTGTAGGAAGGCTCCGGGGACCAGCGTCGAGGTCACTCCCGCTTGGGCTGGATGGGCTGACCATTCGGGGTCACGTTGCGCTCCCACCCGGCGCCGCCGCCAAGGAGCGCGAAGTCGAACTTGTGGTCCCAGCCGAACACGTTGTCGCGGATGGTCACGTTCGTGGGGACACCGAACCACGGTGCCGAACGCGACTGAATGCTGTAGAGCGTGATACCGCCGCCCTCGAGGAAGTTGCGCTCGACCGTGACGTCGTTGATCGGTGCTTGGTCGGCATCGATGAAGACCGCCGCATTGTTTCCGACGCGTTCGAAGCGGTTGTCGTGCAACCAGATGTGACTGCCGGCCGACACCTGGACCGCGTCGTTGTGCGTGTAGCCGCCCGTGCCCACGCCCGGACCGAAGCGCGCGTTGAGGTCGTGAACCCAGGTCTGCTCGATGATGACGTCGCCGTTGGCCTTGAATCCGTCGTAGGTGTTGTGCACGTTCAGGCGGCGTGCCGTGTACCGCCCGTAGCTCACCCCGTCGCCGCCGAAGTTGGGGTCGTTGTACCCGTGGACTTCGCCGTCTTCGAGCACCGTTCCGTTGGCATAGGACTCGATGTTCACCTGCGCGGCGCGGAAATTCCGCACAGTGACGTTGCTGGCTCGGATGTTGATGGCGCCCCATACGTCGATGTTCTCGACCACGGCTCCGGGTTGCGAGATGTCGAAGACGAATCCGACCGAACGCATTGCTCCCGGGTTCGACGGGCCGACGCGCAGGTTCCCGGGTCCGGGGTTGGGGTTCGCCGGCGTGGGAGTGGCGCTGAAATCGCCGGCACGCCCGCGGCGGTCAAAGGTCACAACGCCTCCGCCGGCGGTTGCGATCCAGTACCCGTCGCCCTGCGGGCTCGCCGCGATGGCAAGGGTGGGGTCGGCACGACCGACGTCGGGTGCAGCCCCGTACATCGGCGCGCCGAGCGAGAACACGCCGCCGTCGGCCGAGACGAGCCAGTAGCCGCCGCCGGCGCGCGGCGTCATTTTGGTGATGGGTCCCTGCAACGGGAGACCCACGAGGGATCCGTGGAACTCCGCGTCACCGAAGGAGAACACCGCGCCGGCCGCCGTGCTGATCCAGTAACCCGCACCGGTGGGGCTGGCCGCGATCGAAACCGCGCGCGATCCGGCGGTGAGGCCGAACGCATTGCCGAGGAACGGTGCATCGCCGAAAGTGAAGACGCCGCCATCGGCCGTGAGGAGCCAGTAGCCCTTGCCGCTCGTCGTAGCCGCGATAGCGGTGAACGGAGTGAGGTGCGGTCGGCCGAAACCGGCCCCGAAGAAGGGCGCGTCACCGAAGCTGAAGACGCCCCCGTCGGACGACACCAACCAGTACCCGCCGCCGTTCCGAGTGGTGGCGTCGATCACCGGTGCCTGCAAGGGGAGGTCGCCGAGTGAGCCGAGGAACGGCGCGTCGCCGAAGGTGAAGACGCCGCCGTCGGCGGAGACGAGCCAGTAACCCTTCCCGGAGTCGGTGGCGATGACGTCGACGACCGCTGCGTGGGGACGGAGCGAGCGCGCCGATCCGCGGAACGGCGCGTTGCCTCGCGTGGGTTGCACCGAATCGGCGAAGAGCTGCACGCCGATGCCGAGGACGGCAAGCACTGCGATGAGTGTGAACGCCGTCCGTACCGTTCGTCGCACCTGCTCCCTCCTGGAGCTCGTACGCACTGGATCCGAGCGCGCACATCGGGAATCAGGCGACGTTACGCGAATTCCTGTGCATCATGCGTATTCTGTGCTCTCCGTGAGCTGCACGCGCCGAGCGTGAGGGCAACTCGAACGTCAGCTGAGCGGATCGACGCGGGCGGTCACGGGCTGGCCGGACCAGTTGACATTGCGGGCGAACCGGGTCCCGGTCGCCGCAATCGTGGCGTAGTCGAAGAGGTGCGTCTCGGTGAACACGTTGTCGGTGATCGACACGTTGGTCGGGCGTCCGAACTGGGGGGCGCTACGACTGCCGATGCTGTAAAGGGTGAAGCCCCCGCCACCCAGAATGTTCTGCGTCACCGTCACGCTGTCAATGGGGCCTTGGTCGGAGTCGATGAAGATCGCGCTGTTGCCCTCGGTGGGGATGATGCGGCTCTTCCGGATGACCACGTTCGATCCGCTGCTGATCTGGACGCCGTCGTTGTGGCTGTACCCGCCGGCACCGGCGTCGGACCCCGTGAAGAAGTTGAGGTCGTGCACATAGCAGCTTTCGATCACCACGTTGCCCATCGCCTTGAACGCGTCGAACACGTTGTGGACCTCGATCCGAATGGCGGTGTAGTCGCTCCACACCACGCCGTCGGCCGTGTTGTTCTGCTCGCCGTGGATCTCACCGTCCATCAACGTGAGTCCAACCTTTGCCGGTTCCTTGTACACGTTGTTCGCCCGGAAGTTCCGCACCGTCACGTTGTTCGCGGCGATCCGGACCTCGCCGGCAACGTCGACGTTCTCGACCACGGCACCGTCCTGACGAACGGTGAGCGGGCCCACGCGACGCAATGTGCTGCGGTCGCTGGGTCCGGCGGACGGGTTCGGAGTGCCGGGACGGGACGGAGTCGTGGGCGTGCCCGAACCCGAACCGGAGCCCGAACCACTCGAGCGAGATTCGCTGGGTGCGAATGGGAACACTCGGCCGCGTGCGTCGGTCATCCAGTAGCCGGTTGCAGTGGTCCCGCTGCCGGTGATTGGCGCGTCCAGCTGCGTCCCACCGAGTGAACCGAGGAACGGTGCGTTGAAGGTGAACACGCCACCGTCACGCGAGAACATCCGATACCCGTCCGGGCTTGCGCTGAATGCGGCGATCGGTTGATTGAGGCGGATGGCGCCCAAGGATCCGTTGAATGGCGCGTCGCCGAAGGTGAACACGCCACCGTCCGTCGAGGCCATCCAGTAGCCGTTCCCCGCAGTGGGTTGTGCATCCACGATGGGGCCGGTGAGGGCAATGCCTCCGAGCGATCCATGGAACTCGGCATCGCCAAAGGTGAAGACGCCTCCGTCCGAGGACACCATCACGTAGCCCTCGCCGCTGGGAGTCGCGAATGCCGCAACGATCGGCGCATTCAACTGCGTTCCACCCATCGACCCGTAGAACTTTGCGCCGCCGAAGCTGAAGACGCCTCCGTCGGTCGAGATCAACCAGTAGCCGCGCTTTCCGGCCACGATGTCGACGACCGGTGCCTGGAGTCCGAGTCCGAAGGTTGTTCCGGCGAACTTCGCGTCGCCGAAGGTGAACACTCCGCCGTCAGCGGACAACAGCCAGTATCCGCGTGCGGTGCGAGTTGGTGTCATTGCGATGACGGGCGCCAGCGGTTGTACGCCGAGCGAACCGAAGTCGATTGCGCTGCGTTCGGTAGTCACGCCGGCAACTTCGGTACGCGGTTGGGGAGCGTTCCCATGATCGTGGGCAAGGTGTTCGATTGCGACGTGCGCGCCGAAGAGCCCGGTGACGACGAGCAAGGTCGCGGCCAGGATTGCGATGATGCGACTGAATCGGTGGCTGCGCATGTGCTCCACGGTCGACTCCCTCCCTTGTTTGGTCGTATCGGGAGTCGGCCATCGGCACTTGAGTGCGACGGCGGTCACGCACAGTCACTCTCCGTGGTGAAACGGTTGCGCGCGCGCTGCGGCTTTTTCGTCGCCGAGCGCATATTCGCGACGGGATTTGGGTATCAGGGCTATACGGCTCGGAGGACGTGTCGAGGCACCGGTGCGCTATGGTCCGCCGTGCGGGCTTGGCTCGGGATTGGGCTAGCGCAGGGGAGCCGCACTACTCTCACTCGCAGTGGTTGCGCTACGCGGAGCGTGGTCACCGCAGTGAGAACTCGCGCACAACGCGCGGATTCCAGTTGGGGCGGCATCGTTAGGTAGGGGCGTGACTGCGACTAATGGCCTCGGAGCGCGCGAAGGATCGGCGCTCCGGTCGCATCGAACACGATCAGAACGTCGAGAGCGCGCGCGACGCAACGGGAATACCCCGGTGCCGACCAGGCGCGAGGACGAGGCTTCTCCGGGGAACCTTCGCGCCCGTCTGATCGCCGCCGACGTCATCACGCTCGCCGTCACGTTGGTTGTCGTGCTCGGGTTCGCCGCGCAGCCGCCCGCCCCACTCCAGGCCCGGCCGCTGGCTTCGGTCGGTATCGCGCTCGTGGCCCTGGCCGTCGGCGTCGCGGTGGCGTTCGCATCACGGCTTTACCGGTCGCGAGTGTGCGCGGTCCGCTCGGTCGAGAAGTTGCGCCTCGCGCGCGTGGCGGTTGCGGTGGGTGCCGCGCTGGCGGTTGGTGGCGCAGTCACTCATGTGGCGCTGGGCACGGTCCGTGTCGTCGTCTCGGCGGCGGCCGTGTTCGTGGCGTTGGCCACCGAGCGGCTCGTGTACCACCAGTGGCTGCGGGTTGCGCGTGCCCGCGGTCGCTACGGACGACCCATTCTCCTGGTCGGCGCCAATCCCGAAGCGCGCCATGTGCTCGAGCTGTTGCACACTCACCCCGAAGTCGGTCTTCGCGTCGTGGGCGTGGTCGGTGACCCGTTCGTCGCCGCTGATCTCGGTATCGACGTGCCGTGGCGGGGTGAGCTGGCCGATCTCGACCGCGCGCTCGACGAAACCGGTGTCCCGGGCGTCCTCGTGGTCGCATCCGCAATGGATCCCGACGACGCTCGGCGCACCGTCCGCACCCTCACTGAACGAGGAGTGCACGTGCAGGTGAGCACCGGTCTTGCCGGGGTCGATCATCGTCGCCTGCGCGCGCTGCCGCTCTCGCATGAGCCGCTCTTCTACGTGGAGCCGTCACAACCGAACCGGTTGGCGCTCGCAGCGAAGCGCACGCTCGACTTCGCCTCGGCGGGCATCGGGCTGGTGGTGGTGTCGCCACTCTTGTTGGCGGCAGCCATCGCCATCAAGGTGCAGGACCGCGGGCCGGTGCTCTTCAAGCAGGAGCGCATCGGTCGCAACGGCGTGCCGT
Organism: Acidimicrobiia bacterium; assembly: GCA_049317385.1. GTDB lineage: Bacteria > Actinomycetota > Acidimicrobiia > IMCC26256 > JBMOIJ01 > JBMOIJ01. Next base: position 41,434 of record JBMOIJ010000007.1, read on the forward strand.
TCAGCTTCTTGAAGTTGCGCACGATGCGCCCGGCCTCGGATGCGAAGCTGGGCGAGGTCGCGCATCGCAACGAACGCAATGGCCCGTTGTTCAAAGACGTCGCCGACCCGCGTCGCACGAAGGTGGGTCACATCCTCGAAGCCGCCAGCATCGACGAGTTGCCGCAACTCATCAACGTGTTGATCGGGCAGATGAGCCTGGTGGGTCCGCGTCCGGCGCTTCCCCACGAAGTCGCCCAGTTCGACGAGGAACTCCTCGAACGTCATCGGGTTCGTCCCGGGATCACCGGTCTCTGGCAGGTCGAGAGTCGCGACAACCCGTCGTTCGCGGCCTACCGGCGCCTCGACCTGTTCTACGTCGAGAACTGGTCGTTGTCGCTCGACGCGGCGATTTTGCTCACCACGTTCGGAGTCGTCATCAGTCGTGCGGTCCAGCGAGTTGCCCGCCGATTCAGTCGCGCCGTTCCCAACGCAGCCCTCGACGCCGCCACCACGTCAGCCCCGCAACCGGCCCAGTCGTAACCCGATGTTCGGTCGTCGTGCCCGGGCTCGCCGCGTCCTGATCGTCGTGCAGAACCTGCCGCTGCCGCTCGACCGCCGGGTCTGGCTCGAGTGCGGTGCGCTCACCGCCGCCGGCATCGGAGTGTCGGTGGTCTGCCCGAAGGGCGATGGCTCGATGGCCTCATCGTTCCAGTACCTCGATGGGGTGCGGATCCATCGCTACGACCCGCCGCCGGTTGCGTCCGGTGCACTCGGGTACGTGCGCGAGTTCCTCGTGTGTTGGTTGCGGACGGCGGTGCTGGTCTGGCGCGAATACCGCGCCGTGGGGTTCCAAGTGCTCCAGACGTGCAACCCGCCCGACACCTACTGGGCGTTGTCGTTGCTCTTGCGCCCGTTCGGTGTGCGGTTCGTCTACGACCAGCACGACCTTTGCCCCGAGGTCTACCTGTCGCGATTCGGTGATCAGGCATCCTCGCGCCTGCACCGCATGTTGGTGTGGCTCGAGCGGGCCACCTACCGCAGCGCCGATCGCGTGATCAGTACCAACGAGTCGTACCGCCAGGTGGCCATCACCCGCGGGCACGTCGACCCGGAGCGCATCACGATCGTACGCTCGGGCCCGGACCCCGACCGGTTGCGGCCCGTACCTGCGGAAGCCGACTTGCGGCGTGGGCGTACGCACTTGTGTTGCTACCTCGGTGTCATGGGACCGCAGGACCGGGTCGACCTCATCGTCGAAGCGGTCGACCATCTGGTCCACCGCATGGGTCGCACCGACACCCAGTTCGCGCTCCTCGGGTTCGGCGATTGTTTCGACGAACTCCAGGCCATGGTCAAGGCGCGCGGTCTGGCGGACTTCATCGACTTCACCGGGCGCGCCGATGACGACATGATTCGGCGGTATCTCTCCACCGCAGATCTCGGGTTGGCCCCGGATCCGAAGAGCCCGCTCAACGACGTGTCCACCCACAACAAGGTCATGGAGTACATGGCGTGCGCCACGCCGGTGATTTCGTTCGATCTGGTGGAGACCCGGGTATCGGCCGGCGCGGCCGCGGAGTACGTCACCCCCGACGAAGACCCGGTTGCGTTCGCTCACGCCATCGACGAGTTGCTCGACGATCCGGAACGCCGGGCCGAGATGGGGCGGCTGGGTCGTGAGCGGGTCGAACGCGATCTGGCCTGGAAGCACCAGGCGCCAAACTACGTCAGCGTGTTCACACCGCTGTTCGACTGACCGGCCGTCGGGAGCTGGGGCCGAGTGCCGGCGCCCGGCGGACAGCGGCGAGCGAGCTCCCGATCGAGCAGGTGTGGGCCGCGCCACAGTGCCCCGAGTGCTTCGCGGTGCGTCGCGCGTGCGCGCCCGGCGCGGAGCGCTTCGCCCAACGTCACCGTGACCCAGTACGCCGTGGTCGCAACGCGGCCATGCCGTTTGCGATACGCGCGCACGCGGTTGATGGTGAGGATCGTCCAGAGGCGTGGCGACGTGCCGGACTCGCCGCCGACGTGCACGACCGTGGCCGCGGGTTCGAACCAGGTGCTGAATCCCGCGTCGTGGGCGCGGAGGCAGAAGTCGGTCTCCTCGGAGTAGAGGAAGAACGACTCGTCCCACTCGCCGACGGCGGTGAGGCACTCGCGTGAGATGAGCATGACGGCGCCGAGCGCCCAGTCCGCGGTGTGGGGCGTGGCGTATGCATCGTCGGGGATCACCACTTCGCCGAAGCGGGCCGAGCGGCCGGCCCGCTTCCCGCCGACGACGGCTTCCCCGAAGGCGCGCGCCAACGTGGGCGTGCGCCGCAACGATCGGTCAATGGTGCCGTCGGGGTCCAGGACTTTGGGTACGGCAATCCCCACACCAGCCCGTTGGAGGGCGGTCACCAACGGGGCGATCGCGCCGCGTTCGAGCACCGTGTCGGGGTTGAGGACGAAGACCGGTCCCGTGGATCGGGCGACCACTGCGTTGATCGCGGCGGCGTAGCCCGCGTTGCGTCCCATCGCGACAAACGTCGCGTCGGGGGCATGCGTTGCCACCACCTTCTCGGTGGCGTCGGTGGAGTCGTTGTCGGCGACGACGAGGTCATAGGGGGCTGAACCGAACGCGCCGGGGATTGCATCGAGGCACGCGCCGAGGAACTGCGCGCTGTTGTGGGTGATGAGCGCGACGGTGATGCGCGTGTCGCTCATGTGGAGGCCGGAGCCGGATTGCGAACGAGTCGCCACAACGCGCCGCTGCAACCAATGAGCAGGAACGTGAGCGTGGTCACCAAGGGGAACGACAACGCATCGAACGTGGCGAACGTGACGCCGATGACGAGCACCGCAGCACCGAGCGCGCGAGCAAGGTCCCGGGTGTCGGCATCCGGTGCGTGCCGGCGCGCCCCTTCCGCCGTGCCGACCGCCACGAGGAACAGCGCCACCAAGGCGAGCAGTCCGAGGATTCCGGTCTCGATCGTGTGGATGAGGTACTCGTTGTCGATGAAGAAGTTGTCGGTGGGCAGGAAGGTCTTGAACCCACGGCCGAACAACGGCGACTGGCCGATGATGCGGAAGCCGTTCGCGTAGTCCGACTGTCTGGTGGTGATACTGACGTCCTGGCTCGCGTTGGTGAACAAACCCACAATGGTGTCGAGCACCTTGGCGTTCACCAGATCGACTAACGCGATGATGCCGAACGTGGCGCCCACCGCGATCATGCGCCGCTTCCACGACCACACGGGGAGCATCCACAGGGCGAACACGACCAGGCCGATGACCGCGGTGCGCGAGAGAGTGGTGGGGATTGCGGCGACCACCAGCGCGAACGGGAGCCAGCGCACCACCACGTTGAACCGACCCTCGCGCTGATCGCGGAGTGCGAAGAAGAGGGCCAACGGCAACGCGGCGGTGAGGAGGACGGCGAGTTCGATCGGGTGGGCGGCGATCCCGGCGGCACGGTTCAGTCCGTTACGCGTCTGGATGAAGACGACGTCGTTCACGGTGCCGAGTCCGGGGGGCTTCAAGGTTTGGGCAAGGTTCGTGATCGAGAAGAACTGCAACAGCGCAACGAAGCCGGCGAATGCGGCGCCCCACGTGATCCAGCGCAGCAGTTGCTCGAGGCGGGCCCGGTTGGGGATGCCGTCGGCGGCCAACAGCGCCAGTCCGAGTGCGGCGGCAGTGGCCACGAGCGCGCGATACGGCGCCTTGGCTTCCGACTCGGGCAGCACCCGCGCGAACGCCACGGCGACGCTGGCCACGTTGGTGGCGGCGAAGCACCACATGACCGGGCGAATCGGTTGGCGGCCGGTTGCCAGCCTCAGGCTGGGAACGATGCGGCCCATGCACCAGCACCAGAACGCGAAGAGTGCAACGAGGGCGGCCGGACTGGCTGATCCGCCGAGCGGAGTGAAGACGTACGGCGACGGGATGGCGAACGCGAGCAGCACCACCGCGCCCAGCACGGTGACCGCGTCGCCGGTTCGCCGGGCCACGAAGAGTGCGCCGAAGACGAGGAGCAACACCGCAACCGCAACGAGCGGTGCAACGTAGGCGATGCCAACGAGCACGAGCCCGGCGGCGGTCCACGCAACTGGTGGGGTGCGGCGGGAGCGCAGCGCGCTGGTGAGCGCCGTCGTCACGATCGGAGCCGGCCGTCAGGGGCGGCGACGCGCCGCCGGACGAGCGCCCGCAGTCCGTCGCTCGTTGGCGTTGGCGCGTGTTGCGTGCTCGGGGTGCGTACCCACGCCATCGGTGGCTGCGGACTCGACGTCACCGTCGGTGATGTCGAGTGGCGCCCCAGTGGCGGGGCGGTGCCGGCTGCGGCGGGCGCTGGCGAGGCCTTCGGCCACGAACGCAAGGCTGAGCGAGATCGCGATCCCGAGCATCAACACGATCGCGGTCGTGCGAATGCGTGACCCGCTGTTGCGGACGGGTTCGGCGCTGCTCGGTCCCGGAACGGCCTGGATCCACGATTCACGCGGCGCGCCACTGGCTTCCTGGCGATCAGCGAGCGTCTTGGCCACCGTTTCGCTGAGTACCTGCACCGTGCGTGTTGCGACTCTGGGATCCGACGTTTCCACCGTGTAGTCGACCTCGGGCAACAAGACGGCACGTGTGGGGTCGTAGGGAACGACGATTTTGTACTGCGAGTCCAGCTCGTTCTGCGCAAAGGTGTTGCGCACTGCGTCGCTGGAGACGTCGTTGCCGACCACTTGCGCGGTCGTCTGCAGCGACGGGTTGAAGTTCTGGTACGGGTTCGCTGTCTTGGCGTCGCTCGCCGCCAAGAACACGGTGGAACCGGTGGCGGTGTACGTCACCTCGGTGCGGGCGCCGGCGACGATGGCAACCACGGCGGTGATGGCCAGCGCCGGTACGACGACGTACCAACGACGCCCGATGATTCGGAGGGTGCCCCACAGGTCCATGCGCGAACGCTCTTTCGACGGATTTGGAAGATTCGACAACGATGCCCGCGCCGCGCCGGGCGGTGGCGTGCGCCCCGGCTGTGCGCACCGCTGGGCATGGTAGGCCGGGGCGGTCCGGTTTGGCACACCCTGAGTGGCGCTGGGCGGTAAATCCACTACGGAGCGTGGCCTTTTGGGGAGTTCAGGGGCCGTGGTTGTGGACCCCGGGTTGCCAGGTCCCTACATTCACCTCACGACCCGGTCGGGGGGCCGGGTCCTGAATCGAGGGGGAGCGGTGTTCGCAGTGCTCTTCGGTGTGGGATTGGCAATGTTCGGGGCGGTGGTGATCCTCGCCGCCCGCAGCAGCGCGGCGCCCGACGCCCACGAGCTCGATGACTGGCCTAGTACGTCTGGTCAAGCCGGGGCCACGCGGAACACCGCACCGGTGCCCGTGCCCACGTACCACTCGTCGTCCGGTCCACGTCCGACCGTCGTGACGGCATCGCTCTTCGCGGCGGCCCACGACCATTCGTCGCGTGTAGCGCCGCTCTCATCGACCTTCAGGCCGCGTAGTTCCCCCGCGCAGTAGTCGCTGTAGAGGTACGTCCCCGCCAATGCGGGTATCGCCGTACCTCGGTACACGCCCCCGCCGATCACCGAGCAGCCGCGAGCAGGGTTTGCGTACACGAGGACCGGTGCCACTGCATTGGCCGGTGGCGACCCCTTGAACCGGGAACGACCTTCGAACGCGTTCCATCCGAGGTTCGCGCCAGCGGCTTTGCCGGCAGGGAGCACGTCGATCTCTTCCCATTCGTTCTGGCCGACGTCACCGATCCACAGTGAGCCATCGGTATCGAACGAAAACCGCCACGGGTTGCGCAGCCCGTATGCGAAGACTTCGGGCCGAGCGCCGTCGGTGCGCACGAATGGGTTGTCGCCGGGAATGCGGTAGGGCTTCGTGCCGTCGGCCGTGGGATCGATGCGCAGGATCTTGCCCAGCATCGTGGCGAGGTTCTGCGCGTTGCCTTGGGGGTCGCCGCGGCTGCCCCCGTCGCCGAGCGCGATGTACAAGAACCCGTCGGGCCCGAACGCGAGCTGTCCACCGTTGTGGTTCGAGAACGGTTGCTTCTGCGAGAGCACCGTGCGGCGCTGGTTCGGGTCGGCCGTTGCGTCGCGCATCGCGAACTCGTCGATGCGGGTGTCCCCGTTGCGGTCGGAGAAGTGCACGTACAGCTTCGATCCGTCGGGGGAGAACGCCAATCCGAGCAGACCCCGCTCGCCCTCGTTGCGGACGTCGCGCGCGATGTCGAGGACCGGCGCGGGATCGACTTCGGTGCCGGTCATGCGACGCACGCTGCCGCGCTGTTCCGCGACGTAGAGGGATCGATCGTTGGCGCGGGTTGCGAAGCCAGTCACTGCGGAGAGCGTGGCCACCGGTTCCAGTTCCAGGTTGATGGACTGCAGTGGGACGTTCGGCGCGCCGTTGGGTGCCGAGGTGGTGGGCGGTGCAGTGGTGGCCGTCTTCAGAGTGGGTTGGGCGTTCTTCGACGTCGAGTTCGAGCAGCCGACCAGTGCGAGCGTCGCGGTGAGCGCGACTACTCCGGCGTGCACTGGACGCAGCACTCAGTCACGCGCCACGACGGTGGCGCCATCGAGGTCGAGGCGGCAGACCTGGGCCGAGCTGGCCACATCGTCGGCATCGAATGCGTCGCGCATGGCCGCCACTACTTTCTCGGCGACGGCGTCGTCGTTGCAGATGCCGAGCATCGTGGGGCCGGCGCCACTCCAGCACGCAGCGAGCGCACCCGCGTCGCGTGCTGCGGCCAAGGCGTGCGGTGCGCTTGGGAGCAGCGATGCCCGCGGGTCCTGATGGATCTGGTCGCGGGTCCCGGCGGCGAGCAGTTCGGGGTTCGCGCTGGCCAACCCGGGTGCGAGCGCAAACGCCGACGCAGCTTGGGTGACGGCGTCCGCGAACGAAACGATGGAAGGGAGCACCGCCCGCGCTTCCTTGGTGGAGAGACGCGTGTCGGGAGTGACCAGGGCGAAGCAGAGCGACGGGTGCACCGGCAACGGAATGAGGAGCACGTCGTCATCGACAGGAATGGTTGCGACTCCGCCGCCGAGCACTCCGGCTGCCACTTGCTCGGCGTGCCCTTCGATCGCCGCCAGGATTCGGATGACGGCGTCGTCGTCGAGCGGGTTGTCGAGCAGCGCGTTCGCGCCGACCGCACCAGCGACCAATGCCGCGGCACTCGAACCCAGTCCGCTTCCCACCGGGACGTGTTGCTCGATGTGGATCGCGAGGGGTGGAGTGTCGACGCCGGCGTGTTCGAAGATGCGTCGTGCCGCCAAGACCACGTAGTTGGAGCCGTCGCACGGGATCGACGACGCGTCGCATCCGTCGACCGTGACCCGGTCGGTGTCGTCGACGCGCAGCTCGACGGTGTTGAAGCAGTCGAGGGCGAGTCCCACCACATCGAACCCGGCGCCCAGGTTGGCCGTGGTTGCTGGCACTCGGATGCGGACTCGTTGGAACATGCCGGCTCCCGGAAGGTTCGGCCGACGATACCGCCGCGTGGTGGTGCCGTCGGACCGGTTGCCGAGGGGTCGGGAGCCCGATATATTCATGCGCAGGTCCTGGTGCGTCTGCCCCCGGCGGGCACCGTCTCCCCTGGTCTTCCTGGTTTCAGACGGAAACCAGACGCCTCGACCCGACCCGGCGTTCCGTCGGATCTCCTCTTTTCCACTCCTTGGGCCGTTGCCGTTCCCTGACGGTTGCGACCCACCCGGGCCCGCGTCGCCGTGGGCGCGGTCCTCGCTCGATAGGAGCGTGCATGCCTCCCCAGAAGTTCGACCGGTCGACGCTCGACACCAAAGACCGCGACCAGCTCAACCAGATCGCCAGCGCCTTGGGCCTGAAGTCGATCTCTCGGTTGCGGAAGGCGGAACTCGTCGACGCCATCGTGAGTGCCTCGGGTGGCAACGGTGGCGGCGGGAGCGCCGGTGGCGAGAAGCGGGCCGTCCGTTCCAAGCGTGCGTCGGAGCTGGATTCGGTTGCGGCCATCGCCAAGGAAGAAGAGTCGATCTCACGGGGCCGAAGCGACGACGAAGCGGCGGCGGACGCTGCGCTCGGTCGCGCCGTGGGGCGCCGTTCCACGCCGGCGGCCACTGCCAAGTCGGCCGATGGGGCCGAGGGTGCAGCCACGGCCGCGAGGACCGAGGGCGGCGAGGCGCCGGCCCGGACCGAACGCAGCGAGCGTGGTGACCGCGGCGACCGAGGCGACCGCGGAGGGCGCGGCGGTGATGATCGTGACAATGCCGGCAACCTCGAGGGCGGGCGCCGTCGGCGCCGTCGTCGTGGTCGCGACCGTGACCGTGAACCGCGCGAAGGCGGCGGCGGTGAACGCGAGTTCACCGGCGAACCCATCGACATCGAAGGGCTGCTCGACCTGCGCGACGAGGGCTACGGCTTCTTGCGCACGGGCGGCTACCACGCAACCCGCTCCGACGCGTACGTGAGCGCCTCCATGGTGCGGCGGTACTCGCTGCGCAAGGGCGATTATCTGAAGGGCGCCACCCGGCCGCCAGCCAGCAACGAGAAGTACCCGGCGTTGCTGCGGGTCGACACCGTGAATGGCATGACCTCCGATGAAGCGCGCGAACGTGTGCGCTTCGAAGACCTCACGCCGTTGTTCCCCGACGAGAAGCTGCAGCTCGAACTCACCGATCAGCCACTCGAACTCACGGGTCGCATCATCGACCTCGTGTCTCCCATCGGGAAGGGACAGCGCGGTCTCATCGTGTCGCCGCCGAAGGCAGGTAAGACCACGATCATGAAGCAGATCGTGCACGCGATCGAGCGCAACAACCCCGAAGTGCATCTGATGGTGTTGTTGGTCGACGAGCGTCCGGAAGAAGTCACCGACATGCGACGCCACGTCATGCGCGGCGAAGTGGTGGCATCCACGTTCGACCGGCCCAGCGACGAGCACACCCACGTGGCCGAGCTCACCATCGAACGCGCGAAGCGCTTGGTCGAGATGGGCAAGGACGTCGTCATCGTGCTCGACGGCATCACTCGTCTGGCGCGTGCCTACAACCTTGCGCAACCGGCGTCGGGTCGCATCCTCTCTGGTGGTGTCGACTCCACTGCGCTGTACCCGCCGAAGCGGTTCTTCGGTGCGGCCCGCAACGTCGAGGAAGGTGGCTCGCTCACCATCCTCGCCACCGCGCTCGTCGACACCGGCAGCCGCATGGACGAAGTGATCTTCGAAGAGTTCAAGGGCACCGGAAACATGGAGCTCCGCCTCGATCGCAAGATGTCGGAGCGGCGCATCTACCCGGCCATCGACGTGGCGCAGTCCAGCACCCGCCACGAAGAGCTGCTCTTCGACCGCAACGCCCTCAAGTACGTGTGGAAGCTCCGGAACACGCTCATCGCCCTCGAGGGTGGCGGCGGGCTCGAACTCCTCCTCGACCGGTTGAAGACCTTCAAGACCAACGACGATTTCCTCGCCGAAGTGGCCCGCAACGCCGCCGTGGCGGGCGGTGTCTGAGGCCGGTCCGTCCCGCCCCGACAGCGTTTCGGCTCAAGCCCCTAGAATCGAGTTCTTATGAAGCAAGGCATCCACCCCGAGTACCGCCCCGTCGTCTTCCGTGACACGTCGGCCGATTTCTCGTTCCTCACCCAGTCCACGCTCGAATCCACCGAGACCATCGCCTGGGAAGACGGCAACGAGTACCCGTTGATTCGTGTCGACATCTCGTCGGCCAGCCACCCGTTCTTCACCGGCAAGCAGAAGCTCGTCGACACTGCCGGTCGGGTCGAGCGCTTCCAGCGTCGTGTGGCGAAGACCGAGCAGGCGAAGAAGGAAATCGCCGAGCGCACCGCTCGCCGCGCCGCCAAGCAAGCCGCCGACGACGTCGCGCCCGCGAAGCGTACGAAGAAGGCTGCCGCCAAGAAGGCCGCGCCCAAGCAAGCGGCTCCCGCAGCCGAAGCTCCGGCCGAAGCGCCGGCGGCCGAGGCCACTGAGGCTCCTGCCGAAGGCTGACGATGGACGACCAAGAGGCGCGCCTTGATGATGCGTCTCGTAGTCGTGAACCGCGCTATCTCGGTGGTCAGGCCGTTCTCGACGGCGTGATGATGCGCGGGCTGCAGTCGTGGTCCGTTGCCGTCCGCGCCCCTGACGGTTCGATCAACGTCGTCGTGCATGACGCGCCTGGCTGGACCGACTCCGTGCGGCACATCCCGCTGGTGCGTGGGGTGGTCACGCTGGCCGAGTCGCTGACGCTCGGTATGAAGGCGCTCACCTGGAGCAGCGACCAGGCGATCCCCGAAGACGAGAAGGTCGGCAAGGGGGCCATGGGCGTTTCGCTCGTGGTGGCGTTCGCGTTCTTCATCGGTGTGTTCGTCCTGCTTCCGTTGCTGGGTGCGCGGTTCCTGGCCGATGCGCTCTCGGGTCAGCGCGTGGTGTTCCACATCATCGAAGCGGCGCTCAGCCTCTCGATCTTCGTCGGGTACCTCGCTCTCATCGGTCGCATTCCCGACATCCGGCGCGTGTTCGAGTACCACGGCGCGGAACACAAGGCGATCGCGGCGTACGAGAACGGCGCGCCGCTGACCCCCGAGTCTGCCGACCGGTTCACCACCGCGCACGTGCGGTGCGGCACCAACTTCTTGCTCACGGTGATGGTGATCGCGATCTTGGTGCACGCGGTGGTGGGACGCCCGGCGCTGCCCATCCTCATCGGGGCGCGCATCATCTCGATCCCGATCATCGCCGGCCTGGCCTACGAGATCATTCGGTTCGCGGCGTCGCACCAGCACTGGGGTTGGGTGCGGGCGCTCACGGTGCCGGGGCTCACGCTCCAGAAGCTCACCACCCGGCCGCCCTCGCCCGACCAGCTCGAGGTGGCCATTGCGGCGGTACAAGCCGTGCTCACCGACGAGCAGCGGGCGGAGGTCGACGCCCGCTGACCTGGGGTTACCACCCTCCGCGATGTTTTTGCGTCTCGTTCGCGCGCTGCGTTACCTTCGATTTCGCGGTCGTTGAGTCTGCTCGACGGTCGGCCGGGCGGAGTGGGGGCGTCAGGGAGGACACCCGCGAAGGTCTCCGGTTCGCAGCCCCGGGGCGTCCCGCTCCCGGGGCTGCGGCGCGTCTGCTTCCATGTTGGGCCCGTGTTCGATCACCTTGCTGCCCTCGCCGACGAGCTCACTGCGCTCGATTCCCAACTCGTCGACCTCGCGTCGAGCGGTGACCCGCGCGCGCTCGCCGATGCCGGTCGCCGTCGCGCCGAGCTCGCACCGATCGTCGACGCTTACAACGACTGGGATGCGGCGCGTCGCGATGCGGCCGAAGCGCGCGAGATGTTGCAGGGCGAAGCCGACGCCGAAACGCGCACGTTCCTGAACGCCGAAGCCGACGACGCGGACGCGCGGGTCGCAACGGTGGAAGTGCGACTGCGCGAACTCCTCATCCCGAAAGATCCCAATGACGGCCGCAACGTCATCATGGAGATCCGCGGAGCCGAAGGTGGCGAAGAAGCCAACTTGTGGGCGCGTGAGCTCTACGACATGTACCGCCGGTACGCCGAGCAACACGGATGGCGTGTGGAGTTGCTCACGTCGCAGGACTCCGACATGGGTGGTCTGCGCGAGGTCACGTTCCTGTTGAAAGGCGCCGACGCGTGGTCGCGGCTCAAGCACGAAGCGGGCCCGCATCGGGTGCAGCGCGTGCCCGCAACCGAGAGCCAAGGGCGCGTGCACACGAGCGCGGCCACGGTGGCGGTGTTGCCCGAAGCCGAAGAGGTCGACGTGCACATCGACCCCAACGACTTGGAAGTCGACGTGTTCCGTTCCAGCGGTCCGGGGGGTCAGTCGGTGAACACCACCGACTCGGCGGTACGTATCACACACGTGCCCACCGGAATTGTCGTGAGTTGCCAGGACGAGAAGAGTCAGCTCCAGAACAAGGACAAGGCGTTGCGCATCTTGCGGGCGCGGTTGCTGCAGATGGAACAGGAACGCGCAGCGGCCGAGCTGTCCGAGGCGCGTCGTTCTCAAGTTGGGGGTGGCGGGCGATCCGAGAAGATCCGCACCTACAACTTCAAGGAGAACCGGGTCTCGGACCATCGCATCAACTTGAACCTGTACTCCCTCGATCAGGTGTTGCAAGGCAACCTCGATCCGCTCGTCGACGCGTTGCGGGCCGCCGAGCGCGAGGAACAACTGCAGTCGTGACCACCTGGAAGGAGCTGCGCGTCGGAGCCGCGCAGCAGTTGCGGGATGCGGGGCTCGATACGGCCGAAGTCGAGGCGCGCTGGTTGGTCGAAGAAGTGTCGGGGCTCGACGCCGCGGAGCTGGTTGCCGAAGAGGGCGAGACCGCCACCAACCGGGGTGCGCTTGCGCTCGAGAAGTTGCTCGCGCGACGCATGGCCGGTGAGCCCATTCAGTACGTGCTGGGGCACTGGAGCTTCCGCGGTCTCGACTTGTCGGTCGACCCCCGGGTGCTCATTCCGCGGCCCGAGACCGAGGTGGTGGTCGAGTACGCAATCGCCGAGGCAGTACGCCTGGGCGCGACGCGCAGGGCGTCGAACGCGTGGGCCGGTGGGGAGACGCACCGGCGCATTGCCGACCTCGGTACGGGTTCGGGTGCGATTGCCTTTGCGCTGGCGGCGGAGCTCAGCGATGTCGAGGTGTTCGCAGTCGACGCGTCGGCCGATGCCTGTGCCGTCGCGCGCGCCAACTTGGCTGGCATCGGCAATCCGGGCGTGCGGGTACGGATCCTCGAAGGCTCGTGGTTCGACGCGTTGCCGGCCGAGCTGCGGGGCGAGTTCTCGGTGATCGTGAGCAACCCGCCGTACCTTGCTGATCGTGAGCTCGACGAGATCGAGCCGTCGGTGCGCGACTTCGAACCGGCCTCGGCGTTGGCGAGTGGGCCCACCGGGCTCGAAGATTTCGAAACCATCATTCGGGGCGCACCCCGGTGGCTCACCGCCGCCGGCGCGCTCGTGCTCGAGATTGCGCCGCATCAGGTCGATCCGCTGCGCGCGCTCGCGCTCGGGGCGGGCTTCGACGACGTTGCGGTGCGCCGCGACCTAGCTGGCCGTGACCGCGTGTTGGTCGCTCGGCGTGGGTACGATCCGCATCGTGACTGATGCTCTCGACGTCGACTCCATGCTGCAGCGCTTCCGTGACCGCGCTGGCGCGGTGCGGGAACGCCCGTTGCCACCGGTTGCCGGGCCCGAACGCGAACGGTTCGTGCAGCAAGCGCAGCTCGACTATCAGGACTTCGCGATCATCGGCGATGCGCAGTGGTCCTATGTCGACGGCGTGCTCACGCTGCGCATCGAACTCGGCTCCTAACCGGAGGCGTTTCTCACTGTCATATGCCCAGCTGAAAAACGCTTCAGTTGCCGTACTGCTCGTCGGCGGATTCGGAGTCGTCGAGGCGTTGCATGTACGCACGGTCGACCGCCACCCACATGGTGCGTGAGAGCGGATAGAAGAGCGTTCCGAACACCACGCACTCCACCAGCAAGATCGCGATCAACGGCACCACCGGGACCCCGGGCACGGTGACCGCAATCAAGATCGCCATGCTGATGAGGATGAGTCCGCCCAACAGGATGAAGTGAATGGCGAGGGCGCCGGTCCAGTACCCGTGCTCGCGTTCGAAGTGCAGATGGCACCGGGGGCATTCCTTCACGAGTGCAAACCGCTTGATGACCTTGCCGGAACCGCAGCGCGGGCAGCGCATGGTGGCACCCCACAACAAGATCTTCGCTCGCGACTCGGCCATGCCGAGCACGCTACCCGTAGAGCGTGTGCGTCCCCGTGCCTTCGACCATGCGGATCTCGACCGTGCGGCCCTCCCATGCCTCGGTACACACCGAGGCGAGCAGTGCTGGATCGGTGGTGGTGGCGAGGACGCGCTGTCCGTCGGTGGTGATCGCGCTCACGATGGCGTGGGTCGGGGTGCCGTTGCGATCGTGGGGGACCGACGTGGCCTCAACGACGGCCGCACCGGTGTAGCTCGCGGCGACGGCCCGCGTGGGGGTGTCATCGACGGCTGCTTGTGTGGCTGCAGGGTCGACGCGGCGGAACCCGTCGGTGGGCGCAGCAGTCGAATAGACGCCCGCCGAGTGTTTCGTGGCGTACCACCCGAGCGCAGTGATCAGACCGAACGAACCCGGATCGGCGCGACACGCGTCGACCATCGCAGCAACCGAATGGGTCGGGTAGTTGTTCCACGGACCGCCCGCGTATGCGAGTCCACCCGTGACGGTGAGCGGGCGTGAGTCGGTGGCGTTCAGCGCGAGTGCGTCGACGGCGAGTTCGACGGCCGACGGAAAGCATGAGTACAGGTCGAAGCGAGCGATGTCGTCGACGCCGAGATTGCTGGCCGCGAGCGTGTCCGCGGTGACGGCACAGATGGCGGGAGACTCGGTGAACGAATTGCGTTCTGTGAACCACCAATGGTCGTGCGCGTCGGCGCCACCGTGCACGAAAACCATCCGGTCGTCGGGAACGCCGGCGGCGCGTGCAGTCTCGTGGCTGCACATGATGAGTGCCGCGGCTTGGTCGACGTTCGCATGCGCGCACATGCGCTTGGTGTATGGGAAACACACGACGCGATTGGAGGGGGCAACGGTTGCGATCTGAGCCGCGGTGTATGGGGTGCGGTCCCAGGCTGCCGGATTGGTGGCCGCAACCGCGGCAAAGTTCGACCACAGCTCGCCGAGGAATTGTTGATGTTCGGCCACGGTGCGACGCGCGCGGTGTCGCAGCGCCGTTTCGAACAGTGGGTACACCGCAACCGGTTCGAGTGCGAGATGGGCGTTCTCGTAGTCATTGGTTCCGGCCCGATCGTCGCCCAGGAACTCGGTTGCCGGTGCACGCCCATCCTTCACCCAATCGAGGCGCACGCCTTCGCGACGGGCTGCGCCTCGCGTGGCGCCACATTCGGCTCCGCCAATGAGTACGACGTCGTGAACGCCGCGGGCGATGCCTTCGGCGAACGTGTTGACCAGGAGCTGCGGGCTGTTGCCTCCCACCGCGGTGTTGACGAGTGCGCGTGGTGCGATCGCAAGATCGTTGGCCAGCCGCGCGGCTGCATCGGGGTAGCGCCAGGTGAGGATCTGCACCACGCCGACGGCATCGACTCGGGCGATTAGATCGGCACCGGCGTCGTCGTTGGCCATGCGCGCGGTCGCCGCCAAGAGTGCGATCGGTTCCTGCGCGTCGGCAAGCTCGCCAGCGCGCTGGTTCAGCTGCGCAACGCCAACGATCACGGGAGCACGGGGATCGGTCATGGATGGTTCAGTCTCCCGGCAGGCTGGCCGCCGGCCAACGAGGCTCGCCGGGTGCGCCGCTCTGGCTGCAGATCGATCGGTACTCACAGAACCGGCACACGATCTCGTCGGTTTCACCGGCCCACTCGCGCTCATTACGCATCGCCCCGACCGTCGCTTCGAGTTCGTCGTCGATTGCGGCGATCTCGTCGTCGGTGACGGCGAAGGGTTCGGGATCTTCGTCCACGTCGGGTGCGAGTTGTTCGTATGAGAGTTGGAGGGCGATGCCTTGCCGTTGCGCACGTGGCCACAGCACCCACGCTTGAATGCGCGCGCCGGGGTCGTCGGCCACGCGGTCGTAGTAGCGCGATCCTGTCTTGTAGTCGCGGACGTCGAGCAGGCCCGGCCGGACCCACACTGCATCCAAACGCGCGCTCGCCAGGAACACAGGCGACCGGTGGTGGTAGCGGAACCGTTCCACCTCGTGGTGCCCGCGCGCGGCGTCGTCGGGGCAGCGCAACCGATGGCGTTCGAGTTGGTCGCGGTCGTTCTCGGTCAGGCCGTGGGCGGTCGCCACGTCGAACACATGCGCGTCGTCGTGACATTCACCGGATTGGTGGATCAACCGCAAGATGTCGTGGATGCGGTCACCGCGGGCCGACGCGCCACTGGCGGCGTCGCTGGGCGGGAGGGTCAACACGTAGCGCAACAGGAACTGGCGTCGACAGTTCTTCCATGTGCGGTACGACGTGGGGGAGAGCGACGGGATGGGCGCAACGGTCGGTGCGGTCATCGGTGGGCCTTGCAGTCGGTGATGTACTCGCAGTACGCACACTCTTCGGTGATGGTGGGTTCCGCGCCGCGGTTGGTTGCGACGCGTACCTGTTCCTTCATCCATGCGTCGTTCTCGAACGGGTCGATCGACGCGGTGGTTTCGTGGCGCGTCACGTTCACCAAGTCGGCGGTGACGATCCGCACGTCGGACCGACTCAGACGCGCCGCGCAGAACCGAAGCTCCACATCGTCAGGGGCGTCGCTGCGACCGAAGCGCAACCGGCGAATCTCTTGGGTGCCGTCCGCGAGTTCGACTACCAGCCCGAGGGGGCCGAGGAGTCGGAACCCCAGGTCGGCGCGCACGGTGGCCCATTCGTCGTACTCGGCCGTGACCGCAGGGTGGTCGCCGAAGAGCGCGACGTACGCCCGGGCGGCGGCGGCGTGCAGCGCTTGTTCCTCGGGGAGCAGGTCGGTGGCCACCGGGAAGTCGGCCAGGGTGGGGGCGCGCATGGTGGCGTGCGCCAGGCGGGCGTCTTCCCGAACCCGGTCCTCGGCCCGATTGCGGAACTTCGATCCGCGTTGCCCGCGCATGTTGTCGTAGGAGAGCATGAGGCGACGGGGGCATCCGGCGGCGGCCGCTCGCAACAGCCGCATCGTCACCTTTGGGAGTTCGTCGGAGCCAGTGCCGCCGGTCACAGCGCGCAGCGTAGGGGGAGCGGTCTGCGCCGGTTGCTCGCCGCGCGCCACTTGGCCCCGAACCTGTCTTCGCTCGGCCTCGTAGACTGGAATGCGTGCGCATCGCGATTGGTGGCGACCATGCCGGCTACGAACTGAAACAGCACCTCATCGCCTTCCTCGAGAAGGGCGGCCATGAGGTGCTCGACCTGGGTACCGATTCCGAGGAGTCGGTCGATTACCCGGCGTATTGCGCGGCGGTGGCGCGGGCCGTGGTGGCGGGCGACGCGGAGCGGGGCATCGTGCTGGGCGGCAGCGGCCAGGGCGAGCAGATCGCAGCCAACAAGGTCCATGGTGCGCGGGCCGCACTCTGCAACGACCTCTACACCGCCCGCATGAGCCGCGCCCACAACGACGCCAACGTGTTGTCCATGGGCGGACGCATCGTGGCGGCGGGGCTCGCCGAAGAAATCGTGCAGCTGTGGCTCGACACGCCCTTCGAGGGTGGCCGCCATCAGCGCCGCATCGATCAGATCACCGACATCGAGAAGGAAGAAGCTCGCTCGTGAACTACGACCCCAACGCCTTCGTTGCGCAGTCCGACCCCGAAGTGGGGGCCATCCTCGGTCGTGAACTCGACCGCCAGCGCACGCAGTTGCAGTTGATTGCGAGCGAGAACTTCACGTCGCCGGCCGTCATGGCCGCGCAGGGCACGGTGCTCACGAACAAGTACAGCGAGGGCTACCCGGGCAAGCGCTACTACGGCGGCAACTGGAACATCGATGAGGTCGAGGACCTTGCCCGCCAACGGGTGTGCGAGCTCTTCGGGGCCGAGCACGCAAACGTGCAGCCGCACTCGGGCGCGAACGCGAACGCCGCGGTGTACCTGGCGCTGCTCGAAGTGGGCGACACCGTCATGGGCTTGCGCCTCGACCAGGGCGGGCACCTCACGCACGGTTCGCCGGTGAACTTCAGCGGCCGGCTCTACAACTTCGTGAGCTACGGCGTCGACGCTGAAACTGAGCGCATCGACATGGACCAGGTGCGAGCGTTAGCGCTCGAGAGCCGTCCGAAGGTCATCGTGGCTGGGGCCACTGCGTACCCTCGCATCATCGACTTCGCAGCGTTCCGCGCCATCGCCGATGAAGTGGGCGCGCTCCTCATGGCCGACGCGGCGCACATTGCGGGCCTCATTGCCGGTGGCGCGCACCCGTCGCCGGTGCCGTTCGCTGATGTGGTCACGTTCACCACGCACAAGACGTTGCGCGGGCCGCGCAGTGGTTGCATCCTCACCCGCCAGCAGCACGCCGCGGCCATCGACAAGGCGCTGTTCCCTGGCCTGCAGGGCGGTCCGCTCGAGCACGTGGTGGCGGCCAAGGCGGTGGCGTTCCGAGAGGCCAACACGCCGGAGTTCCGCGAGTACGCAGCCCAGATCGTGAAGAACGCACAGGCGCTCGCCGGCGCGCTCATCGACGAGGGCTTCCGCATCGTGTCAGGCGGCACCGACAACCACTTGCTGCTCGTCGACCTGCGCCCCTTCGACGTGAAGGGCAAGCAGGCGCAGAGTTCGCTCGACCGGGCGGGCATCACGTGCAACATGAACACGATCCCGAACGACCCCGAGAAGCCTTTCGTGGGCTCGGGCATCCGTCTGGGTACGGCGTCCATGACCACGGCGGGCATGGGCGAGCCCGAGATGGTCGAGGTGGCTCGGCTCATCGCCACGGTGCTGCGCGCCCCCGAGGACGAGGGTGTGGCGGCCGAGGTGAAGGACCAGGTGGCCACCCTCTGCGCCAAGTTCGACCCCTATCCGGGCTGGTAAGAACCCTCACCCTTCCCTTTTGGGGCGCGAATGGGGGCGGTTCTGCAACCCTGCTGGCGCCGAAATGGGGTCCAGGAGGGCTCCGGGGTGCTGGGGCAGGCGCATCAGCTGTGAATCTGCGCATTTGGCGAATATGGCGAAATCAGGTGATACTGGTCCCATGCAGCTCACCTGGTGGACTCATGTCCTGTTCGCAGCGCTGATCGTGGTCCCCGGGGCGGTCTGCGCCGGCAGCTTGCTGCGCCGCCCCGAACACTGATCGCCCCGCAGCCAACGCCCCGCGTGCGATCCTGAGTCTGTGCTCGGGTACCTCGTTGTCGCTGCGGTTGCCGCGCTCGTCACGTTCGCGTGCACGCCGCTGGTGAAGACCGCGGCCACCAAGATCGGCGCGGTGGCCATGCCCGGTGCGCGCAACGTGCACCTTCGGCCCACGCCCACGCTCGGGGGCGCGGCCATGTTCGTGGGGTTCCTCGTGGCCATGGGCGTGGCGTCGCAGGTTCCGCAGTTTCACGAGATGTTCGACGCGTCGTCGGAGCCGATCGGCATCGTGGTGGCGGCGGGGCTCATGTTCGCGGTGGGTGCGCTCGATGACCTGCGTGATGTGTCGCCGCCGGCGAAGTTGGCGGGCCAGGTGTTCTCGGGTGGTGTCCTGTCGCTGTTCGGCGTGACGATGCTCTACTTCCGCGTGCCGTTTCTCTCGAGTGAGTACGTGGTGCTCTCGGCCGACCTGGCGCCGCTGGTCACGGTGGTTGCGGTGGTGGTCATTGCGAACGCCATCAACCTCATCGACGGGCTCGACGGGTTGGCGGCCGGTGTCACGCTCATTGCGAGTGGGGCGATGTTCGTCTACTCGGATCGGCTCTTCAAAGCAGGCCTGCTCGAAGGGTCGAATACGGCACCGCTGATTGCGATGATCACCATCGGGATCTGCGCCGGGTTCCTGCCCTGGAACTTCAACCCTGCCCGCATCTTCATGGGTGATGCCGGTGCGTTGTTTCTGGGTCTGTTGCTCGCGTGTCAGACCATCACCATTGGTGGTCGTACTTCCGACCAGTTCAGCGGGCAGACCTACTTCTTCTTCGCGCCGTTGCTCATTCCGTTGGTGATCCTCGGCGTGCCCATCGTCGACACGGTGTTTTCGTTCGTGCGCCGCCTGGCGCGCGGCAAGTCGTTTGCCGTGGCCGACAACGATCACTTGCACCACCGGCTGATGCGCTTGGGTCATGGGCCGCGCCGCTCGGTGGTCATTCTCTGGATGTGGACGGCGTTGTTGTCGGGGCTGGTGTTGGTGCCCACGTTCACCGGTGCGGGCAACGCATTCGTGCCGCTTGGGATCGTGGCGTTGGCGCTGGTGCTCTACGGGTACTTTGCGCCGGGTCGGCGGAGTGCCGAACTGGCGGTCGACGGCGCGGCGGAAGTGGCAGAAGTCACGTCGGGTCACGCCGTTTCGGCCGGCTCGGAATCGGCCGAGGTCGTTGACCTCGAAAGTCGCCGAAAGTCGGGTTGATCGCGCGCTCCGTGGGGTTGCTCGGCAAGTTGCAGGGGTGCATCTGCGGTCAGTAGCTTGCGCTCTCGTTCACAAGCGGCCGTTCCCCCGTTGCGCACTCGCGCCCCGGGCGGCCGTCAGCGCAGGGGAGCGCAGTGCAGTTTCGGCGGGTACTGGGAGTCGACAAGTTCAATGTCGAACGCCGTCGCGATTCGAACACGTCGCACGGCGTCGAACTCGCGGTGACGGTGCTCCTGTTCGTGCTGCTCGGGCTCTTCCTCGACTCGGTGCTCGGCACGCGTCCGTGGTGCACGGTTGGTCTCGCGGTGTTCGGGTTCGTGGGTGGCGCGCTCACGGCGTGGACGCGCTACCAGGCGCAGATGGACAAGCTCGATGAGGGCAAGCCCTGGACGCGCAAAGCCGCCCGTGCCACGCAGCAGAAGGCGGCGTGACCGTGTTGAACTTGGCGCCCCAAACTCCTGAGGTCGAGACGCAGATTGCGCACGACCTGGTGAAGAAGATCGCCATCATCGCTCCGCTTGCGCTGTTGGCGGTGGGGTTGTGGCGTGGGGTCGACGGTGCGCTTGGCGTGTTGTTCGGTTTGGCGGTGGTTGCGGCCAACTTCCTCGTCGGTGCCGCATTGCTGAGTTGGTCGGCGCGCATCTCGCCCACGGCAATGGCCGGCGCGGCCATGGGTGGCTACATCGTGCGCATGTTCGGCATCGTGGTGATTGCACTCTTGGTGCGCAACCTTTTCTTCGTCGACTTCGAAGTATTCGTGTTCACGATTGCGTTCACCCACATCGCGCTCCTGTTCTGGGAGCTGCGATCGGTGAGCCTCACCATGGCCCACCCGGGCCTCAAGCCCCGCAAGGAGAACTGAGCAGTGCTTGCTGCGCTCTTCCCCAATGGCATCACCGAGCTCTTCCAGTGGAAGGCAGTGGTTGGTCAAGGCGAGTGGTACGCCATCAACAAGACGGCGATCATGGCGCTCGTCTCCACGGCCATCTGCATCGTGCTGTTCGTGATCGGTGGTCGTAAGAAGGCTCTGGTGCCCGCGGGCATGCAGAACTTCGCCGAGTACTGCTACGAGGGTGTCGACAAGGGCATCAGTCGTGAAGTGATCGGTGCGCACGACGGTCCGAAGTGGACGCCGTTCCTCTCCACACTGTTCTTCTGGATCTTCTTCATCAACATCTGGAGCACGGTTCCGTTCATCCAGTTCCCGGCCACGTCGCGGTTCGCGATTCCGTTGTTCTTGGCGCTCCAGACCTGGTTGATCTTCATCGCCGTGGGCTTCATCAAGCAGGGCCCGCTCTACATCATCAAGGCGATCTTCCCGCCGGGGGTTCCGTGGCCGCTCTACATCTTGGTGGCGCCCATCGAGTTCGTCTCGAAGTTCATCGTCCGACCGTTCTCGCTGGCGGTTCGTCTGTTCGCCAACATGGTGGCCGGTCACGTTCTGCTCACCGTGTTCGCCATCATGTGCGCCGAGCTGTTGCGTCACCCCAGCGGTGCCTACCAGATCGCGTTCATTCCCCTGCCGTTCTTCGGCCTCGTCTTCATGACCGCCTTCGAGATCCTCGTGGCGTTCCTGCAGGCGTACATCTTCACTGTGCTCACGGCCGTCTACGTCGGCGAGTCCATGAGCGAAGAGCACTAGTTCCCAAACCGAAAAGCAAGGAGACCCTTCCGTGCATCAGCTTGCACTCGTCCTCGCGGCGACTGGCATTTCCGGCGACATCGCCGTCGGTCTTGCGAAGGTCGGTTACGGCCTCGCCGCCATTGGCCCCGGTATCGGTATCGGCATGCTCGTCGGTCAGGCCGTTCAGGCCATGGCCCGTCAGCCTGAGATGGCCGGCCAGGTGCGCACCACCATGTTCCTCGGTATTGCGTTCGCCGAGGCGTTGGCGCTCATCGGCTTCGTGCTCTTCTTCCTCTAAGCCGCAGGGAGTCATTCACCATGCGTATTCGAGCCCTCATCGCAGCCTCCGGGATTGCACTCACGTCAGTCGTGGTGTTCCCGGCTGCTGCCGGTGCGAGTCCGAAGGCGGGCGAGCTCTACGAGTGCATCGAGAAGGCGATCACGTCGGTTGCGGGTGAGAACGCAACCGCCGAGTCGATCAACTCGTTGTCTCAGTCTCAGAAGGACGAGCTCGACACCAAGGCCAAGGACTGCTACTCGGCACCCAACCCGATCATCCCGGAGATCAGTGAAGTGATCTGGGGTGGGTTGGCGTTCCTCATCGTGGCGATCGCGCTCATGAAGTTCGGGTGGCCGCAGCTCAAGAAGGGGTTGCAGGCGCGCCAGGACACCATTCGAAACGAACTCGAGTCGGCGGAGAAGGCGAAGAACGATGCCGATGCCGCGAAGGCCGAGTACGAGTCGAAGATCGCCGAGGCGAAGACCGAGTCCAGCCGACTCATCGAAGAAGCGCGTCAGACCGCCGAAGGTGTGCGGGCCGACACGTTGAAGCGAGCTGAAGAAGAAGCCGCGGCCATTCGTGCCCGTGCGAACGAGGACGCGCAGGCGGCTGCCGCTCGTGCGATGACCGATCTGCAGGGTCAGGTGGGGGCCATCTCCATCGAACTCGCCGAGAAGATCGTCGAGAAGAACCTCGACGCATCGGCGCAGCAGTCGCTCATCGAGAACTTCATCAGCCAAGTCGGACGGAACTGAGGGAGTACACAGTGTCCGAACGCATCGAGGCGTACGCGCAAGGGATGCTCGAAGTTGCTCGGTCCGAGGGCCGGCTCACCGACGTCGAAGACGAGGTGTACCGGTTCTCGCGCACCATCGAGGGCAACGACGAGCTGCGCGCTGCACTCACCGACCCGGCGTTGCCGCTCCAGCGCAAGGTGGCGGTCATCGAGGATCTCCTCGGCGGCGGTCGCGCGCTGGCCACCAGTACGGCGCTCATCACCATGGTGGTGGCGTCGGGTCGTGCGGCCGACTTGTCCATCATCGTCGAGCGGTTCGTGGAGATGGCGGCCGGCGAGCGTGAGTACGTCGTCGCCGAGGTGCGCTCGGCGGTGGAGCTCTCCGACGATCAGAAGCAGCGTCTCGGTGCTGCGTTGTCGCAATCCACTGGCAAACGAGTCGACGTCAAGGTTGTCGTCGACTCCAAGGTCATGGGCGGGGTGGTCGCTCGCATCGGTGACACGGTCATCGATGGCAGCGTCCGCTACCGACTCGAGCAGTTGAAGGAACTCATCTGATGGCGGAACTCACGATCACTGCCGACGACATTGCGAAGGCACTGCGCGAGCACGTGTCGTCGTACTCGCCGAGCCTCGAGGCATCTCAGGTCGGCCGAGTGCTCGAAGTCGGTGACGGCATTGCGCGCGTTGCGGGCCTCCCGCTCACTGCGGTGAACGAACTCCTCGAATTCGAAGGTGGCGCACTGGGTCTCGCGCTGAACCTCGACGAGGACTCGATCGGTGCGGTGGTGTTGGGGACGTCCACTTCCATCGAAGAAGGTCAGCCGGTGCGCGGCACGGGCCAGATCCTTTCGGTGCCGGTGGGTGACGGCCTGTTGGGCCGCGTCGTGAACTCGCTGGGTCAGCCCATCGATGGCAAGGGCGCAATCGCTGCAGACGAGACGCGTCGTCTTGAAGTGCAGGCTCCGGGTATCACTGCGCGTAAGCCGGTGAAGGAACCGCTCCAGACCGGCATCAAGGCCATCGACGGCATGGTGCCCATCGGTCGTGGTCAGCGTGAGCTGATCATTGGTGACCGCAAGACCGGTAAGACCACCATTGCCATCGACACGATCCTGAACCAAAAGGGCAAGGGCGTGAAGTGCATCTACGTGGCGGTGGGCCAGAAGGGCTCCACCATTGCCACCACGGTGGGCACGCTCGAGCAGTACGGCGCCATGGACTACACGGTCGTGGTGTCGGCCCCGGCTTCGGACGAAGCGGTGTTCAAGTACCTGGCTCCGTACGCCGGTTGCGCCATGGGTCAGTTCTGGATGGACAACGGCGAAGCCGCACTCATCGTCTACGACGACCTGAGCAAGCAGGCCGAGGCCTACCGTCAGATGTCCTTGTTGCTGCGTCGTCCGCCGGGCCGCGAGGCCTACCCGGGTGACGTCTTCTACCTGCACTCGCGTCTGCTCGAACGCGCCGCGAAGCTCAACGACGAGCGGGGCGGCGGTTCGCTCACTGCGCTTCCAGTCATTGAAACCAAGGCGGGCGACGTCTCGGCGTACATCCCCACCAACGTGATCTCCATCACTGACGGTCAGATCTACCTGCAGGACGACCTGTTCAAGTCGGGTGTGCGCCCGGCCGTCGACGTGGGTATCTCGGTGTCTCGTGTCGGTGGTGACGCGCAGATCAAGGCCATGAAGGCAGTCGCCGGTACGTTGAAGATCGACCTGGCGCAGTTCCGTGACCTTGAAGCATTCGCCACGTTCGGTTCCGAGCTCGACGCCGTGTCGAAGGCGCAGCTGGAGCGTGGGTACCGCTTGGTCGAACTGCTGAAGCAGCCGTTGAACTCGCCCATGCCCGTCGAAGAGCAGGTCATCTCCATCTTCGCCGGCACCAAGGGGTACCTCGACGACCTGCCGGTCAGCGAAGTGAAGCGCTTCGAGGCCGACCTCCTCGACGCGTTCCGTACCCGTCACGGCGGGCTCCTCGCGCACATCCGTGACACCGGCACGCTGCCCGAGGATGCGGAACTACGCGCCGCGGTCGACGACGTGAAAGCCGGGTTCGCGGTGGAAGCCCCCACGCTCGGTGCGGCCGATGTGACCAAGACCACTGCGGAAGAGCTCGGCGAAGCCGAGTCGGCCAAGACGCTGGCAACTGAGTAGCCAGATGTTCCTCCACGGCACGCGGGATGCGGCGAGCGACGCGAGCTCGCCAGCGAACCGAACGACCGCGGCTCGGGTGTCCCGAGACGCAGTGAGAGAGCGCATGTAATGGCTGGTGGTGAAGAGCGCGTCCTGCGACGCCGGATCAAGAGCGTGCAGAGCACGAAGAAGATCACGCGCGCCATGGAGCTCATCGCGGCGTCGCGTATTCGCAAGGCGGAAGACCGGGTGCGCGCTGCCGTGCCGTACTCCGAAGCCATCACCGAAGCGGTGCGCGACCTGGGCGCCGCCGGTGGTGAAGTGCAGAGCCCGTTGCTTCAGCCCCGCGAGCAGATCAAGAAGGTGGCTCTCGTTGTCATCGCCGCCGATCGCGGTCTGTGTGGTGGGTACAACGGCAACGTGTTCCGCGCCGCCGAGGGCGAGGTCAAGGGCATCGTCTCGCGTGACAAGGACTACGGCCTCATCTGTGTGGGTCGCAAGGCCGAGGGGTACTTCCGCTTCCGCGACTACAAGATCGACGCCACGTTCGGTGGGTTCAGTGACAGCCCCACCTACGAGGATGCGCGGGCCGTGGCGCGTGCGTGCGAACACCGTTTCCTCTCGGGCGAGTACGACCGCATCGAGCTCGTCTACACCCGCTTCGTTTCGGTGGGGACCCAAGAGGTGGTGCAACGTCCGTTGGTGCCCCTCGATCGTGACATCACGGTGGGCGGTGACGCCCGACCGGGTAACGAAGGCACGAGCGCGAGCTACGAGTTCGAGCCCGACCCGGCATCGATCCTCGAGCACCTGCTCCCGCGCTACGTGGAAGCACGTGTGTACGCCGCATTGTTGAACGCGGCGGCGTCGGAACACGCCGCGCGTCAGCGGGCCATGAAGGCGGCTACCGACAACGCAGAAGAACTCATCATCAACCTGTCGCGTCAGATGAACCGAGCGCGTCAGGACGCCATCACCACCGAGATCATGGAGATCGTCGGTGGCGCCGAAGCGTTGCGAGGAGTCGAGGCTCGCCCCGAAACCTTGCTCGCCGAAGCCATTCAAGTCCGCAACGT
Source organism: Acidimicrobiia bacterium (assembly GCA_049317385.1). Classification (GTDB taxonomy): domain Bacteria; phylum Actinomycetota; class Acidimicrobiia; order IMCC26256; family JBMOIJ01; genus JBMOIJ01. The sequence continues at coordinate 67,238 of JBMOIJ010000007.1, forward strand.
GCTCGAGGAATTTGCCGCAGCACAATCCGACAACTCAGGAGCGAAGTGATGACCGCCACGGAAACGAGGCTGAAGGACGGCCGCGTCGTTGCGATCGCCGGACCAGTGGTCGACGTCGAGTTCCCGGCCGACAACCTTCCGGAGATCAACACGATGCTCGAGATGGACGTCGCGCTCGAAGGTGGCCTGGTCACCGTGGCGTCTGAAGTGGCGCAGCAGATCGGTGACAACCGTGTGCGTGTCGTGTGCATGAAGCCGACCGACGGTCTGAAGCGCGGCACGCCGGTGCGCAACACGGGCCACGGCATCCAGGTGCCCGTCGGCGACAAGGTGTTGGGCCACGTGTTCAACGTATTGGGTCAGCCGCTCGACATCAGCTCCGAGGAACTCGGCGAAGTGGACGACCGCTGGGACATCCACCGTCCGGCCCCCGACTTCGACTCGCTCTCGCCTGAGCGTGAGATGTTCGAGACCGGTATCAAAGTCATCGACTTGCTCGAGCCGTACGTGAAGGGCGGCAAGATCGGTCTGTTCGGTGGTGCGGGTGTGGGCAAGACCGTGCTCATCACCGAGATGATTCAGCGGGTTGCTCAGCAGCACGGTGGTGTGTCGGTGTTCGCCGGTGTGGGCGAGCGCACCCGTGAGGGCACCGACTTGCTCCTCGAGATGGCCGAGTCGGGCGTTATCGACAAGACCGCATTGGTCTACGGCCAGATGGACGAGCCGCCGGGTGTGCGGCTGCGCGTGGCGCTTTCTGCGCTCACCATGGCCGAGTACTTCCGTGACGTGAAGAACCAGGACGTGTTGTTGTTCATCGACAACATCTTCCGCTTCACGCAGGCGGGTTCTGAGGTGTCCACGCTGCTTGGTCGTATGCCGAGCGCGGTGGGATACCAGCCCACGCTGGCCGACGAGATGGGTGCGCTCCAGGAGCGCATCACGTCCACCAAGGGTCGTTCGATCACGTCGCTGCAGGCGGTGTACGTACCGGCCGACGACTACACCGACCCGGCGCCGTTCACGGCGTTCACCCACTTCGACGCCACCACCGAGTTGAGCCGTCAGATCGCCGCGCTTGGTATCTACCCGGCCGTCGACCCGTTGGCGTCCACCTCCACGATTCTTTCGCCGGAGGTCGTGGGTGACCGGCACTACAACGTGGCTCGTCGCACGCAGGAAATCCTGCAGCGCTACAAGGAACTCCAGGACATCATCGCCATCCTCGGTCTCGACGAACTGTCCGAAGAAGACCGTGTCACCGTGAACCGGGCCCGCAAGATCCAGCGGTTCTTGAGCCAGCCGTTCTATGTGGCCGAAGTCTTCACCGGTCTGAAGGGCATCTACACGCCCATCGAAGAGACGGTCGAGAGCTTCGAAGCGCTCTGCAACGGTGAGCTCGATGAAGTGCCCGAGCAGGCGTTCCTGAACGTTGGTGGGGTCGAGAGCGTCCTCGCCAAGGCGAAGGAGCTGGAGAAGAGCGCCTGATGGCGACGTTGCACGCGGAACTCGTGTCGCCCGAGCAGATCCTGTGGTCGGGCGATGCCGAGATGGTCGTGTGTCGCACCCAAGGGGGCGACATCGCGTTCCTGCCCGGCCACCAGCCCTACCTCGGCGCGCTTGCGGTGGGTGTGGTGCGGTTCCTGCTCGAGGACAAGAGCGAGGTCGTGGCCGCCGTGCACGGCGGGTTCGTCCAGGTGGGCGAGAACGAAGTGCGCGTGCTCTCGGACCTCGCTGAACTCGGCGGCGACATCGACGTGACGCGTGCGCAGTCGGCGCGGGAGCGGGCCGAGGCCACGCTCATGAAGGGCGACGACGCATTGGCTACCGCCGCCTTGGCGCGGGCCACTGTTCGCATTGAAGCGAACGCGTTGGTCACCCAGCTCGCCCGGCACTGAGTTGTTGCGCAGCACTGCCACCATGGTCACGGGAACTGGGCCAGGCAGTTTGCCGCTGTGGTCGTGTCGAGGTTCAGCGACTTCTTCAGCCAGCTGAATCTCGCGGCGTTCTGTATGGGGCAAAACGTCGACGGTGTGCCCTGGTACTCGATGCCGAACACCGCTTTGTCGGCGTTGACATAGGCGGCGAGTGCACTGCACTCGTTGTACTGCACGCACTGCTCATTCACTGCGAAGTCGAGCGTGTTCACGAGCGCGGGCACGTTGGTAAGCGCGTTCTTCTGGCCGATGGCGAGACCGCGGGTGTGGGCCGACGCCGCGAGGTTCTTCACGAACGTGGCGTAGTCGCCGGCCGGGTAGCTGAAACCGGGGCGGTTGTCGTACCCGTCGATGTTGTCGGGGTCGACGGCGTCGCACTTCTTGGACTTCGCCAGGTCGAGGCGCGCATTCAGCACCGTCATGAGGTCGGGGTCCTTGATGTCGACCCAGTTCTCGCCCGCCCAGCCTTGGATTGCGCTTCCGAGGGTGACGCTGGTCCACTTGCTCGCATCGGGACGCCAATTCTCGTACTGGGTCGAGAAGTAGCAGATCACCTTCTTGTTGGCGGCGCGCAACGTGTCGATCGTGGACTGCGGGGTGTCGAAGAGGTCCACGTCGAGTGCCTGCACACCGGCTGCGGTGTTCACGCTGCTCGCACCGATCTGGATGTCCCAGGTGGTCTTGGAGGTGGGCTTCCACCACGCAGTGGCCGGCGCGGTGGCCGGCGCGGTGGCCGGCGCGGGCGCTGACGGGGGCGCAGCGGTGCAGGCGGCCAGGCTCACGGTGGCTGCCACGATGGCGCCGAGCGCCAGGCGGGTGGGGACTCCGCGCATCTTCACACTTCCTCTTTCGGCGTGCTCGGAGTGTCAGCCGAGTCCAAGTTCCGGAGCCGCGAAGTTCCCCGTTGGTGTGCCCGGTAGGGTCGAGTCGTCATGACCGGCGTGCGATTCCCCCGATGGTGGCGCTGGGGCGTCGTTTCTTTGGCGGCGGTCCTCGTTCTGGCCGGTTGCAGCCGGGCATCCTCGCCGCCGGTCTCCACCGCGGTGCTCGGGTCGGGTCGTAGCGATTTTCCGCTCTCGGTGTACCGGGGATTGGGGACGTGGGTCGACGTGTTCGATTACGTCCCGGCGTTCCAGGCGAACGGTGCCCCACCGAACTTCGCGCCCGAGAGCGTCGACGACGTGGCGGGCGTGGGTGTGCGCACGTTGTTCCTCCAGGCGGCCATCGACGACGACCGCGGACAGCGGCCAGTTGCTGATGCCGAGCGAGTCGCCGCAATCATGCGACGAGCGCATGCGCTGGGTGTCGCAGTCGTGGCGTGGTACCTACCGAAGTTCGGCGACGTTGCTCGCGACCTGGCCATCATCCGCGGCATCCTCGACTACCGCGTGGACGGACGCGGCTTCGATGGCCTGGCCCTCGACATCGAGTGGACCGAGGACGTGCCCGATCCGGTCGCGCGCAACGCCGCGCTGGTGGATCTGTCGCGCGAGGTACGCAACGCCGTGGGCGTCGATCGCACGTTGGGCGCCATCGTGTTCCCTCCTGTGCAGACCGAAGTCCTCAACCGCACGCTCTGGCCCGACTTCCCGTACCGTACGCTCGGCTCGCTCTACGACGTGTGGATGCCCATGGCGTACTGGACGTTCCGCACCGGCGACTACCGAGACGCGTACCGCTACACGGCCGAGAGCATTCAACGCTTGCGGACCAACCTCGACGATCCGTCGACCCGGGTGGCACCCATCGGCGGCATCGGCGACCTCGCCACCGTGGCCGACTATCAAGCGTTCCTGAAGGCGGTACGCGACACGCGTTCGATCGGTTGGTCCGTCTACGACTTCGACACGACGCGCAGTTCCCACTGGTGGGCGTTGCGAGCGGGACCGGGCTGATGGCGCGCCGCCGGTTCGCTGTGGCGTTGCTGCCGCCCGTAGAGGTTGCGGTGGCCATCGATGCGCTGCGCGCGGCGCTGGGTGACCGACAGTTGGGGCGCATTCCCGCGCACTGCACCATCGTGTCGCCGGTGAACGTGGCGGAGTCCGAGGTTGAGGCGGCGCTTGCGTTAATGCGCTCCGGAGCAAAACATGCGCGTCCTTTCGGGGTGGAGTTGGGACCACCGGCCACGTTTCTGCCGGACAGTCCGGTGTTGTATCTCGCAGTGGCGGTAGGCCAGCCCGAGATTCACGCCTTGCGGGCCAGTGTGTTCGCCGATCCGTTCCGGCGCCCGCCCACGTGGCCGTTCGTTCCTCACGTCACGTTGGTCGACCATGCCGAGCGGGCCCGTATCGAGGCCGCGATGGCTGCGTTGGCGGACGCTCGCTTCGCATACCACCAGAAGAGTGTGCATCTCCTCGAGGAGCAGCGCAGCCATGTGTGGACGCCGATTGCCGAGTTCCCATTTGCCCGCACTGCGGGCCCGCGTCACTGAACGACGGTGGGGCAGCGCGGGTCGGGCACCTTGAACCCGCCGAGCGTGCAGCTGCAACTGGGCTTGCAGTTCGCCAGATCCTGTCGGTACACGTAGGCGCCGACGCCGATGGAGAGCATGAGGGCCAGCATCACCAACCGGGTGGCGGCCTTCTGCACGTTGATGACGATGAAGATCCCGCAGAGCACCGCCAGGCCGATGGCCAGGAGCGAGAGGATCTGCAGGTTCTCGGCATTCATCCAGCTGGGCAGCACGGTCGGCGAGAGTACCGGCGGTGTCGGCGAAAGTGGCGGATTCCGGTGCCGGTCTCGAAACGCCGACCCGGAACTCGGTGGACGGCCGGGCGTCGGCCGGGCGGTGCCCCGGGGTTCAGGTGCTGATGCCGAGCACGAACAACGGCAGTGCAAACGCCAAGGCCACGACCTGAATGAGCAAACAGATGCCGCAGAGGATCAGGAACACCGGGTTGAGTCTTGCGAGCGCGACCGCAGCGGCGGCCGCGCCCCGCACGTCGTAGGCGGACCTCAACACCGGAATCGCCTCACGGATCGCTAATCGGCGCAGCGCGGCGCCTTGCCGTCCCTTGAGATGCGTGACGAGTTCGGTGCCGGTGCCGGTGTGGCGTTGGGACACTGCGGCGAGGAGGTTCGGGAGGTCGATGACGGCGTCGAGTGAGAACACCAGCAGCACCAGCGGAATCAGCGCGGCCCCGAAGAGCGCGGCGACGACGAGCATTGCGAACCACTGGAGCAGGCCGTCGAAGAGCGCGGCCATCGCGATGACGAGGGCGAGATCGCCGAGGGCGAAGAGAACGAGCAACGCCCGCAGGAACATGCGCGCGCGTCGCGCCCAGCGTGCCACGGGCGTGACGACGCGCTGGACGCGCGTAGGGGTTGCGAACGCGTCGGCGTTAATCGAACTTCACCGCGGCGTAGCGCATGAGTTTCTGCCACCGGTGGTAGCTGTCGACCCAGCGGATCGTTCCGCTCTTGGAGCGCATGACGAGGCTCTGGGTGCGGGCCCCTTCGGCGGATCGCCGCACCTCGCGGAGGAGTTCGCCGCCGGTGATGCCGGTGGCGGCGAAGAACACGTCGTCGCCACTGACCAAGTCGTTGGTGGTGAGCACCTGGTCGAGGTCGTAGCCCTGGTTGGCCGCTTCGGCGCGCTCTTCGTCGTTGCGGGCCCACAGGCGGCCGAGGATCTCGCCGCCGAGTGACTTGACGGCGCACGCGGCGATGACGCCTTCGGGGGTGCCGCCGATGCCGACGAGGAGGTCGGCCGGCGTGTCGTCCCAGGCGGCCGAGATGGCAGCGGCCACGTCGCCGTCGGGGATGAGGTGGATGCGGGCGCCGGCTTCGCGCACGTCGTCGATGAGCTGATCGTGACGGTCGCGTTCGAGGATGACGACCAACAAGTCATCGACATCTTCGCCTTTGGCCTTCGCGATCTTGTGCAGGTTGTCGGCGATGGGTGCGTCGAGGTCGATGACGCCGGCGGCTTCGGGGCCCACCACCATCTTTTCCATGTAGACGCAGGGGCCGGGGTTGAACATCGTGCCGCGCTCGGCCACCGCGATCACTGAGATCGCACCCGGTCGACCCTTCGCTGTGAGGGTGGTGCCGTCGATGGGGTCGACGGCGATGTCGACGAGGGAGCCGCCGCTGCCGAGTTCTTCGCCGTTGAAGAGCATGGGCGCTTGGTCTTTTTCGCCTTCGCCGATGACGACGGTGCCGTCCATGGGCACGGTGTTCAACATGAGGCGCATGGCGTCGACTGCGGCGCCGTCGGCGTCGTTCTTCTGGCCGCGGCCGATCCAGCGGGCGCTGGCCATGGCGGCCGCTTCGGTGGCTCGCACCAACTCGAGGGCGAGGTTGCGATCGGGAGCCTGGGCGTATTCCATGGGGTGACGGTAGCCGTGGTCTCGGTCGATGATCGAGTGTCAGACTGCGGCCGTGGACAATGCGGTGGTAGCGGTGGCCGAGCGGGCCAAAGGGTTCATGCCGGTCGACGAGGGGCGGGCGCTGTGGTCAGCCGGTGTGCAGGCCGCAGCGGTGGGGCCGTTGCTCGAAATCGGCAGTTACTGCGGCAAGTCGGCCTGTTATCTGGGGGATGCGGCGCGCCAGGGCAACACGGTGCTGTTCACCGTCGACCACCATCGCGGTTCGGACGAGAACCAGGCCGGTTGGGAACACCACGACCCCGAGGTGGTCGATCCGAAGTCGGGGCGGATGGACACGTTGCCGTTCTTGCGGCGCACCTTGGAAGCGGCCGGGCTCGAGTCAGTGGTCGTGCCGATTGTCGGCGCGTCGACCATGGTCGCGAAGTTCTGGAACACGCCACTCGGGTTGTGTTTCATCGACGGTGGGCACGCCGAGGACATCGCAATGGCTGATTACGACGCATGGGCACAGCATGTTGCGCCCGGGGGCGTGTTGGTGGTCCACGACGTGTTCGAAGAACCAGCCGACGGCGGGCAGGCGCCGTTCCATGTCTGGCAACGCGCGGTCAGTGACGGGTTCGAGCCGTGGTCAACAACGGGGTCGTTGCGCGTGCTGGTCGCGCACTGAGCGCGAGCGCCGAGCCGATCAGGATCATCCCGAGCGCCAGCACAGTGCGCGAGATCGGGTCCGAACCAGTCACCGGCAGTTGACCGGCGGGCGTGAGCCCGGTTTCCACTCCGGTTGCGGTGTCGGCCTGCACCGAGATGCCGGGGGCGGGTGGTTTCGGTCCGATCGGGATGTCGATCGATGACAGCTGTGTGCCGCCGTAGGTCTTGAGCAGTCGCGCGCCGTCGGACCCGGGGTTGAGAGCAACGTTGTCGCCGACCGGTGCGCCGATGTTGCCGTCGTACCACTCCACGGGCACCAGGTCGCTACAACGCGCGGCGGCAACCCAGGCCTCGCTGGTGGGGATACCGAGTTTGAATCCACCGTCGGCGTCGACGGCGACCCAGGTGGTCATCACGCGCTGGCCACCAAGCACTGCGTATGCGACGGCGCACCACTGGCCTTGGGGGAATGGTGCGCGCGCGAGCGCGTCGAAGATGTGACCGCTCACCGTGCCGACAGCTTGGAGCGAGCCGTACACGTTGGGGAGCGGTTGGTTGGCGTGCAACGGGATCGATGGGGTCGCGGCGAGGGTGTCGACGTTGCCGTAGAAGCGGAAGCGGTGGACGTACGGCGAGGCGCAGTCGCCGAACAGCACTTTGTAGAAGCCAGGAGCGAGTACCGACGATGTGTACGCGCCGGTGCGGTCGGTTGTGCTGACTGATGCGATGGCGTTGACGACGGAGTCGACGGCGGGGTCCAAGACGAATGCGCACACCCCGCGCAGCGGTAGTCCGGTGCCGGACTCCGCAACGATGCCGGAGATGACGTTGCCGGCGACGAGTGCACCGTCGACGTTGGCGGTTTCGGACCCGGCGGTCACGGTCACCACGCCCGCGTTCGCGATGCGGTTCGCGTCGGGCCACCACTGGACGGCGCTCGACCGGGTGGAGTCCTCGAAGCGCACGATGTACCCGCCGGCAGGGAGGCCGTCGATCCGGTAGAAGCCGCTGATGTCGGTCAGCGCGGCCGCGACCGGTTCGGTGTTGCCGAGGACGCGCACTTCGACGGTGGCGGACTCCAGTGGCACGCCGTCGGCGGCGCGCACCACGGTGCCGGTGATCGTTCCCGTGCCCGCCGTTGCCGAGGGCAACGGGGTAGTGGGCTCGGGGAAGCTGGTGGCGCCGGCGGGGGCAGTCGCGAGCCCGAGCATGAGCGCGAGGCACCCCACGGTGCCAGCAATCGCACTCGCTCGGCGCGTCCATGCCATGGGCGGGGTCCACCTTGCCCGGGGTTACTCATAGGTAACATCGGCGGGCCGGGGGCGGAGTTTTGGGTTCCGAACGCCGCAAATCGGGCGATCGAATCTGCCGGCGGCAGTGGGACGCCGCGTGCTCAGTCGGGGTCGCGGAGGCGTTCGAGCTCGGCGAGCACGGCCTCCCGGTCCAGGCCCGCGGCCAGGCCCTCGTAGCGGAAGAAGCCCGCGGTGAGGCCCGTTCCGCCCAGTGCGTTTGCCGCCAGCACCACCGCCGCGCTGTTCCAAGTGGGGTGATCGGGCGTGTAGTGCTCGCCGGGGTGCTCGAAGCGTTCGAAGTCGAAGTTCATGCCGGTCCAGTACGCGCCGTCGTGGTGACGGAGGAACTGCACCCACTCGAAGAGCTTGGTGGCACGATGCCGGTCGCCGATGGCATCGAGCGCGAGCGCGAACTCGCACGTCTCGGCGGCGGTGATCCACGGCTTGTCACTCACACAGCGCAGGCCCCGGCCGAACACCACGAACTCGTCCCAGCGCGCGTCGACACGGTCGTACGCGGGTGCGTCGCGGAGCGCGCCACCGAGGATGGGGTAGTACCAGTCCATCGCCCAGCGGCTCTTGTCGAGGAACGTGTCTTCGCGATGCGCGATCGCGTGCGCGAGTGAGCCGAGCGACAGTTCCCAGTCAGGGCGTTCTTGGCCAAGTTGTTCAGCGATGAGCAGCGCGCAGCGGATGCTCGCGTGGATGCTCGATGACCCAGTCAGCAGTGCGCCATCGGCCGGGTCATCGGCGCGCCAGGCCACGGCACCCCAGTCGTACTGGTGATGCAATGCAAAGTCGATGGCGCGCTCCACCACCGGCCAGAAACGGGCGAGAAACAGGTGATCGCCAGTGGAAAGCCAGTGATGCAACACGCCGTTCGCGATGTAACACGTGACGTTCGTGTCGAGCGTGGGGTCTTTCACTGTTTCGTTTTGGTAGTACGCGTGCCAGCCGCCGTCGGTGCGTTGGATGCCGCGCAACCACTCGTACGCGCGTTCCGCGTCGACGTGCCGGCCCCCCACATCGAGGGCCATCGCGGCTTCGATCATGTTCCACGGGTCGGTGTGGCCCTTGGGTGTCCACGGGATGTTGCCGTCGGGCAACTGCACCGATGCAATGGCATCCACCGTTTGACGCACATCGTGCGCGCTGATGATGCCGTGCACTTCGGGCAGCGCTGCGGTCACAGTTCCCGCCGCTTCATGGACGCCGGCGCCTTCTCGGAGTACACCACCAAGCTCTTGCCCAGCACCGGGTTCAACACGCGTTCGGTGGTGCGCGTGACGCGCGGTGCCTTCATGATGTCCCAGGTGAGGAATCGGTGGTACGCCTTCACTGCGGGGTGGTCGTTGTTGTCGATTCCCACCGCGCACTTCAGCCACCAGTACGGCGAGTGCAGCGCGTGCGCGTGGTGCGACCCACGCAGCAACAGCCCCGCCTTTTCGAGGCGCCGTTCGAGTTGGCGTTGGCGGTAGATGCGGATGTGGCCGCCGGGCTGGTCGTGGTACTCGGAGTTGATGGCCCAGCTCACGCGTTCGGGGAACCACGTGGGCACGGTCACGGCGAGGCGCCCGCCGGGGCGCAAGATGCGAGTGAGTTCGTCGATTACGCGCCGGTCGTCCCAGATGTGTTCGAGGATTTCGGACGCGATGATGGCGTCGAACGAATCGGTGGGGAACGGCAGGTCGAGCGCGTTCGCGTTCACTGCGCCGCCCGGCCACACGTCGAGTTCGCCGGCTTCGCACATGGCGGCCACGGTTGCGCGCACGTCTTTCAGCAGTGCGGCGTCGTAGTCGAGCGCCACGAGGGCGGCACCCCGTCGCAATGCTTCGTAGGCGTGACGCCCACCACCGCTGCCCAGGTCGAGGACGCGAGATCCGTTGCGAACGCGCAAACGATCGAAGTCGACGGTCAACATGTCAGTGGCCTGCTCCCGTTGACGCGTCCGCGTACGGGGCGCGTCCGCCGTTGGGCCGTTCGGCCAACAGGGTGCGGTGTTGTTCCACCAACTGTTCGGCACACACGCGCCACGAGTAGCGGCTGAGCGCACGGGCGCGACCATTCTCGGCCACCTGGGCGCGCAGCTCGTCGTGCTCGAAGGCGAACGCGATCTTGGCAGCCAATGCGCTGGGGTCGTTGGGTTCCACGGTGAACGCGCTCACGCCATCGATACCGACCACTTCGGGGAGCGCGCCCCCAGTGGTGGTGACGAGTGGCACGCCGCACGCCATTGCTTCGATGGCTGGCAGCGAGAACCCTTCGTAGAGCGAGGGCACCACGGCCACGGTGGCTTCGGCGTAGAGCTCGACGATGCGTTCGTCGCTCACACCCGACACGAATTCGACGGCGTTTTCCAGGCCCAAGCGTTCGATGGTGCCGGGGATGGCGCTCTTGTCGCGCGGGCGGCCAATGACCACGGCGTGGGCTTCGGGGTGTTCCACGCGCAGCTTGGCGAGTGACTCCATGAACGGCACAAGCCCCTTCATGGGGACGTCGGAACTGGTGGTCACCATGAGGCGGCCGGGTACGCGCGCCACGTGGGGGAGCGGGCGGAACAGGGCGGGATCAACGCCGACGCCCACGATGTTCATGCGTTCGGTTGGCACTCCCATCTGCGCGGTGATGTCACGGCGTGACGAGTTCGACACCGTCACCAGGCGGGGGACTTGGCGCGCCACTTTCATCTGCATGTCGAGGAACGCGTACCACCGCTTCAGGTTCCAGCGGCGGTACGGCGTGGTGGCGTGCGCGAGGTCGAGGTCGCGGTCGACGGTGATGGGGTGGTGCAACGTGGCGCACAACGGCCAGCCGTCGTCCATCATGCCGAGCAGGCCGGTGCCGAAGCACTGGTTGTCGTGAATGAGGTCGAAGTCGGCTCGGCGGGCGCGCAACATGCGGCGGGCGCGCAGTGAATAGGCGTACGGCTCGGGGAACCCGGCGGTGCACATGATGGCGAACTCGCGCACGTCGACTGAGTCGCGGAACTCCCACGGCCACGGCACGCGGAACGGGTTTTCGCGCGGGTAGAGGTGCAGCCCTTCGACCTTCACCAACTGTTCGGGTTGGTCGAGTTCGGGGTACGGCGCGCCGGCGAACACTTCGACGTGATGACCGAGCGCAGTGAGCTCGCGCGCCATGTATCGGGTGTACACACCCTGGCCGCCGCAGTGCGGGTTGCCTCGGTAGATCAGCCAAGCAATACGGAGCGGATCGTCGGGGCCGGGGATGGGCGCGGCGTTCGAGCGACCGGCAACAGAGGAAGTGTGAGGGGGAGTCATGAGGGGGTCAAGCCTGGCCGAACCCCCTGATTCGGGCAAGCCCGGACCGTAGGCTCCGATCGTGGACGTTCCGCTGCCGGTGGAGGCCCGGTCGCGCCGGGCCCATGTGACTGATGCCGTCGTTGGACCGGGGGGCCGAGCGGCGTGGATTGCGGTCGACGGGCGTGACGCCCAGTGTTGGGCGGCCGACCCGGGCGGAGCGCCCCGGGCGGTGGCGGCCACGGCCCGTCCGCATTCATCGGGCAACGGGTTCGTCTCGTTCGTGGGCGACCATGGGCTGGCGCTCGTGGACCCCGCCGGCGCGCTCGTGCTGGTCGACCTCGCGTCGGGTTCGCGGCGCGAGTTGGTGGCGGGGCCGGTGGCCACCGGGCTGGTGGCCACGGTCGCGGGTGACGCGATTGCCGCGAGTTTCGACGACGGCGTGTCGTGCGTGGTGCAGATCGTCGATGTGGCCACTGGCGATTCGCTCGTGGTGTCGCACGCCGACTTCGCGTGGGACCCCACATGGTCGCCCGATGGGCGCACGCTCGTGTGGCACGAGTGGGACCTGCCGAACATGCCGTGGGACGCGTCGCGCATCGTGGCGTACGACCGCGCTACCGCTGCGACGCGCGTGGTTGCGGGCGGCGACGACGTTGCAGTCGGTCAACCGCGCTTCGCGCCCGACGGCACGTTGGGGTGGTTGAGTGACGCGGCCGGTTGGTACGTGGTCACCACGGCCGACGGTCCGTTGGCAACGGGCGCGGAACACGCGCCGGCGGCGCTCGGTCCGGGGCAACGGTCGTGGACGTGGGTCGATCATGGTCGCGCCGTGTGGTGCACCGAGTACGACGACGGGTTGGTGCGCGCAGTACGCGTTGCGCGCGACGGCACGGTGCACGCTGCTGGTGCCGGCCGCGTGTACGCGCTCGACGCGCGCGACGGCCATGACATTGCCGTGCAGGTGTTGCCCGACGCGCCCGGCGCCGTGGTGCTCGACGGGCGGGTGCTCGCCACCAGCGACGCGGCGCGCCCGGTCCCCAGTGCGCGTCGTGTCGAGTGGGAGAGCGACGGCGAACGCGTCACCGGATTGTTGTGGGAACCCGCCGATGGCGCAGGTGATCGTCCGTTGTTGGTGGAAGTGCATGGCGGACCGGTCGGTGCTGCGGTGGCCGACTACTCGACCGCGTTGAATGCGGCGTATTGGACCTCCCGGGGTTGGTCGGTGTTGCAACCCAACCCGCGTGGCTCCACCGGACGTGGGCGTGCGTTCACGCGTGCGCTCATGGGTCAGTGGGGCGTGGCCGACGTGGCCGACGTCGTGCACGGCATCGAAGCGGCACGCCATTACCAATGGTGTTCGCCGGATCGCATCGTGGTGAGTGGTGGAAGCGCCGGCGGGTTCACTGCATTACTGGTGGCGTTGCGCCACGCCGAGTTGGTGCGCGCCGCGGTGGTGTCGTATCCCGTCACCGATCTGGCCGAGTGTGCGGCTGATACGTGGCGGTTCGAGTCGGGGTACATCGACACGCTGGTCGGCTCGTTGCCGGAGAGCGAAGCGATGTACCGCGAGCGGTCACCCATCACGCACGCACCCGACCTGCAGGTGCCGCTGCTCGTGTTCCAAGGGGCCGACGACGTGGTGGTGCCCGAGCACCAGGTGCGCGCGCTGGTGGAGCGTGCGCCGGGGTCGGTGGAGTACGTGGTCTTTGAGGGCGAAGGGCATGGTTTCAAGGACCCGCAGAACGTGCGCACCGAGATGGACCGCACCGAGGCGTTCCTCACGCGCTACGTATTGGAACCGTGACCGACTACGCGTACCAAGGACCCAAGCGCGGTGCCGACCGTGCCGTGCTGCTCGCACATGGCGCCGGCGCCGACATGCACGCGGCGCCCCTCACGTCGATGGCCGACGCGCTCGCCGACGCGAAGATCCCGAGCCTGCGGTTCAACTTCCCGTACAAAGCCGCGGGGCGGCGCGCGCCTGATCGTCCGCCCGTGTTGGCGGGCGCGTTGCGCGCTGCGGCAGCCGAGTTGGCCAAGCAATCCAAGGTGCCGGCCGACCGGTTGGTGTTGGGCGGCCGGTCGATGGGCGGGCGCGTGTCGTCGTTGGTGGCCGCCGGTGCCGACGGCGAGGAACCCTGGCCCGCGCTCGGGTTGGTGCTGCTCGGCTATCCGTTGCATCCGCCGGGCAAACCCGAGCGGTTGCGCGTCGAGCATCTCCCCAGGTTGCGCATGCCGGCGTTGTTCGTGTCGGGGACGCGCGATGCATTCGGAACCCCCGACGAATTGAAGGCCGCAGCCAAGCGGTACAAGGGACGCACCACCTTCCATTGGATCGACACCGCCGACCACGGGTTCAAGCCCTTGAAGTCGAGTGGCATCACCCAAGACGAGGCCTTGGCGGTGGCTGCCGACGCCGTGGTGGCGTGGGTGTGTGCGTTGCCCTGAGTGCGGGCTGGCGCCACTAGGTTGCGCGCATGGTGGATCTCACGAATCTCGATGGGCTGCGCTTCGACCGTGACGGCGGGGTGGCCACGCTCACGCTGAACCGGCCCGAGCGACTCAACTCGTTCACGATCGATATGTGGGATCAGATGCGCGAGATGGGCGAGCAGCTGGTCGCCGACGATTCGATCCGCGTGCTCGTGGTGCGTGGCGAGGGGCGTGCGTTCTCCAGCGGGATCGACACCGCCGAGTTCGGACGCGCGTTCATGAACCTCGGCGATGGCACCGGCGATGGCAGCGGGAGCGGCGACCCGCACGCAGACCTACTTGCGCTCATCGACCGCATGCAGCGCGCGTTCACGTGGTTGGCCGACGCGCCATTCGTGACCGTCGCGTCGATCAACGGGTACGCCTACGGTGCGGGGCTGCAGTGTGCACTGGCGTGTGACCTGCGCATCGCATCGCGCAGTGCGTGGTTGGGACTGCTCGAGTTCAACTGGGGCATCCTCCCCGACCTGGGTGGCACGCAACGGTTGCCGCGTCTGGTGGGGCCCGGCAAAGCGAAGGAACTGATCTTCACCGCCGCGAAGATCGACGGTGAAGAAGCGCATCGCATCGGTCTGGTGGAACGACTCGTCAACGACGACGCGCTCGAAGCAGAAACGGCGGCATTGGTGGCCACGTTGGCCGCACAACCGCCGCTCGCGGTGCGCGGGACCAAGCGCGCCATCAACGAAGGTATGTCGCTGCCGATCGCCGATGGCTTGCGCGCCGAAGCTGAAGGACAAGCGCCATGCCTCGTGAGCGACGACATGAAAGAAGCGATCACTGCTGCGCTCGAAGGTCGCGCGCCCAACTACCAGGGGCGCTGACGAGGCGCGCTCGGTAATCAGCGCGGGAAGCGCTGCGCCATCGGAGCGCCGGTGGGGGCGATGTTCGCGATGGGTGCGTAGAAGAACTGCTGTGGACGCGACGCGCCGACCGGGCGCGGAGCGAGCTCGCTGAGTTTCTGGAACGGAAACTCGTCGTCGTCGAGGGAGATGACCGGGATGCTCGGATCTTCAGGCACAGTGGCCTCACTTTCGTCGTGGCGATGCGCTGACTGCATGATCAGCCGCCGTCGCCGATCGCACCATCCGGGGTTGCCCTCATTGTGGATGAGTACCCGTCGGTAGTGTCCAATGGGTTGCGCGGTCGCCCGTCGGGGCCCGCCGCCCGCCGCCCGTGTTGCGCCCCCACCGATACCCTCTGCGGCGATGGATCGCATCCTTGTCCGGCCCAACGGCCCACTCTCGGGCACCGTCCGTGTCAGCGGCGCCACCAAGAACAGCGGCACCAAGCTCATGTCGGCGGCGCTGCTCGCCTCGGGCACCGCGACGCTCTCGAACCTGCCGCCGGTCAAAGACCTCGACGTCATGATCGAGCTGCTCGGACACATGGGCGTCGCGGCCGAATGGGTTGGTGGCGACGCGCTGCGCCTCGACACCACCGGCGACATCTCGCCCGAAGCGCCCTATGAACTCGTCAGCCGCATGCGCGCGTCCATCAACGTGCTCGGCCCGCTGGTGGCTCGGCACGGCCAGGCGCGCGTTGCACTGCCCGGTGGCGACAACATCGGCAGCCGCAAGATCGACATGCACGTGCGCGGCCTCGAAGCCATGGGCGCCGACGTCAGCATCGAACACGGATACGTAGTGGCGCGCGTCGATCGACTCCACGGGGCGCGCCACGTCCTCGAGTTCCCCAGCGTTGGTGCCACGGAAAACCTGCTCACCGCGGCCACGCTCGCCAAAGGTTCCACCGTCATCGACAACGCAGCACGCGAACCCGAGATCACTGACCTCGCCGCGTACCTCAACCGCATGGGCGCGCACATCGTGGGTGCTGGCACCAGCACCATCGAAATCGAAGGCGTCGACGAACTCACCAACGTTGACTGCGAAGTAATGGGCGACCGCGTCGAAGCCGGCACGTTCCTCATGGCGTGTGGCATCTCCGGTGGAGAAATCACGCTCACCGGTACGCGCCTCGAACACCTCGAGATGGTTGTCATGAAGCTCGGTGAGATGGGTATGAAGGTGTCGCCCGCGCCCGACGGGCTGTGGGCCCGCTGCGACAAACCGCTGCGCGCCGTCGACATCCCCACGCTGCCGTTCCCCGGGTTTCCCACCGACTTCATGCCGCTGGCCGTTGCGCTCCTCGCCACATGCGACGGCACGGCGATCGTCACCGAGAACGTCTACGACAACCGGCTCGCCTTCGTCGACGAACTCCAACGCATGGGCGCCGACGTGCGCGCCGACGGCAGGCACGCCATCGTGCGGGGGCCCGCCCCGTTGTCGGGAGCACCGGTGAACGCGCTCGACGTGCGCGCCGGTGCGGCGCTGGTGCTGGCCGGCCTGGTGGCCGACGGCGAGACCGTGGTCCACGACGTGCACCACATCGACCGCGGGTACCCCGACCTGCCCGGGCAGCTTCGAGCCCTGGGCGCCGACGTCACCCGCATCTAGCCCCCCAATGGGGCGCTTGTGAGTGTCTCTTCCTTCAATCTGAAGCGCACCGCGGCCGGCTGGGGCGAGGTCCGGGTTTCCCCTACACTCGTAGTGGAAATCCGGAGCAGACCATGGCCGACACCGACAGCACCACCGACACCCTCCCCAGCCCCGAGGCCCTCGAGGCCGGCGTGCTCGCGGCCATCGACGCCATCCGCCCCGCCCTGCAATCCGACGGCGGCGACATCGTCTTCAACGAGATCGACGCCGACTACGTGGTCCACGTCAGC
>JBMOIJ010000008.1:0-79097 GCA_049317385.1 Acidimicrobiia bacterium
AAGGGGCGGTCGGGGGGTGGGTCGCAGACCACGCCCGCCTCGTAGAGCGCGGCGATGTCGGCCTCGCTCTTGCCAAGTTCCTCGAGCAGCTCACGCGTGTGCTCGCCCACCAGCGGCGGCGGGCCCTGCGGTTCGCCGGGTGTGTCGCTGAGTGAGATCACGTCGCCGAACTGACGCATGCGCCCCATGGTGGGGTGCACGTACTCGGCCACCAAGCCCAGCGCCACGTTGTCGGCGTCGGTGAGGAACGCCTCGCCCGCCAGCGTGTCGCGCGGAATCTCTGCCGGTACGCCGGCTTCGTCGAAGCGACGCTGCCACTGCTGCGACGTCTTCTCGGCGAAGCGCGCCACGCACGCGTCCTCACTGGCATCGGCGGGCAACTCCAAGACGTCACACGCCTTGGCCCACTGCGCATCGGTGACGGCGGCGAGCTGCACCCATTCCTCGTCCTGGCAGCGGTACAGGCGGTAGCGCGCGCCAAGCCCGTGGAGTTCTGCGTCGACGTGGGGGTGGTCGATGGGCTGGCCGTCGACCAGCACCACGTCGGAGGTGAACAGGACGCTGCCGTCCAACAGCGACGTCCAAAGTTCCTGACCCTCACCGGTGCGGTCGCGGTGGTACAGCGCCATGAGCACGCCGATGACACTCAGCATCGCGTTCGAGGCGTCGCACATGCCGAAGCGGTAGTAGAGCGGCGTGTTGCCGTGGATCACACCCCCCGACTCGAACTCGATACCGCCGCTCGCTTGGTACAGCGGGTCGAGACCACCGAAGTGCGCCAACGGGCCTTCGAGGCCGTAGGCATACGTGTTGCAGTAGATGATGTCGGGCTTCACTGCCTTGCACGCCTCGTAGTCGATGCCGAGACGGGTGGCGACACCCACGGTCATGTTGTGGTGGACCACGTCGGCGGTCTTGACCAGTTCGAGGACGAGCGCGCGCCCCTCGTCGGTCTTCAAGTTGATGGCGATGTCGCGCTTGCCGCGCTGGCAGCCGAAGAACGGTTTACCGGCCAGGCGCATGGCGTCGCCCATGACCGGTTCCACCTTGATGACGTCGGCGCCGAGGTCGCCGAGGATCATCGGGGCGAACGGGCCGGCCAGGTGCTGGCCGAAGTCGAGGACGCGGATGTCGTCGAGGGAACGCATCAGTTCGTACCTCCGGTGCTGCCGTTGGTCGTCGCTTCCGGCTTCGGCCGTCCGCCTCCGCCCTGGTCGCGACCTCCGGTAACCGCCGCCACGACTTCGGGGGCGAGGCCCAACTCCTGGGTCCAGATCTCCTCGTCGTGTTCACCCACGGCGGGGCAACGACCCTTGATGGCACCAGGAGTACCGAGCAGGTGAATGGGGATACCCATCTGGGTGACTCCGCCGAGCCCGGGTTCGTCGATGGTGACGGTCATACCGTTCGCCACCACTTGCGGATGCGCGTACTTCTCTTCGGGCGTGACGATCGGTTCGATGGCGTGGTTGTTCTCGCGAAACGCCTCCACGAGCGTGGAGCGGTCGTGGTGCTTGAACGCCTCGCGCCGCTTCACGTTGATCTTCTCGCGCTCCTCGGCGGGAAGTGCCATGAACGTGAACGGGTCGGGCGCGTCTTCGAGGCCGAGAAGCTCGTCTTGGCTCTTGATGGGCGTGAGCCCTGAGAGCACCGATGCGTGCACCCACTCGTCGTTCGCGCACTCGAAGATCATCTGCTGGTGAATGCCGGGCGGGTAGCTCTTGCCCATCAGTTCGTGGAACTGGTTGTCGGCGTGCTCGACCATCTGCCAGATCTGCGTGGTGTAGAGCATTGCTCCCTGCAGCAGGGAGGTGGTCGCCTGCTGCCCTCGGCCGGTGCGCTCGCGTGCGTGCAGCGCCGTGAGGATCGCAGTGGGCACCAAGTACACCGCACCCATCGACGGCATGGGCATGTGCAGGAAGATGGGGCCCATGCGCCAACCGGGTTGTTCCCACTGTTGGCCGCTCGCCGCTTGCACCAACGCGTCGTAACCAGGACGGTGCGCCCAGCGGTGGCCGGCGGGATAGGCAGGCACCGAGCAGAGCACGAGCCGTTCGTTGCGTGCGTGCAGCACGTCCCAGCCCACGCCGAGGCGGTCGAGCACGCCGGGTCGAAACGCTTCGACCACCACGTCGGCGGTGTCGACGAGTTGCAGGAACGCGTCGCGTCCGGCGTCGCTCTTCAGGTCGCAGCGCACCGAACGGCGCGAGCGGTTCCACACCCGGTAGCCGTCGTAGCTGCGGAATGGATCACCACCGGGCGGTTCGACCTTGATGGTGTCGGCGCCGTGTTCGGCGAGCAACAGCGTGCCGAGTGGGCCGGCGATGCCCCAGGACAGGTCGAGGATGCGGATGCCGTCGAGCGCTTGGGCCACGGTGGTTCCCCCCGGAGTTCGTGGACAGCGTGGGGCAGGCTAGCGACCGCGACGGCGCTCCGAGTCACCGGAGCCGGCCGGATGCCTCCACGAGCGCGGCTTCCCATTGCCAGTCGGTGGCGAAATGCGCGTTGCCTTCGTACTCAACGTTGTAGAGCCACCAGAAGGCGTAGGCCCCGAACGAACCGACGGTGGCGACGGTGCGGCCGACGTAGTTGTGCGGTTGCTTCGTGGGGCCGTACGGCGCCCACAGCGGCGCACCCAGGGCTGAGTAGATCTCGGCGAGCGCAACCTCGACGTCGCGTTCATGGCGTTCGTGTTCCACGAGTGCTGCGTCGAGCTGCCAGAACAGCACGATCTGGCCGATCGACCCGGCAAAGGCGACGATGATCGCCCAGATCACTGGGTCGAGCTGGCGGTTCGCCCCGGACTGCATGCCCGCAATGCCGGCCGCCGTGCGTTGGAACTGTGGATAGAGCTCCTGGTCGCGGCCGGCGCGCACTGCCGCCGCCCAGCCGAGTTCATTGGCGGCGTGGAGCTGCGCAACGCGGCGCTGCACGTGGCGCTTCGACCGCTCGGCCAGCTTGTACACGATGAAGATGTAGAAGACGCCGAAGGTGAGGAGCGACCAACCGAGGGCAGTCCAGTAGTCGAAGATGTAGTCGGTGCTGGCCCGCTGGTCGAACGTGTGACGGATCCGTGCGTAGGGATCGACGTTCGACGCAACATTGGAGGCCACGGCGCGCACGGTAGCGGCGGGGGAACTTGCGGTTGGCGCGGGGATATCGCTCAGGCGTTTGCCCGGCGCCACGCGCGGTATGCCCGCGCGAGGGCCCGCCGCAGCACCACGCCGTCGACAGCGCTGGCGACGTGAAACGAGTTGTCGCGTTCGGTGTGGCAGGCGTCGACGCCGGGAACCTGACGGAACTGGTGCGCGATCTCGGCCAGCGTGAGCCGGTCGAACAACGCGCTGTCGGAGTCGTCGACCCACACCGTCCATGCGAAGCCGTCGAGCGCGCACTCGTGATGGTCCGGGATTGCTTCGAGCACGATGGCCGGCGCGTTCGGGTCGGGGAGGATGAGCTCGCGGGCCGGGTTGGACGGCAGCACCGTGGTGGGCGCAGCGGCGCGCCGACGGCGGCGGGTGGGGGCCGGACCGGCCCGCCAGTAGCTGCTGAGGGCGATGACCACGCCGGAGGTGGTGGTGGTGTCGTCCATGTCGCCGTTGCTCCCAAAGCCCGTCACGGCGGCGAGTTTGCCACCGCTCAGCGAATGTAGCGAATGTGGCGAAATCGGCCAAGTTGCTCGGTCCCCAATGTGCCCCAGACCTGGAGCGACAGCCCGGATGGCCGACTGAACAGTGAGAGACCCTCCCAAGGCGGACCATGTCCATTCAGACCCCGACGACGGCCTCTCCCCGGGCAAGGGAGGCTGCCTTCGCTGATGAGTTCGATCGTTTGTTCGCGTTGGCGCAGCGCGCCGCCAGGTCGCGGGGTTGCGACCGCGAGAGCGCGAACGACGTGGCGCAAGAGACGCTGACTCGGGCGTACGCGAGTTGGGGGAAGATCGCATCGGAGTCGTATCTCGATGCATGGGTCGTGCGGGTTGCGAACAACGTGGCGATCGACTCGTTCCGGCGGACCGCGCGTACGACGTTGAGCAATCAGGTTGATGATCGTGCGCAGCATCGTGACCATACCGACCGGTATGCGCTCGAGCACGCGTTGCAGCGCTTGCCGCGTAGACAACGCGAGGTGGTCGTGTTGCGGTATCTCGATGACCTCGGTGAAGAAGAGGTCGCACGGACATTGGGTTGTTCGGTCGGGACGGTTCGCCAATCCGCCGACCGGGGGAGGCGCAGGCTTGGCGAGATTCTCGGTGACATCGACTTCACTGCGCTGCAGGCACCGGCCGAGGCGGCGGTTCTGGACCCACACACGCGCGAGCAGGTGGTGGAGCGCGGCGTCATGTTGCGTGCGGCACGGCGTTCGGCGCGCATCGTGACTGCGGGCGTGATCGCGATCATGGTGGCAATTGGCGGGTACCTGTGGGTGAGTCAGTCGAAGGGCTCTACGCCGCGTAACGCGAATCAAAGCACGATCACGAGTGTCCCACGCTCGACCGCGCCCAGCCCGACCTCGATTCCAACGACCTCGGCAACGAGTGCGTTGACGGTACCGGCGACAACGGCTGCGTCAGGCACCGACGTGGCCGCAGGAGTGAACCCCGACCTCTTCACCCAGATCGATCGATATTTCAGCGTCGACGTGAGGCGTGTCTCGGGCTCGAGCAACACGCCCTCGGAGTTTGCAATTGTCATCACGAATCAGAGCGGCCGCACCATCGATGAGAGTGAGTTTGCCGGGGGACGCTGCGCAGCTTCGGTGGTTGGCGAAACCGGCGAGTACACGACCAACGTCTTGGGTTGCGGCGCTCTGGCGGCGATTGCCCCTGGAGAAACCCGTTCCTTCAACACGGGTCCAACGGCGATTCCATCTCGTACTTATCGAGCATTCATCTCCGTCTGGGCCGGTCCCCTCTTCGCACCCAATCCGAGTGACAGTGAGGCTTCGAGTGCGTGGCGGCAGAGCTGAGGGCGAGACGATTGGCATGAGCGTCTCCGAGCGGATTGCGCACAGTCTCAGCCGTGGACCGCGCGGGTGAGTGCTTCGAACTCCCCGGGAACGTCGGGATGATCAGGGGTGATCGGGCGGGCCGGCAGAAAGAGCAGCGCGCCAACTGCTGCAATTGCGGTGGAGCCCGCGGCAACGAGCACACTCGTGGAGAAGCCGTGCATGAATGAATTGCGTGCCGCGTCGAGGACGATCGCGCGGCCTTCAGCGGGCGCTCGCTTGGCTACTTCCGCGGCGACCGCAGCCGACTGCTTCGCGGCGCTGATCGCGGTTTCGGGGATGGGTAGTCCCCGCAGGCGGCGCGCAATTTCTGGCCCGTAGAGCGAGGCGAATACGGAGCCGACGACTGCGACGCCGATCGTGCCACCGAGTTCGCGAGTGGTGTCGTTGACGGCCGAGCCGACCCCGGCCTTTTCCTTTGGGAGTGAACCGAGGATCGCCTCGGTGGCCGGGGCCATCGTGAGGGTGAGTCCGGCCCCGAGGCACACCATCTGGAGCAGGACCGGTCCCCAGTAGGGGGTGTTCACCTCGAGGGTTGAGGTCCAGAGGAACCCCGCCGTCATCAATGTGAGGCCGCCGGCCACGACCAGCTTGGTGCCGATGCGCAGCGCAAGTTGCGCGGCCAACGGTGCAGCGACTCCGGCAGCAATCGCGAAGGGAAGCGTGTGCAAACCGGCCGAGAGCGTGGAGTATCCGCGTACGACTTGGAAGTACTGGGTGATGAGGAAGATGAAACCGAACAGGCTGAAGAAGGCGCAGGCAACCGCCATGCTGGCGGCAGAGAAACGAGCGTTGCGGAACACGCGCACGTCGAGCATCGGGTGTTCGCGGCGGAGTTCCCAGAAGACAAACGCCATGATGAGCGCCGCTGAGACCGCGAATCCCGCGAGTGTCAGCGGATTGGTCCAGCCGTGCTTCGGCGCTTCGATGATCGTGTACACGAGGAGCAAGATCGCAGCGATAGACAGCAACAATCCGTTGACGTCCAGCCGTCCGGCATCGGGGTCGCGGGTCTTTGGGATGAGGAAGTACCCGCTGACGAGCGCAACGGCGACGACCGGCACGTTGATGAGGAAGATGGACCCCCAGGAATAATGCTCGAGGAGCCACCCGCCGGTGAGAGGACCCAGGGCAACGGCGAGACCTGAAACGGCCGACCACGCGCCGATTGCTTTGGTGCGTTCGACAGGATCTGTGAAGACGTTCGTGAGGATGGCCAGCGTCGCAGGAAACACGAGCGCTGCGCCCACTCCCATCGCTGCCCGTGCCGCAATGAGCTGGGGAGCCGAGGACGCGAACGATGCCACCACCGACGTGAGGGCGAACAGCACGAGGCCAGTCTGAAGCGCGCCCTTGCGGCCGTACCGGTCGCCGAACGACCCGAAGGCAAGCAGCAGACCGGCGAACACCAGGCTGTACGCATCGACGATCCACTGCAGTTCGCTGGTGGATGCCGAGAGTTCCCGGCTCAGCGTGGGCAGGGCGACGTTCACGATCGTGTTGTCCATCACGACCAGGAACAGGCTGAGGCACAGGACCGGAAGGATGAGCCAGCGCTGGGGGTGGGCGGGCGTAGCGCCGTCGAGCATTGCCGCAGTGTCAGTCATGTGACAGTGTCTAGTCGAAGCGCTTGACACTGTCAAGTACCCGGTCGTAGCGTTCCGGCCATGACCCCGTCAGACCTGCGCGCCACCGTCCTGAAGGCCGCGGTCGACCACATCGCCGACCATGGTCCCGACGGCCTCTCCTTCCGGCGCATCGCTCAAGATGCCGGGGTCACCCACCAGGCGCCGTACCACCACTTCTCCGATCGCAGCGGCATCTTCGCAGCCATTGCGGCCGAGGGCTTCGCGGCGCTGGCCACCGTGATGGGTGAAGCGATAGCCGCGCCCGAAGGAGACCCTGCGACGGCGCTGCTCGAGAGTTATGTGGGTTTCGCGCTGGACCATCGAGGCCATTTCCGGGTCATGTTTCGTCCGGACCTCTTCGGGGACGGGCACGAACCCGAGGTAGCGCAGTTGGGCGAGCAGGCCTTCGAGCTGCTGGTCGATTTCGTGCGGGTCGCACTCGGTCCCCACGCATCGCTCGACGACGTGCGCTACCGGGCGGTCGCAATGTGGGCGCTGGCCCACGGGCTGGCCACGTTGCTCATTGATGGGCCGCTCGAGAACAAGGTTGGTCCGGTGGTCGACCGCCGAGCCCTCATCCGTGCGGTCGCAGAGCAGTCGGGGATGGCCGCAACGATTGCTACGACGGCTCGACCGCGACGGAAGCGACGCGCCTGAGATCCGTCAACGACGGTCGCAACGTGCTCTTGGGCGCGCTGGTGGCGGAGCGGTGGCCACCGGCACGTCAGCTCTTCTGGCCTACCAGGCGGCGCTGCTTCCACTGCGCCTTCACGTAGTCCTTGTTCATCAGCGCAATGAAGTCGATGGAGATCTCCTTCGGGCACGCCTTCTCGCACTCGCCGTGCATGGTGCAGCTCCCGAAGTACTGGTCCATCGTTTCCACCATGGCAATGGTGCGGTCCCAGCGTTCGGCCTGACCCTGCGGCAACAGGTTCAGGTGTTGGAGCTTCGCCGAGGTGAACAGGTGCGCCGCACCGTTCGGACACGCGGCCACGCACGCGCCACAACCGATGCAAGCGGCGGCGTCCATGGCGGCATCGGCCACCGGCTTGGCGATCGGGAGTTCGTTGCCGTCACGAGCAGAACCCGTGCTCACGGTGATGTAGCCACCGGCTTCCACGATGCGGTCGAACGCGCTGCGGTCGACCGACAGGTCCTTGTTGATGGGGAACGCGGTGGCGCGCCACGGCTCCACGGTGATGTGCGCGCCGTCTTCGAACTTGCGCATGTGGAGCTGGCAGGTTGCGGTGCCGTTCTGCGGGCCGTGCGCGCGCCCGTTGATCATCATGGCGCACGAACCGCAGATGCCTTCACGACAGTCGTGGTCGAACGCAACCGGTTCCTTGTTCTCGGCGTTGAGCTGTTCGTTCAACACGTCGAACATCTCGAGGAACGACATGTCGGGCGACACGTCGTCCATTTCGTAGTCCTCGAAGTGCCCGGCATCGTTGCGACCGGCCTGGCGCCACACCTTCAGATGAATATGCATCGTTGCTGAATCCCTCTTCGAAGCCTGCGCTGCTACTTGTACGAACGCTGGGCGAGGTGGACGTATTCGAACTCGAGTTGTTCCTTGTGCAACACCGGAGCTTCACCGACGCCGGTGAACTCCCACGCGGCGGCATACGCGAAGTCTTGGTCGTCGCGCAGCGCCTCGCCCTCTTCGGTTTGGTGTTCAACGCGGAAGTGACCGCCACAGCTCTCGTCGCGGTGCAGCGCGTCGAGACACATGAGTTCGGCGAACTCGATGAAGTCAGCGACCCGCCCGGCCTTTTCGAGCTGCTGGTTGAGGCCGGCGCCGTCGCCCAGCACCCGCAGGTCCTTCCAGAACTCTTCGCGAATCTGCGGGATCTCGCCCAAGGCCTTCTGCAACGAGTCTTCGCTGCGCGCCATGCCGCAGTTGTCCCAGACGACCTTGCCGAGCTCGCGGTGGAAGTGATCGGCCGAACGGGTTCCCTTGATGGAGAGGAACCGCTTGGTTTGATCGGCCACGGCAGCTTCGGCGGCTTTGAACGCCGGGTCGTCAGTACCAACCGGCTTCTGGCCGAGTTGCGGGGCGAGGTAGTCGCTGATGGTGGCCGGCAACACGAAGTAGCCGTCGGAAAGTCCTTGCATCAGCGCGCTTGCGCCGAGGCGGTTCGCGCCGTGGTCGGAGAAGTTCGCTTCGCCGAGCACGAACAACCCGGGCAGGTTGCTCATGAGGTTGTAGTCAACCCAGAGGCCACCCATCGTGTAGTGGACGGCGGGGTAGATGCGCATGGGCACGTTGTACGGATTCTCGCCCGTGATGCGCTCGTACATGTCGAAGAGGTTGCCGTAGCGCTCCTTGACGACATGGTCGCCGAGGCGGTCGATGCTTTCGGCGAAGTCGAGGTACACGCCGTTCTTCTTGGGGCCAACGCCGCGCCCTTCGTCGACTTCGCGCTTGGCGTTTCGCGACGCCACGTCGCGGGGGACCAAGTTGCCGAACGCGGGGTAGCGACGCTCCAAGAAGTAGTCGCGCTCGTCTTCAGGGATTTCGTCGGGCGAGCGGGTCTCGTCCATGTTCTTGGGCACCCAGATGCGACCGTCGTTGCGCAACGACTCGCTCATGAGTGTGAGCTTGCTCTGGAATTCATCGGAGGCCGGAATGCACGTGGGGTGAATCTGCGTGAAGCACGGGTTGGCCAGGTAGGCACCCTTCTTGTGTGCCCGCCAGATGGCCGTGGCATTTGAGTGCTTCGCGTTCGTGGAGAGGAAGAACACGTTGCCGTAGCCACCGGTGGCGAGCACCACGGCGTGCGCCGAATGCGAGGACACTGCACCGGTGATGAGGTTGCGCACCACGATGCCAGCGGCGCGCCCGTCCTTCTCGACGAGTTCCAGCAGCTCGGAACGGGTGTGCAACTCAACGGTTCCCAGGTGCACCTGGCGCATGAGTGCTTGGTATGCGCCGAGCAGTAGCTGTTGGCCGGTCTGGCCTCGCGCGTAGAACGTGCGGCTCACCTGCGCGCCACCGAACGAACGGTTGTCGAGGAGGCCGCCGTATTCGCGCGCGAACGGCACACCTTGGGCCACACACTGGTCGATGATGTCGACACTCACCTGCGCAAGTCGGTACACGTTCGACTCGCGGGCGCGGAAGTCGCCGCCCTTCACGGTGTCGTAGAACAAGCGGTACACCGAGTCGCCATCGTTGTGGTAGTTCTTCGCCGCGTTGATGCCGCCCTGCGCAGCGATGCTGTGCGCGCGCCGCGGCGTGTCGTGGAAGGTGAAGCACTTCACCTTGTAGCCGAGTTCGCCAAGTGTGGCCGCCGCCGACGCACCGGCCAGGCCTGTGCCCACCACGATCACTTCGAACTTGCGCTTGTTGGCGGGGTTCACCAACTTCACCGAGAACTTGCGCTCGTCCCATCGGTTCTCGATGGCACCGGTAGGGCAGTTTCCGTCGAGGGACTCTGGGGCAGTGGTCCACTTCATGTTCATGATCGGTACCTCACTTCCCCACGACGCCGCTCAAGACGGCAATCGGGAAGCTGATGTTGATGACGGCGAGTGAAATGGCCAGGGCGGCAGCAATCCATCGGCGCGCTGGGTTGTAGCGCGGGTTGTTCCAGCCGAGGGTCTGGCACGCGCTCCAGATGCCGTGAAACAAGTGCGCCCCGAGCGCCACCATGGCTGCGATGTAGAAGACGGCAACCGGCCAACGTGACAGCGAGTCAACAACGTTGTTGTAGACCGCTCCGCTCTTGAACCCGGGGTCGACCCAGCCGAACGTGAGGTCTGCGAGGTGCCACAAGATGAAGAGGCCGATGATGACACCCGTGTAGCGCATGGAGCGCGAGGCGAAGTTGGCGGCCACGTAGTCGCGGTGACTCTGATAGCGCGTCGAGCGCGAACGATGGTTCTGGCGCGTCAATGCGATGGCCGAACTGATGTGCAGCAGGATCGCGGCGATCATCACCACCCGCGTCAGCCAGAGGAACGCGCTCTCGGGAAGGAGCGGGTAGAGGATGCGCTTCAGGAACTCGGCGTAGTTGTCGTAGGCCTCGGCGCCCAGGTACATCTTCAGGTTGCCGAACGCGTGGCCGAACAGCCACAGCATCATCAGCAGGCCGGTGACGGCCATCGTCCACTTCTTGCCCACGCTGGTTCGGTAGAAGCGCACCGGCCAGGGGCCGCCCGTGGGCCGCTGGTTCGGGATGGGTGGACCCTCCCAACGGGCGAGGCGGTCGGCGTCGTCGGCGCCGGCCGGGGTCTCCGCGGTGGTCAGCTGCGGCATTGTCGTACTCCTCGCGTGGAAAGCGGGCGCACGTTATCCGCCACAGCGCAGCGCAGGCACCTTGTGAACGGTCTCACGAGCGGGGTTCGGCGCCCACGCGCAACTCGGATGAGCTCAGGCGAGCCCGATTCCCACATTGCGGGCGCGGCGCAGGCCACGGAGCTCGTGGTCGAGCCGGTCGAGGAAGTCGAGCCCGGCATCGATGGACGGGATCACGATGTCGGCCGCGGCTCGCACTTGGGGGTCGAGCTCGCTGCTGTCGACGGCGATCCCGTAGGCAGTCGTGCCGACGTCCCGCAAGCGGCGCACCGCAGCGAACGCCGGAATGTCGCCCCGGTCGTCGCCCATCACCACAACGGCGCCCGGCGCTTCGATCTCGACCAGATCGAGCAAAGCGTTCCCTTTGTCGAAGTCGGCCGCCCCGGTGAGTTCCACCACCTGGCGGCCGAGTTCGACGCGCAGCCCGAGTTCGTTGCCCACTTCGGTCGCCCAGTCCGATGCGACGCCGAACGCACCGTGCGCCTGCGCGGCGACCTTCCGCACATGCAGCCCGACCCCCAAACCGTCCTTGTCCTCGATGTCCACGCCGAGCGGTTGGAGCTGGTCGACCGCACGGGCGAGGGCGAGTGCAATGTTGTCGCGGTCTCGTTCGGCATCGGGGTGTGTGATCACCAGGCCGTCGCGTGCGATCTGGCGGCCGTACATGCCCACCACATCGATGCTGAGGGACAACGTGCCGATCTGGGTCACCACGAAGTCGGCCGGGCGGCCCGAAATGATGGCGACCTTGGCCACTTCGGTCAGGTTCGCGAGGGTGCCGAGCGCACGGGGGTGGGGAACCGCACGCGCCGGATCATCGACGATGGGTGCGAGCGTGCCGTCGTAGTCCTCGACCACGAGAACCGGCGCATCCATTGCACAGATGGCCACGAGCTTGGCGAGTTCCGGCGGTCGCACGGTGGGAAGGATGGACCGAATCCGGACGGTTCGGCAACTACCTCCGGCGCAGGCGGTGGTGTGGCGGCCACCCAGCCGGTCCGCGTGCGGTGAGACTGGGCCGACCGCGCCGGTACGATCGACTGACTCTGCGAGCAGCTGCGAGGAGCGCCCATGGATCGCCCCACCACCATCGGATCCCTGCGGGCGAGCGGCTGGCAGTCGCGCCCGGTGAAGCATGAAGTGCGTGCGAACGCCATCGCTCGGATCGCCGCAAGCGAACCCCTCGTCGACGGCGTGCTCGGCTACGAGGACACCGTGCTGCCGCAGCTCGAGAACGCGCTGCTCGCCGGCCACGACGTCATCTTCTTGGGTGAGCGCGGCCAGGCGAAGACGCGCATGATTCGTACGCTCACCAATCTGCTCGACGAGTTCATGCCCATCGTCGCCGGCAGTGAAATCAACGACGACCCGTACGCGCCGGTGAGCGCGCCGGCCCGCGCCGCGGTGGCGGAACTTGGTGATGACACGCCGATCGAATGGGTGGGACGCGACCTCCGCTACGGCGAGAAACTCGCCACGCCCGACACCTCCATTGCCGATCTCATCGGCGAGGTCGACCCCATCAAGGTGGCCGAAGGGCGCTATCTCTCCGACGAACTCACCTTGCACTACGGGTTGGTGCCGCGCACTAACCGGGGCATCTTCGCCATCAACGAACTACCCGACCTCTCAGAGCGCATTCAAGTGGGTTTGCTCAACGTGCTTGAAGAACGTGACGTGCAGGTGCGCGGCTACAAGATCCGGCTTCCTCTCGACGTCATGTTGGTGGCGAGCGCGAACCCCGAGGACTACACGAACCGTGGCCGCATCATCACGCCGCTGAAGGACCGCTTCGGTTCGCAGATCCGTACGCACTACCCGCTCGACGTCGAAGCGGAAGTGCGGGTGATCGAACAAGAGATGGTGGTGCCCGACGCGCCGGGCGTCACTGTGTACGTCCCGCGGTTCATGACCGAGATCGTGGCGGGCATCAGTCAGTTGGCGCGGCGCAGTCCCCACATCAACCAGCGTTCGGGCGTCTCGGTGCGACTCTCCATCGCGAACGCCGAAACATTGGTGGCCAACGCGCTGCGCCGTTCGTTGCGCAGCGGTGAAACCGACGTGGTGCCGCGCGTCGTCGACCTCGACGCACTCGTCGCATCCACTGCCGGCAAGGTCGAACTGGAGATGCTCGACGACGGACGTGAAGAACAAGTGCTCGACCGGCTGGTGAAAGCGTCGGTGCTCGAGACGTTCGGCGACCGCGTGCCCGCCGAACACATCGGCGCGTTGGTGAAGTCGTTCGACGGCGATCTCGTGATCGAAACCGGTGAATCGGTGCCGGTCGGGGCGTATACCGCGTTGTTGGGGATCGTGCCGGGCATGCGCGAAGCAGTGGCTCCGCTCGAACCGGGGGAATCGCCGGCAGCAATCGCCAGTGCCATCGAGCTGGTGCTCGAAGGCCTGCACCTCACTAAGCGCCTCAACAAAGACGCCGCCGCCGGCGGGGCCACGTACTCAGGTCGCTGAGCCGAGCCCGCCCGCGGCGGCGCTTGGAAATCGGGTTGGGAACGTCGACTACATCTGCTCGAGCTTGGGCTTGATACCGAGCCAGAACCACAGCGACAGGCCAAGGCCGATGGGCCAGCAGCAGAAGCCGCCCACCGGGCAACCGATCAGGAACAGCATCTTGTTCTGCCCGGTGGCCTGCCACTTCGCGTCGTCGAAGTTGTTGGCCTGGATGGCGCAGAAGATGCCGAAGATGAACACGCCAATGCCGATGGCGAAGAAGAAGTAATTGAGGGAGCTCACGGCCGTCCTTTCGAATGCGGTGAGCACAACGCTCGCACGCAGCAGCATCAATCGGGCGGATTTGGGCGGCCCTTTACAGAAAGTCGGTCAGATTCCGGCGCCGGAGCGGTTCTTCTGGAGGATCTTGCACTGCTGGATCGCGACCCGCTGCAGGTCGGTGGCCGCGGCCTCATAGCGCTTGCGCTCGGCCGCGCTGACCTGTTCCTTGCGCACCACCACTCGTTCCATGCCTTCGAGCCACAGGTCGGCCTTCGCCTTCAGGTCCGGCGGCGCGGTCGTGCTGAGCGCCCGCACCAACTCGAGCTGCTGTTCCGGTGTGGCGTTGGCAATCTGGGAATCGAGCTTGTCGGTGGCGGCACAGAACGACTGGGGCGGGGTCGCCTTGGAGCTGCTGTTGGAACACGCCGCGGCCGAGCAGAACAGCGCAAGGGCGAGGATGAGGACCGGGGCGAGACGACGCATCGAAGCATGTTGACCGACCGGCGACGCTCACCTCCAGTCGGGCGCCCGAACGTTCCCGCGGTCCGGGCGCCGTAGCCTGGGGGCATGGCTCGGCCGGCGTTCCGCTACTCACGATGGGATGGATCACAGCGCGGCTTCGACCTCGATGCCGACCAGCTCCTCGACGAGATGGCCGACGACCTGCTGTACCACGGCGATCTCAACGCCGCGCTGCGCCGACTGATGCAACAGGGTCTCCGGGACCGCAACGGCGAACGCATGCCGGGTCTGCGCGAAATGCTCGAACGCCTGCGGGAACGACGACGCGAGATGCTC
This sequence comes from Acidimicrobiia bacterium, assembly GCA_049317385.1. Classification (GTDB taxonomy): domain Bacteria; phylum Actinomycetota; class Acidimicrobiia; order IMCC26256; family JBMOIJ01; genus JBMOIJ01. Next base: position 14,464 of record JBMOIJ010000008.1, read on the forward strand.
GAGCGGCGCGATCTCGGCGGCGTGTACGACGACATCAACCGTCGCCTCGACGAGATCGTCGACCACGAACGCACCGGAATCGACCGCGCCAACATCCCCGATGCCGAGGCGCACGACCACCGTCGGCAACTCGACGAACTCTCGCCTGACCTCGCCGGCCGCGTCCGCGACCTGCAGCAGTACGACTTCGTGGATCCCGCCGCCCGTCAAGAGTTCGAGCAGCTGGTCGACGATCTACGCCAACAGATGTTGCAGAGCACGTTCAACCGTATGCAGCAAGGCATGCAGAACATGTCACCCCAGCAGATGCAGCGCATGAAAGACATGCTCGCCTCGCTGAACCAGATGCTCGAAGCGCGCGCGAACGGCGAAGAACCCGACTTCCGTCAGTTCATGCAGCAGTACGGCGATTTCTTCCCCGGGAACCCACAATCGCTCGACGAACTTCTGCAACAGATGGCCGAGTCGATGGCGCGCATGCAACAGCTCCTCAACTCGATGAGCCCCGAGCAGCGCCAACAGCTCCAAGAACTCATGAACTCGTTGATGGACGACATCGACCTGCAGTGGCAGCTCGACGAACTCGGCCGCAACCTCGCCCAGGCCTTCCCTGACCTCCCCTGGAACGCGTCCTTCGACTTCAACGGCGACAACCCGCTGTCGATGGGCGAGCTGCCGGGACTGCTCCAACAACTCGGCGACCTCGACGACCTCGAACACCTCTTGCAAGAAGCAACCGAGCCGGGGATGCTTGCGGAGGCCGACCTGGATCGCGTGCGCGACCTGTTGGGCGACGACGCTGCGCAAGCACTCGAACGGCTGCGCGAGCTGGCGAAGATGCTCGAAGAAGCGGGGCTGGTCGACCGGCGCGAGGGGCGGCTCGAACTGAGCCCCCGCGCGATCCGCGCCCTCGGAAACAAGGCGCTCAACGATCTGTACCGGCGGTTGTTGAAGGACCGCGCCGGAGCGCATCGGGTGGAACGAGCGGGCTCGGGCCACGAACGCTCCGACGAGCACAAGACCTACGAGTTCGGCGATCCGTTCCACCTCGACGTCGGCCGCACGGTGCGCAATGCCGTCATGCGCAGCGGGCCGGGCACACCCGTGCAGATCACGCCCGACGACTTCGAAATCGAACGCACCGAACACAGCACCACGGTGTCCACCGTGCTGCTGCTCGACGTGTCGTACTCGATGTTTCTGCGCGATCGGTTCCTCGCCGCCAAGAAGATGGCGATGGCGCTCCAGGCGCTCATTCGTGGCCAGTTCCCGCGCGATCACTTCGGGTTGGTGAGTTTCGGGTTCGTGGCGCGCGACGTGTCAGCTGATCGCCTTCCGGAAGTGAGTTGGGATCTCGAGTGGGGCACCAACATGCATCACGCGTTGCTGCTGGCACGTCGGCAGCTGGCGCGCCACTCCGGTACCAAACAGATCATCATGGTCACCGACGGTGAACCGACCGCCCACCTGATGGAAGACGACCCAAGCCACCCGTTCTTCGACTATCCACCGCGGCCGGAAACCATCGAAGCGACGCTGCGCGAGGTGGCGCGCTGCACACGTGACGGCATCCGCATCAACACGTTCATGCTCGAAGACAGTTCGTATCTGCGGCATTTCGTGGAGCAGATGACGCGGATGAACAAGGGGCGCGCGTTCTTCGTCACGCCCGAAAACCTCGGCGACTACGTCCTCATGGACTTCCTGGAGGGTCGCACTGCGTCACGCCGGTCGGCGTAGGGTGCGGAAATGCGTTCCGTCCGTTCGTTCGTTATCGGAATGATGGTGCTGGCGCTCGGCGGGTGCGGCGGCGGCAAGTCGCTGTCGAGTGCGCGCTCGTCCACCACATCCAGCCCGGGAGCCAACGGCTCGTCCACCACCTCGACGACGGCCACCGGATCCACGGCCAAGCCAACCGTTCCCACCGTCACCACGCGCACTGATACGCCGGACGGGTTCGTCGCGTTGTCGGGACCACACCTCGTGATCGCAGTGCCGAAGGAGTTCACGCCGTTGGACCCGGCCGCCCCCGACTTCACGAGTGCGCTCGACAAGATCGCAGCCGAGAATCAGACGTTGGCGGCGAGCACGGGCCAGGTGAAGCAGGCCGCGGCAGATGGAACCTTCGAAGTGTTTGCGGCCGATCCCGCCACCGGCGCCTCGGTGCAGGCATACCGCAATCCCGACGCCACCTCGCTCTCGGAGGCGACAAGCGAACTCGTGAAGCAGCTCGACGGGCTGAGCTGCACCGACCAGTCCATCGAGCGCATCGCGATCGGCGGCGATGAGGCCGTCCGGGCCAAGTGCACGTTCAACCCGGTGAACGCCGTGGGCGTCTCGGGGGCGGACGTTCCCTTTGGGATCGCGCTCTGGGCCATTCAGCACGGCGCCGAGCAGTACACGGTGGCGCTCGGCGGACCGGCCTCGGCGGTCACCATGGATGCCGGCACCATCGAGGCGGGCATCCGATTCCGCTGACCGCCCAGGGTCGGCCTGGTGCGACGGGGACCCGGCGCCCCGGTGGGGCCTGATTCGCTCTCAACCCGGTGCCGGAGGGTCCCGATACTTCCGTGACGGGAGGGGACCGGTCGCCCATGAGTGCAGTCGAGATCAGAGAGCGGATTCGGCGAGAGGCGCGGATCGCAGGGCTACGGGAGTTCCGCAAGCCGTCGATCGAAGACGTCGAACGCCGGCGCATGCAGCTGTGGGCCGTTGCGGTCACCGTGCTGCTCACGCTCAGTCTCGCCACCGCCGTCGCCAGCTTCAGCCGCGACTACCAAGAAGCCGCGTGGCTGCAACCCAGCATTCTGCGTGTGGCAGTCGTAGTGCTTGCGCTCGGGTTCTCGGCCTACGTGATCGAAAAGGAAATCCACCTGCACCGTTTGTCGCGGCTGTTGGTGGATGAGCGCGTTCTCACTTCTGCGCTGTCCAACCGTCTGCAGATGCACTCGGCACTCACTGCGGCAGGCAAAGCCGTCAACTCGGTTCTGGAGCTGCATGAAGTGCTCGACGTCATCTTGAACAACGCGCTCGAGATGCTCGAAGGCAACGACGGCTCGATCATGCTCATCGAGGACGACGGGCACCTCCGGGTGGCGGCAACCCAGGGCAACGACCTGTCGCGGGACCTGCGCATCGCGCTCGAGAAGACCGTTGCCAGTGATGTGGCAGTGAACCGCGAGCCGATCGTCATCAACGACTCGACGATCATGGAGCGTTTCCCGGGAGTGGGCGAGCAGGGTGCGAAGCCCGAGAGCGCCATGTGCGTTCCGCTCGTGAACCGCGGCGAACTGCTCGGCGTCATCAACGTGGCCGCCGCGCCGGGTCGCCGCTTCGACGAGTACGACCTGCACGTGTTGTCGCTCTTCGCCGAGCCCGTGACCGCAGCGATTGCCAACGCGCGCCTCTACGAGGCCGAACGCGCCAACGTGGCTGAGCTGCTCGAACTCGATCGCATGAAGAGCCAGTTCGTTGCCACCGTCAGTCACGAACTGCGCACGCCCATCACGTCGATTCGTGGTGCGATCGCGGCGTCGCGGCGCAACCTCTCCGAGTCGCAGCGTGCCGAACTCCTCGACGTGATCGATCGCCAGACCAACCGATTGCAGACGATGGTCGAAGAGATGTTCGCCGCCGCGCAGCTCGAGCGGCACGGCGCAGTGCCACTGTTGCGTCGTATCGACGTGGCGTCGCTGGTGCGTCTCGTGGCTCTCGACTCGCAGGTCGCGGGCCGACCCGTCGAGGTCTTCGCCCCCGAGTTCTGTGAGGTGCGCGCCGACCCCGAGGCGATGCGGCGCATCCTCTCCAATCTCATCGAGAACGCCCACAAGTACGGGTCCGCCCCGGTTCGAGTGGTCGTCGAGCAACCCGAACCCGACAAGGTGCTGCTCTCGGTCATGGACTCGGGGACGGGGGTTCCGCCCGCCGACCGCGAAAAGATCTTCGAGCGCTTCTACCGTGCCGATCGCACGAAGAACCGGCCGGGCCTGGGCCTGGGCCTTCCCATCGTGCGGGGTCTGGTCGAGGCCTGTGGCGGGCGGGTCTGGGTCGACGACGCCCCGGGCGGGGGCGCCGCGTTCCGGGTTCAGTTGCGGGCGCGGGCCGCCGAAGAACCAGTACGGCGGGAGGGGGTGATGTCACATGCCCGGTAGGCCCAAGGTGCTGATCGTCGACGACGAGCCGGACGTGTTGCTCACGCTCCGCATGATCCTCGAAGCCGAGGGCTTCGAACCTTCGCTCGCCGCCGACGGCGAGACGGCGCTGCGTCGTATCGACGAGGAACATCCCGACGTCGTGCTGCTCGACATCATGATGCCGGTGCTCGACGGATGGTTCGTGCTGGCGGAGCTGGCCGGACGGCCGCGTCGGCCCCACGTCATCGTGTGTTCGGCCAAGTCGAGCGAAACTGACATTGCGCGGGCGCGAGAGCTCGGCGCCGCCGAATACATCGTGAAGCCGTGGCAACCGGACGCGCTGGTGGACACGATCCGCGAAGTGCTCATCCGCCCGGCGCAACATGCCCGGGCGATCTGAACAACCGGCTCAGAAGGCGCGATCGAACGTCGGTGGTTCCTCGAGATCGAGGGCGCGAACACTCCGGGCGCGGCCCGCTCGGTGGTCTCCGCGTCTTCGGGCCGAGCGGCCACGAACAGCACGAGCGTGTCGTTGCGGGTCTCGACCACGAGCATTCCGGGGTCGTGGGCCCCTGAGAGCGCTCGGTTCTCATCCATGGCGCAACGGAGAGTGGCGATCGGGGCTTGGCGCGCTCGAAAGTTCCACTTGCGTTGCCGACGGAAGGAGAGCAAGATGTCGCCGCTGTAATTACATAGTTGCCATTCGCCGCAACGGAGCGGGTGGCTGGTTCCGAAGCGACACGCCGCAGGCCCACCGGCCGGCGGCGCATTCGTGAGGGGCGTCCAGCGAGGGGGCGACCAAGTGCAGGATCTCACCGAAATCTTCAACCAACTCGTCGCGCTGCAGGCCGATCAGCGGCGCTGGCAGGAGCGGGCCAACTGTTACGGCGTCGACCCCGATCTGTTCTTCCCTGAGCGCGGTGCGTCCACCCGCGAAGCGAAGTCGGTGTGCGGCGGCTGCGAAGTGCGCATCGAGTGCCTCGAGTACGCGCTCGACAACGGCGAGAAGTTCGGCATCTGGGGCGGGCTCTCCGAGCGCGAGCGTCGCCGTCTGCGCCGTCAGCGTGCGCTGGCGCGTCGCAACGCGCAGACCGCCTGACCTTCCCTTCTGGCGCGCGCAGACTGCCGTCGAAGGTAGTGAGGGCGCGCCAAAACCTCAGGTCTGGGACGCGTGGGCGCGGCCTTCGACGGTCGCTGACTCGTCGAGGCCTGACCAGGCCCGGAACTTGTCGCTGCAACGGGCCAGTTCGGCCGCCGGCAACAAGCCCACCAACTCGATGCGGGCCACGTCGGCCGCTCGCACCTGCGCCAACTCGCGCACCCGCGTGCAGGCCGCTTCGACGCCCGTGCGGTCGAGCGCAACGAGATTCATCGACACCTGGCTGCAGCCGCCCTCTGCGAGTTCGAAACCCAGCGCGCGCACACCCGGCAGGCCGCCGTCGCGTTCGCGCACGCGCGTTGCGATCTGGCGCGCGAGCTCGGGGTCGTGGCGGTCGAGATCGCAGTTGATTGCAACGAGGGGCGGCCGGGCTGCCACTGCAGTGGCACCCAGCTCGGGGTTCGGTGTGTCCGGACCGAGGTCGGGGGAGAGGCGGACGAACGCGTCGCGCCGTACTTCGGGGAGTGATCGGTGGTCGGCGGCGGCGTCGTCGAAGAAGAACACCGGCACGTTGCGGGCCGACCACCAGGACCCGAACTCGTGGGCGGCGGCGATGGCGGCGTCGCTGGGCGTGGGGGCGAGCGCGGCGAACGGCACGACGTCGAGCGCCCCGATGCGCGGGTGTACGCCTTCGTGGCCGACGATGTTGACCTGCTCACTCACGGCGACGGCGAGCGCCTGTACTGCTGCCAGCAGGGTTGCGGCGTCGGCCGCCGCCAGGGTGAAGACCGACCGGTTGTGGTCGGGGTCGGTGTGCCGGTCGAGGAGCAGGCTTTCGCAGGCTGCATCGAGGTCTTCCAGCACTTGGGGGCGTCGCCCTTCGGAAACGTTGACTGCACTCACCAGCACGGCCCCATTCTCGCGGCCCGGAAGGACGCGGTGGGGTCATCGGTACACTCAGTTGATGGCAATTTCTCCGGAAGTACAACCCGACGGGGAACTTGTCGCGCAGGTCGCAGGGGTCACCACGGCCCGGCGCGGCGTGAAGGTCCTGCGGGATGGCGCCACACTCGCCTGGTGGCGCGAGCTGCTCGTGGTGGGCGCGCTCTACCTGATGTACGAGGCCATCCGCGACATCAAGAAGAGTGGCGCTGCGCTGGCGTTCCGCAACGCGCAACGGGTCCTCGACTGGGAGGCGGCCCTCAGGATCGATCACGAACTCGGGCTTCACGAATGGGTGCGCCAGTCACAACTCGTCATCGTGGTGAGCAATTACTTCTACGGCACGGCGTACTGGGTGGTCACGCTGTTCGCCATCATCTGGATGTACCGAAAGCAGCCGAACGACTATCCGTTGTGGCGCAACGCATTGATGATCACCACGTTCCTGGGCCTCGTCGGGTTCGCGATCTTCCCGCTCATGCCGCCACGGTTGCTCGATCTGCTGGGCGGCACCAACTACGGGTTTGTCGACACGTTGGTGAAGTACCCCACGTTCTGGTCGTTCGACTCGGGGCCCATGACCAAGGTGTCGAACCAGTTCGCGGCAATGCCCAGCCTGCACTGCGCATGGGCGCTGTGGGCCAGTTGCGCCATGTACCCGCGGGTGAAGCACCGCTGGGCGAAGGTGTTGCTGTTCTTGTACCCGCCGTTCCAAGTGTTCTGCGTGGTTGTCACCAGCAACCACTACTTCCTCGACGCAATCGTGGGTTTTGCGATCGTGGGGGTGGGCTACGTGGTGGCCCGCATGGTCACTCGGGCCGGCCGCGGACCAGCGCTTGTGCCTGCCGATACGCATCCAGGTTGAGCACCAGGACATCGGCCCACGACTGGGGCCGCGTGGTCTGGTTGTGGGCGGCGATCTTGGCGCGCAGTTCGGGTTCGCGCAGCATCCGCACCATGGCGTCGACCATCTGACGGTCGCTGGCGGCCAACAGGCCTTCGCGTCCGTGCTCCACGAATTCCCGAATGCCGGTCTGGGCCTTCGCGATGACAGGCAGGCCCGCGCAGCGCGCTTCGAGTGCGGCGAGTCCGAACGATTCGAGATTGGCCGGCGCAACGTAGACGTCAGCGGCGGCATACGCTGCTTTGATCGCGTCGTGCTCGAGGCGGCCGCAGAGTTCGACTTCGTTCTCGACGCCGAGACGGGCAATTTCGCGTTCGAGGTGTCGGCGCTGCATCCCTTCGCCCACGATGCGCACGGTGAACGGCACATCGGGTACGCGGCGCTTGACGTCGCGGACCATCTTCACGAGCGCGGCCGGACGCTTGCGGCGCGCCAGGCGCATCACTGACACGAAGACGACGGTCTCGTCGTGATGGTTGGTGGGTTCGACGCGCCAGTCTTCGACGTCGATGCCATTGGGGATGACCAGCACTTCGCGGTCGGCGCCGGCGGCGAGCCGAATCTCCGATGCGGCGAGGTCGCTGACCGCAGAGATGACGATGGGCCAATCGCCCCAATGAAACGCGCGGTCGAGCAGACGGAAGACATGCGCGCTGCGATTCCACACACAGTGGGACGTGACCACGCAGGGCACACCGACTGCTTGGGCAATGTGCGCGCTACCGAACGCGAACGGTGACAACACACCGCCGTGGAAATGGGCGACGTCGTAGTTGCCACGTTCGAGCAGTCGTCGCGTCTTGCGGAACGTGGTGCGGGTCCACGGTATGTCGAAGGGCGGTAGGAGTGGTTCGTCGATCCGGTGGACGCGAATGCCGTCGACCTCGTGCGGACCGGGTGTGGGGGTGACGACCTCGACGTCGTGCCCGGCGGCGACCAGGTGGCGCGCCAGGGCGTGGGCCTGCACCTCGATGCCGCCGAGGCGCGGGACGTAGCAATCGGATCCCAGAAGAATTCGCATGGGGGAGGACGGATCCACGAAGAGCCAGTCTGTCGGCGGATCGATCGAGGGTACCGGCTACCGTGAACGGGTCGCTTTCGCCCCTCCCGAGGACCCGTGCCCCGCACCCTTGTCACTCTCCATGCCCACCCGGACGATGAAGCACTGCTGACGGCGGGCACCATGGCGAAGGCGGCGGCCGCCGGCCATCGCGTGGTTTGTGTCTTTGCCACTCGCGGCGAAGCGGGAGACTCCAGCCCCGAGTTGCGGGCTCGCTTGGCCACCGCCCGTCCCGAGGAAGCGCGCGCTGCCGCCGAGATCCTGGGTGTTGCTCGCACCGTGTTCCTCGACTACCCCGACTCGGGCGAGGACGCGTCGAATCAATTCGGCTTCGCGCACGTTCCCGTCGATGACGCCGCCGAGAAGTTGGCGGCGGTCTTGCGCGAGGAAGCGGCCGATGTGCTCACCGGCTACGACGCCGCAGGAGGGTATCGACACCCCGATCACGTGCAGGTCCATCGCGTGGCGCGGCGCGCCGCCGAAATTGCGGGTACCCCGGGGTACCTCGAAGCCACCGTCGACCGCTCGTTGTTGATGCTGGGGATCGAAACTGCCGTGTCGTTGGGCCACGACGTGCCCACGGGCATCACGCCCGAGGTCGTCAGCACGTGGTACTCGGCACCCAATGCCATCACCACCACGGTCGACGTGAGTGCGTTCCTCGACCAGAAACGCGCAGCCATGCGCGCGCATGCCAGTCAGGCCCTCAGCTCCGATGGCGTGGTGCGCACGCTTTCGGTGCTCGCAGAGCTGCCCGACGAACTGTTTGCGGTTGGATTCTCGAACGAGTGGTACATCCGTCGCACCCCTGCATTGCTGACCTCTGACACCGACGTGTTCGCCGGGCTGTGATGGACGCGCCCGAGAGCGACCAGGCGCTGAACGCGCCGGTGGCCGAGGAAGCCGCGCTTGCGGAACTCCCTGAAGGGGTGCGTCCGCCGCGGAAGACACCGTTGCGATGGGCGATCGAAGGCAGTCTCACGGTTGCCATCGTGGTGTTCCTGTTTCTCTTCGTGATCCCCCAGGTTGCGGGCTCCCAGTACCACCAGGTGGTACCGGTGTTGGGGCGCATCTCGTGGCAGGACCATGTCCTCATGTTCACGGCGTGGGCCGTCAACATCGTGAACTACGCACCGGTGTTGGTCTCGGTGACCCCTGGGCTGCGGTGGCGCACCGCCCTGACCGCCAACCTGGCCAGCAGTGCGGTGTCGAACGTGTTGCCGTTCGGCGGCGCGGCCGGGGTGGGGGCCACGTTCTACATGTACCGGTCGTGGGGCATCGGGCCGGCCACCACGGCGCGGTCGGTGTTGCTCAGCGGGATCTGGAACGTGTTCTTGAAGTTCGGGTTGCCGGTGTTCGCGCTCGTGCTCTTGCTGTTCGTCAACGATGTCACGCCGTCGTTGTTGTTGATTGCGGCCATTGGTGCGGCGCTGCTTGCGGTTTCCATCGTTGGTTTCGTGTTGGTGATCCGCAGTGATCGGCTCGCCCGTTGGGTTGGGTTGGTGGCCGAGCGCATCGTGTCGTTCTTTCTGAAGTTGGTGCGCAAGCCGGCCATCACATCGTGGGAAGACCGCCTGGTGCACTTTCGGCATGAGTCGGCCGAGTTGGTGAAACGGTGTTGGAAGCGCACGACCTTCTGGACCATCACCTACAACCTCACGCAGTTCGGCGTGTTGTGGGCGTGCCTGATTGCGGCGGGGGTACAGACCAGTTGGTCGTTTGCGGTGGAGGCGTTTGCGGCCTTCGCGTTTGCTCGGCTGTTGTCGGCCATCGCGATCACCCCGAGTGGCCTGGGGTTCGTGGAAGTGGGGCTGGTGGCGGCGTTTCGCAAGCTCGGCGTTCCGGGCCCCGAGGCAATCGCGGCCGTGGCGTTGTTCACTGCGTACGTGTACCTGATCGAACTGCCCACCGGCGCGGCCGCATGGGTGACGTGGGCATTCAAGAAGAGCTGGCGGGCGCCGGTCACTCGTGAAGCGTCCGTGAGTGCCGCGTAGGGTTCGGGAATGCGCATCGGTCTCGCTCTGCCTCATTACGACTTCTCGGTGCCGGGTGAACGTCCGCTGCGCTTCGAGACCATCGTTGAGTACGCGCAACACGCCGAGCAGTTGGGGTTCGACTCGCTCTGGGTGAGTGATCACGTCTTCCTCGACATCGGGAAGTACGGCGGCCCCGACACGCCCGAAGCCACCTACGACCCGTTCGTGTTGCTGAGTGCGCTGGCCCGCGTCACCACGAAGCCTCGGTTGGGCACGCTCGTGATGCTCGAAGCGTTGCGGCCGGCTGGCATCACCGCCAAAGCGCTCGCCAGCCTCGACCGGGTGAGCGGCGGCCGCCTCGACATCGGCATCGGCGCCGGTTGGTACGAACCCGACTACGAAGCCGTGGGGCTCCAGATGCCGCGCCCCGGAGTCCGGTTGCAGCGGCTCGACGAGGCGATTGTTGCGCTCGACGCCTCGCTCGGAGGTGGGCCCGCCACCGTCGACGGCGATTTTCACCGGCTCGACGGCGCATGGAACCACCCACCGGCGCTGCAAACCCCCCGCCCTCCCATCATCGTGGGCGGCAAGGGTGACCGGCTCCTCGACCTGGTGGCCCGCCGGGCCGATGGGTGGAACACGTGTTGGGTTTGGACCCACGAGCAGTACCGCGAGCGACTCGCCGCCCTCGAGGCCGCGTGCGAACGGGTGGGGCGCGATCCCCGTACCGTCCAGCGTTCCGTCGGGCTCTACACGCTGATCGGGACCGACCAAACCGACATCGAGGAGCGCTTCGCCCGCTTCTGCCGCCGGGCGCCCAGCGGCGTGATGGACGGGGTCGATTTCGACGAGTGGCGGCAAGGTCGCCTGGTGGGAACCGTCGACGAGGTGGCCGAGCAGGTGGACGCCTGGGCCGCTCTCGGGGTCGAGGAACTGGTGTGTTGCCTCGGATCCGTCCCGTTTTCCGTTTGGGGGGTCGAGGAACTCGAGTTGGTGGCCGACACACTCCGTCGAAGCGCGGACTCCATCAGTCGCTGACCGGCGATACGGTCATTGACGCCCCGAATCGAAAGGTCCACGTCATGGAAGGCTTGTTCAGCCCCTCCCACATCTTGATCATTGCGGCAGTGATCCTCATCTTCTTCGGTGGATCGGCCATCCCGAAGTTCGCCCACGGGCTCGGCAAGGCCCAGACCGAGTTCAAGAAGGGTTTCGAGACGGGCGCTGCGGACGCTGGGAAGCCCAGCGACTTCGACGCCTGACGGCCGGCACTAGCCTCACCGCAACGCTCGGAAAGGCCGATTCTCATGAATCTCGGTGCAACCGAAATCATCATCATCGCCGTCGTGGTGCTCCTGCTCTTCGGCGGGGCTGCCATCCCGAAGTTCGCCCGCAACATCGGGAAGGCCCAGTCGGAGTTCAAGAAGGGCCTCGACGAGGGCGAAGCAGAGGGCGGCAAGTCCTCGGAGTCGGGACGCAGCACGACTGACTCGTGATCTCGTTCCCGGAGCAAATTCCCGGGAACTCAATCGCCCCCAGGAACGTTCTCGGTGACGGTTGATGCGGTCCCCACCTGGGAGGACGTCGCCCGCGACCACGGGCAGTTCCTGTACAACGTGGCGTACCGCCTCACCGGCAACACCCATGACGCCCGTGATCTGGTGCAGGACTCACTCATCCGGATCCGTCGCGGGCTCGAGACCTATACGCCTGGATCGCTGGAGGGCTGGTTGACGCGGATCGTCACCAACGTGTTCCTCGACGATGTCCGTCGCAAGAAACGGCGACCCACGTCGGCCCTGCCCGAGAACCCCGATCTCGTGGTGCCGCCGTCGGCTGCCGCCGACGAGGCCTCGTCGATGCTCTCGCCCGATCTGGAACGCGCGCTCGCGCAGCTCCCCGAGGAGTTCCGCGTGCCGGTCGTGCTCTGCGACGTGGCGGATCGGGGATACGACGAGATCGCGGAAACGCTGGGCGTGCCGGTCGGCACCGTGCGGTCGCGCATCCATCGAGGGCGCAAGATGTTGCGGGCCCAGCTGACCGAAGGAGCCGAGGCATGAACCCGCCCGACGATCGTGTCTCTGCCTACCTCGACGGTGTCCTGAGTGCCGCCGACGCCGACGCGGTCGCCGCACTGGCGGCATCGGACCCGAAGTGGGCGGCGGCCATCGACGATGAACGCGCCGTCCGCAGCGCGTTGCGTTCGCTGCCCGCCGCAGCACCGCCACCCGGATTCTGGACCGACGTCATGGCCTCGGTGCGGGCCGACGAAGATTCGGTGACATCGCTCGAGTCGCGACGACGCGCGCGGCACACCTATCGATGGGTCGGCGCCGGTGTTGCGGCATCGGTGTTGTTGTTCGTGGGCGCGTTGGCAGTTCCCAACGAGCGATCGGTCCGACCGTCGGTGTCGCACCTTGCCGAGGCGCACTCGGCGCGTGCCGGTGCCGCGAGTGACCCGGTCAGTCCGGTTGCTCCGGTCGTGGTCCAGGCGGGACTGTTCAAGTGATGCGACGCGCCGTGTTCGTGGGCGCCGCGGCGCTCGGCCTGGCCAGCCTGGTGGCGAGCGCAGTGGTGCCGGTCGGCGCGCAGTCGTCGGGCGTGTCTGCCGCCGATCTCCTCGGTGCGGCCGAGCGTGCCGCTGACGGCACCACGTTCCGCGGCACGGTCATCGTGGAATGGACCGACGGCACCACGACTCGGCGCCAGGAGCTTCCCGTCGAAGGCGACAACGGTCGCGTGCGAGTAGGGAACACCGTGCGCGAACAGTCAGCCGGCACCGAACTCTTCGATGCGGGCTCTGACTGGGTGGTCAGTTGGGGTGGCACTGAGGAACGTGCGGTTCCAGATCCCACCGCCAAGTACCGCTTGTCCGTTATCGGGCCGGTGGACGTGGCGGGGCACGCGGCCCAAGTCGTGGAGGCCCGCACGCTAGACGGGCAGTTGCGCCAGCGGACGTATGTCGACACCGACACGAACTTGGTGTTGCGACGCGACGTCGTCGAAGGTGCGCGCACTCGATCGGTGCAGTTCGCACGCGTCGACGAGAACGAAGCCGAACCGCAGTTCGCGCACCCGCCGATTGCGACGGCTGGGGTGTCGACGCAATTGCGTTCGCTGCCCGACGGCATGGTGGCGCCGGCACAGGTCGGCAACGGGTATCGACTGGTGGGTCGCTACCGCGCTGAGAACGGCACTTACCAGCTCTTCTACAGCGACGGACTCTTCACCGTGTCGGTGTTCCAACAAGACGGTGCGCTCGACACCAAGGCGTTGCCGGCGGGCGGTCAACGCGTACGTGTCGGCGGCACGCGCGCCACGCAGTACACAACCCCCATGGGCGCGGTGTTGGTGTGGCAACGCGACGGCGTGGTGTTCACCGCATTGGGTGACGCACCGAGCGCCGACGTGGTGGCCGTATCGACCACGGTCGTGCGCGACAACCGCAGCACATTGGAACGAGTGGTCGACTGGTTGTTGGCACCGATCCGGTTCTGAGTCGAACCGATTGAGTGGAACGAAGCGCCCGAGGGATTGGAGCGCTCAGGCGGTGCGGCTTGCCTCTTGCCGACGGGCCCGCAGAATGCGGCGTCGTTCGCGCTCGGATGCGCCGCCCCACACACCGTGATCGATGCGGTACTGGAGCGCGTACTCGAGGCAGTCGTTGCGTACCGGGCACTCGGCGCACACGCGCTTGGCTACTTCGACCCCCACGCCGTCGGACGGGAAGAAGTTGCTCGGGTCGGTGGCACGACAGCGGGCTTCGAGCATCCACGGCTGTTGGCCTTCGGGGAGCGGTTGCACGTCCATCACCCGTACCAACGCCGCCCGATGGGAATTGGTTCCCGAATCCGGTTGATGGGGCAGAGATTCCTTGGCGAGGCCGGAACGACCGGGCACGCTGGGACGTTGAGAGAGGAGATGGGCGATCGGTGCTCAGCCGGTGCCCAGCTCCATCCGATAGACCTCATTGATCCGGACCCCCGTTGATGTCCGGCCCAGAAGGGACAGGTTCGTGACCGAGGAATTCGGCACCTCAGTTTCGGGAGACGCCCCGGCGCCGTCGCCGTGGGCCCCGCCGGGCGCGGCCACCGAGCGGTTGTCGCCGGCTGCCACGGAGCCGTGGTCGCCGGTTGCCACGGAGCCGGCCCCGTCGGCACCACAGTCCGAGCTCCCGCCCCCTGCGCCGCCGGCCCCGCAGTCCGACGTGCCGCCCCCGGGCCCCGCAACGCCGCCGCCCCCGTTCTTCGGCGGTCCCCCCACCGGTTCTGGTCCATCGGGTTCCGGTGGCCCCGCAGGACCGCCGCCGCTCGAGTCGGGCCCCACGCCGGGCGGGTTCTCGCCGATTGCTCCGGCGTCCAAACCCGTGGCGCGTCCTGCAGGTGGCGGCATGGGCCGCTTCGTGATCGGGGTCGTCATCGGCGCGCTCGTGGGCGCGCTCGTTGCATCGGGCATCTATCTCGCGTTTGGTCGTGACGAGAAGACCGTCACCACCACGCGCACCATCAAGACCGGTCCCAACCTCACGCTGGAAGGCAAGCCCACCGACATCCGTAGCGTGCTCGCGCTCGTGGAACCTGCGGTCGTTGCGGTGCGAGTGAACGGCGGTATCGGCGGTGGTGGGGGCGAGGGCTCGGGAGTGGTGATCGAGTCGAACGGCTACATCATCACCAACAACCACGTCGTCGAAGGCGCGCAAGGCGCGGTCGAAGTCGGATTCAACGACGGTACGCGCAAGCCGGCGAATGTCGTTGGTACCGATCCGCCGAACGACCTGGCTCTGATCAAGGTTGACGGTGAGAACCTTCCGGTTGCCAAGCTCGGCGATTCAGCGGCCGTGCAGGTCGGCGACAGTGCGGTGGCCATCGGCAACGCGCTGGCCCTCGAAGGTGGGCCCACGGTCACCACCGGCATCATCTCGGCGCTCAACCGCAGTATCCAAACCGAGGACGGCGGCCAGCTCGTCGGTCTCTTGCAGACCGATGCCGCCATCAGCCCCGGAAACAGCGGGGGGCCGTTGTTGAACGCGGCCGGCGAAGTGATCGGAATCAACACGGCGGTAGCCAGCCCGTCGACGGAGAACGCGCAGAACATTGGATTCGCCATTCCCATCAACCAGGCCAAGGCCGAAGTCGACGTGTTGAAGCAGGGGAACGCGGCGAAGATTGCGTACCTCGGGTTGAGCACCGTTGCGGTCACGCCGGCCATCCAGCGTGAGACGAACATCAAGGTCGACGCGGGTGCGTATGTCACCGACGTGAGGTCGAGCACGCCGGCTGGGAACGCCGGAGTCAAGAAGGGCGATGTCATCGTCGAGATCGACGGCAAGGAGATCCGCTCGCAGAGCGACGTCGTGGCAGCGGTGCGGGCCAAGCGGCCGGGCGACCAGATGACCGTGGTCGTCAACCGAGACGGGTCCGAACAGACCTTCGAGGTCTCCCTCGGCGAGCGGCCGCGCTGACCCCTGGTACCGTCTCCCGGTCCGGAATCCGCCGGGCCGGCCAGTGTGGAGTGCGCAGCAAATGGTGAACGTCGAGGCGATCGAAGAGGAACTTCCCCCGGTGGGGCACGTGCGCGTGGTGTACCTCGGGCCCACGCATCCGCACTGGGAAGTCCAGGGCGTGTTCGGTGACCGCCAGGCCATCGACGACTTCCGTTCGCGTGCCAACGCTCGGCTCGAGTACTTGCCGCCGCACGACCCGCAGTTCCGCCGGAACCGCGAGCGCGTCACTCGTGATGCCGAGCGCGAGCGTCTCATCCTCGAGTGGGACCTCGGCTACGACGAAGAGCAGTAGTCGCGCGTGGCGACCGTCGCGCTCGTCACCACCACCGAAGACATCCTGAACGGCGAAGACGTCGACAGCGACCAAACGGTTGCGGTGCTTGCCGAGTTGGGTGTGCACGCAAGCCGACCCGTGTGGCATGACCCTGCCGTCGACTGGGCGTCGTTCGATCTCCTGGTCCTTCGCAGTCCGTGGGACTATCCGGAACGCCTCGACGAATTCCGTAGTTGGTTGCGCGCGGTTGTATCAACCAGTGTTGTGTGCAATCCGCCGGACCTCATCGAGTGGAATCTCGACAAGCGCTACGTGCGGGCCCTGGCCGCGGCCGGAGTGCCGGCTGTCCCCACACAGTTCTGCGAGCGCGTCGACGAAGTCCGAGCGGCCCTTGATGCACACGACGGCGAGGTTGTCGTGAAGCCCACCACGTCATGTGGTGCGCGCGACACCGGGCGGTTCGCATCCAACGACCCGGCGGCCGCTGCGCTCGCCGAACGCATCGTTGCCGGTGGGCGGTGCGTGATGGTGCAGCCGTTTGTGGCGAGCGTGGCCGAACAGGGGGAGACGGCGCTCGTCTATTTCGACGGCGAATTCAGCCACGCCTTCTCCAAGGGGCCGTTCCTCGAACAAGGTGGTGAGCTGATCGGCGGCGCGTACACCGAGGTGGTGGCGCCGGTCATGGCCACGCCCGCCCAGGTTGCGGTGGCCGACCAGGCCCTGGCGGTCGCTCGCCAGCACGCCGGCGGCGAGTTGCCGCTCCACGGGCGTTTCGATCTCATTGCGGGCGACGCCGGCGAACCCATGGTCCTGGAAGCCGAGCTCTTCGAGCCCTCGCTCTATCTCGACATGGGTTCGGGTGCAGTGAACCGCTACGCGCAGGCGATCGCGCTGCGGGCGAGGCGCGCCGCCTCTCAGCTGTAGCTGTGGCGTGACCCGGGGAGCGGACGCTCGCCGGTCACCACGTACTGCACGCGTTCCGCGATGGTCACCGCGTGGTCGGCCGCACGTTCGTAGTGCCGACCCACCAGTGCAATCTGCACCGAGGTCTGCACGTTCGCTTCGTTTGCATCGCCCAACGCCAGGATGCGCCGGAACAACGCCTTGGTGAGTTCGTCCATCGCTTCGTCCATGTCGGCGAGTGCGGCGGCGCGGTTGCCGTCTTCGTCGGCGTACGCGTCGATTGCGAGTCGTAGCTGCGCGACCGCTTGTGTTCCCATCTGGTCGACGATGCCGCGCACCTTTGGGTCGAGATGGTTCGGGTAGAGCCGTCGCGTGGCCTTGGCCACGTTCACCATCAGGTCGGCGCTGCGTTCGATTTCGTGGACGATGCGCAACGTGGCGAGCGAACGTCGGAGGTCGGTGGCAACCGGCGCCTGGAGGGCGAGCAGCTCGGCGCAGTGTTCCTCGATGAAGTGCGCGAGTTCGTCGACGGCGAGGTCGTTGTCGATGACGCGCTCGGCCGCGGACAGGTCAGCGTCGAGCAACGCCTGGGTGGCGGCACCCACCGCTTCACACGCCAGCGCGCCGAGCCGAATGACGTCGGTGCGGATCTGGGCGATCTTCTCGTCGAGTGGCGGCCGCAGGCCTTCACTCTCGGTGGTGGCAACGGCGCCGAGCGTCGGTTCCTCGGGTTTCTCCAAGTCGATCACGACCTCGATGGTGGCACGGATCCGTTGCCCTGTGTACGGCAACGTGTCATTCCTCCGAGGTTCACTCCGTATTCAGAGTTGCGATACGGGCGGTCAACGACCTGCCCGTACGGTGCGCGCAGTGGCATCAGTCATCCCCCCAAACCGGAGGCGTTCTATGCGCACTCGTTCCGTCCGATTCGGCGTGATCACCGTCGTTGCGGCGCTTGCGCTCGTGACCGCAGCATGTGGCAGTACGAACAAGAGCGGAGGTGGAGAATCGAGCAGTACCACCGCCGCCAAGCTCACTGGCACGCTCAAGGGTTCGGGGGCAACGTTCCCTAACAGCTTCTACCAACAGGCGATCCAAGTGTTTCAGAAGGGACAGCCCGGGCTCACCCTCACCTACGACGCCAAGGGCTCGGGCGGCGGCCAAACCGACCTGCAGGGCAACCTCGTGCAGTGGGCGGGATCCGACGACCCGGTGAAGAGTGAAGACCTGCCCAAGTTCAAAGGCGAGTTCCTCTACTTCCCCACGGTGGCGGCTCCCATCACCGTTTCGTACAACCTCTCGGGCGTGTCCAAGTTGCAGCTCTCGGGGGAGACGACGGCCAAGATCTTCACCCGGGCCGTGAAAACGTGGAACGACCCGGCGATTGCCGCCGACAACCCCGGGGTCACGCTGCCGTCCACCGCGATCACCGTGGTGCATCGCTCCGACTCTTCGGGAACCACGGCCAACTTCACCAAGTTCCTTGCGAGCGCGGCGCCGAGCGTATGGACGACGGGGTCGTCCAAGACGCCGGCGTGGGCAACCGACACCACGGGTGCCGAGAAGAACAGCGGCGTCGCCAACGCGGTGAAGCAGACGGCTGGCGCCATCGGGTACGTCGATTTTGCCGACGCGAAGGCGGCGGGTCTTGCGTTTGCTGCAGTCAAGAACAAGAACGGCGAGTACGTGGCCCCGTCACTCGATGCGGCGTCAAAGGCAGTCGAGGGCGCAAGCGTGCAGTCGAATCTGCTCTACGACCCCATCAACTCGGCGGCGGCTGGCGCGTACCCCATCACGGCGCCCACCTGGGTGCTGGTCTACAAGAGCCAGCCCGACGCGAACACGGTGGCGAACCTCAAGGGGTGGCTCACGTTCTTGCTCGGGCCCGGCCAATCGGGTGCGGAATCGGTGAACTTCGCCGCCCTGCCGTCGTCGCTGGCCCTGAAGGCGGTGGCCCAACTCGACCAGATCAGCGTCGGTGGCGGCAGCGCGTCCACCACGACCGCCGGGTCGACGACGACCGCCATGAAGTGAGCCACGGGTGACCGCAGTCGAATTCGCGATCGACGAGCGTCCTCCGGGGCGCTCGTTCGATCGCGTGTTCCAAGCGTTGGCGCTGCTTGCCGCGTGCATGGTGCTGCTGGTGATGGCCGGCATCTTGTTCTCCACCGTGCACGAAGCTTGGCCGTGGTTCCAGGCGCGTGGCGTGAAGAGCGTGGTCGGGACGCAGTGGGTTCCAGTCACGAACAACGAAGGCAAGGTCGTCCAACCGGGCCTGGAAGCCGGTGCGCTCTTGTGGGGCACGCTCTACACGTCGCTCATCGCGCTGGTGCTCGCAGTGCCCGTGAGCGTCGGTATCGCGTTGTTCGTCACCGAAATCGCGCCGGTGCGGCTCCGTCGACCGATCGTGTTCGTTGTTGACCTGCTCGCGGTCGTGCCGTCGGTTGTGTTCGGTCTCTTCGGCGTGGCGGTGTTGGTCACGCCCCTGGGCAACGAGGTGTACGCGAACATCAGTAGCGCCGTTGCGAACATCCCGGTGCTCAACTCTCTGTTCTCTGGGAGTTCGGGCCGCAGCTACCTGACCGCGGCGCTGGTGTTGGCCGTGATGGTGGTGCCCATCATCACCTCGGTCACGCGGGAAGTGTTCGCCACCACTCCGGCGTCGCTCAAGGAAGCGGCTTACGCGCTCGGAGCGACGCGCTGGGAAATGATCCGCGGCGCAGTCTTCCCGCACTCTCGACGCGGATTCATTGCCGGCGTCATGATCGGCCTCGGCCGAGCGATGGGCGAAACCATTGCGGTCGTGCTGCTGGTCGGCGGCTCGGCCAACCTCACGATCGACTTGTTTGCCTCGGGCGAAACGATGGCGGCAGCGATTGCGCGCTCGTTCAACGAATCCACGGGACTGCAACGCTCGGCCCTCATTGGACTGGGCGTGGTGCTCTTCGTCATCACGTTCTTGGTGAACCTGGCCGCCCGCTGGATCGCCGGTCGCAGCGAGCGACGATTGGCGGGTGCGCAGTGAACGCGGTCATCGATCGGCACGACGACGCTGAGCAGTCGGATGACGAGCCGGCGTTCCTCGCGTCGCCGCGGGCCCGAACCCGTCGGGTGGTGAAGGACCGCATTGCCACCGTGGGCATCGTCGGGGCATTCATCTTGGTGCTCGTACCGTTGGTCGCGGTCATCGCGTATGTGATTGCCAAGGGTGCCGCCGCGGTGAACTGGCAGTTCCTCACGACGTCGCCCATTCAGAACCGCCCCGACCAACCCGACACCGTCACGGCATTCGGTGAAGTTCTCAAGTTCGGAATGGCACCCGCAATCGTAGGCACCTTGCTCACCGTCGGGATCGCCACGCTCATCTCGGTGCCACTCGGGGTGATGGGTGGCATCTACCTCAACGAATACGGAAGCCGCAGTCCCTTGTCGCGGTTCCTGCGCCTGCTCACCGATTGCATGACGGGTGTGCCGTCGGTGGTCATGGGTCTGTTCGTGTTCACGTTCTTGGTGCTGCGTACCGAAACGCGCAACGCGTTCGCTGGGGGACTCGCACTGGCGTTCTTGATGTTGCCGGTGATCATCCGGGCCACCGAAGAGATGCTCCAACTCGTGCCGGGCGATCAGCGTGAGGCCAGCCAGGCGTTGGGTTGCCGCAAGGCCGGAACGATTGTGCGAGTGGTACTCCCCTCGGCGGCGCCGGGCATCCTGAGCGGAATCCTGTTGGCCGTGGCCCGGGCCGCCGGCGAAACGGCGCCGCTGCTGTTCGTGATCGGCCTCACGTACACCACGAACTGGAAGCTGCTCTCGGGCGAGAACACCGCGCTCAGCGTCCAGACCTACGCGAACGCCGCCCAGCCCTTTCCGCCGGCGGTGGAGCGGGCTTGGGGGTGCGCTCTCACCCTGATCGTGCTCGCCTTCGTGGCCACGATCGTGGCGAGGATGATCGCCAGTCGGTTTTCGCGCCACAATGCCAGTTGAAGGAGGGGCGGACATGCCTGAGGTTCCGAGCGGCACCATCAAGGACGGAGTGGCCGACGCGGCATCCGATGCCTTGGCCGAGGAGGCCGAGCAGGTGTATTCGGGTTCGGGTGCCGAACGCGAAACCGTTTTCGCCGTGCAGAACCTCCGCATCTTCTACGGCGACCATCTCGCAGTACGCGATGTCACGCTGACGATTGCGAAGAACGAGATCACCGCGTTCATCGGACCCAGTGGTTGTGGAAAGACCACTGTGCTGCGATCCCTCGACCGCATGCACGACCTCACGCCGGGCGCGCGCGTCGAGGGCAGTGTGCTCTACCACGGGCACGACATCTACGCGCCCGAGGTCGACGCGGCCACCTTGCGCCGCCACATCGGAATGGTGTTCCAGAAGCCGAACCCGTTCCCGAAGAGCATCTACGACAACGTGGCCTACGGGCCACGCGTGAACAAGATGAAGGGCAACCTCGACGACATCGTCGAAGAAGCACTCACCCGCGCCGCGCTCTGGGACGAAGTGAAGGACAAGCTGAAGAAAAGTGGCTTGTCGCTCTCGGGCGGTCAGCAGCAACGCCTCTGCATTGCGCGGGCCCTGGCGGTGCGTCCCGACGTGCTGTTGATGGACGAGCCGTGTTCCGCACTCGACCCCATTGCCACCATGCGCATCGAAGAGCTCATGCACGAATTGCGTCGTGACCTCACCATCGTCATCGTCACTCACAACATGCAGCAGGCGGCACGGGTCTCGCAGATGACCGCGTTCTACACCGCCGAACTCGATGATGACGGTCAGCGGGTGGGCAAGCTCGTTGAGTTCTCCGAGACTGATCGGATCTTCACCAATCCGTCGGACGCGCGCACAGAGGACTACGTATCGGGACGGTTCGGGTGACCCGATGCTGATCGTGTTCGCCCTGGCCGTTTCCGCCGCCGTTGCGCTCCTTGCCGGGCTGGCAATGGGCTGGGGACTGGCGCGTGCGCGCACTGCGCCGCCGACGACAGTCGGGGAGCCCGCGCAGCTACCGGCCGCGATTGCGGAACTCGAGGCTGCGCGGAGTGCGCAGGGCGTAGCCGAGCGGCGCGCCGCCGCCGCCGAGGCGCAACGGTTGCTCTTGGTCGAAGCCATCGAGTCGTTCCACGAGGGCGTGGTGGTCGTCGACGCAAACGGCAACGAGGTCGTACGCAACGAGGCAGCCGGCCAGTTCGAAGACGCTCGGCATGCCGATGCCCTAGCTGCGCAAGCGGTCACGGAACTCATCGATCGTGCTCGGCATGGTCACGTCGTGTCCCGCGATCTCTCGTTGTTCGGCCCCCCACGACGCGTGCTGCAGCTGCAAGCGGTACCGCTGCGGAGTGCGAGTGGGATGGTCCATGGTGCGGCGGTGCTCATTCGTGACGTCACCGATGCGCACCGGATCGAGAGCGTCCGTCGGGACTTCGTGGCCAACGTCTCGCACGAGCTCAAGACGCCGATCGGCGCGCTTGCGCTGCTCGCCGAGACGATGGTGGCCGACACCGACCCGGCAGTCATGGTGCAGTTGGCGGAGCGCGTGGTGCGCGAGGCCGACCGGTTGGGCGACATGGTCGACGACCTGCTCGACCTGAGCCTCATTGAGGCCCAGGAAGCCCCGGTCCGCGAACTCGTTCCTGTGGCCGTGCTCGTGAGTGAAGCCGTCGACCGCGTCCGTAGCGCTGCGGGCTTCCAACAGATCCGGTTGGTCGACGCGCCGATCGCGGCGGAGTTGGTGGTCGAGTGCGACCGACGTCAGCTCATGAGCGCGCTCACGAATCTGCTCGACAATGCCATCAAGTACTCCGATAGCGGGGGCGACGTCGAAGTTTCTGCGACCGCCGATGGTGCTCGTCTCGCCATCGAGGTGCGAGACCACGGAATCGGCATCCCGTCACGCGACCTCGAACGAATTTTCGAACGGTTCTACCGAGTCGATCGGGCGCGTAGTCGCGCCACCGGCGGCACCGGGCTCGGGCTCTCCATCGTGCGGCACGTGGCGCGTGCCCATGGCGGCGAGGTCACCGTGGAATCCCGCGAGGGCGACGGCTCCAGCTTCCGCTTGTCACTTCCGCTCGCCACGAGCTTTGGCGCAACTCGTACCATCGAGTTGGCCTCAGGACACCAGGAGGCTTCCTGACCATGACCGACGCTCCCACGATCCTGGTCGTCGACGACGAACAGTCGTACCGCGACGCGTTGGCCGTTGCGCTCCGACGCGAGGGCTTTGGCGTTGAGACGGCGGCTGATGGCGCCGAGGCCTTGGCGCAATTCGATGCCACCAATCCGGCGCTCGTGCTGCTCGACGTCATGCTGCCGCAGATGTCGGGTATCGACGTCTGTCGGCAACTGCGAACCCGTTCAATGGTGCCCATCATCATGGTGACGGCGCGCAACGCCGAGATCGACGCCGTAGTCGGACTCGAGGTGGGAGCCGACGACTACGTGACCAAGCCGTTCCGACTGCGCGAGTTGGTGGCGCGAGTGCGCGCGGCGCTCCGTCGCATGCCGACTGCGGAACCGAACGACTCGATTCGGCTCGATGTCGTCGAAGTAGGGGACGTTCGGCTCGACGCCGCACGGCACGAGGTCGTGATCCGTGGCGAGTTGGTGCCGCTGCCGCTCAAGGAATTCGAGTTGCTCGAACTGCTCTTGGAGAACGCCGGGCGGGTTCTGACGCGTGACGTGTTGATCGACCGCATCTGGGGTCCCAACTACTTCGGTGACACCAAGACGCTCGACGTCCACGTGAAGCGATTGCGCAGCAAGGTGGAGACCGACCCGTCGAACCCCGAGTGCATCGTCACCGTTCGGGGCGTGGGGTATCGCTACGAGAAGCCCTCGGTGGCCGTAGCCGGTTGATTGTGGCGTCGCAGTAGATGCGGCGCACTGGGCTCAAGAACGCCGACCGAACCGTGACCGGCGAGGCGCGCGACGGGGCAGAAGGTCGTCGTTCGCACCCCAGAATTCCGCGGCGACTCGGTCGGAGTCTTCGGTAGGCGCGGGCAGCCGGTCAGGCACGATCGCCGGAAGCGGTGCGGCCGCAGCGATCGAGGCGTTGGCGTCGGGGCGGGTGGCCTGTGGTGCGACCGGTTGCGTCGACTCCGGCGCAACGGCGACAACGGGCTCCGCTGCGGGCGGGACAACCGAAGATTCGGGTGTGGGCGTCGAACCGAAGAACGCGTCAAGGTTCGCGACAGTCGTATTGGTCATGTCGTTGGCTGCCGGGGTGGCTGCCGGGGTGGTTGCCGGGGTGGCTGCCGCGGTGGCCGCGGTGGCCGCGGGCTCGACCGGTTCGGGGATCGGGCGCCGAGTAGGAGCGTCGGACTGGCCAGTCCACTCGAGCCACTGTTCGATTGCGAACCGGCGTGGCGCAGGGGGTTGGGCCGCAGCCTCAGGCGCAGCACCCGCGGCTTCGGCTTCGGCAACCGCAGGTTCGGCTTCGACCACCAACTCGGCGGCAGGCGGCGCGATCGCTGGCGTCGGCGCAACGAGCGCAGCGGGTGCAGCCGGTTCGCTCGTGCACCAACGCGGGAGTTGCGGCGCGGGCGCGGCAACGGGTCCGGGGCTTGCGGTCGGGGCGAACGACCCGAGTGCGCGTGCCGCGTCGAGGGTTGCGATGGTGTCGTCTCGTACCGGGTTCGGCGCGGCGAGCGCGGCCGTTGTCTCGAGCGTGAGGGTGTCGTCGTCGACCACAGTCGCGTCGATCACGTCGTCGTCGTTGAGGAGATCGCTGATCCTCATGCCGGTGGCCCTCCCTGCTCCGGTCAATGCGGTGCCCGCACGGAAGCCACCCCGAGCCGGAGGGCGTCAGCAGCCCCCGGCACCGCAGCATGGGCGATTCCGTCCAAAGGAGTAACGGCAACAAAACCGGCCGACACAAGCGCGAGATCGGTCCCGGGCTCGGGTTTCACGTCGGTGGGACCGAATTCGACCACAACCGTGTCGCCGTCGGGACGGGAAGACCCCACCCAGACCGATCCGTAGGGGGCGAGCCTCGCCTCTTCGACGCCCTCGATGGCGTCGAGCGGGCGGTTCGGCACGTTGATGTTGGTGACGATGGGACGGTCGGCCGCGAGCGTCCAGTCGATCCCGGCCACGGCGTACGCGGCGGCCGATTCCCAATGGGTCTCGGTGTGTCCGTCGATGCGCCCCAGCGAGACGGCCAGCCCCGGGATTCCGAGGCCTGCGGCGGTGAGCGCGGCCCCCACGGTGCCTGAGTGAAGGACGAGGTGCCCGGTGTTGGGCCCCGGGTTGATGCCCGAAGCGACCAGGTCAGGCGGGGGGCCGAACCCGCCGAGGCAGGCGGCGTAGACGATGGCGGCGGGCGTTGTGTCGATCGCGAAGACGTCACCGCCCACGTCGATGGCGTCGTGGCTGCTGACGGGGAACGGTCCGCTGCGGTGCAACATGCCGATGGCGGCGCTCGCTCCACTGCGCTCACCGCTGGGAGCCACCACGAAGACATGGTGGCCGGCATCGGAGAGTGCGCGCGCGAGCACGTGCAGTCCGGGGGAGTGCACGCCGTCGTCGTTCGTGACGAGGATTCGCATTTCTTCACCTGTTCGTTGACACAACGACCCGAGTTGGTCGTGTTCGGCGGGTACGAAGCTATCGGCCGGCGGTCAGACGTCCCACTTGACCGCCAGTTTCGATGAAGATGTTCACCCCGATGAAGGGTTGTGGCCAATGCGAGTTGTCGTCGTCGGCGGCGGAATCCTGGGAACCATGCATGCGTGGTGCGCGCACCGCATGGGGCACGAAGTCGTTCAGCTCGAAGGCGACATCGAGGCTCGACGCGCGTCGGTGCGCAACTTCGGACTGGTGTGGGTCAGTGGCCGAGCGCCTGGTGAGGAACTCGACCTCGGGGTTCGGGCCCGAGCGCTCTGGGGTGAGGTCGATGAACTCGTCCCTGCGCTGAACCTTCGGCCGCTGGGGTCGCTCACGCTGGCCGAGACCGACGAAGAGTTGGCGGTGCTGCAATCGGTCTGCGCGGCGCCCGACGCGTCGCACCGTGGCGTCGAGATGTTCGACGCGGCGCAGGTGCACGCGAAGAACCCGGCGATTCGAGGTCTCCAGGTGAAGGGCGCGATGTTCTGCGCCCGCGACGCCCTGGTCGAGCCACGCGAGGTCCTCCCTGTGCTGCGGGCGCAGCTCTCGGCGCGTGGTCGCTACGTGTTTCTCGGTGGACGTCGCGTCGTTGATGCTCGAGCAGGTTCGGTGCGAGACCACCTGGGCACATCCCACTCGGGCGACTTGGTGGTGATCTGCCCCGGAGCTGATCATCAGGGCCTCTACGGTGAGCTGTTGGCGAGCGCGCCCCTTGGTCGGTGCCGGCTCCAGATGTTCGAAACGGCGCCGCTCGGCGAAGTGTTCACCACGGCGATCGCCGACGGTGGCTCACTTCTCTACTACCCGGCGTTCGACCGCCCGGAGCTTGCGGCGCTGCCCGCACCGGACCCCGTGGTTGACCGCTACAAGCTCCAGTTGCTCGTTGCGCCGCGTCGTCACGGCGGCCTTACCATCGGCGACACCCACCAATACGACGAGCCGTTCGACTTCGCTCTCGACGAACTGCCGTACGCTCACCTGATCGACCGCATCGAATCGCTCCTGGGGCGCGCGTTGCCGCCAGTGGTGCGGCGTTGGAGCGGCACGTACTCCCAACCGCTGAACGGGGCTGCGTACGTGCGGGTCGATCCGGAGCCCGGGGTCACGGTGGTCACCGGACCGGGAGGTCGGGGTATGACACTCTCCCCGGCGATCGCCGAGGCAACGTTGCAGATGGTGGTGCGATGACTCCTATTCGTTTGGTCGTGGCCGATATGGCCGGTACGACGGTCACTGATGGTGGAGTCGTCGAGCACGCGTTCGTCGACGCGCTGCGCGAACTCGGCGCA
This sequence comes from Acidimicrobiia bacterium, assembly GCA_049317385.1. Classification (GTDB taxonomy): domain Bacteria; phylum Actinomycetota; class Acidimicrobiia; order IMCC26256; family JBMOIJ01; genus JBMOIJ01. The sequence continues at coordinate 41,152 of JBMOIJ010000008.1, forward strand.
GACCCCTCCCAGCACCTTGCCTTCGTCCGCGCCACCATGGGGCAGTCGAAGCTCGTGGTCTTCCGATCCGTGTTCGACGGCAACGAAGAACGCGCGCACGCCGCCAACGAGGCATTCGAGGCGGCATACGCGCGCCGGGTGAGCAGCGGTGCAGTAGCGCCATTGCCGGGTGTCGAAGCCGCGTTTCGATCGTTACGCGACTTCGGGGTGAAGGTGTGTCTCACCACCGGGTTCTCGTCGGTGACTCGCGACCGAGTCATCGAGGCGCTCGGATGGGAGCTGCTGGTCGATGGGGCCCTCTCTCCAACGGGTGACGTACGCGGCCGCCCGTATCCCGACCTCGTGTTTGCCGCGATGCGTCAGTTCGAGGCGTCCGATGTCCATGCCGTGGCCGTGGTCGGTGATACGGCCTCCGACCTCGAGTGCGGCGCGGCGGCGGGGGTGGCGGTCGTGGCAGGGGTGCTCACGGGGGCGCATTCCTACGCGGACTTGCTCCGCGCGCCCCATACCCACCTCCTGGGTGCATTTCCCGAGGTGGTGGCGGTGGTCGCAGCCCGGGCCGGATCGGATCGGCACGCGTCTGGCGCCCTCTCCTAACCTCGGCCGCATGGCTTCTGTCTCTACTGCGGAACTCGAGTCCGCGCAACGTCGGTACGACGAACTCGTGGCCCGCAAGCTCACTCTCGACATGACGCGCGGTAACCCGTCGCCCGAACAGTTGGCGTTGTCGAACGACATGCTCACCATCGTGGACGCATCGAACTTCCGTACCGATGCAGGTGTCGACACGCGCAACTACGGCGGACTCGAAGGCCTTCCCGAAGCGCGGTCGTTGTTCGCCGCCATCTTGCAGGTGACGGCCGACGACGTGATCATCGGTGACAACTCGAGCCTGGCATTGATGCACGACTCCTTCCAATGGGCGTACGCGTACGGCGTGCCAGGAGGCGACGCGCCGTGGAGCCGTCAACCCGTGAAGGTGCTCTGCCCGGTGCCCGGGTACGACCGGCACTTCCGGGTGACCGAACGACTCGGCGCTCAGATGGTGCCAGTACCGCATCGGGACGGCGGGTTCGACGTCGAAGCGATCGCCCGATCCGCAGCCGACGACGCCAGCGTCAAAGCCGTGTGGATCGTCCCCAAGCACCAGAACCCGTGCGGGTTCACCATTACGCCCGAGCAAGTCGAGCAGCTCGCCACCATGACCACGGCCGCGCCCGAGTTCCGCATCGTCTGGGACGACGCGTACGCAGTGCATGACCTCACCGACGACGCACCGCGGCTTGCGCCGGTGCTCGACGCTTGCCGCCGTGCCGGTAACCCCGACCGGGTGTGGATGTACGGCTCCACGTCGAAGGTCACGTTCGCCGGTGGTGGCGTTGCGGCCTTCGGCGGTTCGGAAGCCAACGTCGAGTGGTTCACCCGTCATCGGTTCGCGCAAACCATCGGACCTGACAAGGTCAATCAGCTCCGGCACGCGCGGTTTCTGCGCGACCTCGATGGCGTCCGCGCCCACATGCGCAAGCACGCCGACATCCTGCGGCCGAAGTTCGACGCCGTCGACGTTGCGCTCACCAAGCACCTGGGCCACACCGGGCTCGCCGAGTGGACCCGTCCGTCGGGTGGCTACTTCGTGAGCATCGATCTGCTCGACGGCTGCGCGAAGGAAGTGGGGCGGTTGGCTGCGGCTGCCGGAGTGAAGCTCACCCCGGCGGGGGCCACGTTCCCGTTGGGTGACGACCCCCGTGACCGCAACCTGCGGTTGGCGCCGAGCTTCCCTTCGGTCGGCGACATCGAACTTGCAATGGAAGTGTTTGCAACCTGCGTGCTGTTGGCAGGTGCCGCAGCGCGCGCCTGACGCGCGTCACTCCGCTGGCGGGGGCACGTACGTCGCCGTCGTCACGCGGCCGTTGCGCACGTCGAGCACCCACGTGGAGCCTTTCTCGCAGCGCGGGCCGTCGCCCAGGTCGACGCCCAATCGTTCGAGATGGCCGAGTAGGTCGCCGATGACGTCGCCGTGTGAGCACACCGCCACCACTTCGTCGGGGCCCACGTCGAGTACCGAGGCGGACTCGTTGAGCAATGTTCCTTCGGCGACTGCCATCGACTCCTCGATCTCGAGGCCGAGCGCGGCCGACAGCGGGACCACGGTTTCCCAACAGCGTGTGTACGGGCTCGACACGATCCGGGTGAGCCCGACGCCCGTCAGCTGATCGCGGATCGCGTCGGCTTGGGCCCGCCCCTTCTCCGTGAGCGGGCGCACCCGGTCGGAACCGACCCAACGGCTCCGGCTCCCGGCTTTGGCGTGGCGCACCAGGTAGATGCGTTGTGTGCTCACGACGTCCACCACGTGCGCAGCGTTGAGTCGTTGGCGCGATTCCACGCGGCCATCCACTCGGCCCGGTGGTGCTTTCCGAGGTCGTCCTGTTCGGCGGCCAAGTGCAGGGCCGCAATCCGCGCGCGCTCGGGAAGCGTCGGTGCAGCCGCCCGCAACCACGCCGCGCACACCACGGCATCTTGGTGATCACCCAAGACCGTCTGCAACGCCGTGACTCGCTTGGCGAACGTGCGGGCCGCGCGGCCGACCGATGGCACCAGTGCTTCGGCGGCGTAGCGGACGCGCTTGGCCAGGATGCGCGCGTGGTGCAGGTCGGCGTCGGGCGAGTTGCCATCGAGTGCGGCGACGGCGGTGGTGAGGGCGCGCCAGGGCTTGTTCATCACCGTCGGTACCAGTTCCGCGGCGGGGGTTGCGGCCCGCCCTCGCACCGAGGGGCGCCGGGCAGCGTCCACGAGTTGGTCGACGAGCGTGAAGTAGCGATCGGTGTTCATCAGTTGGAGGAGTGCTGCCCGGCCGGCCACATGTTCCCGTTCGAGCACGATCAGGAGCGGGGCCGCGTCGGCTGCGGTGTCGGCGTCGCAATGTTCGATCGCGTCACGGATGCGTTCGGCGAGCACCTCGTTGTCGCGTACGGCGCCGAGCGCCGTCGCCACATCGGCCAGGTCAGACCGCAGCGCGTCGCACCATTCGCGATCGAGCAGCGGTCGAAAGGTGCGGAGGTCCGATCGGAGCCGGCGCGTGGCCACGCGGGCCTGGTGCACGTTCTCCGAATCGCCGCCCACGCGTACGCGAGGGTCGTACCGCAGCAGACGGGCCACGCTGGCGGCGATCGCGGCGCGCACGAGATCGGCCCCCGTTGCGTCGGATTCGAGTGTTTCGGTGGTCGTAACCTCGGGCGGCGCCGCGGCGGCCCGGCCGAGCGCCCGCACGAGCTTGGGTACCAAGTCGGGCTGGGCGGCGCCGGCTTCGAGCATTCGGCCCACGATGCGCTCCACGAGCGCGTCCTCGACGATGTCGGTGAGTTCGATCTCGACTTCGTGGAACCGCAGCTCGGTGTGTTCGCGTGGCTGGGCACGCACGACATCGTCGGTGATGACGGCCAGGCGCGTGCCGTCGAGGGCCACGAGTTCGCGCCGGCGGCGGGTGGTCGTGAGCGTGGCCACCGCCACGAGCGCTTCGTTGCGGGTGAGGGCGCGCACGATGTCGCGGGCTTGGGCCGGAACTCGGTCGGGGGTGCCGGCGACGTACACCTCGTCGCGGGTGAGCGTGTTGGTGCGCTTGCCGTGGGGCAGCTTCAGCGTCCACCCGTCGTCGGAGCGGAACCGGATGGTGACACCCCACCGGGCCAGTCGGAGATCAGGGGTGTCGTAGTAGGTCGCGTGCAGGACTTCGGGTGGTGACGGGACCGTGACCGGGTGGTGGGGCAGCGACTCGAACGACGGCAGGAGGAAGTCGTCGTCGACCGCGAACTTCAGTTCGCGTTCTTCGTGAACGACCGGGGACGCGGCGGAACTGGCTGCGCTCACCAGGTGTCGGCGCGTCCGGCGCGGGATCGGGCTCGTTCCATGAGCCGTTCGTGGGTGTTGACGCCAATGGTGGTGGGGATGCGTGACCACGAACCGGTGGCGTGGAGTTCCCAGGCCAAGACGTCGTCGGCCAGGTTGGTGGCAAGGATCTCGTCGAGGCGTCGCCGCAGTCGCGCGGCGCGCACCGGCGTGAGCGCTTCGACTCGGCGATCCAGGTTGCGGGGCATGAGGTCGGCCGAGCCGATGAGGTACTCGGCTGCGTCGGGATCCGGGCCGAACCGGTAGATGCGCGAGTGCTCGAGGAAGCGGCCGACCAGAGATCGCACCGAGATGTTGTCGGAGACGCCCGGGATGCCGGGTCGGAGACAGCAGATTCCCCGCACGATCAATTCGACGGTGGCGCCGGCGCGTGAGGCGTCGTAGAGCGCGTCGATCATCTCGGGGTCGACGAGGCTGTTCATCTTCAACGTGATGCGCCCGTTGGAATTCGACTGGGCGCGGATGCGTTCGAGCAACGCAATCCGCATGCGGGTGGGGGCGACGATCACCTCGGCCAGCGACGTCTGGTGGCTGTAGCCGGTGAGGTGGTTGAACAACTCAGTGAGGTCGGCGCCGAGTTCGGGGTCGGAAGTGAGGAGTCCGAGGTCTTCGTAGATCCCTGCGGTCTTGGGGTTGTAGTTGCCGGTTCCGATGTGGCAGTAGCGACGGATGCCGTCGGCCTCCTGACGTACCACCAGCAGGATCTTCGAGTGCGTCTTCAGTCCGACGAGGCCGTACACGACGTGCACGCCCGCTTCTTCGAGCACGCGCGCCCGCTCGATGTTGGCTTGCTCGTCGAAGCGCGCCTTGAGTTCGACGAGCGCAACGACCTGCTTTCCCCGTTCGGCGGCGGCGATCAGGGAGCGCACCACCGCGCTGTCGGGACCCGCGGTGCGGTAGATGGTCTGTTTGATGGCGAGCACATTGGGGTCGCGTGCCGCCTGATCGATGAACGCTTCAACCGACGCGCTGAACGAGTCGTACGGGTGGTGCACCAGCACGTCGGTCTGGCGCAGCACGCGGAACATGTCGACCGGGCCGTCGGCACTCTCGAACACCGCTGGCGTGTGCGGAGTCCAGACGGGATCCTTCAGCTCGGGACGATCCGCGGCGTACACGCCCCAGAGTCCGGTGAGGTCCAACGGCGCATCGACGATGTACACGTCGTTCGGCGACAACTCGAGCTCGCGACAGAGCAGTTCGAGGAGTTCGTCGCTCATGTCGTTGCCGATTTCGAGCCGCACGACCTGCCCGAACTTCGTGCGTTGCTTGAGGCTCACCTCGATTGCGGCGAGCAAGTCGTCGGCTTCTTCTGCGAGTTCGATGTCGGCATCACGAGTCACCCGGAACGTGTGGTGGCTGATGACCTCCATGCCGGGGAACAGGCGATCGACGAACGCGGCGATGACATGCTCGAGCGGAACGAATCGGTGGCCGTCGTCGACGGCAACGAAACGCGGGAGCAGCGGCGGCACCTTGATGCGGGCGAAGCGCTCGTCACCGGTGAATGGGTCGCGCACCAGCACGGCCAGGTTGAGCGACAGGTTCGAGATGTAAGGGAACGGGTGCGCCGGGTCGACGGCGAGCGGCGTGAGGACCGGATAGATGTGTTCCTCGAACTCGGCTTCCAGTCGAGCCCGGTCGGCGTCGTCGAGATCGGCCCACGTGACGAAGGTGATGTCGGCGGAGCGCAGCGCGTCGAGCAATTCGTGTTGGAACACCGCGCTGTGGCGTTCGACCAGTTCGACGACGCGCTTGCGGATCGCCACCAGTTGCTCGGTGGGCGTCATACCGTCGGGCGTGCGCTTCTGGAGGCCGGCATCGACCTGCTCCCGCAGACCCGAGACCCGCACCTGAAAGAATTCGTCGAGGTTGCTGGCGAAGATGGCGAGGAACTTCGCGCGCTCGAGCAGCGGTTGCGCGGAGTCTTCGGCGAGGGCGAGCACACGGCCGTTGAACTCGAGCCATGACAGCTCGCGGTTGAGAAAGCGGTCCGGGCCCTCGCCCAGTGGCGCTCCGGGTGCGCCAGGCTCGATGCCCGGGGTGGGCTCGTCGGCGCGGGTCATGGGGCCAGGTTAGCGGCGCACCGCAGCCGGTCGACCGGGTCGGCACGGGTGACCCGGTGCGGCTGGGTACCCTCCGCGGGTGTCTGCGTCGACCTCCGATCCTGCGCCTCAGACCCCGTTCGGGCGCCTGACGCGGGCGCACGCGGCCTCGGTGGCGGGCGACGCGTTCGTGACGGTGTCGTTGGCCGGGTCGCTCTTCTTCACCGTGCCGGCCGCCTCGGCGCGACCCAAGGTGTTGCTCTACCTGGCCCTCACGATGCTGCCGTTCGCGGTGGTGGCGCCGCTGCTCGGTCCCGCCATCGACCGCACCCGGGGCGGGCGGCGGCTCATGTTTGCTGTGCTCCTCGGGGCCCGAGCATTCGTGTGCCTCCTGATGATGCGCAATCTCGACAGCGTGCTGTTGTTCCCCGAAGCATTCGTCATGCTCGTGTGTGCGAAGGCGGCCATGGTCGTGAAGAGCTCGCTGGTACCCGCAGTCGTTCCCGACGAAGGACGGCTCGTAGAAGCGAACGCGCGCTTGGGGGTGGTGAGTGCAATCGCCGGTGCCGCCGCTGGAATCCCCGCGGCTGGGCTGTACAAGTTGTTCGGAACGGGCGCGGCCCCGCTGGCGGTGGGTTCTGTCGTGTTCGCAATCGGGGTGTGGCTCGCGTTCCGCATCCCCACCGCCGCGCAGGTGTCGGCCGAGCCGTCTGAGGCGGCGCGCGCCGAGCTGAAACTGCCGTCGGTCGTGTTGGCGAGTTGGGCTCAGGCGGCCCTGCGTTTCGGTGTCGGGTTCCTCACGTTTCTGGTCGCGTTCACGTTGAAGCGCGAACCCATTGTCTTCGGTGTGGTCATTGCTCTCGCCGGCATCGGCTCGTTCATCGGGACCATTCTGGCGCCGCCGCTACGACGACGAGTCCGCGAGGAAACGATCGTTGTCGGCAGCATCATCGCCACTGCGATCCTCGTTCTGTTCGCGGCGCGTGCAGGGGGCGGCGTAGGACTCGGCATCGCTGCGTTCTTCGTGGCGGTGGGCTCTTCCACGGGCAAGCAGGCGTTCGACAGCATCGTGCAGCGCGACGCACCCGACGCAGCTCGGGGCCGCACGTTCGCTCGTTTCGAGATGATCTTTCAGATCGCGTGGGTTGCCGGCGGATTGATTCCCGTCATGTTTGCCACGGCACTCGACGCACGCATCGGGCTGTTCGTGCTGGCGATCACGCTTGGCGCGGGAGCGGTGTTCTACAGCAGTGGCCTGTACTCGCGTCCGCCCGACGCCCGCAGCGGTTCCGCCGCGCCCGACGCCGCATGATCTGGCGCTCGATGCGGGGCCGAGCCACGGTGCGGAGTGTGGATCGCTAGTCGTCCATCACTTCGAGGCGCGCCAACCACAGTCCGGGAGCGGAGAGCTCGGCGGGCGTGGGGAGCCGACGTGCGTCGTCCCAGAGTTGGTTCAGTCCGTCGAGCCCCGCACGTTCGACCACGCCGTCGGCGAACGTGCGACCGGCTTCGTAGTGCTCGCGTTGGAGGTCGACGCCGAGCAGCCCTTCGATGAACTGACCGGCCTCGCCGCGCTCGAGGCGGTGGCGGGCCAGGGCCTCGTGGATGCGGTCGAAGCTGGCAACCAACGGGCGTCCGATGTGATCGAGGACTGCGTCCCCGTAGCCCTCGATGACCGAGGCGAACGTACGCAGCCGATCGAGGACGTCGTCCTGGCCGGGGCCGCGGATCGCACCCAGCAGCGCAATGGGATTCGCGCCGGCGGCCGCGAACGTGGAGGGGTCGGTGGGGTCGAGACCTTCGAACTGCTGATCCATTGCGTTGGCGTCGATGGTGTACGCCTGCACGTACTCGATGGCCAGATTGACCAGGCGTTCGCGTACCCACGGAACCGATCGCACTGCTGCGTGCACCGTCTCGTGCAGTGCGATGTAGAGCCGCGTGTCGTTGCGGTCGAGTTCCCACGAGGTCTGGAACGCGTCGAGGTTCTGCGCCACGAACACCAGACTCGGTTCGGCGTCGAGCGGCAACGGAAGGTCGTAGCGGCCGATGGCATGTTGCGCGAGGTAACCGACCATCGACCCGGCCTGCACGCCCAACAACACCGGCGCCAACATCTTCATGATGCCGCCGAAGGGATCGCCACCGGCGAGGAAACCGAACGGATTCGCAGTGAGGTCCAACGGCGTCTCGCCGCTCTGGATTTCTTCGATCAACGCGCGTTCGAGCGTGGTGGCGAACGCCTCGAGGACCGGCTTCAACGCGTCGAGCTGTTGATGGGCCCAGGCTTGGGGGCCCAGCACGTCGCGACGGGTCTCGAAGGATCCCGACAGCCCGGTGGCCCCGACCACATGGGTGACCGCGATGTCGACGAGTGCCAGGATCTCGGCCCGGGTGGCGGGATCGACCGGCGCGTCCGGAGTCGGTGCGGTGGCCGCGGTGTCGCCGGCCGCGACCCACGCGGCCGTCTGGCGGGCAATTTCCCAGTTCAGGGGCCCGTCGGACTGCAGCATGGCGCCGAGCTGGGAGAAGTCGAGGGCGCCGAGCGGGCCCAAGCCCTCGGTGCCGAAGGGCATCCCTGACCCGAGCCCAAAGGCTCCGAAGGGGTTGCCGGGGGTATTGGAGGCGCCGGCCTCGGCGGGGGAATCGCCCTCGTTGTCGTTGGAGTCGGAGGAATCGCCGGGCCCGGTTTGAGGTTCGTCGGCCACGCGGTCAGTCTAGGGACGTGGTCACCATTGCAGTCGTCGGGGCAGCCGGAGTTGTTGCCCAAGCCTCGTTGCCGTTGTTGGAACCGTTTGCCGATCGTCTGATCGGCCTCGATGCGCGCGAACCCGCGCGCTGGCGGCGACGAAGCGACGTGCACCAGATCGATCTCGCCCACGGCGACGCCAAACCGTTGCTCGAAGGGGTCGACGTGCTGATCGACCTGGGCGGCATCAGCGATCCGGTTCCCGACACCGCGCTCATGACACGCGTGAACATCGAGGGCACCACGCGTCTGCTCGACGCGGCGGGCGCAGTGGGTGTGCGCAAGATCATTCGGCTCTCGAACGTGTCGGTGTACGGCGCGTGGCCCAACAGTCCAGTGCCGCTCACCGAGGACGAACCCATGCGTCCGGTCCCGGGATTCGTCCCGGCCACTCATGCGGCCGAGGTCGAGCGACGACTCATCGAATGGCGAGATGCCCATCCCGGTACGGTGGTCACGGTGTTGCGCACGGCGCTCGTCGGTGGACCGGGGGTCGATCACCTCGCGGCGCGACTCGTGGCGGGTGTGCCGCCCCTCGTGGTGCGCGGTGCCGACCCGAAGGTGCAATCGGTACACCTCGATGACGTGGCGCGCGCGGTGGCACTGGCCGTGGAGCGCGACCTCGACGGCGTCTACAACGTGGCGGCCGATGGTTGGACCGCAGCGAACGAGGTGCGGGCCATGTCGGCGATGCGGTTCCGGTTGGCGTTGCCACAGGAGCTGGCGGCGCGCGTGCTGGATCGCGTGTGGCCCACCGGACTGGTCGACCTGCCGCCCAGTGGTTTGCCGTACTTGGTGAACCCGCCGGTTGTTGCGAACGATCGATTGCGGGGCGCGGGCTGGAGTCCGCAGGTGTCGAACCGAGATGCCATCGCGGCGGCGATCGCCGCCGAAGCTCCGTTGGTTCGACAAGGTGCTCGGGCCGCGCTGGGCGCGTTGGTCGCCGGGGTCGTGGCTACCACAGTGCTCGCAGTGGCGGCGACCTGGTCGATCAAACGTTGGCGAGGTGCGCGGCGCTCCAATCGCTCCACTCGGGCGTGAAGTAACGCACGCGCGTCTTCTTGTACTCCTTCACCGACCACAACAGCGCGTGGTCGTCGATCCCGGTTTCGGTGCGGATCGCCTCGATGGTTGCCTCGCAGTCGCGCGCGCTGCGTCCATGCACCATGGTGAACACCGAGTACGGCCAGTCTTCGTAGGTGGGCCGGCGGTAGCAGTGGCTCACCGCGGCGAACCCGGCCATCTGGGGACCGATTGCTTCGAGCTGATCATCGGGCACGGCCCACACGCCCATCGCGTTCGCTTTGAAGCCGGCACTGCGGTGGTTCATGACTGCGGCGAACCGACGCATGAGCTTGCGCTCCTTGAACGACGCGAGCAAGTCGAGCACTTCGGTTTCGGTGCAGCCGATCTGCTCGGCCTGCGCGGCAAAGGGTCGCTCGACGACTGGGAGATCATCTTGGAGCACGCTGATCCCTCGCACCTCGAGGTCGCTGAGCTCGGGTGCTTCCATGTGCTCTTTGCGCTCCGGGCGTTCGTGCTCGGCCACGGCCACCTTGGCATCGGCCGCGGTCTTGCCAGTCATGTCGAGCTTCACGCCGATCTTGTAGAGCTTGAGCGTGGGGAGCTTGCGCGTGACCGACGCGCCAGACGCGCGGTGCAGTACGTCGAGGTGATCGTCGAAGGACTCACTGGGCGGAACCGCAAGCGTGTACCAAAGGTTGTACTCGTGGTTGCGCTTGTAGTTGTGCGACACGCCCGGGTGTTCGTTGATGACCGTTGCGGCATCGTCGATGGCATCCGGGTCGACCTTCGCGGCGACCAACGCTGATGAGTACCCCAGGGCGCGGGTGTCGAAGATGGCCGAGAGCTGGCGCAGCACGCCGGCGTCCTTGACCTGTTCGATGCGGGCGCGCACGGTGGGTTCGTCGGTACCGAGTCGATCGGCGAGGACGGCGAAGGGTTGGGGGTCGAGCGGGAAGTCCCACTGCACTGCGTTCAGGAGTTCGCGGTCGAATTCGTCGAGTTCGTAGCTCATGGCGTTCCTCTCGTTCCCCAGAGTCTCTCGTACGGGGACGATCAGCTTCCGATCGAGGTGGCCGCGGCGGGAGTGCCCAGCGCGGTCGGGGGCCGCGCAGCCAAGGTGATCTCGAACGACTGCGGGTTGCCGCCGGTGCGCACTTCGATGCGCACGCGATCGCCCGGGCGGCGGCGCATGATCTCGGCCGCGAGCGTGGCAGACACGCTGATGGGGCGACCGTCGATCTTGCGGACGATCATCCCCGGCTTGAGGCCGGCGCCGGCCGCGGGACCGGCGGGATCGACCGAATCGATGACCACGGTGTCGGTGTCGCGCACGGTGATACCCAGGAGCGCATGGTCGACGGATCCCTTCTTGCGGATCTCGTTGGCGGCCGTGCGCGCGACGTCGATGGGCATCGCGACTGCGCGACCCGCATTGTTGGTGAGGATGATCCCGATCACGTGCCCGTTCGAGTCGGCTAGCGCGCCACCCGAAGCGCGGTCGTTCACGGTGGCGTCGGTTTCGATGAGGCCGGGGATGAGTTGCGGCCCGACCGCGACAACGGCGTCGATTCGCGCCGCGACTCCGGTGCTCACCCACGGCTGGCCTTCACCAGATGCGGCGACGGCCACCACGCTGTCGCCCGTGCCGAGGTTCCTCTCGATGGGCGCGTCCTCGGTGAACGCATCGCCGACGTCGAGCACCGTGATGTCGGTGATGGGATCGGTGCCCACCACCTTCGCAGGGCGCGAGATGCCGTCGGAACGCGTGAGCACGATGGATGCGGGGTCGGCGAACGCCAGCGTGTGTGCGCTGGTGATCGCCTGGCCGGCGGTGAGGTACAGCGCGGACGTGCGCGTCCAGGAACCGTCGGCGCGGCGCGCGCGCAGTTCCACGACGCTGCGGCCGGCTCCGTCACCGGCGAGTCGGGCGATCGTGCGATCCGGGGTGGCGCCGGCCACCGGCTTCACCGCGCGGTCAGGGGCGCCCAACAGACCGAGCAACGCAAGGATTGCGAGCGTGCTGACCGCTCCGAGCATTCCGGCGCCCAACGCCGTGAGCCACAGCGCGTTGCCCTGGGCCACCGGGATGTCGGTTTCCGGCGCCGCAGCAGTGCCGACGCCTCCGAGTTCCGAGGGGTGACGCCAGAGCCGATCGAGGGGATCGGGTGGGCTGGGAACGCCCGCATCGTCGGAGCCGTGCGAGGGGTCGTCGTGGTCTCCGCCGGTCATGGCGGGCGAGTGTACCGAGGGCACCTCTGGATTGGTCCTCGCCCCGAGAGGCCCGTGGGAGGCGGGCGCCAGGGAGCATTGGGAGAAATGGGGGATGCACCGGTACGATCGTTGGCCGTTCTCCGGAGGTTCCCATGGGATTTCTCATGCTTGTGGTAGCGATCAGTGCGGTGGGCATTTCCTTCGTGCTGCTTCGGCACCGTCAACCGACGTCGATCGAGTCGAGCATCGCTGACTTCGAACAGGGTCTGCGCGCCATCGCGCCCGAAGCGCAACTCAACACTGCGGGCGCTCCGCACCACGCCTAGGAGCCCGTTCTGGCTCGCGACCTCGCCATCGACCTGGGTACCGCGAACACGCTGGTGTACGCGCGCGGACAGGGCATCATCCTGAACGAACCCACCGTGATCGCGCTCAACAGCCGCGACCACGATGTGCTCGCGATGGGGCACGAGGCCTGGCAGATGATCGGCCGTACGCCGGGGTACATCGTTGCGGTGCGCCCGTTGCGCGGTGGTGCCATCACCGACTTCGAAATCACGCAGCGCATGATTCGCCTCCTGTTCCATCGGGCGGGCGTGTCGCGGTTGTACCGGTCGCGCGTGCTCATCTGTGTGCCGTCGGCCATCACCCATGTGGAGCAACGCGCCGTGCTCGAAGCCGCGCGCCGCGCCGGGGCTGCGCAGACCTTCTTGCTCGAACAGCCCATGGCGGCGGCCATTGGTGCCGGGCTGCCCATTCACGAACCGATCGGCAACATGGTGATCGACGTCGGCGGTGGCACCACCGAAGTGGCCGTCATCTCTCTCGGCGGGATCGTGTCGCTCGAGGCGGTGCGCGTTGGCTCGTTCGACATCGACGCCGCGATCCAGGCCTACGTGCGTCGCGAGTACGGAATGGCCATCGGCGAACGCACGGCCGAAGAGATCAAGCTTGCAATTGGATCCGCGTATCCCACCGAAGGCGAGTTCAAGGCCGAAGTGCGCGGGCGTGACCTCATGTCAGGGCTGCCCAAGACCATCATCTTGTCGCCCGAGGAAGTGCGCGACGCGATCGAGGAACAGACGCGCGCCATCTGCGACGCAGTGAAAGCCGCGCTGGCCCGCACGCCGCCGGAACTCGCGCAGGACCTCATCTCGAACGGTGTGCACCTGGTGGGTGGTGGCGGCATGTTGCGTGGTCTCGACCTCCGTATCGCCCGGGAAACTGCGCTGCCGGTGCGGCTCGTCGATGCGCCACTGGAGTCGGTGGTGCTGGGCGCCGGCCGATGCCTCGAAAGCTTCGACGCGTTGCGCGAGATGTTCATGAACCAGCCGCGCCGCTGACCTGCCTGCGTGCGGTCACCGGCCAGCTGCGCGCCGCGCGCCTTCGCTACTCGACGGGCTTGCGGGCCACGTAGCTCAAGGCGTAGCAGTCGCGGATCTCGTGGAACACGCCCCGGTTGCGGGCGAGTTCGTCGAAGCTGAACACGCCGGTGCGAATGGACTCGCCCACGTACGACAGTCCGAATGCCGATTCGATGATGAAGCCGGCGGCCTCGATCTTCGCTGACAGTTCTTCGTGCGTGTACTCGTACTTGTGGTCCGGGTTCGTGAGTTCTTCTTGTTGCACGCGGCACGCGCGACCGTTCGGCGTGTCGAGCGCGAGGTATCCGCCGGGTTCGAGTACGCGGAACGACTGCTTCAACGCGAGGTCGGCTTCGTCGAACGTGATGTGTTCGATGCTCTGCCCGCTCACCACCAAGTCGAACGTCGCGTCGTCGAAGCAGCTGAGGTCGGTCATCGACTGGAACACGTGCTCGACCGGTCCGAGTGGTGTGTCGACCTTGTCGACGACTTCGGCGTAGCGATACAGCTCGTGACGGTCTTCGGGCGGGAGCTCGACGATGGTCAGTTTCTCGAACTCGTAGGGGTAGCCCATTCCCACGAGCGCGCCCGCCGGGGAAGCCTGGTCGGTGCCGCCGAGGTCGAGGATGCGGCAACCGCGCGGCAGCTGGTGGACCCAGTCGCACCGGCTGAGGTGTAGTGAGCGCAGCGGATTGCGCAGCCGGACTTCGATCGAGAACTCGGTGGATCCAGCGAGTTCGTCGATGACGTCGCGTGGTCCGTACTCGCCACTCTGCAAGTGGTCGACGTAGTTCTTCAGTCCGCCTGGGTCGGGATCGCGTTGGAGAATCGTTTGGTACGCGTAGCGAACGAAGACCTCGGGGGGCAGTGCGCCCACGTCGTGGGGGATCGCCGAGGCCCCTTCGGTCATGCCCGCCTTCACCATGCGGCGCAGCTTGCGGGACGCGCGTTTGGCGGTGTCAGCGGGATTGCGAAGGGCTTCGGAGAACTCCATTTGGCAGAGGGTACTCAGGGTTCGCGACGAAGGTCTTCTGCCGCTTGGCGCACTTGCCAATCGCGATCGGCGAGCGCGTGGGCGAGCGCCGCGTCGACCTCGGGACCTTCGAACGGTGCCAGCGCGAGCACGGCGCGTCGGCGGACGGGGGGCTTGTCGGCGCACGCGGTCAGGATCGCGGGGAGGCCCTCGGGATCGCCGATGGCGCCGAGCGCCGCCACGGCCGATTCGCGGGCCAGCGGGTTCTCGTGTTCGATGGCGCATGCAGTGAGCGCGTCGATGGCCGCCACGTCGCCCCGCTCGCCGAGGGCCCACGCCGTCGCCTCCACCACGGTGGCGTCGTCTTCTCGCAGCAGCGGAGTGAGCGCGTCGGTTGCGACGGGGACGGCCGCGGCATGTTCGGCGGCGCGGCGGCGGACGGCGGCCGCCGGGTCGCCGAGGGCCTGGGTACAGCTGGCCGCAGCGTCGGCGCCGAGGCGGCGGACGAGCGCGGTGAGGGCGGCGACCCGGACTCGGGGCTCGGGGTCGGCTTCCAGGAGCGATTCGAGGACGTCGGTCGGGGGGCCGGGCTCGGTGAGCGCAGCGACGGCCCGCTCGATCGGATCGTTGGGGAGGCCGGGGTTGCGGACCACGAATCCGACCGTATCCTCGGAGCTCATGGTCGGTCGCTTCTGCGCTCGCCGGTGGGTCGTCGTCATGGCGGTCGGGCTGATGCTGTGCTCCGCGTGCGGTGGCGGCAAGACCGTTGCCCGCGCGCCGCAACCGTCGTCGACCAGCACCACCGTGGTCTCCACGACCGTCGCCGACGTCCCGTCGTTGCCCCAACCCGAGGACTCACCCAGCGACCCGTACGCCGACGTTCCGGTCCGCCAGATCGGCACCATTCGCATTCCGAAGATCGGGCTCACGCATCCGGTGTTCGAGGGGATCTGGCTGACAGTCATCGACAACGGTCCGGGGCACTGGCCCGGATCGGCGCGTCCCGGCGAGGTAGGAAACACGGTGTTCGCAGGGCATCGCGTCACGCACACCCGGCCGTTTCGCAACATCGATCAGTTGGTGCCGGGCGACCAGGTGTTCTTCGACGACGAACGGGGCACCTTCGAATACCGCGTGAACGGAATGAAGATCGTGACGCCGAAGGACACCTGGATCGTCGATCAGACCCGGGCCCGGACGATGACGATCTTCGCGTGCCACCCGCCTGGTAGTGCGGCCGAACGCATCGTGGTCACCGGCGAGTTCGTGGCCACGACACGCTCGTGACCCCGCCTCCGTCTGCAACGCTGGGGGCCCTCGATGAGTGATGACCTTGTTCCTGACGTTGCGCCGCCCATGGGCGACGGCTCGCCCACCGAAGTGCCGCCCGCGCCCGCCCGTTCACGTGCGCCGCTCTGGGAACGCATTGCGCTCATCGCGGGGCCGATCGTGGTCGTGCTCATCGTCTTGTCGATCACCATCCGGTTCCCGAAGGTGATCATCTCGCCGGGTTCGGCGAACTCCACACAGAAGGCGGTCACCATCACCGGTGCGCCCACCACGCCGATCAACGGCGCGGTCTACTTCCTCACGGTGCGGGTCACGAACAATCGGCCCAACGTTTGGCGGCTGGGGTACGCGTGGATCGAAGGTGACTCCGAGATCGTCGACGAGGACAAGTTCCTCGGCGGCCTCAGTCGGAAGCAGAGCGATCAGCTCGACACCGCCGACATGAGCATTTCGCAGGAGACGGCCACCGTCGTCGCGCTCGAGAAGCTCGGGTACACGGTGCCGATCACGGGCGCCACGGTTGCCGCGGTGGATCCCAAAGGGCCGGCGAACGGCAAGCTGCAGGCCGGCGATGTCATCGTGAGCATCGACGGCGCCGCCATCACCTCACCAGAGACGGTGGGACAGGCGGTGCGATCCAAATCGCCCGGTTCCACGGTGGTGTTCACGGTCGAACGCAACGGCAAACGGCTCGACGAAGCGATCACCACCTACGACGCCGGGCAGGGCAAGGCGCGGGTCGGCATCGTCACCAGCCCGCGGTACTCGTTCCCCATCTCGGTGAAGATCGACTCGGGTGACGTGAGTGGGCCGAGTGCCGGGCTGGCGTTCACCATCACGATCATCGACGAACTCACCACGGGGCAGCTCACCGGCGGCAAGAAGGTGGCGATCACCGGCACCATCGGACCGGACGGTCAGGTGGGTCCGGTGGGCGGTGTTCCCCAGAAGGCAGTCACTGCTCGCGACGCCGGCGCGTCGATCATGATCGTGCCCGCGGACGAGGTCGGCGAGGCCAACAAGCATGCGGGCGCAATGAAGGTGGTCGGGGTCCGCACGCTCGACGAGGCGTTGGCCGGTTTGGTTGCGAACGGTGGTGACCCGTTGCCGGAGATCAAGCCGAAGGCCGCGTAACTGGGAGCCCGTGGCTTGACCGCCCGCGGGAGCGGCAGGGGCCTGCCGTGCTCCCCAGTCGGCCAAAACGGCCATCCCGACATGATCAGGGCTTCCTGGAATAGCATGAGAGGTCGCGCGCAGCCCGTCACGGAGCGCGCGAACGGCCGACCAGGGAGGCGGAGTGGCGAGATCGCAGCAACGGCGCAGTGAGGGACTCTCGCCCGACGAGATCGTGACGCGGGCGTTCCCTTCGGCATTCCGCGGGGTGTCCGAACCCGAGGTGCGGGCCTACCTGCGGCGCGTCGCCGACGAACTGCGAGCGCTGCGCGACGAGAACACCGCAATGTCGCAGCGGCTCCAAGAACTCGAACACCACATCGCGAACCCCGAGCCGCCCAGCGAGCAACAACTGCTCGACTCCCTCGGCGAGGAGACTGCGCGTGTGCTGCGATCCGCGCAGCAGGCCGCCGAAGAGATCCGCAACCGCGCCGAGGAACGCTCGGGTGCGTTGCTCCGTGAGGCACAAACCGAGTCGCAGCGTCTGCGCGAAGAGGCGTCCGGGTTGCTCGCCAACGAGACGCAGCGCGCTAACGACGCGGCCACTGAGATTCGCGCGACCGCCACGGCAAAGGCCGAGGAAATCGTGGCCGCCGCCGAGGCGCAAGCTGGTGAGGTCCGTTCGTCGGCCGCCGAGTACGCCGCGACCACGCGGGCATCGGCCGACCAAGAAGCTGAGTCGGTGCTCGAAACCGCGCGCGGCGAAGGTCGTGCCATGGTCACCGAAGCGCGTGAAATCCGCGACCGCGTGCTTACCGACCTGCAACGTCGCCGTGACGTATTGCAGGCGCAACTGGACGAGCTGCACTTCGGACGCGAGCAGATCGTTGACGCGTTCCGTGCCGTGAAGCGCACCTACACCGACGCGGTACAAGCGCTCACCCGCACCGATCGCGCCGTGGCCGAGGTAGCGGCAACCACCGAGCCAGTAACGCCCGAGGCGGCTCCGGTCCCCGAGGCGCCGGTCCCCGAGGCGCCGGTCGTCGAGACGAAGCCGGCCCCGGCCGCCACCGCTGAGCCGGAAGCTTCGGCCCCGAGCGCGGCTTCCGCCGCTGAAGAAGCCGAGGCGGATGAAGCCGCACCCGACGTCGAATCGATCTTCGCGCGGCTGCGGGCCGAGGAACCCGAAGGTGACGTCAGCACCGAACTCGACCTCACCGCGGCCGAGACCGAAACCGAGACAGTCGTCGAAACCGAGACCGTGGTGGTTGCGGTCGCCGAGGTCGAGGCCACCGCGATTGCCGAAGACTCCGACGCAGAGGCAGACGTCGATGTCGAGCCGGAACCGCTCGAGGGCGATGCCGCGCTGTTGGCCGCACGTGACGCAGTCGTCGCCGATCTCGCCACCGAGTTGGCCCGACGGGTGAAGCGCCAGGTGCAGGACGAGCAGAACGAAGTGCTCGACCTCATCCGGCAGCAGAAGAAGAAGATCGTCGTCGAGAAGTCCCTGCCCGAACTCGACGAGCAACGCAACGCCTGGGCCCAGGTGCTCGCCGACCCGGTGCGGAGTGCATTCGACGCCGGCGTCGTCGAAGCAGCCGGTTCCGGCATCGCGGTTCCCGGCGGATTGGTGGCTGAACTCGCCGCGTTGCTGTTCGAACCGTTGCGCGAGCGACTTGCGGCAACGATCGCAGAGAGCACCGCGCCCGGCGCAGACCTCGACACGTCCGATCTGCCGGCTCGCGTCGGTGCGCGGTACCGAGAGTGGCGGAACCAGGACCTCGACATGGCGGTCGGCGACGTGTTGTGCGCGGCGTACGCGTGTGGGATCTACGAGGCCACGCCCGCTGGGACCCGGCTGCGGTGGGTGCCGTCCGAAGCGGGTCGGTGCCCCGACTGCGACGACAACGCGCTCGAGCCCACGCGTCGCGGTGACGCGTTCCCCACAGGGCAGCTGGTGCCACCAGCGCATGCGGGATGTCGTTGCCTGATCGTGCCCGCAGCGCCGGAAGGATCGGCGGCGCCGGCGACGGCATCCGCGAACGGCGCCTGACGCGACCGGGCGGCGCGAACGCCGCCATCTAGGCTCGCCCCGATGCGAGCTGTTCCAACCGTTGGTCGTCGTCCGCCCGCAAAGCGCTGGATCGTCTTGGGCGCGATCGCCGGGGTGCTGTTGCTCGCCCTGGTGCTGCTGCCGAAGCTTGCAACCTTCTACACCGACTACCTGTGGTTCGACGCCCTGGGCCAGTCCGGTTCCTGGCGCGAGCAGCTCTCGGCCCGCGTGGTGCCGTCACTCATCTTCACGGTCTTCTTCTTCGTGGCGTTGGTCGCGAACCTCGCCATTGCCGATCGCCTCGCACCGACCCCGGCGCTCGGCGTTCAGGAAGACGAACTCGTTGCCCGCTACCGCGAGGTCAACAGCCGGTACGGACTCCGGATCCGGGTCGGCCTCTCGTTGGTGTTCGCCGTCATTGCCGGCCTGCAGGTCTCGGCCCACTGGCAGGAATGGATTCTCTTCTCGCACTCGCAGAAGTTCGGTGCCGCGGATCCCCAGTTCGGTCGTGACATCGGCTTCTACGTGTTCCAGTTGCCGTTCCTGCAGTTCGCGGCCGACTGGCTCTTCGCCACGTTCGTCATCATCTTCATCGTCACGCTGGTTGCGCACTACCTGAACGGCGGTATCCGCCTGCAAGGTCCAGACCGCGGGGTCACGCCGCAAGTGAAGGCGCACCTTTCGGTGCTGTTGGGAATCATCGCCTTGGTCAAGGCAGGTCAGTACTACTTGGGCCGCTATGCGTTGAACTCGTCGACCCGCGGGTTCGTGCAGGGCGCCACGTACACCGACGTGAAGGCGCAGATCCCGGCCTTCAACCTGCTCATCTTGATCGCCGTCGTGGCGGCGGTGCTCTTCTTGTTGAACATCTGGCGCAAGGGGTGGGCGCTCCCCATCATTGCGGTCGGGTTGTGGGCACTGGTCTCGGTGGTGGTCGGCGCGGCGTACCCGGCCTACGTGCAGCGGTTCCAGGTGCAGCCCGACCAGCTCAGCAAAGAGCGGCCCTACATCGTTCGCAACATTGCCGGAACCCAGCGCGCCTTCGGTCTCGATCAGGTGCAGACCAAGCCATTCGACTACAAGCAGAACCTCGACCGCGCCGTCATCGATAAGAACCAGGCCACCATCAACAACGTGCGGCTCTGGGATCCCGAGCAGTTGCGAGACGTGTACCAGAAGCTCCAAGCGTTCCGATCACAAGACGTCTTCACCGAAGTCGACGCGGATCGTTACACCGTCGACGGGCGCGTCGTGCCGGTGATGACCGGTGGCCGTGACCTCAACGAAGACCGTCTTCCGAGTCGCACCTGGGTGAACCAGCACCTCTTCTACACGTCGGGATACGGGTCGGTTGTCACACGTGCGAACGAAGTGGCGTCCGGCGACCTGCCGTCGTTCTTGCTCCAAGGGATTCCGCCCACGGGTGTCATCGCCGATACCAAGCAGCCACAGCTCTACTTCGGTGAAGGGCTCAACGACTACGTGGTCGTCGACTCGAAGCGCAAGGAGTTCCTGCCGGTCGGGAGTGACCCCACCCAGCAAGCCGAAACCACGTTCACGGGTAACACGGGCATCGAGCTCTCGAGCTTCGTGCGTCGCGCTGCGGCCTTCATGCGCTTCTCCGACGTGAACTTGCTGATCTCCGACCAGATCACGTCGAAGTCGCAGCTGATGTTCGATCGCGACATCACCCAGCGGGTGCAGAAGCTGGCGCCATTCCTGAAGTTCGATGCGGACCCGTACCTCACGGTCTCGGGTGGGAAGCAGTACTGGATCATCGACGGCTACACGATCAGCAACAGCTACCCCTACT
The DNA here is from genome assembly GCA_049317385.1 of Acidimicrobiia bacterium. Taxonomy (GTDB): domain Bacteria; phylum Actinomycetota; class Acidimicrobiia; order IMCC26256; family JBMOIJ01; genus JBMOIJ01. Next base: position 61,692 of record JBMOIJ010000008.1, read on the forward strand.
CCGAGACCTACAACCCCGACACGGCGCCTCCGGGAGAGCTGGCGGGTAAGAGCGGGCTGAACACGTCGTTCAACTACGTTCGCAACTCGGTGAAGGTGGCGGTCGACGCGTACGACGGCAGCGCGAAGTTCTACGTCGTCGACGAGTCGGATCCGATGGTGAAGGCGTACCGGTCGGCGTTCCCCACGTTGTTCACCGGTCTCGACAGCGCGCCGAACGATTTGGTGGCGCACTTCCGCTACCCCGAAGACCTTTTCCGCGTGCAGACCACCATGTACGCGCAGTACCACGTGACGAACCCCGACGACTTCTTCGGTCGCAACAACCTGTGGTCGGTCATGCAGGACCCCAGCCGCACTACCGGCTCGTCCACCAGCACCACGGTGCCGCAGCTCGGCGCCGACGTACCGGTCACCACGGTGCCGCGCGGCGCGGGCTCGGACCGCTTGAAGGTGTCGTCTCGTCGCGTTTCGCCGCTGTACCAGACCATGGCGATTCCGCAGGATCCCAAACAGGCGCAGCAGTTCGTGCTGACGCGCCCGTTCGTGCGGTTCGGGCGCGAAACGCAATTGGCGTCGTTCATGATCGCCCGCAGCGACCTCACCAAAGAGCAGTGGAAGTCGAGCCAAGGTCGACTGGCCATGTTCGAAGTGAACGCGGCCGATGTCAACGCGCAGAGCGGTGCACCCACCCCCGTGCGCATCACCGGTGACATCAACACCAACCCGTACATCTCGAAGCAGTTCTCGTTGCTCGACCAAGGTGACTCCACGGTCGACCAGGGCGAGATCCAGCTCGTGCCCGTCGGGGACTCGATCCTGTTCTTCCGGCCGGTGTACGTCCGCAACCGCAACGAGCCCGAAGCCTTCCCGCGCTTCCGGTTCTTGATCGCGGGCTACGGCTCGAACACCGTGCTCGGCTGCAACGTCGACAGCGCGATCAACGCCTTGCTCTTCAACGGGCCACAAGCCGACGCGCAGGGGAGCTGCACTGGCAGCGGTTCGGGATCCGGCTCGGGCGAGAACGTCGCCCCCACACCGACCCCGCCGTCGACCACGACCACGTCGCCCACGACCGCCACAACGGTCGCGCCCAGCGGCGACGAGGCCGCCATCATCACCCAGCTTCAGGCGGCGGCCGCCGAGTACGACGCGGCCGTGCAGGCGCAGCCCTACGACGCCGGTCGCATCCAGCGGGCCGCCGATCAGATGGCCAAGCTCATCGCCCAGCTCCAGCAGGTGCGGTCGGCGAAGTAGCCGGCAGGAGCCGCCGGCGGGCGTGAACCGGGCGGTCGGGAATTGTTACTATCGACGTAGTGGAAATTCCGGGTGAAGCACTCGGAATTCCCCGGCGTCGCCCACCCCCGGGCCGGCGCTGGCCTCTCAACTCGCCCATGCTGCGGAGCCACGATGTCGATCGACGGCCTCAACCTCGACAAGTACAAGCTCGGATGGAACGACGGCGACCAGTTCGTCTACCGGCCGCGCAAAGGCATCAACGAAGAGATCGTGCGTGACATCTCGGCGCACAAGAGCGAGCCCGAATGGATGACGAAGTTCCGGCTCAACTCGTTGAAGCGCTTCGAACGCAAGCCGATGCTCGAGTGGTTCGCGTCGAACATGCCCGACATCGATTTCGACGACATCTACTACTACATCAAACCCACCAACGAGCAGGTGTCCGACTGGGACATGTTGCCCGAGGGCATGAAGGAGACCTACGAGAAGCTCGGTATCCCTGAAGCCGAACGCAAGTTCCTTGCCGGCGTCACGGCCCAGTACGAAAGCGAAGTCGTATACCACAAGAACCGCGAAGACCTGGAGAAGCAGGGCATCCTCTTCACCGACATGGACAGCGCGGTGCGCGACTACCCCGAGATCGTGCAGAAGTACTTCGGCACGGTCATTCCGCCGGGCGACAACAAGTTCGCAGCCCTCAACAGTGCGGTGTGGAGTGGCGGTTCGTTCATCTACGTGCCGCCAGGCGTGCACGTCGACATGCCGCTGCAGGCGTACTTCCGTATCAACACCGAGAACGCCGGGCAGTTCGAACGCACACTGATCATCGCCGATGAGGGCGCGTCGGTGCACTACGTCGAAGGCTGTAGCGCGCCCGTGTATTCAAGCGATTCGCTGCACAGTGCGGTGGTGGAACTGGTGGCGTGCCCGGGTGCGCGCATCCGGTACACCACCATTCAGAACTGGTCGCCCAACGTGTACAACCTCGTCACCAAGCGGGCGCGGGCGGAAGCGGAAGCCACGGTCGAATGGATCGACGGCAACATCGGCTCGAAGCTCACCATGAAGTACCCGGCCGTGGTGCTGGCCGGCCCGAAGGCGCACGGTGAAGTGCTCTCGGTTGCGTACGCCGGGGCAGGGATGCACCAAGACGCAGGCGCCAAGATGACGCACGCGGCACCTGAGACCACCAGCGTCATCGACTCCAAGAGCATCAGCAAGGACGGCGGTCGCACCACCTACCGCGGATTGGTGCGAGTGGAAGAAGGCGCACACAACGTGAAGAGTCACGTGCGCTGCGACGCACTCATCCTCGACGAAGAGAGCCGCTCCGACACCTACCCGTACATGGAGGTGGAGGAGCAGGACGCGCGTATCGGCCACGAGGCCACGGTCTCGAAGGTCGGCGACGACCAGATCTTCTACCTCATGAGCCGTGGGCTCACCGAGCAGCAGGCCACGGCCATGATCGTGAACGGGTTCATCGAGCCGGTCACCAAGACGTTGCCCATGGAGTACGCCGTGGAGCTCACGCGACTCATTGAACTCAACATGGAAGGTTCCGTTGGCTGAAATCCAGCGACCGTCAGCAGGAGGATCAGCGATGCGGATGCGTCGCCCGACGGAGGACGACGGGGCGTGAGGGACAAGGTGTTCACCGCCGAGGCCGCTGCGGCGATCGGCGGTCCCGAGTGGTTGGCGCGCCGTCGGGCAGCAGCCGCGGCACGAGTGGCCACGATCGAATGGCCCACTGCGCACGAAGAGATCTGGCGCTACAGCCGCATTGACGAGTTCGACCTATCCCGCTACACACCATTCGCTGCGGAGGAACTTGGCACGCCCGGCGACGAACGCGCACCGGGCGGTGGTCCTATCGCCGCCGAAGCGGGTGCATCCGCCGGTTTGGTCGTCCTGCGCAACGGTCGGGTCGTTCACCACGAACTCGATGCCGCCTATGAGTCCAAGGGCGTTGTGGTGGCCGGAATCGCCACGCTCCACGAGGCCGTCGGTGCGCAGCTCGGGCGCGTCGTGGGCCCGAGCGAAGATGCGTTCACCATCTTGAACGACGCGTTCCTGGCTGGCGGTGCGTACATTCACGTGCCAGCGGGCGTGGTGATCGAGGCGCCGATCGTGGTCGTGCACTGGGGTGAGGGCGACGGGCGGGCCAGCTTCCCGCGCACGTTCGTGCACGCCGAGCGTGACAGCGAGGCGAGCGTCGTCGAGCGGTTCGTGTCTGCCGGGGATCACTTCGTCGATGGCGTCACCGAGCTCGATCTCGCCGAGAACGCGCGCGTCAAGTACCTGTCGGTCCAAGAACATGGCCCCAGGGTGTGGTCCATTGCATTGCAGCGGGCGCACCTTGCCCGCAATGCGGTGTTGCGTTCGAGTGCGATCGCGTTGGGCGGCGACTACGCGCGACTGCGGAGCGAAGCACTCCTTGCCGGCGAGCACTCAGAGAGCGAGTCCGTTGCCGTGTACTTCGGGTCGGGTGCGCAGATGCTCGACTTCCGTACACTCCAGGATCACGACGCACCGCGCACGCAGAGCGACTTGCTGTTCAAGGGCGCGGTCGAAGACACCGCCCGTTCGGTGTACAGCGGACTCGTTCGCCTCCGGAAGGACGCGCAGAAGGCCGATGCCCACCAGACCAACCGGAACTTGGTGCTCAGTGAGGGCGCGGCGGCCGAGAGCATTCCGAACCTGGTGATCGAAGCCAACGACGTGAAGTGCAGCCATGGCAGCACGGTCGGTCCCATCGATGACGACCAGCGTTACTACCTCGAGAGCCGCGGGGTGCGGCCCGAGGATGCCGCGCGGCTCATCGTGCTCGGCTTCTTTGCCGACGTGTTGGGGCGCCTGCCCATTCCTGCCATGGCCGAGCGGCTCGCTGATGCGGTCTCCGACAAGGTGGGCCGCCTCGGTGCAGGAGCACCGCGGTGAGCTGGACTCGCGTGTGCGGCGCCACTGACGTCGCACCCAACTCGTCGCAGCGGTTCGACCTCGAGGCGCATCGGCTCGCCGTAGTGCGCATCGGCGATGCCGACTGGTACGTCATCGATGACCGATGCAGTCACGCGGATTACTCGTTGTCCGAAGGCGAACTTTGGCCTGACGAGTGCGAGATCGAGTGTCCCAAGCACGGCAGCACGTTCGACCTGCGAACCGGCATGCCGCAGAGCCTGCCGGCGACCAAGGCAGTGTCGGTCTACGAAGTGCGCGTCAGTGGCGACGATGTTGAGGTGAACCTGTGAACGAGCGGAGCTTCATTGCGAAGCGGAGAGAACTCGAGGCACTGTGAGCGAGTTGATCATTCGCGACTTGCACGCATCGGTGTTGCGTGACCACGGCGCGCCCGTCGAGATTCTTCGGGGGGTCGATCTTACCGTCCGTTCGGGTGAGATCCATGCCCTCATGGGGCCCAACGGTTCGGGCAAGAGCACGCTGACCCATGCGCTCATGGGGCGTCCCGGTTACGTGGTCACCGCGGGGAGCGCCACGCTCGACGGCATCGAACTCTTGGACCTCCCCACGTGGCAGCGCGCCGAAGCCGGGTTGTTCGCGCTGATGCAGTACCCGGTGGAAGTGCCCGGGGTGACCGTGCGCGATCTGGTGGGGGCATCCGTGCGCACCGCCGGCGATGTCGACGCCGAGGCGGCGCAGCTCGCAATCGGCGACGCGTTCCTCGCCCGCGGCGTGAACGACGAGTTCTCCGGCGGCGAGAAGAAGCGCATGGAGATGCTCCAGCTCGCAGTGTTGAACCCCAAGATCGCGGTGCTCGACGAACTCGACAGCGGGCTCGACGTCGACGCACTTCGCGATTTGGCGGCCCGTACGCGCGAACTCGTTGCGGAACGCGGGTTGGGCGTGCTCGCCATCACCCACTACGCGCGGCTGCTCACTGAACTCCGGCCCGGACACGTGCACGTGTTCATGGGGGGACGAGTGGTCACCAGCGGCGGCGCCGACCTCGCCGATCGCCTCGAACGCGAGGGGTACGACACCTTGGCGGCCGAACTCGGTGTGACCGAGCTCACGGTCGAGGTGGCTCCCGAAGCCGACCCCTTCGCTGATCCGGGCTTCTGATCCACCCAATCTCCAATTCCGGCGCGTGCAGGGTGCCGTTGGTGCACCCGTACGCGCGCCAAAAGGGAGCTGGGAGGGAGCCTGATCAGCCGCCGCCGGCCGTGGTGGCGGGCGGTGGAGGCTTGGCCGTGGTGGCGGGCGGCGGAGTCGTGGAGCTGGGCGGGCGGGCCGTGGTGGCCGGCGAGACGACCGCCGGGGGTTCCCTGGAGGCCGGCGGTGCCGTGGCGGGAGCGGGTGCTCCCGAGCCGACCTTCGTGTACTCCATGCCGCGGTTCTGATCGGCGCCGTTGAAGACGTACACGGGTTCGCCGGTGTCGACGAGCGTTTGGAAGTACTCCGACACGTACATCGGAATGCGCACGCAGCCGTGCGAAGCCGGCCCGGTCGGAACGCTGGTGTAGCCGTGCACCGCGATGCCACCGTTGAAGTAGACGGGGTTGTAGAGCTGCCCCAGCGGGGACTTGTCCCATCCCTTCACGCGTCGACCGAACTCGAACCGACCCGAGTAGGTGTCGGCGAACTGGCAGACCCGCACACCCGGATTCCGCTGCTCGTCGACGTAGCAGTAGCGCTCGCCGGAGCCGGTGGAGACGGTGGTGATGAACTGCACCTTGTTGTCGCGCCACAGCACCATGACCTGGCGGTCGACATCGACTTCGACGCGAGTGGGCTCGCCGTTGGCCTCCATTGGCTCGGGCCAACTGAAGATGGAAAGTGCAGTCCGAGCGTCTTCGTTGATGCGACCAGTAACGGGTTGCTTCACCAACTTCTGGAGGCTCTGCACCGCAAATGACGTGGAGCCGTCGTAGACGCCGTCGACCTTGCCGGGGTCGAAGCGCAGATCGGCGAGCCGCTGCTCGTACGCCTGCACGTCTTCGCCGCGGGCGCCCGGACCCAAGGCCCGGCCGTTGAGCGGGGGCAACAGGGTGCGGGCCGGATCCGGCTCACGGGGTGGCGGGAGTGGGGCGGTGGTGGTCGTGGGCGCCGCAGTGGTGGTGGGCGCCGCCGCCACGAGCGCGACTTCGCGGGAATTGAGGACGCGGTCGTTCCCCGACCGGGTGACCGTCCATGCAGTGCCGGCGATGAGTACGACGGCGAGGACGGCAGCTGACGCGATCGCGATCTTGCGCAGCACTGACTTCACGGCGCCCCTCCCAGGAATGACGGGATGCTACCGGAAGGGGGGGAATTTCCGCAGGTTGCGCCGGGGGAGGACGCTTCGCGCGCCCCGGAGGCTCAGGCGGTGAGAACCGGTGCGTCGGCGCCGAGGTCGGCCACCGTGGGGAAGGCCTCGGCGGCCGCGGCCGACCGGAGGTCGAGCAAGAAGTCGACGATCTCGTCGCCGCTGATGAGACCACGCCCAGCGAAACGCTCGAGTGCCTCATCGATCATCGCGGTCAGGTTCGTCGATTCCATTGCGGCCTCCTTCGCTGTGTGCACCGTATCGGCGGGGTGATCCCGCTTCTCTCAGGGTACGAGGGTGAAACGCCTCCCGGACGATTCTCGTTCCCCAATTCCGCGATTTCGGTGCGGTTTCTCTTGGGGTCAGCCGCCATCGGCAGCCACGCACCGTGAGATCAGGATTCTTCGGTGGGGGTGCCGGCTTCATCGAGGGCCTGGGCGAGCGTGTTCCACGCCAGGGTGGCGCACTTGATGCGCACCGGGAACTTCACGACGCCCTGGAGTGCTTCGAGATCGCCGAGGCGAACTTCGGGTGCCGGTGTCCCGGCCGCCGGCGCGTCGCCACCTTCGAGGCTCGCCTCGTGGATCGACATCATCCCTTTGAACGCGTGGATGAGATCGCGTGCTTCGTCGACGGTCTTCCCTTTGATTGCCGCGCTCATCATGGAGCTCGACGCTTGGCTGATGGAACAGCCATGCCCGCCCACTTTCACGTCGGCGATTGCGTTGCCCTCGACGTCGACGAACAACACGATCTCGTCGCCGCACAGCGGGTTGAACCCTTCGACGCGATGCGCCGGCGGAACGGGGAGTTCGCCGCGGTTACGCGGCGCGCGGTAGTGGTCGAGGATGATTTCGCGGTACAGGTCTTCGAGGCCGGCCACGGTGCTCCTAGAGGGCGAAGAACTGATGAGCCCGTTGCAGCGACGCCACGAGCGTGTCGATGTCGGACTGATCGTTGTACAGGTACGTGGATGCGCGGGCCGTGGAGCTCACACCCAGGCGACGCATCAGCGGCTTGGCGCAGTGGTGGCCGGCCCGGACGCACACGCCGTCTTCGTCGAGGATCTGCGCAATGTCGTGCGGGTGCACACCGTCGAGCTCGAACGAGATGGCGCCACCACGCACCTGCACGTCACGCGGCCCGAAGATGTGGATGTCGGTGCCGAACGCGGCGTCGAGGGCATCGAGTGCATACGCGGTGAGCGACTGCTCGTGGGCGCGCACGGCGTCGAGGCCGATGCGCTGCAAGTAGTCGATTGCGGCCCCCCAGCCGATCACTTCAACGATTGCTGGTGTACCGGCTTCGAATTTCCAGGGCACCTCATTGGCGACGAAGCCGTCGGTGCGGACGTCGGTGATCATGTCGCCACCGCCCATGAAGGGCGGCATCTCCTCGAGCAGCGACTCGCGAGCCCAGAGCGCGCCGATGCCGGTGGGGCCGAGCATCTTGTGGGCCGAGCAGGCCACGAAGTCGGCATCCCACGCCTGCACGTCGGTGACGGCGTGTGGGACGTGTTGGCACGCGTCGACGAGTGCGAGTGCCCCGCGAGCGTGCGCGGCATCCACGAATGCTCGGACATCGGGTGCGGTACCCAACACGTTGCTCATGGCGCTGAACGCGAACAGCTTGGCGCCTTCGAGCAACTCGTCGAGTGACGAGGTGTCGAGCGTGTAGTCGTCGGCGAGCGGCACCCACCGCAGCTCGACGCCGCGTTCGGCCGCCAAGATGTGCCACGGCACGATGTTGGCGTGATGCTCCATCTGGGTGAGCACGATGGCGTCGCCTTCGTGCACGTTGCGCCGAGCCCACGCGTACGCCACCAAGTTGATGGCTTCCGTGGCATTGCGAACGAACACCACTTCCTTCTCGCTGCGAGCGTTGAGGAAGCGGGCGAGGGTGCCGCGCACGGCCTCGTAGGCGGCACTGGTCTCTTCGGAGAGCGTGTACACGCCGCGATGCACGTTCGCGTACGTGTGGCGGTACACATGGTCCATCGACTCGATGACGGCAAGCGGCTTCTGCGCACTCGACGCCGAGTCGAGGTAGGTGAGGCGCTTGCCGTGCACCTCGCGTTCGAAGATGGGGAAGTCCTTGCGGACCTGCTCGACGTCGAGGGCGCTCACTGCGCCACCGCCTGACGGAACCCGTCGAACCCTTCGGCTTCGACGCGCGCCGCGAGTTCGGGGCCACCCGTCTCGACGATGCGTCCGTCGACGAGCACATGGACGATCTGGGGGTGCACGTACGAGAGGATGCGTTGATAGTGGGTGATGAGCAGCACGCCCATCTGGGGACGGGCGGCGCGCACCGCGTCGATGCCTGCGCTCACCTCGCGGAGCGCGTCGATGTCGAGCCCGGAGTCGGTTTCGTCGAGTACGGCGAGGTCAGGTTCCATGAGCGCCATCTGTAGGATCTCGTTTCGCTTCTTCTCGCCGCCCGAGAAGCCCTCGTTGAGGTAACGCTCGGCGAAGCGCTGGTCCATGCCGAGCCGGTCCATCCACTCGAGCATCTTCATACGCACTTCGAGGACCGAGTAGTCCTCGATTCCTTTGCGCGTGCCCATGGCCTGGCGCAAGAAGTTGGTGACGCTCACGCCCGGGATCTCTTCGGGGTGTTGGAAGCCCAGGAACATGCCGCGCGCCGCACGCTCGTCGGTGGCGCACCCGGTGATGTCTTCGCCGCGAAAGACGATGCGGCCCCTCGTGACCTCGTACGCCGGGTTGCCCAGGAGCGTTGCGGCCAGCGTGCTCTTGCCCGAGCCGTTGGGGCCCATGAGGGCGTGTACCTCGCCCTCGCCCACTTCGAGCGAGAGGCCGCGCAGGATCTCGCGGCCGTCGGGCGCGGTGGCGCGGAGGTCGTCGATGACGAGGAGGGGGGTGTCGCTCACGGTCGAAATCCTAATTCCACTACGCGCGTAGTGGAAACTCGCGGCCGTCAGGCGGAGGCGGTCACCCGCTCGAAGAGCGCTTCGTACCCCTGCACCATGACCTCGGCGCTGAAGTGCTCGTCGACCCGCTTGCGACAGATGGCCGGGTCGATTTCGCCGTGCAGCACCCGCCGGGTGGCGTCGACGAGGTCGTCGAAGGAGTCACGAACGAACCCGCTCACACCGTCAGCGACCAGCTCAGGGGCGGCGCCGAATGGCCGCACCACGGCCGGCGTGCCGCAGGCCATGGCCTCGACCATGACCAGACCGAACGGTTCGTCCCACTGCAACGGGAACACGAACGCGCTGGCGTTCGCGAGCCGGTCGACCTTGGTTTCGTGGTCGACGTCCTGGAGCACCTCGACGTCGGAACCGAGCAGCGGCGCGATCTCGGCGTTCCAGTAGTCGATCTCGTGTTGCTCGGAGCGCTTGCAGATGAGCGTGATGGGCGCGTCGACGGCGCGCGCGATCCTCAGCGCCGGCAGCACACCTTTGTCGGGATTGGCGCGGCCGATGAACACCAATGAGCCGTTCTTCTCGGCTTGGTAGCGGTATTGACCGACGTCGATGCCGTTGTACACGACGTCGGCGAAGTTGCCGTCGGGGAAGCAGTTTCGTGACGCCTGGCTGATGGCCACCACGTTGATGCGATCGGCGATGAGTCGATAGGTGGCGCGCGCTTCGTCGTTCCACGGCACGTGCACCGTGTGGACGAGCGGCGGGTCGGGGCGCATCGCGCCCAACAAGGGGGCCAGGTGCGTGTGCGAGTGCACGACGTCGAACCCTTCGGTGGCCAGCATCGCGGCCGCGGCCTGGTGCATCTCGTACCAGCAGGCGTTGTACCAAGGGGTGCCCAGGACCGAGGGGTCGGGGGCTTCGGGCAGTACCTCAACCATCTTGGCCGACGTGGTGGAGCCGCCCACCGTGAACAGTGTGACGTCGTGGCCCCGCGCAACGAGTCCCTCGGTGAGCAACGAAACGATCAGCTCCGAGCCGCCATATCCCTGAGGAGGGACGGGGTACCAGACCGGCGCGATTTGTGCGATGCGCATGGCGGGAGGGTAGCCCTGGGTGGATCTGGAGGCCATTGTGTCGGGGCCACCGCCACTACCGTCACTCGACGTGGCGAGCCCCTGGAGTACGAGTGGCAGCGCATCGCTGGGCGTGGGTGGTTTCGTCACGCTCGTCGAAGGTTCGTCCTTCAGCATCTCGGGCATGTCCGGCGACATCATCCCGGGCCTTCCGCACGGGCTGTTCATCCAGGACACGCGCTTCCTCTCGCGTATCGCGATGCGAGTGAACGGCGAGCGCGTCGAGCCGCTCGCGGCCGAGTCGCAAGAGCCCTTTGTCGGTGTCTTCGTGGCGCGCTCGGTGCCGAACCCCGGTCGAGCCGACTCGCAGTTCTTGGTGGTGCGGACCCGATATGTGGGCAACGGCATGCGAGAAGACATCGAGGTCCGCAACTTCGGCGAGGAAGCCGCGTTCTGTGATCTGGAACTGCTCTTCGAGGCTGACTTTGCCGACCTCTTCGAAGTGAAGGAAGCGCGCGTCGAGAAGCGCGGCCCGGTGGAACTCGCCGACTACGACAACGGCATCACGTTCACCTACCGGAACGGGCGGGGCAGCCGCGCCACCATCGTGGAGTTCGACCGACCCGCGCGCATTCGGGGTGCCATGGCCACTTTCGCAGTCGTGGTTCCTCCGGGTGAGTCGTGGATCCTGAGCACCGAGGTGCGCGGCGTGGTCGACGACGTGGAGATCGAACCGCTCTATCGCTCGGGCCAGCCGGTGGCGCGGTCGCAGCCCAGTGCACGCCTCACCGAGTGGCGACGCAAGCTGCCGCGCTTCGACACCGAGCACGAGCCCGTGAAGTTGCTGTTGCAGCGTTCATGCGACGATCTGGCCGCGCTCCGCATCTTCGATCCCGCCCACCCCGACCGTACGGTCGTCGCCGCTGGTGCGCCGTGGTTCATGACGATCTTCGGACGCGACTCGTTGATCGCGTCGTGGATGGCGATGATGATCGACAGCGACCTGGCGCTCGGCACGCTCGAGACGCTCGCCAGCGTGCAGGGCACGAAGGTCGACCCCGACACCGAGGAAGAGCCGGGTCGCATCCTCCACGAAGTGCGCTTCGGTGAAGCCGCGCGGCAGTCCTTGGGTGGCCAGTCGCGCTACTACGGCACGGCTGATGCCACGCCCCTCTTCGTCATGATGGTGGGTGAGTTGTCGCGGTGGGGCAACAAGCGTGAACAAGTCGACGCGCTGCTTCCGGCCGCTGACGGCGCGCTCGACTGGGTGCGCAACTACGGCGATCGCGACGGCGACGGGTACGTCGAGTACCAGCGCTACACCGACCGTGGTCTCCGCAACCAGGGTTGGAAGGACAGCTTCGATGCCGTCCGGTTCTCCGACGGCCGGTTGGCCGAACCCCCGATCGCGTTGGCCGAGGTGCAGGGGTACGTGTACGCAGCGCTGATCGCGCGCGCCCACTGTGCGAGCGAACGCGGCGATCGGCCACTCGCCGAGCAGCTGCGAACCGAAGCGGCCACGTTGAAGGCCAACTTCAACCGTGACTTCTGGATCGAAGAGAAGGCGTACTACGCCATGGCGCTCGACCGCGACAAGAAGCCTGTCGATGCGGTCACGTCGAACATCGGGCACTGCTTGTGGACCGGCATCATCGACGAAGAGAAGGCCCACTTGGTGGCCAAACACCTCATGTCGGAGGCCATGTTCACCGGTTGGGGCGTGCGCACGCTCGCGGATTCGATGCGGGGATTCAACCCGCTCAGCTACCACAACGGCAGCGTGTGGCCCCATGACAACGCCATTGCTGCAGCTGGTCTCATGCGGTACGGATTCGTGCACGAGGCGGCCCGGCTGATCGAGGCGCAGTTGGCTGCGGCCGAGCACTTCGAGTGGCGGCTCCCCGAATTGTTCGCAGGTTTGCCGCGCGACGGCTTTCCATTTCCGGTGCGGTACCCCACGGCGTGTTCTCCGCAGGCGTGGGCCGCGGGGTCGCCGTTGCTGATTCTGCGCACGTTGCTGCGATTCGAACCCGACCTGCGCAACGGCAACCTGCACATCGCGCCAATCCTGCCCGAGTGGATGGGAAGGTTGCGCGTCGACAAGATCCCGTTGCTCGCCGGGCACCTCTCAATCGAGGTCGAAGACGACCGGTTGCAGGTGCTGGAAGCGCCTGAGGGCGTGGACATCGTGAGCGAGCCGCGCCGCGCCACCACGTGACCGCGCGCAAGCGGCGCGCGGAATCACGAAGGTTCCGCTAGCTGGCTTCGCTCGACGGCACCAGTCGCAGCTGCGCAGCAACCGGAGCAGGGATGTCGTCGTGACCCGTGTTGGACGGGTGCCACGTGGCAAATGAACGTCGCACCAAATTGCGTGCTGCGTCACGTTCGAGCCACATGCCCTGACAACGAGGGCAGTAATCGACCCGTCGATCGTCGACGCGCATATGCACCATGTCGGTTGCGCACTCGGGACATGCCCGTGTGGTCGTCAACGGGGTTGGCGCAGTGACCTCCGCGTCGAGGCCAATCTCGGCGCGCCGCCGAGCTCGGGAACCTGGGATTTCCGACACGCGAACGAATCGCATTGTGCTCCCCTCTCCGCCCAATCTGAGGAGTTGTGGCGAACGTAAACCCGTGCTTGTCGCGGGTCAACCAGGATTGCGTGAACTTTCGTATTCTGTATGGCGAAGTCACCACCCGCGTTCGATCCACGCACCGAGGTGCGGCCTTTCGTCACCCACGGTGGTATCCAGGCCGTGGCCGGGAAGGACGAGCGTGGCGGGCGGCAACGTGAACAGCCGCCGGTCGATCGATTCGATGATGGCGGCGAAGTCGCCTCCAGCCAGCGCGGTGGTGCCGGGGCCGCCGGGGAAGAGCGTGTCACCGCTGAAGACGACCGGGTGATCCTCGAGCAAGAAGCACGTGGAGCCGGGTGTGTGGCCAGGCGTGTGAATGGTGTGCACGCGTAGTGCGCCGACCTCGATCACGTCGTCGTCAGGAATCACGAAGTCGTACGCGGGGAGCATGGCGCTGTCCTCGGGCGCGATGCCGATGTCGATTCCGGCGTCACGGAGTTGGGTGACCGCCTGGATGTGGTCCCAGTGGCCGTGCGTCGTGAGGACACGCCGTACGCCGGTGGCGCGACTCACCTCGAGCAGCAGTTCGTGTTCGTTTGCCGCGTCGATGATGATGGCATCACCGGTGGATTTGTCGCGCACCACGAACACGTTGTTCTCGAAGGGTCCGACCACGATCTTGTCGATGCGGACCTCGGCGGTCTCGAAGTGCGCCGGGCGGGTCATGGCCCCATTCTGGTGCCGCGGCGCGTGCCGAACTGGTGCTGGGGCGAGTGCCGAACTTGACTCGCTGGTCAGGTAGGTTGCGCCCATGGAATTCCGCGACACCCCGGCCGAAGCCGAGTTCCGCGACGAAGTCCGCGCGTGGCTCAACGACAACCTCACGGGCGAGTTCGCCGCCCTCGGCGGCAGAGGCGGCCCCGCCGACGAAGAAGGCTGGGAGATCCGTCTCGAGTGGGAGAAGCTGCTCGGCAAGGACCGGTGGCTCGGCCTCAGCTGGCCCGTCGAATTCGGGGGCCGAGGCGCCGACTTCGTGCAGCAAGTCATCTTCGGCGAGGAGTACGCCCTCGCCAACGCGCCGGCCCGCGTGTCGTTCTTCGGCGAGGGGCTGTTTGCGCCCACGCTCTTGGCCTTCGGTACCGACGAACAGAAGCGGCGTTTCCTGCCCAAGATCCAGTCGTGCGAAGAACTCTGGTGTCAGGGCTACTCGGAACCCAATGCCGGCTCCGACCTGGCGAACGTGGCCACCACTGCAGTGCTCGATGGCGACGAGTGGGTCATCAACGGCCAGAAGGTCTGGACCACCCTTGCGCATCGCGCGCAGTGGTGTTTCGTGGTGTGCCGCACCGATAAGGACGCACCCGCGCACAAGGGCCTCAGTTACGTGCTCGTCCCCATGGACCAGCCGGGCGTCACGGTGCGGCCGCTGCGCCAGATGACCGGCAGCGCCGAGTTCAACGAAGTGTTCTTCGATGACGCGCGCACTGCGAAAGAGAACGTCGTCGGTGGCGTGAACGACGGCTGGAAGGTCGCCATGGCCACGCTCGGATTTGAGCGCGGCACGGCGTTCATGTCGCAGCAACTCGCGTTCGCTCGCGAGCTGAACGCCATCGTCGACGTGGCGAAGCAGAACGGCAAGATCAACGACCCCATCACCCGCGACCAACTCGCCAACGCGTACGTGGGCTTGCAGATCATGAAGTACAACGGTCTGCGCATGCTCACCGACTTGGTGAAGCGTGGGGTCATCGGTCCCACCAGCAGCATCGGCAAGCTCTATTGGAGCAACTGGCACCGCAACCTCGGCGAACTCGCCATGAAGGTGATGGGCCCCGAGAGCCAAGTGGTGTCCAGCAACGAGCCCTACGACTTGTTCGAACTGCAACGCATCTTCATGTTCAGTCGCTCGGAAACCATCTACGCCGGTTCGAGCGAGATCCAACGCAACATTCTCGGTGAGCGCGTGCTCGGTCTGCCGCGCGAACCCAAAGGCAACTAAGAGGAGTCCCTGACGTGGTCAACTTCGCCTTCTCCGAAGAGCAGGAACAACTCCGCGACGCGGTGCGCAAGTTCCTCGAAGCCAAGAGCCCGGTCACCGAGGTGCGGCGCCTCATGGAAACCGACGACGGCTACGACCCGGCGGTGTGGTCACAGATGGCCAATGAGCTCGGCTTGCAGTCGCTTGCCATCCCCGAAGCGTTCGGCGGGCAAGGGTTCTCCATGGTCGAGCTCGGCATCGTGCTCGAAGAACAGGGCCGCGCGTTGTTGTGCGCGCCGTACTTCTCGAGTGTGGTGCTCGCCGCGAACGCGATCTTGGTCGCTGGTGACGACGCCGCGAAGAACGAGTACCTCCCCGGCATCGCGAGCGGCGAGACCATCGCCACCTTGGCAATCACCGAACCGAGTGGCAAGTGGGATGCCAGCGGCATCACGATGGTCGCAACGCCTGCGGGTGACGGGTTCACCCTCGACGGCACGAAGTCGTTCGTGATCGACGGGCACCTTGCCAACCTCGTCATCGTGGTGGCACGCGATGCCGGTACCAGTGGAGCAGATGGCATCGGCTTCTACGCCGTCGACGGTGCGGCCGCAGGCCTCACGCGCACGCCGCTCGCCACCATGGACCAGACCCGCAAGCAGGCGAAGCTCGACTTCACCGCAGTGCCGGCCAAGAGGATCGGCGGCGACTTCGCGGCCTACAGCCGGGTCATGGACATTGCGGCCACGGCGCTTGCGAACGAGATGGTGGGTGGCGCGCAGAAGGTGCTCGACATGAGCGTGGAGTACGCGAAGGTGCGCATCCAGTTCGGTCGGCCCATCGGTTCGTTCCAAGCCGTCAAGCACAAGTGTGCCGACATGCTGCTGGAAGTGGAGTCGGCGAAGAGCGCGGCGTATTACGCAGCGGCCATGGCAGCCGATGGCAGTGACGAACTCCCGGTTGTTGCGTCGTTGGCGAAGGCATATTGCTCGGACGCGTACTTCCACGCGGCCGCCGAGAACATTCAGATTCACGGTGGGATCGGGTTCACCTGGGAGCACGACGCGCATCTGTACTTCAAGCGGGCGAAGAGCTCTGAAGTGTTGCTGGGTGATGCCACGTATCACCGTGAGCTGCTCGCCCAGCGCATCGGCATCTGAACAATTGGGGCGCTTGTGAGTGCCTATTTCGTCACTTTGAAGCGCCCCGCGTAATCTGCCGACGTGACGTTTCTGGCGGTTGTTCTCGCCATCGGGGTGATCCTGTTGGCAGCGGCGTTCTTCGTGGGGCGAGAAGCGTCGCGTTTGGCGACTGCGCCGCCCCCGCCCACGTACTCGCTCGACGAGGCGTACGAGTGGGTGGTCCAACACGTCCCCGATGACGTGGCGGCCACGCTCACTCCCGACGACGTGAAGCGCATCATCGGATTCCAACTCGAGTACTTCAAGAAGCGTGGTGTCGCGGTCAACGGGGTGAAGCCGCACATGGATGCGCCGGTCATCGTGGGCGGCGCCGAAACCGTCGCGTACATCCTCGAGCGTTCCGAAGCCACGGGCGAGTCGTACCTCCCCGAGCAGGTGCACGCGGTGGTCGAAACGCAGTTGGCCTACATGCGCGCCATCGGCGCAGTGGGCGCACCAGCACCAGCACCGCCGCCGCCCCCGCCCGCCGACCCGCCGACACCGACGGATCCACCGGATCCGTCGCCCGACCCGCCCAGGAGCTGAGCCATGAGTTTCACCGACGCCGAGCGCGCCTACCTCCAGACGCAGCCGCTGATGCGCTTCGCGACCGCGTCGCCCGAAGGAAAGCCCGATGTGGCGCCGGTGTCGTTCGGCCTCGACGGTGATGACATCGTTTCCGGGGGCTTCGACATCACTCGCACGGTCCGCTACCGCAACGTCGAGCAGAACCCGCGTGCAACGGTGGTGATCGATGACCTCGCTACCGTCGATCCGTGGTCCCCGCGTGGCATCAAGGTCATTGGCGCCGCGTCGATCGAAGCGCATGACGGCGCGCCGCAGTTCCGCATCCGTCCCGAAGTCATCATCAGCTGGGGCGTGAACGACACCACGCCGGGCATCCCGAAGATGGAGCGGCGCACGGTGTGACCGGAGGTCGTCCCCGGCTCGACCAGGTTTTGTAACGGCTGTGTGAACGGGGAAAACGCGCGCTGACATCACGCACGTGACATGTCATGATGACGCCACCAGAGAAAGGGGGTGGTCCACCAATGCATGATCAACGTTTTGGGACCCTGGAGGTACGCGGCCGCTAGGTCGTGGCGCTCTTCGGAGTGCATGGAGGGCCACCGGGCGGAAACCAACCGCCGTACCGGAGCCAACGATGCGGGGACTGGTCCCTCCCGTGCACAGTCGTTGGTTCAAT
>JBMOIJ010000009.1:0-78182 GCA_049317385.1 Acidimicrobiia bacterium
GCGAACTACGGCGAGGAAGTCGACTTCTGGGAAGCGGTATGCCGCCTGCCGGCCGACGCCGCGCGCCACCTCACGCGCTACAACGCCGAGAAGCTCGTCGAGATGCACGAGAAGATCGATCGGTACGACCCCAAACGTGAAGCGCTCGTCCTGATCGAACGTCCGGTCACTTCGAACCGTCTTGGTGAACGAGCCGCGTTCGGACCGCGTCGACCCGACTGGGTCGACCTCGAACGCAAGGTCCGCACCGACGAAGTGAACGGCGCCGAGATCGCAATCGTCGAGCTCGCAGGACTTGATCGTGTGCAACACATCGCCGAAGACCTCGATGAAGGCCACGGCACCGTATGGTCAGGTGACCCGCGTGTTGGCGTTGGTATGGGCGGACGGTTCGTGCGTCGTATCCGCAACGAGAAAGACGCCGCAGCCGCGTATGCGTTCTTCAGCGAGAAGGCCGCGGGTGACGTGATTCGCGTTTCGCCGTTCGTGGAAGGCATGCCGTGCTCGGTGCACGGCATCGTGACCGCCGACGACGTGGTGGTGTTCCGCCCGGTGGAACAGATCGTGCTGCGCCACGGTACCAATCTGAGTTACGTAGGTGCATCCACGTTCTGGGATCCCAGCTTCGTCGATCGCTACAACATTCGGAAGTACGCGCGTCGCGTTGGCGAGTATCTCCGTGACGCCCATGATTTCCGCGGCACGTTCACGCTCGACGGCATCTTGTCCGAGCACGGGTTCGTGGCCAACGAAGTCAACCCGCGTCCAGGTGCCGCAATGGGGTACGTCGAAGCGGTGCTGCCCGAGTTCCCGTCCGAGTTGGTGCAACACGCGCTCGTGGAAGGGTTCGACGTGCTGCCCGACGCACTCGAGATGGAACAGTTCGTGCTCGACCACGTCGACGAACGACGTTGGAGCAAGGTTGCCGTTCCCACTCGGCGCGGTCCCGATGAACTCCAGGTGTTGCACCTGTTCGGCTCGAAGGCCGCCCGCCGAAGCGAGCAACCCGACATCCGCGTTGCGTGGAGCGCCAGTCGGGGACGGGGTTCAGTTGCAATCGCGTTCGACCCTGATCACTACGTGCCGGGGAAGCCAATTGCGCCCATGGTCGTGAAGAGCCTGCTGGCAGCGCGTAACGAGTGGAACACGAAGTTCCGGGCGCCGCGCTACGAAGCGGCCCAAGAAGTGGTGAGCCGCCACGCTCGTGGTCTCAACGAACGTGGCGGCCTGCACCGAAACATCAACGATTTCTTTGCGTGAGCGTCGCGTCGACGCTCACTCCATCAGTTCTCGCCGGGCGAGAACACCTTCCAGATCACAGCAGCAATCGCGGCACCGACCAATGGGAACACCCAGAACGCCCACACCTGCGTGAGCGCCCAGTCGCCCCGGAAGATCGCAACGGCGAGCGACCGCGCCGGGTTCACCGACGTGTTGTCGACCGGGATCGAGATGAGGTGCACGAGCGTGAGGGCCAGACCTGCGGCTACGCCACCGAAACCCGCGGGGAATCGGCTCTGCGTGGTGCCGATGACCACGAGCACGAACACGGCGGTGAGCACCACTTCCACGAGCACCATGCCCCAGAAGCCGAAGCCCGCCGGTGAGCCGTCGGGGCCCCAACCGTTTGCGGCGAACGATCCCTTCTTCACGTCGAAGACGCTGTTCGACGACGCAATGCCGAAGATGGTGGTGGCACCGAGGATGCCACCCACGATCTGCGCGCCCCAGTAGATGGGCACCGACACCCACGGGATCTTGCCGCTGATGGCCATGCCAAGGGTGACCGCCGGGTTGATGTGGCAGCCGCTGATGTGGCCGATTGCGTAGGCCATTACCAACACGGTGAGGCCGAACGCGAGCGACACGCCCACCAAGCCCATGGTGTTGTTGCCGGCGAGCGTTTCGGTGACGTCGGCGCCCAGCCCGGTGGCGAGCACCGCGGTGCCGCAACCACCGAGCACCAACACGAAAGTGCCGATGAGCTCGGCGAGCGCGATCTTCCACGACGGTGAAACGGCGACGTCGATTCCGGCGTCTTCGCTCACCTCTTTCCCGACGACGATTGCGTTTTCAGTTGCCATGGTTCCCTCCCTGACGCGAGCAACGAGTGGTCGAGCGGATGCGCGAAACTCGTTGGCCGTGCGTGTGAACGGCGGAAGCCTACGAGTCTGGATGCCGATCCTTGCGGCTTTCGTGCTGCTGCTCGCCGGCTGCAAGGTCGACTCCACGCTCACGGTGCG
Organism: Acidimicrobiia bacterium; assembly: GCA_049317385.1. Classification (GTDB taxonomy): domain Bacteria; phylum Actinomycetota; class Acidimicrobiia; order IMCC26256; family JBMOIJ01; genus JBMOIJ01. Next base: position 2,244 of record JBMOIJ010000009.1, read on the forward strand.
GGTGCGCGAGAACGGCTCGGGCGCGGTGACGGTGGCCGTGGCGCTCGACCCGGCGGCAGTCCAAGGCGCCGAGGTCGGTGGCGGCCGGCTCGAAGACCGGGTTCGGCTCGACGACCTGCGGGCCAAGGGTTGGACGGTGGCGCAGTGGCAACGCGGTCTCGACGGCGCGCGTATCGAAGTCACCAAACCGTTCGCGAACGCGAGCGAAGCGAACCAGATCCTCGCCGAGGTGCTGGGCCCGACGGGGCCCGTGCGCAACGCTCGGGTTGGTCGCTCGGACGGCCCGTTGCGCACCATGAGTAGTTTCATCGGTACCGCCGACGTGCCGGGCGCAACCTTCGACATTGCGCGTGATTCCGAAGTCGCTGCGGTCCTCACCAAGGCAGGGCTCGACCCGGCCGCAACCGACCGTGACCTCGCGGCCCGCCTGCGTGCAGTCACCACGTTCCGGGTGGTGGCGGACCTCCCCGGCGAGCGCCGGACCTGGACGCTGCCCAGTGACCGCACCCAGCAGCTCCGGTCCGAGAGCAGCTGGTGGGCCCCGGCACCGGGGCTGGCCTTTGCGTTGGCGGCCGGGCTCGTGGCGGTGGCCGCAGCCGTGCTCTTCGCCGGTCGCCGCGGCCGACGGACGCGTGGCCAGGTGGGCTGAACACCCGACCTGGTCGACCGCCAGATTGACGGTGGGTGAACGGTTGCGGATCCGCTCTGGCGTTGCCGCGTGTTCCCTGCCATCCTGCCCCTGCACCGGAAGCACGCCCAACGGCATGGGGGGAACGTGGCCAGAATCGTCATGACGTGTCTCGCCGGCATGGGCGGCTCGGCCATCGTGGCCGGCGACACTGCGCGCGGGCTGGCCGAGCGCGGGCACGAGGTGCACATGGTCTCGGACCGAGTGCCGTTCGCAGCTGGTCGCGACCTCGTGAAGCTTCAGACGCATTCCGATCGCGAGACCCACGTCGACACTACGGGCGTGTTGTGGCACACCGCGTCGGTGTCCACCGAGTCGGCGGTGCTCGGCGGCAACGAGCTCACGTACGCGCGCTTCGCAGCAGTGCTGTCGTCGGTGGTGTTGTCGGTTGACCCCGAGATCATCAACGTGCACTACGCGGTGCCGGCTGCGTTTGCGGCGGCGGGGGTTCGAAACCTCGTTGCACCGAACGCGCGATTGGTCGTGTCGTTCCACGGTACCGACGCGTCGAATCCGCCACCGGAATTGGTGTCGCTCACGTCCATCGGTCTCACTGCGGCCGATGCGGTGACCGCGTGTTCTCCATGGTTGGCCGACTTGGTGCGTCGACAGTTCAACGTGCTCGACGTGCAGGTCACGCCGAACTGGGTACGTCCGGGCGCGGGCAAGTTGGCTCGAACCGAGCGCCTTGCCCTTCGTCGGGAAATGGGGATGTGTCGCGGCGAGAAGCTCCTCATCCACGCGTCCAACTTTCGGCCGGTCAAGCAAGCAGTGCACACGCTCGATGCGTTGGTCGGCGCACTGCAGGGCGGTCACGACGCACGTTTGGTGTTGGTGGGCGACGGCGAAGAACTTCCGGCCGTACTCGCGGAAGCCGAGCGCGTCGGGCTGGCAGATCGCGTTGTGGCGATGGGGCCGCGCAGCGACGCTCCGCAACTCATCGCGGCGGCCGACGCGTTGATCCTGCCGTCGGCGTCGGAGTCGTTCTCATTGGTCACGCTCGAGGCGGCAGTCGCGGGTGTGCCCACGGTTGGGTACAACGTGGCGGGGATGCCCTATGCCGTGCGCGATGGGCTCACGGGGTTGCTCGCGCAGCCGGAGTATCGGTCGGAACTCGGGCTCATGACGCGTGCGGTGCTCGACCCGGCGATGCGACGAGTCATCGCCGTCGAGGGGCCACGGCACGCGCGCCGGTTCTCGCGTGACGCCATGCTGGATCGCCTCGAGATGGTGCTCGATCCGCGTATGCGTCTCGGCCGTTCGGTGCCGGAGCTCCCTGGTCCGGACTCGCTTGGGCTGCTTCCGCAGTTGCCGAACGAGCACTCGGGCCCGGGCGAACCCATCGGGATCTGATCAGGCTCGCTGTCACACTTGGCCGCTACGGTGCGGCGCGATGGCCAAGACCAAGACCGCGTTTCGCTGCACTGAATGTGGGGCCACCGCACCGCGGTGGCTCGGGCGCTGTCTCGAATGCGGTGAGTGGAACACCCTCGTCGAAGAGACGGCCGTGGCCTCAAGCGTCGCATTGGGCGCGCTGAGTGTCACCCCCGTGTTGGCCGTCGATGCGGAACGGGCTCGGCCCATCTCGCAGGTTGATCCCATCGGCGCCGCACCCATTCCAACGGGCGTTGCCGAATTCGATCGGGTGCTCGGCGGCGGCCTGGTGGCGGGTTCGGTCACGTTGCTCGGCGGTGAGCCCGGCATGGGGAAGAGCACGTTGTTGCTGCAGGTTGGCGCGGGCTTCGCGCGCCGCGGGCTGCGCACGTTGCTGGTGAGTGCCGAAGAGTCGTCGTCACAGGTCCGGGCGCGCGCCGGGCGGCTCGACGCGCTGGCCGATGAACTCCTGCTGGTGCACGACACCTCGATGTCGAACATCGCAGCGCATGTCAGCGAACACGAACCGCAGCTGCTGCTGGTCGACAGCATCCAGACCATCGCGGACTCCAACGTGCCGGGCGCCCCCGGGTCGTTGGTGCAAGTGCGCGAATGCGCGCAACAGTTGGTGCGCCTTGCCAAGCGCCGCAACCTCACGGTCGTGCTCGTCGGGCACGTCACCAAAGAAGGGTCGCTCGCCGGGCCGCGCGTGCTCGAGCACGTCGTCGATACCGTCTTGCACTTCGACGGTGACCAACACCATGCGCTCCGTCTGGTGCACGCGTCGAAACATCGCTTTGGTCCCACGCAAGAACTCGGCGTGTTCGAGATGGACGAGCAAGGGCTGGTCGGTGTCAGCGATGCTTCGGCGTTGTTCCTGGCCGACCGGCGCGCGGGTGCGTACGGGTCGGTGGTCACTCCGGTGCTCGAAGGGTCGCGGTCGCTCCTGGTCGAGATCCAAGCGCTGCTGGTCCCGGGGCCGGCGCCGGTCGATCGCCGGGTTGCGCAAGGCCTCGATTCGCAGCGCCTCGCCGTGTTGTTGGCGGTCCTCGATCGGCGCGGTCGCTGTGCCACGGCCGGCGCCGACGTCTTCACCAGCGTGGCGGGCGGTGTGCGCGTGCGTGACACCGCAGCCGATCTCGCGGTTGCGGTTGCAGTCGCGTCCGCACGTCGCGAAGTCCCCATTGCCGCCGACGTGGTGGTGCTCGGCGAGCTCGGCCTGGGCGGGGAACTCCGACAGGTCAGTCGCCCGGCCCAGCGATTGCGCGAGGCGGCGCGGCTCGGTTTCACCCGTGCGGTCGTGCCGGCGGCCACGCCCGACGTCGACGGCTGTGCGCTGATGCGGGTGCGTGACCTTCCCGAAACGCTGGCCGTACTGGGCCTCCACGGGCCCGGCGCGTCCTGACAGTTTGCGCCCAGCGCGTCCTGCCCGTTTGCCCCCGTCCGCCCCGGCGTCGGCAGTCTCGACCTGTGCTCCCCGCTGGTACATTGCGTCGAGTTGGCGCATGGTCGCGCCAGGGCCGGTCCGCGGCCCGGCACGAAGGGGGAAGCTCCGCTGGTCACGCAGCCTCGATCTGAGGCCATGCTTGCTGCACTCCGCTTGGTTGCCCCGGGCACCGATCTCCGCGAGGGCCTCGAGCGCATCTTGCAAGCCCACATGGGTGGGCTCGTCATCGTGGGTGACGGGCCCGACATACTCGCGCTCTGCTCGGGTGGCTTCCTGCTCGACGCCGAGTTCACCCCGCAACGCCTCTCCGAGATCGCCAAAATGGATGGCGCCATCATTCTGTCGGCCGACGCGAAACGTATTGCGCGCGCCAACGTGCACCTGGTGCCCAACTCCGAAATCACCACCGATGAGACCGGTACGCGCCATCGAACGGCCGAGCGGGTGGCCAAGCAGATCAACGTCCCGGTCATCACCGTTTCCGAAGACCAACAGGTCATCGCGATCTACCGTGACGGCACCAAGCGCACGCTCGAACCCATCGCGCGCATCTTGGCGCGCGCCGACCAAGCGCTCACCATTCTCGAGCGGTACAAGGCGCGCCTCGACGCAGTCAGTGGCGCGTTGTCGGCGCTCGAAGTCGAAGACCTCGTCACGGTGCGCGACGTGGCAACGGTGTTGCAGCGCGCCGAGATGGTACGGCGCATTGCCGAAGAGATCGAGGGGTACGTCATCGAGCTCGGTACCGACGGCCGCCTAGTGATGTTGCAGCTCGAGGAGCTGTTCTCGGGCGTCGAGACCGATCAGCAGTATGTGGTGCGCGACTACCTGCAGCGCAGCGCCGACTGGGACGTGCATCACGTGCTCGAACGGCTCAGCGCGTTGAACACCGAAGAGCTGCTCGACCTACGCGAAGTCATGGACATCTTGCACTTGGGTGAAGGGGCCAGCATCGACACGCCTCTGCAGCCGCGCGGCTATCGCCTGATGAACAAGATCCAACGCCTCCCCGAAGCATGCGCGTACAACGTGGTCGATCGGTTCGGGAACCTGCAGAAGATCATGCGGGCCAGCGTTTCGGACCTCGTTGCGGTCGAAGGCGTCGGCGAGTCCCGAGCGCGGGCCATCAAGGAAGGTCTGGCTCGACTGGCCGAGACCTCGATCCTCGAGCGGTATGCCTGAACTCACTCGGGGCCAATACGAAACCGAGTCGCACCCGTTCGAACTCGACGTCGATGGTTACGGAGTCCAGGCGTTTCATGCCCGCCCCGAAGGGATGCCCACGGCCGGCGTGGTGCTCATCCCCGACATGATGGGGATCCGTCCCTTGTTCGAGGATGTCGCCGATCGGTTGGCGTCGAACGGGTTGGCCGTTGTGGTCGTCGAGCCATTCGCATTCGTCCCACCGGCGGAGCGGCCCACCACGGTCGAGGCGCGGTCCGAATGCATGAGCGGATTCGACGATGCGCTCATGCTGAGCGCATGCACGGCGGCCGCCGACTGGCTCGTCATTCACGACGACGTCGCGCGCGTGAGTGCACTCGGGTTCTGCATGGGTGGTATGTACGCCTTGAAGTGTGCGGCGGCCGAACGCTTCGACGCGGTGGTTGCGTTCTACGGAATGGTCACGCTGCCGCCGAGCTGGCGTGGTCCGGCGGTGCGCGATGTCATCGACTGGCTCGAACATGCTGCGGACGTGTCGCCGTTCCTTGCCATCTTCGGTGGACGTGACGACTTCACTCCGGCGTCCGACGTCGAGCGGGTACGGAAGCTGGCTGCCGCGGTCCCTGGCGCGGAAGTGCGCGTGTACCCCGAGGCCGAGCACGGGTTCACCCACGACCCCGCCCGCCCAACGCATCGCGGCGATGATGCGGCGGACGCGTGGAAGGCCGCACTCGCATTCGTTGGTGCCGCGCCGCGCGCCTTGTCACTCTGACGCAGCGCGCGCTGACGCAGCTTGGTCAGGGTTCGGCGCGGTCGGCCAAGGCGTCGCGGTCCACGATGCGGTAGTGGTTGCGGCCGCGGATCTCGATCCAACCCAGGCGTACGAACACCGAAATCGCCTTGTTCACTCGCTCGCGTGATGCGCCCACCATGCCGGCGAGTTCTTCTTGGGTGATGGGGAGCGTGAACTCGTCGGTGTCGCCCGCAATCTCGATGAGCCGCTTCGCCGTGCGGGCGGGGACGTCGAGGAACACTGCGTCGGCCAGGGCCTCGTCGGTGGCGCGCAGGCGGCCGGTGAGGATGCGGCACACCTCATAGAGCACCTCGGGGTTCTTCAGCAGTTCCTCGAGTACCGGCCCATACGGGACCTCGGCGATCCGCGCATCGGACAGGGCCCGAGCATCGGCATTGCGGTCGGTGCTCTCTTCGAACAGTCCGAGTTCGCCGAAGATGCCGCCGCGTCCGATGATTGCCACCACCGATTCGCGGCCGTCGCGAGAACGGTTGGCGATGGCGACGCGGCCTGAGAGGACGAGGAACAACGAGTGCGCTTCGTCGCCTTCGGTGAAGACCACTTCGCCGCGTTCGAGGCGATGGCGCGTGGCGGCACGACGGAATCGTTCGAGCGAGGCGGTTGGGAACGCATCGAACAGTTCGGCGGTGGAAAGTTGCCGGCGCTCCGGCATGGATCCCCTCGGGCCGCGTGGACAGGACCTTCGGAGGTTAGTGGCGGCGCTCATCGGCCGACCTGTCCGCCGGCGCCTCCGAGCGAAACGGGCTGCGCATGCGAGACTGCCCGGCAATGGAGGCATGGGCAATCGTCGTGGCCGCAGGCTCGGGGGCACGCTTCGGCGCGGCCAAACAGTTCGAGCTGATCCCGGCCCCGGGAACCCGTGCCGGGGTGGAGCGCATCGTTGATCGCTCGGTGCGCGCGGCGGTCGCCGCATGCTCCGGCGTGGTGGTCGTGGTGCCCGCCGGGTTCGAGTGGGACGGGCCAACCGTCGACGCGGTGGTGGAAGGCGGCGCAACTCGCTCCATCTCGGTGCGTAACGGATTGCGTGCCGTCCCCGAATCGGCCGAGCTGATCGCCGTCCACGACGCGGCGCGGCCCATGGCTTCGCCTGCGTTGTGGCGCGCCGTGCTCGATGCCGTGCACGGCGATGTCGTCGGCGCCATTCCGGGGTTGGCGGTTGCCGACACCATCAAGCGCATGGCCGACGGGCGCGTGGTCGGTACGGTCGAGCGCGTGGACCTGGTCGCAGTGCAGACGCCGCAAGTGTTTCGCGCCGACGCTTTGCGACAGGTCCATGCTGCCGGCGGTGATGCCACCGACGACGCGGCGTTGATCGAAGCCGACGGCGGCGTGATTGCGGTCGTGCCGGGTGAACCCACCAACGTGAAGGTCACCCATCGCGCCGATCTGCTGTTCGTCGCCGCGGCCATTGACTCCGAAGGAGCATCGTCATGAGTACCACCCATGTCGGCCTTGGGTTCGACGTCCATCCCTTCGCCGACAATCTGAGTCGTTCACTCGTGTTGGGTGGGGTCACGATCGAAGGGGCCGGGCTGGCAGGCCATTCCGACGCGGATGCTGTCGTCCATGCAGTGGCTGACGCCGTACTGGGAGCCACCGGATTTCCGGACCTGGGCGAACTGTTCCCCGCGTCCGACCCGCAGTGGAAGGACGCATCATCCATCGAGATGTTGCGCAACGTTGCCGACCGTGTGGCCACGGCAGGGTGGTGGGTGATCAACGTTGATGTGGTGATCGCTGCCGAAGCCCCCAAACTCGGCCCCCACGTCGACGCCATGGCCACCAACGTCGCAGACGCGCTCTACGAAGCGCGACGCCCGATGGGTGGCGGAGTTGCCGTGCGCGTGAAGCCCAAGCGGGGCGAAGGACTCGGGTTCGTGGGGCGGACGGAAGGAATCGCCACATGGGCGGTCGCGCTGTGCGAAAAGGGGTGAACCCTCGCGGCGGCCGCCGCGAAGGCCTCGGCGGTGAGCAGATCGAAGGCCGTCGTGCCGTGCTGGAGCTCCTGCACGCGCAGACCCGCCCCGTACGCGAGGTGTTGTTGGCGCGCGGCGAAACCGACGACGAGATCGAAGCCCTTGCGTTCGAAGCTGGCGCGCGGGTCCGGCACGTCAGCGAGGTCCAGCTCGAAGCCGAAGCCCGCAGCGCGGCGCCCCAGGGTGTCATCGCATACGCAGCGCCGTTGGCCGAAGCCGACGCCGATGAACTCCTGAATGACCCGGCGGCGTTCCTCGTGGCGCTCGACGGGGTGACCGACCCCGGCAACTTCGGGGCGATTCTCCGCACGGCGGAATCCGCAGGCGCCACCGGGGTCATCGTGCCGAAGCAGCGCAGCGCCCGGGTCACGCCCACGGTGGCCAAGGCGGCCGCCGGTGCCATCGAACACCTTCCGCTCGCGCCCGTACCGGGAATCCCGGCGTTTCTGGAACGCGCGAAGCGGGCCGGAGTGTGGAGCGTGGGGCTCGACGAGCGCGGGGAGAGCTCGCTGTTCGATCTTTCGCTGGCCGACGCGCCGTTGGTCATCGTGATGGGGGCAGAAGGACGCGGCTTGGCCGCGCTGACCAAGAAGCGCTGCGACCTCTTGGTGAACATCCCGATGCGCGGGCACGTCGAGTCTCTCAATGTGAGTGCAGCGGCCGCGCTCGCGTGTTTCGAAGTGGCGCGTCGGCGCCTAGGCTGACGAGAACTCATGGTCGCAGTAGCTACGCCGATGGGATACCCGTCGGCGTCCGGCAGAGCCGGCGCAACTGCTCCATGCCGGAGTAGCTCAGGTGGCTAGAGCAGCTGTCTTGTAAACAGCAGGTCGTCGGTTCGAGTCCGACCTTCGGCTCCATTGCATGGTTCGGGATGACGCGGAATCCCTCACGAGAGGACGAGCTCTCGGAAGTAGGTGGCCGCCGCGTGGGTCCGATTGCGGCAACCGAGCTTGCGCAAGATCACGCTGACGTGGGTTGCCGTTGTCCGAGGCGAGATGTGGAGTTCGGCTGAGATCTCGGCGTTCGTGTACCCAAGAGCGAGGCGTTCGAGAACGGTGAACTCGCGCGGCGTGAGTTCGGTGCATCCGTCGGCTCGGCTGCTGCCCGGCGTGCGGCGATGTGAGGCGTCGGGTGAGTCGGACATCAAGCGCTCCCTCCAGACGGGGGACTGATCATCTGAACCGCAGGTTCAGGTGGCGGTCGGAACCGTAATCCGGCACAACTGCAAAACCAATCATTTCTCATGATTTCAGAAGAGCCCCTGTTCAGAGGCCATCTCGGGCGCTCAAATGATGCAAGGAGGAACCTCCTCGGCTCGCTGTATCGCGAGGCGTAGGGCTACGGTCTCGCCATGGACGTGAAGATTTGCGGCATCCGTTCCCTGGCTGATCTCGACATTGCCGTACGGGCAGGAGCGAGTCGGGTTGGCTTCCTGGTTGGCCTTACTCACTTTTCCGAAGACAGATTGACTTCGGAGCAAGCGCAAGCGTTGGTCGACCGAGTTCCAGAATTCGTTCGCTCGTTCCTTGTCACTCATCTCGTTGAACCCGAAGCGATTGTGGAGTTGTTCGGTGAAGTGGGGACCGATGCGCTCCAACTCCACGGTGAGATGAGTGACGAGGCAGTGTTCGCGGTCCGCGAGCAACTTTCCGATGCGTACATCGTCCGGGCGCTGCACGTTCTCGACGACGATTCGGTTGAAACGGTTGTATCCCGCCTTCGGGCAGTAGAGCACGTGGTTGACGCGGTATTGCTTGATTCGCGGACGACGGAACGCCTCGGTGGCACGGGCCAGACACACGATTGGAACATTTCCGCACGGGTTGTTCAGCGGAGTTCTATCCCTGTCGTGCTTGCTGGAGGGCTTTCCCCCAAGAACGTCGAGACTGCGGTTCGAGCTGTTCGTCCAGATGCAATCGACGTGAACAGCGGCGTGGAAAACGATGCTGGAGACAAGGACTTCGATCGCGTTCGGGACCTCGTTTCTGGAGCAGCGAGAGCGCAGCTTCGGTTGGACAGAGCAGGTTGGTCTCTCGGCTGATGCTCAGTCAGCAATCGAGCGGGACAGCAGGCACGCAAGTCGGCAACGCAACGCTGCAACGTCCCTCTCAGGAAGGGCTCTGAGCTCTCCGCTCGGCGCTGGTTTCTTGTAGTGCGCGTCCATGGGACCCAGTATCAGTGGCTCGGGTCTCGCGGCGCTGCAGTGGAGTTCCGCACGACGAGCTCCATTTCGAGCTGAATAGTGCGAGGTTTCATCGCAGCGTGTTTTTCGGCTCCCTGGATCCGCTCGAGGAGAAGTGAGGCGCACACCGACGCAACTTCCCGGACAGGTTGAACCAGCGTAGTGAGGGAAGGGTAGGTCCACTGTCCGAGCTCGATGCCGTCGAGCCCGATGATGGACAAGTCCGCCGGGAGGCGCCAGCCTCGTTGCTGGACTTCTTGCATCAACGCCATGGCCATCATGTCGTTCGCAGCGAGGATCGCCGATGGGCGTTTGGCTGGCTCAATCGCATCGAGCTGTGCGCCGCAGCGACTTCCGCTTTCGGGATCGAAGTCACCTTCGAACACCAGGAGCGGGTCGTATCCGCACGCGGCCTCGGCTGCCGCAGTCTTGAACGCCTCGAAACGCGCCTCGGAGATGGCGCTCGCCCGAGGTCCCCGCAGGTAGCCAATTCTGCAGTGGCCGAGTCCGACGAGGTAGTCGAGCGCAGTCTGGGTTGCGGCTGAAGGATCGACAATCAGGTGATCGACGTTTCGGCCTTGGACGCTTTGGTCCAGGCAGACGCATGGAAGCCCTGACTGCGCAATGACCTTCGCTCGAGGTTCGACTCCGATGCCGCTCGGTACGAAAATCAGACCTGCCGCTCCCATCCCGCGGAATTGTTCGAAGAGTCTGAACTCTCGTTCCGGCAGGGATTCCGAAGACGACATCAGAAGGTGTGTGTCGTAGCGCTGAAACGCCCGATCGAGTTCATAGAGGAGGTTGGCGAAGAACGGATTGTTTGAGCTCGGCACGGCGATGCCGACAGTCCGGCTTGGCGGTGCGCCGCCGCCGAGCTCTTGGAGCGCCTCGAGGACCCGGCTGCGAGTGGAGGCACGCACATGAGGCGAATTGCGCAGAGCTCGCGACACAGTTGCAGGGGACAGTCCTGTCCGCAATGCGATTTGCTCAAGCGTGATTCCGTCGCTCTTGGTCAATGCATCCCGCTGAAGTCGTGACCTGTTGCCTACGGGTTCGTTCACTTGTCATGGTAACGGCTGTCATGTTCAGACCGCGCGGTGCGCGAGTTGCGTCGCTCGGAAATGCTTGACCCTCGAGGGCCCACCGACCAGGATCGCCGAGTGATGGATTCGGTACTGGCGCCGCGCGATCGAGCGATTCTCGACTTGGAACGTACGTGGTGGCAGCAGCCCGGCAGCAAGGAAGCTGCGATCAAAGCCGAGCTCGGAATGTCGGGCACTCGGTACTACGAACTCCTTGCCGAGATCATCGAGCGGCCCGACGCGCTCCACTACGACCCGCTCACGGTGCGTCGAGTCCGACGGGCTCGCACCGCTCGTCGCCGCGCCCGGTTCATGGGCCACCCGGCGTACCGGTCGCGGTGACCTGACGTGTCCGAGCCCACCCCGTCTGCGCGATCCGGTCGCCGGCTGAGTGGCGACTCGTTCGGGATGATCTCGGCCGGTCGCGGGCTCGTCATCATCGGCTTGTTCATCGTGCTCGGTATCGCGCTGTTGTTCGTCGTCGACGACGGCAGCACCGGCAGCACGGCGAAGGCGTCGAGCACCACGACGACTCAGGGCTCCGGCCCCCCATCCACCACCGCAGCGCCCATCACCACGGCCAGCGCGGCTCGGCCGCCAGCCCAGGTGAAGATCAAGGTCTACAACGCGGGCAAGGCGCAGGGATCGGCTTCGAAGATGACCGACCAGTTGCGCACTGCGGGGTACACCAACGCCCTGGGTGCGGCCGACCTCAAGCCGCCCCAAACGGGAACCACGGTCTCTTGCAAACCCGGGTTCGACGGGGCTGAAGCCGCTGCGTTGGCCACGGCGGTGGGGTCGGGGGCCAAGGTTGCGCCGTTCCCGAACCCGGCGCCGGCCGGAAGCGCCGACGCCAACTGCATCGTCATCCTCGGAACCTGAGCCCACGCCCGTCGGCGTTGCGCCATCATCAGAGACGTGGAGTATCTCCCGCCGGCGCTCACGGCTCTTGCGAATGCCCCGGAGTGCGCGGCCGTCATCAGCGACTTCGATGGCACGCTCGCTCCCATCGTCGATGATCCGACCACTGCGGTGGTCGAACCCCAAGTCCCCGATGCGCTCGAGCTGATTGCCGCACGCTATGCGGTGGCGGCTGTGGTCAGTGGTCGGAGTGCCCACGATGTTGCGGCGCGTATCGGAGTCCCGGGTGTGGTGTACGTCGGTGTCTACGGACTCGAAACGCTGCTCGATGGCGCGTATGCCGTTGACGCGCGTGCCGAGCAGTTCGCGCCCGCAGTCACTGCGGCCGCTGAAGCAGCAGAACGCGAACTGCCGGGGTTGTGGGTCGAGCGCAAGGGCCAAGTGTCGGTGGCGGTGCACTGGCGTCGTTATCCCGACCGCGCCGACGAAGCGCTCGAAGTGGCACGCGAATTGGCGGCCCTCCACGGCCTCGCACTGGTCTCAGGCCGTCGCGTTGCGGAGCTGATGGTGCCGGTGCCTGTCGACAAGGGCACGGCCGTCGAGTCGATCATCGCGACCGTGCAGCACGCGAGCTTTGCGGGGGACGACCACGGTGACCTTGCCGCCATGCGCGCGTTGACGCGCGCCCGTGGGAACGGTCAGCTCGATACTACGACCACCATCGCGGTGCGGTCAGCCGAAGAACCACCGGAACTCGCAGACGAGGCCGACCTGCACCTCGGTTCCCCCCGCGAGTACGCGGCCCTGCTGCGCGCGCTCGCCGACTGGTCTACCTGAACCCCCGCGGGTTTCAGCGCGCGTGGGCCACCAGCTCGTCGAGCCACTTCGATGGATCTCGAGTGAGGGCGAGGTAGCGCAACTGCTGGGCGCGCGTGGCGCGGCCGTCGGGATCGAGGTCGAGGGCGGTTGTAAGTGCGTCGGACGCGGCCACCAGGTCGTAGGGGTGCATTGCGATGGCCGCAGACGACAGCAGATCCCAGGCACCGGCTTCGGGTGAGAGGCACAGCACGCCGTTGCGCTCGTTGAGGATGACCCCTTCGAGCGCCACCAGGTTGAGTCCGTCTTTCAGTGGGTTCACCACCAACACGTCGTAGCGGGTGAGTGCGGCGACCGAACGGGCGAAGTCGTCACGCGTGTCGATCACGATGGGCTGCCAGCTGGAGGTTCCCCATCGCTCGTTGATGCGTGCCGCGACGTCGCGGATCTCTTGCTCGTACGCGCGGTAATCGGGGAGGCCTTGGCGCGACGTGTAGAGCATGGCCAAGAACACCACGCGTTCGCGCCACTCGGGCCGTTGATCCAGCAGTTGGTCGTAGGCCAGGAACCCGCGCACGATGTTCTTCGAGAGTTCGATGCGGTCGGCGCGCACGATGAGGGTGCGATCCCCCTTGATTTCGTCGACCCATACCTCGGCTGCTCGGGCCCGCTCCGAATCGCGTACGGCGCGCAGTGCGTCCACGTCGGCTCCCAGGGGTGCCACGAACGTGTCGGGTGCCACGCTCGGCCCGAGTGCGGTGCGGGTCGACGCAACAAAGGCGTCGCGCCACCGGTCGGCGTGGAAACCGGCGGGTGCGCTCGCCATGGATGAACACAGTTCGCGAGCCCAAGCATCGGGCAGGACGCGGATGGAGTTCGGGCCACAGAATGGGGTGTGGGTGAAGTGCGCCACTGCCAAGTCCGGGCGCTGCGCGCGAATCATTCCGGGCACCAGCGCGAGTTGGTAGTCCTGCACCAAGACCGGGCCTGGGTGATCGGTCGCGGCGTCGAGCGCAGCTTCGGCGAACTCGTGGTTGATCGCCACGTACGCGTCCCACGCTTCGTAGCAGTGCGCGTCGATGCGTGGCCGGCGGGGAAGGTCGAACAACCCGTGGTGCAGGAACCACAGCAGGCCGTTGGAGATGACGTCGTAGTGGAGGCGGTGCGCGCGTTCGTCGAGGACCAGGTAGCGCAGGTCGACTCCGGGAGCAGTGGCGACGCCTTCGGCCGCCGCAGCACGGTCGCCCGGGCCGATGGCTGCTGCCACCCACGCTGCGTGGGGCGAGTCAGGAGTGAGGAGGAGCGGCCCCAACGCGGAGACCACGCCACCCGCGCCGCGCGTCGCCGAGAACGACCCGTTGTCCGAGCGACGAAACGTGTAGGGCCCACGGTGGCTGACGACGATCACGACTGCAGTCTCGCAGCCGGGCCGCCGGAAGGATCAACCGCGCCCGAGGTTCCGCTGGGATCCAACGCCAATGAAGGCAACCCGCAGCGCGTCGACCACCCGGCGCGCGTAGGACCACTGGATCTGCTCGTCGCGCCACGGCGCCGCGTGGGCGACGAGCTCTTCGGACGAGCGTTGCAGCAGCGCAGCACTGGAGATTCGTGCGACCCGCGGCGTGTCGAGCGCCGCTTCGAGCCCTTGCGAAATGGAGTCGACACTGCGCGGGTCGATGGTGATGACGCTGTCGGGCCCGGCATGTACTTGGGCCCATCGGGTGGCGCCGGTGTCGGGACTGGCCACCAACGCCGCGGTGGATCCAACGGCATAGCCCTCGAGTGCCGCGTGACCGAACCCATCTTTGATCGACGGGAACGCCAGGACGTCGGCGTTGAGCTCGAGCGACACGGCCCGGTGGCCGCTGCCGTCGTTGAACCAGACGATGGGCGTGAGTTGGTCGTGGTGTTCGTCGACTGCGTCGGCGTTCACTGCGCGGATTGCGCGGCGCAGTGCCTTCTCGTGCTCGTGGTACTCCGGCAGATCGCGCGGCCGAGAGGTCTGCAACATCAAGACGACGTTGTCGCGGAAGTCGGGGCGCCGGTGGATGAGCGCGTCGAATGCCTGCACGAGCGCAACGAAGTTCTTCGCCGGGTCGACGCGGCCAACCGCGGCGATGATGCGGCGTCCGTCGGCTTTGGAGTGGACGTCGAGGTCGTCGACGCGAAAGAGCTTGCCGCCACGAATCTCATTCAGGCGTTCCAGGTTCGGTGGGTAGGCACTGGCCCATGGCTCGATGAGGGTGGCGTCGGGACCCAGCACGGACCGGAGGTTGTCGACCCATTGCCGCGCCCAAGTGGTGTCGTGCACCGACACCTGAGTGTTCGCCAGGCGAGTGGCGTGATAGCGGGCAATGTCGGGGAACTGATCGGCGAAACGCTCCCAGTGCGGCGTCGACGCAATGGCCGTGTGCACGAACAACACGCTGGGGGGTGACAGCTCGTTCCGGAAGGGGTTGTCGTCGAGGTGCCACTGCTGTTCCAGGAACGCAGGGACGAGATCGAAGTGGTGGTCTTGTACGAGGACCGGGATGGCAGACGGCGGCAGGCCCGTTTCCTCGGCGATGTCGGCGACGACGCGCAGCACGGTGCCGGCCGCCAGCATGTTGAGCGTGACGTGCGCGTCGAAGAGATGGCGCACGTCGTCGGTTGCAAGGGGGCGTGAGGAGTCGTGCTCGGTGTGGCCGCCGACGGGAGGACCAACTTCTCCGAGCATGTCGTGATGGAGGAACCAGGTCACTCGGCCGAAGAATGCGCGCTGTCCGGCAACTTCCTCGTCGCTGGCCGCGAGGTAGATCTGACGGAGCCCCCGCTCGGTGAGGCGCGGCGGTTGGTGACCGCTGCTGACGATGTGCGCGTCGTCGTGATCCTGCGCGTTCGCAATGAAGACCGAGCCGGGCGGAAGCACGAACCCGCCTTGCGCGAGCCCGCCGTTGCCGCGCTGCCATTTGATGCCGTTCTGGGACACCGTTGCGGTGTACGGGGCGCGTCCCGAAACGATGACCACCGGGCCGGGCCCACCTGACGTGAGGAAGTTCTCCGCGGTGGCGTCGGTCGTCGGACGACCATCTGCTGAGTGCGGGGGCACGTGCGCTCCTTGCGTTCCCCGGCGCGCCGTTGCGCCGCTCCACCACCCGGTGCTGGCAGCCAGTTCCGGGCCCGATAAAGCTAGTCCGCGATGCCTCGCGCCGTCGTATGTCCCGACAAGCTCAAAGGAACGCTCTCCGCCCCGGAGGCGGCGGCGGCCATGTCCGCTGGGCTCCGGCGCGCGGGCTGGGAAGACGTGGTGGAACGCCCGCTCGCTGATGGCGGTGAGGGGACCATCGACGCCATCCGTGCGGCGCGGGGCGGCCAGCTGCGTTCGGCTCGCGTGACGGGGCCGTTGGGCGACCCGGTCGACGCGTCGTGGCTGGTGCTGGCCGATGGAACTGCCGTCGTCGAGACGGCTCGCGCGGTGGGGCTGCAGCTGGTGACCGGTGAGCGGGACGCGCTGCGCGCGTCGTCGCGGGGCGCCGGCGAATTGATCCGTGCCGCGGCGTCGGCGGGGGCGCGACGCATCGTGGTGGGGGTTGGCGGCAGCGCGATGACCGATGGCGGGCTCGCGGCCGTTGAGGTGCTGGGCTGGTCGTTACGCGGGCTCGACGTCACCGTGGCGTGCGACGTGCGCACTCGATTCGTGGACGCGGCTGCAGCGTTCGGGCCGCAGAAAGGGGCAACGGCGGCGCAGGTGCAGTTGCTCACCCGTCGTCTGGAACAGATCGCCGACCAGTACGAACAGCGCCTTGGGGTCGAAATCCGCGCTTGCGAAGGCGGCGGCGCGGCCGGCGGACTCGCCGGGGGGCTGGCGGCATTGGGAGCCGAGCTCGACTCGGGGTTCGAAGCGGTGGCCGACGCAGTTGGGCTGGGCGAAGCGCTCGAAGGCGCGGCGTTGGTGGTGACTGGCGAGGGCCGCCTGGACCAGTCGAGTTTCGAGGGCAAGGTTGTCGGTGGGGTGCTCGAGTGGTCTGCCGAGGAAGGCGTGGCGGGCCGGGCGGTCATTGCCGGACAGGTTGCGGCGGGTCTGGAAGTCCCCGAGGGCGTGGTGGTCCAGGCCCTGGTGGACCGGGCCTTTCAGGCCGGTGAGGCCTTCGTGCGGGCCGGGCTCCTGGTCGAGGAGGCGGCCCTCGAGATCGGCCGAGAAATGTTAAAAGGGATATAGCGAACAGAATGACGAATTCGGTATGATCCGCAGTGATGCGGAAGCTCCGATTCGCACTCGTTCCAATGATTGTGGCCCTCACGTTGGCGGTGGGGGGCCCCGCCCTGGCCGGATCCGGCAACGGCGCGCGCGGTGGTTCGGGCGGCATCGGCGTCGACCAGAACGGCGGCAACGGCGGTGGCGGTGGCCGCCAGAGCGGTGGCTCCATGGGCTCCACCGCCCCCATCTGCGGGCGGAACTCGCGGCTCGGGCCCTGTGGAATCGAGTACCTCGACCCGCCGGCCAACACCTGCGCTCGGTACAAGAACCTTCGGAACCGACGGGTGGGGGTGTGGCGCCTCACCGACCCGGCCAGCGGCGCCATCACCAACGAGCTGTGCGGCAACGTCGATCCCACCGCCGGCACGGACCAGCGATCCAAGTACCTCACGCCCGAAGACCGCTCGGCGTTCCTGCTGCCCGACGGCAAGACGGGCGCCGGCGGTACGCCCGGACTCACCGGACTGCCGTCGTACTTGGTGATCCCGGCCGAGTTCACGCCCGGCCAGCGACTGGGCAAGGAAGCGATCTACCTGCCGCCCACGCGGTTGCTCAACGCCGCAATCATCGAACTGCACCTCGTGGAGGGTCCGAGCGACGTCAGCGCCGAGGAACGCGCAAGCGGTTCGTACTCGTGCGCCGATGGTACCGAGGACCAGTCGGCCCCCGACACCAGCAAGTTCCCGGTGGGGTCCGCGTTGCGGGTGGTCGCGCAGTCGGCCGACGGGTCGGGCCCGGTGTTCACCGCAACCACCCTCGAAGATGCCAAGCCGGGCGACGTGCCGGAGTCGGTGGTCACCAACCTCAAGGCGTTCGATCTCACGGGTGACGCCAAGCTGTTGAAGTTCAGCATCGAGAAGACCGGAATGTTCAAGGTGTGGCTCCAAGCGTGTTGGAGTGGGAGCGTCGTGCAAGTTCCCAAGGACGGGTCAGGCCCCATCACTGCGAGCCGTCGCATCCTCTACACCCAAGAGGTTTCGACCAACTACGTGGTGCAGGACAAGCGCTCGGTGTTCACCGGCTGATCGCAGCGGGCTGGGCTCGCAGCGAGCGATACGGTTCGCGCTCATCCGAACGGAAGGGCGCGCGTGTTCGACCCCAGCAGGCAAGGACCGGTGCAGCATCCGCGCCTCATGGCCGTGCTCAATGCATCACCCGATTCGTTCTCGGGTGCCGTCGTGGACGCGCAAACCGTTGGTGCGCGCGCCGTGCGCGCCGCTGAGGACGGCGCATCGATCCTCGACGTCGGCGGCCAGTCCTTGCGCACCGACCAGCCCGAACTCGAGGTCGAAGTCGAAGCCGGTCGGAGCGTCCCCGTGATCGCCGAGTGCCGTGCCGCACTCGACGCAGCTGGCATCGACAACATCGACATCTCGGTCGACACGTACCGCGCTCCGGTGGCGCTCGCCGCAATCGACGCCGGCGCAACGATCGTGAACGACGCGTCCGGGCTACGCGACCCGGCAATGGTGGACGTGATCACGGCAACCGGCGTGCAGGTGGTGGTCACGTACAACCGGGCCAAACCCAAGGTGCGGTTGTCGGCCGACCAGTTGATCGACGATCCGGTGACCGACGGCCTCGCGTTCTTGCAAGAGCGCATCGACGCGTTGCTCGATGCTGGCGTCGCCGAACGCCAGATCCTCGTCGACCCGGGCCCCGACCTGGGGAAGTCCCCGGCCCAGACCATCGCCGTCCTGCGTGCGCTCCCACGGTTTCGTACCTTCGGTCGGCCGTTGTTGCTGGCCTTGTCGCGCAAAGACTTCATCGGCGCGGTCACCCACACGTTGCCCCCCGACCGCGCGTCCGGGCTCGATGGTGTGCTCGCCGTGCTCGATCTCGGGGCGGAAGACGTACTGCGCGTGCACGAACCTGCCCGGGTGCGTGACTTCTATGCGATGAGCGCAGTCGTCAGTGGGGCCGTCGACGTTTCCGCTGATCTCGAACTGCCGGTGCACCTGCGCCACAAGCAGGCGAAGGACTGAATCAGTCGGCCGGCGCGTGCGGCGGACGCGGCGCAACCGTTGATGCGACCTCGAGTCCGTAGCGAGTGAGCAACGCACGAGCGACCTGGTCGGCCATTCCGGCGAGATCTGCATCCGACTGTTGCGGGTTGAGGATGCGACCACATTCGGGGTGCGCGATCGCGTTGCGCCCGTGGGTGCGGAACACGTCGACGAGCATGCCAATCTCGAGGCCGTAATCGGGTTCGAACGCCAGTCGCATCAGATCGTCGCGCCGAGCGGCGATCTGGCCCGACAGTGGTTCGTCGAGGTCCGCGAGTTCGGGGAAGAACGCGCGCAACAACGGAGCAGCCGTGAACTGCGACACGCGCCCGAAGACGCGATGGCCGTTGGCGTCGAGGCGAGAGATGTTGCCCTTCGAGAAGCGAATCGACGGATCGGTGAGTGGTTCGACCAATTGAGGCAACAGGTCGTCGAACACCGTGACGTCGCCGTCGAGGAATGCGACCACCTCTCCGTCCGTGTGGGGTAGTGCTCGCCACAACGCGTCGCCCTTGCCGACCGCCGGCCCGAGTTCGGCGAACAACGCGTCGGCGTCGAGGACGTGTGCGCCTGCCGCCTCGGCTGCGGCGACCGTGCCGTCGGAAGAACGGCTGTCCACCACGAGCATCTGACCGGCGCCGGCGTCACGGCAGTGCGCGATCACGTCGGCCACGGTTTCCACTTCGTTGCGAGTGGGGATGATCACGCTCACGTGCATGCGAGCAGCCTGCCGCATTTCGCCGATCCGTGGTCGGAGGGAGCCCCTTGTAGCAGTACGATTGGGCCGTAGCGCTCATCCAGAGCGGTCGAGGGACAGGCCCTGTGACGCCGCGGCAACCCGCACCGCACTCCACCGTCAGGGTGGTGACGGGGCATGGTGCCAATGCCTGGGAAGCGATGAGCCGACAAGGAGCTTCAACATGACGTTCGCCCGGTGCCTGCGCTGTCGCGAGTGTGGGCGCGAGTACGAGCTGACCCCGTCGTACACCTGTGAATGGTGTTTCGGCCCGCTTGAAGTGGCGTACGACTACGACGCAATTCGTGCCATGGTCAGCCGCGAGCGGATTGCGCACGGTCCCACCAGCATCTGGCGCTACGCCGATCTCCTGCCGGCAGATCGCGCGCCGTCCATCGACTTGGGCGACGGGTTCACGCCCTTGGTGCGCGCCGACCGTCTGGCCGCCGAACTCGGGCTCGGCGAGCTCTGGATCAAGAACGACACGCTGAATCCCACCAACTCGTTCAAGGATCGGGTGGTGTCGGTTGCGTTGAGCAAAGCGCTCGACTTCGGGTTCACCACCGCCGCGTGTGCGAGTACGGGGAACCTTGCCAACAGTGTGGCTGCGCACGCCGCGCACGCCGGGTTGCGCAGTTTCGTGTTCATCCCGCACGATCTCGAAGCCGGGAAGGTCATCACCACTGCGGTGTACGGCGGCAACCTCGTTGCCGTGCGTGGCAACTACGACGACGTGAACCGGCTGTGTGCCGAACTCGCCGGCACGTATCGCTGGGCGTTCGTGAACGTGAACTTGCGGCCGTACTACGCCGAGGGGTCCAAGACGTTGGCGTACGAAACCGCGGAACAACTCGGGTGGCGCGCCCCCGACCACGTGGTTGCGCCCATCGCCAGTGGTTCGTTGCTCACCAAGATTCAGAAGGGCTTCCAGGAGCTGGCCAAGGTGGGGCTGCTCGACGGCGAGGCCAACGTCCGCATGTCGGGCGCACAGGCGTTGGGCTGCTCGCCCGTGGCCACCGCGTTCGCCGAAGGGGTGGACGTCATCAAGCCGGTGAAGCCCGACACCATCGCCAAGTCCCTGGCCATTGGCAACCCGGCCGACGGCTGGTTCGCACTCGACGCGATCCGCGCCAGCGGTGGCGCGGCCGCATCGGTCACCGACGACGAGATCGTCGAAGGGATCCGGCTCCTCGCTCGCACCGAAGGCATCTTCGCCGAGACTGCGGGTGGAGTCACCATCGCCACGCTGGCGAAGTTGGCGGCCCAGGGCGTGGTGCGGCCCGACGAATGCGTCGTTGCCTATGTGACCGGCATCGGGCTCAAGACACTCGAAGCTGTCGCCGATAGCGTGGGGCCAAGTGCCACTATTGCGCCCAACGTGGAAGGCTTCCACGAGGCCTTCGACGCATCCGAACTCGAGGACTGACCATGAGTGTGACCGTGCGCATCCCCACGCAGCTTCGTGAGCTGTCTGCGGGTGCATCCGAAGTGCAGCTCGATGCCGGAACGGTGGCCGAACTCCTGGCGGGGTTGCAGACGCAGTTCCCCGGCTTCGGTGAGCGGCTGTTCGACGATTCGGGCGCGCTCCGCCGCTTCGTGAACGTCTTTGTTGCCGAAGAGGACATTCGTTTCCTCGACGGGCTCGATACGGCCGTTGCCGACGGCCAAGTGCTCTCAATTATCCCCGCGGTCGCTGGAGGACTGGCGTGAACAAGACAATGAGTGTGCGTAGTGGAGTTGTACACGGGTTGTGCGCGTTGGTTGCCGCAACGGTGCTCGTCACCGGCTGCAGTGCGGCCGAGCAGATCCTCACCATCAAGGACAAAAACGAGTTCGTACAGGCCGCGAACAAGTTCATCGAGGCGAGCAACGTGGTGCAGACCAAGGGATCGGCGGCGACGACGCCCGACGCCGTAGTTGCAGTCATCGATGGCCAGCTCCCCACGATGAAGGCTCAGATCCAGTCGATGCAGTCCATTGAGAAGAAGTTGAAGGGCAATCCGCAACAGATCGCCGACCGAGCGATCACCGCGGCGCAGAAGGTGCTCGCCTCCACCGAGGCCATCAAGGCGGGGGCGCAGGCGAGCGATCCGCAGGCGGTCAGTGCCGCGGCTGCAGACAACATTGCCGCGATCAAACAGTTCAATGAAGCGGCCCAGGAATGGAACGCCCAGAAGCTCTGACCGGCGATGTGGTGGCGCGCCGGTGGGCGCGTCACCACATCCCGAAGTACGTCAGGTGGCCGTGACGAACAATTCGTCGGCCACAGCTGGGGGCACCAACACCTCACCGGCGGTGGTGCGCACGCGTACGCCCGACGCGTTGCGTTCGATCACCGTGCCTGCGTGGCCCGGGATCAGTTGTGCGTCGGCGAGTTGGCGCACGCCGTCCTCGTTGACCTCGAGTCGTTCGCTCATGCGGGTGACCGTGAACGACGTTGCCGCAGTTGCACTGAGCGAGCTGGACTCGACGGTGGGGATTTCGTGCCCCGACCCCGGAATGGGGTTCCCGTGCGGACACGTCATGGGATCGCCGAGCAGTTCCACGAGTTTGGCTTCCACGTCGGCCGAGATTGCGTGCTCCCAGCGGTCGGCCTCGCGATGCACCTTCTCGAGTTCGAGCCCGATGACGTCGACGAGTAGTCGTTCGGCGAGGCGGTGCCGGCGAACCACACTGGTCGCGAGGCGGCGTCCTTTGTCGGTGAGGTGCAGGCTGCGGTCGGCCAAGAGCTCTACGAAGCCCTGGTCGCAGAGCCGCTGCACCGTTTCGGACACCGAGGCTGCGGAGATGCCCAGGCGCTCCACCAGGCGCGCGCGCATGGGGCGAATGCCCTCTTCTTCGAGGGAAAAGATGTGTTCGAGGTACTCCTCGGTGGTGTCGTGCATCTCGGCCACGACCAAAGGGTACGCGAACCCGCTATCGGCGTCTTCGGCTGGGTGGCCGGCAGCGCAGGCCGGCCGATCAGGAGCGGCCGATCAGGAGCGGCCGAACGACGGCCCGTCGAGCGCACGCACAATCTTGCCGGCGTCGAGGACCGCAGCTTCGAGCCCCGTAACGGGTTCGCGGTCGACGACTTCGGCGAAGAACGCAGCGCGGCGCGTGGCGGAGACCATCTCGATCACGGGCGCCAGGGAGTCGGCGAGTGCACCGTGCTCCCAGGTCGCTTCGAGCGCGTCCTCGAACGCGTCCATCGTGGCGGCGCCCGCCGCAAGCGCGGCGACGGTGACGAGGCGATCGTTGTTGATGCTGGGCGCCAGGTTCACCAACCCGGGTCGCAGGTGGGGTAGCACGGCATCGATTCTCGACACCTCGCCGTCGGGCGGGGTGGGCGCGGCAAGAAGCTCCGCCTTTTCGGACTCGAGCAGCGCCACGTCGATGGCGAGTTGGTCGAGGTGCTGGCGGCTGAATGCCGCAACTGCCACCGACAACAGGACCGCAGCCTTTGTTGCGTCACCGTTCGTGGTGAGTGACGCAGCAAGAAGGTCGGCGCGTGCGCGCAGTGTTGGATCGGTCATGTTCATCACACTCCGACGCCATTGTGGTTCACGACGCGCTGGCGCCGCTCGGCCCGGCGGGCCCGGTGGGCTTCTCGCACTTCGTGCACGGGGGTACGGGTCGCCGGGGCCAGCACTTCCATCGCCGCTTTCACCGCGTCGCTCGCGCCCCGGTTGCCCGGGCTGTTCACTTCGCGGACGACCCAACGATCGCCGTGGGCGTCGAGGCCGACGTTCCACTGGGTCATGCCGGTCTCCGCGTCGTCGATGGCCAGGACCGCCTGCGTACCGTTGCGAATGCCTTGGCGCCACATCGAATAGGTGCAGTTGTTCATGTAGTCGGCGTTCTCGCGCAGCGTGCCGCCGTCGCTCATGATTCGGACGTTGTACGTCTGGCCGTCGTATTCCACCGTTGTCCCGTCGAGAGCTGCGATCTCGGGTGCGAGTTCGAACGGCACGTCATCGAGGTCGGGGAGCGCCGACCAACGCAGGTGTTTCGACGGGTCGGGAACGCTGACGCCACTCGCCACGGCCTCCGCCGTCTCGCCGACCGACAACGGTGTGTGGATGCGGACGCGCCCGACTCCCCGGGGATGGTTCGGGTGGGTGGCAGCCAGGAGCGCAACGTGTGCGTCGGTGTGCTGGAGCAGCGACTCCCAGTCGGCATGGGTGCGGGCCAATTCGATGAACGTGCGCGCGTCCTGAATGGTGCGGGAGGCGAAGACTTCGTTGCGGATCGCCTGCGTTGTGAGCGGGTGTTCGAGGATTGCTGAGGCGACATCGATGTTCTGGATGGTCGCGGAGCGTGTGATGGCCGGAAGGGCCAGCGAAGCATCGAGGTCGCGAATGAGGATCAGGGCCTCATTCGCACACACGGGATCGGGTTGTTCGATGAGCGCAGCGGTCGTACGAGGATGTTCGTGCGCGCTCACCAAGCCCTTGCGCATCAGTTTCCCCAACGAATAACGATCGCGCTCGAACATTGCGAGCAACGCAGTGTCGTCGCCGACCGAGAACGCCGCCTTTTCCGCTACGTCGATCTCGGAATGGGGAATGAGACTGCGGCGAACCTCTGCTGGCGTGTTGGGGTGTTCGCCGGCGGCGCCGCGCACCGTGGCCGTCACCACCGTGCCGTTCTGGTACTCCGGAACCTCGGGTTGCGGCGTCTTCTGGATGATTGTCGTCAGTGGTTCGGCTCCCGCCCGCGGGTCGATCGCAATCTGCCATGCCACTGCGAGGTGGCCCGGCGCTGCGGCGTCGTAGTGCTCGAGGAACTGGATACGGAGCGCGTCGGTTGAAGCCGCTGCAGTGATGATGGCAATCACTTCGCTCGCGTCGAAGTGCTCGCGGGCGAGTGCCCGGTCGAGCAACGGTGTCAGTTCGGCCGCACTGAATTCGAATCGGTGCAACAACCTGTAGGCGAGCTCGGGATCGTCGAACCGCGCCAGGAGCTCTCGCGAGTCGTGTTCCGTGCAGGACTGATGTCCCGCCAAGCGGTGCGCGGCGGACGAATCGGTGACCCGGCTCGTGAGCGTCCGGAAGAGCGGTGGGCTGATCTCGGCGCGTTCCTCTGCGATCGCGCTGATCGCGCGGTCGTTGGTGGCAAGTGCTGTTACCACCTCATCAGGCGTGGCCAGGTTCCGAACCACGGATTCGAAGAGGGCATCGCCGAATTCGGTTTGGGCTCGGAACCCGCCACGCGCGAGCACTCGCCGTGCGAACACTCGCAGGAGGTCGGGATCCTCGGTGTGGCGGGCGAGCAGGGCGGCGTCGTCGTCGCTGAGGTCGTCGAGGCGTGCGGACCTGAGCTGCTGTGCACGCTCGATTTGTTCGTCGCGGCGCTGGGACCACCAGCCGCTCAAGTCCGGGTCGTCGGATGGCGTGGGCGCGGAGCGTTCGAACTGTCGCCGCTGTGCATCGACGATCATCGTTGGGAGGCTTCTCAAGCTTCGTGCCACTTCACCTTCGTAGTTGGCGACGAACCCCTCGGCGCGGGCCTGGGCGATCTCCCACAGACGGGGCGTGGCGTGGTCGTGCAGGGTTGCGGTTTGCAGAAGCGCGTGGTCGACCAGCCGGACGCGGCCGACAACGCGCTCGAGGAGATCCGAAGGCGCCAACTTGTTCTGGACCAGTGCACGATCCACGAGTGGATCGGCTGGACTCATTGCGCGGCGCAAGATTGCTTCATCACTGCAGTGGCGTGCTGCGTACGCGCGTAGGCGGGGATCGCGATGATCGGCGAAGAACTCGAACGCCGCCTTGGGCACGCGATCGACCGGCATGTGCTCGGCGATGTGGAGGAGTTCGTCGTCGACGAGTGACTGGAGCAACGACGCGCGGTGCGGTCCGGGTTCGTACTGACGCAGCACGAGAGTGAGGTCGGGGCGCAACGCGCGGAAGTCGGCGGGGGCGAGGTCCACGCCGAGGTCGACGGCTGGGATGTTCGCCAGGAACGCGGCGAGTTCGTCCGCGGTGAGTTCGTCAGCTGCAGCGAGCGCGATGGTGAGTGCAAGGTCGACGACGCTGGGGGCGGCGTCGTGGTGCGCGCGTTCGAGCGCGTCGCGTACGTCCTTGCGGACGCGACCACCGCCGAACGAGCGGACGAAGTGGCGGGGGAAGAGGCACCGCAGGAAAGTGGAGTAGCGGTCGTTGTGGGCACGGTCGTTGGCCGTGCCGTGCAGCACTGCGGTGCGGAGCGCGTCCGCCCACTCGTATCCGCCGATCATGGGGACCACAGCATCAGTGTGGCGCGAATTGCTGATTCAGGGCAAAACGGTCAGCCGGGCGGTCCGAAGGCCGCGGCTTGCACTCGCGCCGGGAGAGTGCCAGCATTAGCACTCGCCCCAGGTGACTGCTAACGGCACCCGGGGCCGTCCATAACCAGCAACGAGGCTGCCCCAGGGGGTACTGATGCCCAAGCAGATCGCCTACGCCGAGAACGCCCGTCGTTCGCTCGAGGCCGGCATGAACAAGCTCGCCGACGCCGTGCGCGTCACGCTTGGCCCGAAGGGCCGCAACGTGGTGCTCGAGAAGAAGTGGGGCGCGCCCACCATCACCAACGACGGTGTCTCGATCGCCAAGGAAATCGACCTCGAGGACCCGTACGAGAAGATCGGGGCCGAGCTCGTCAAGGAAGTCGCGAAGAAGACCGACGACGTCGCCGGTGACGGCACCACCACCGCCACCGTGCTCGCCTGGGCCATGGTGCGTGAGGGTCTGCGCAACGTTGCGGCCGGCGCCAACCCGATGGTGCTGAAGAAGGGCATCGAGCGTGCAGTCGAGACCGCCGTCGACGCCATCAAGAGCCAGAGCAAGCGCGTCGAGAGCGACCAGACCCAGATCGCAAACGTCGCCGCCATCTCGGCTGCCGACCAAGAGATCGGTTCGCTCATCGCCGAAGCGCTCAGCAAGGTCGGCAAGGACGGCGTCATCACCGTTGAAGAGAGCCAGACCTTCGGTCTCGAACTCGACCTCGTCGAAGGGATGCGGTTCGACAAGGGCTACATCTCGCCCTACTTCGTCACCGACCCCGAGCGCATGGAAGTCGTGCTCGACGACCCGTACATCTTGTTCGTCTCGAACAAGATCAGCGCGGTCAAGGACATGCTCCCCGTGCTCGAAAAGGTCATGCAGAGCGGCCGGGCGCTGGTCATCGTGGCCGAGGACGTCGAGGGTGAAGCCCTCGCCACCCTCGTGGTCAACAAGATCCGGGGCACGTTCAAGAGCGTTGCGGTGAAGGCGCCGGGCTTCGGCGAGCGCCGCAAGGCGATGCTTCAGGACATGGCGATCCTCACCGGTGGCCAGGTCATCAGCGAAGAAGTGGGCCTCAAGCTCGACAACGTTGGCCTCGACCTGCTCGGCAAGGCCCGCAAGGTCGTTGTCACCAAGGACGAGACCACCATCGTCGAAGGTGCCGGCACCAAGGCCGACGTGACCGGTCGTGTGCAGCAGATTCGCAACGAGATCGACAACACCGACAGCGACTACGACCGCGAGAAGCTCCAGGAGCGCCTTGCGAAGTTGGCTGGCGGCGTGGCGATCATCAAGGTAGGTGCGGCCACCGAAGTCGAGCTCAAGGAAAAGAAGCACCGCATCGAAGACGCCGTGCAGACCACCAAGGCGGCCGTCGAAGAGGGTGTCGTGCCTGGCGGTGGCGTGGCATTGCTGCGTGCGCAGGCCA
Source organism: Acidimicrobiia bacterium (assembly GCA_049317385.1). Lineage (GTDB taxonomy): Bacteria > Actinomycetota > Acidimicrobiia > IMCC26256 > JBMOIJ01 > JBMOIJ01. The sequence continues at coordinate 29,301 of JBMOIJ010000009.1, forward strand.
AGGTGCGCGAACTCGCCGAGGAGCTCAAGGGTGACGAGGCAACCGGCGCCCGCATGGTTGCGCGTGCACTCGAAGAGCCGCTGAAGCAGATCGCCCTCAACGCCGGCATGGAAGGCGGCGTGGTGGTCGAGAAGGTGCGCTCGCTCAAGGGTGCCAACGGCCTCAACGCCGGCACCGGTGAGTACGAGGACCTCCTCAAGGCAGGTGTGATCGACGCAGCGAAGGTGACCCGTTCGGCATTGCAGAACGCGTCGTCGATCGCGGCACTGTTCCTCACCACCGAAGCCGTGGTGGCGGACAAGCCCGAAGAGAAGGCCGCGCCGGCCGGTGCCCCCGACATGGGTGGCATGGGCGGCATGGACTTCTGACGCAGTCAGAAGTTCGCGGAGCCGAGCGGCCGCGAGGCGGGTAGCCCGCCGAGCAGCGAGCGAAGCAACGCGGCATGGACTTCTGATCGAAGAGTGATCCCAGTACTGCGAACGGCCGGTCCTTCGGGGCCGGCCGTTTCGCGTCGTGCATCATTGAGGGGAGTGCCGCGGCGTACTGTTGTCGCCATGCGTCGCATCATCGTCTCCAGCACGTTGGCTGTCGTTGTGCTCGCCCTCGTGGGGTGTGGCTCGAGCTCCTCGAAATCGGTGACGGCGGCCGGTCCCATCACCCTGACCAAGGGGGAGCAGGCCACCATCAAGCTCTCGGCCAATGCCACCACCGGCTACGAGTGGGTGGTGGCCACCGAGCCCGACCAGGCCGTCGCCAAGATCGTGAGCAACGAGTACCAGGCCGACCCGAACCCCAAGGGAATGTCGGGCGTGGGTGGCACCCAGGTGGTCGTGATCGACGGCGTCGGCGCGGGCTCCACCATCCTGGTCCTCAACTACCTGCGCACCTTCGAGCAGGGCGTCCCGCCGGTGAAATCGGAGTCCTTCCCGATCTCGGTGCGCTGATTCGGCCCCGGGGGCGCGCCCCGGAGGGCTCAGCCGGTTGACACCATTGAGCAGGGGAGACTGTCGTCTCTCGTCGCGAGGTGTGTGTGCAACCGTTGGATCCTGAGACCCCGCCGATTCCGGCTGAGAGCCGGGGTTCTGACGCGCTCGAGGACGAGACCCCGGTGCGTCGGGCCCGGCCTGCGCCGCAGCCGGGCGAGCGTCCTGCGCGGCGTCGGCTCTCGCCGCTCGGTGGGGATGCGGTCATCGCGACGCCGACTTCGTTCGCTCCGCCCGCGGCGCCTGCACCGGCGCCTGCGGCGCCTGCGCCTGCACCCGAGCCCGAGCCCGCGCCGTTGGCGGAACCTCCCGTCGCGCGCGAGCAGCGGTCCGAGCCGTCGCAATGGGTGCAGCCATCTGCACCCTCACAATGGACACCGTCGCAGTCGTCCTCGCAGTGGGTGACACCGCAACCGGGCGCTTACGACGAGCGCATCGTCGACGCGCCGCCCGCCCGGTTCGAGCCTCCGCAGCCGGTCTCGCCTGCAGCCCCCACGACGCCGCGCGTTGCATCGACGCGCGCCAAGTCGCGTGGCGTTGCGCGTCCCGTCGCCATTGCCGTCGTGGTCGTGGCCATTGCCATCAGTGGTTATGTCGTGTGGCGCGCCCACCCGTGGGAAGCGCGGTCGAATGGTGAGGCGGTCACGACCACCGATGCCGCGTCGAACGCAACGCCCGTTGTCCCATCGAGTTCGGTGAAGTCCCCGGCCCGCAAGGGAGTGACTGCCCCGGTGGTGAGCGGGCCCACATCGGAACTCTCGGTCCTGATCGGCGCAGTGTCGGCAACGGGCCGGGTGGATCTCGCGAGCGGCGCGTACTCGGTGAAGGTTCCTGCGAAGATGATCTTTGGCGACGCAGCCGGTGACGATCTCGTCGAGGTGCGCGACATCGGGGGACGCACCATCGTGGTGGTCCCCAGTGCGTTGCGGGACCGCAGCGGCGGCAAGCAGTTCGTCGACCTCGGTGCGGTGGTGGCGGCCATGGGCGAGACCGATACTGCGAGGGTATTCGCTCGCTCGTTCGGTGCGCGGACGCGCATGTTCGTGCTTGCGCTCAACCCCCCTGCGGGCGAGGGGCAAGCGGAGGTGGTGCGGGGTATCGAGGCCCAGCGTCGTGACGAAACGCTCGACCTCGACGGCGCAATGAATGCGCTGCGGAACGACGCGTCCACACGCGCGCTGGTCGACGAGTATCGGCCACTGGGAACCCTGACCATTCCGGTCTGGCGCAATCCTGCGGATTCCTCGATTGTGCAGCTGGTGGTGTTGGTACCCACTGCGGGTGATGCGCCGATGCGAGTGGCCGCGGGGTTGGGTGCGGTGGGGCAGGAGCCTGCGATTTCGAGTGCAAACGCCAACGAGGTTGCGTCAACGTTCTCCAAGTAGCCTTGCGGGCGTGGATCCGTTGATTGCAACCAGTGGTTGGGGCGTGCTCCATCTCTTCTATGCCGTCGATCGCATGCAGTCCGAGGCCGACAGTGGCGCAGCCAAACGCATCGTCGAGTCGGTCCGTGCGCTCGAAGCCGACGGGCATCAAGCGCGCTTGTTCAGCGTGTTGGGGCACAAGGCCGAGTTGGGCGTGATGGCCGTGGGGCCCGACCTCGCGCGGCTCCAGCAGTTCCAGTTCGAATTGGCGACTGCGCCCCTTTCGATGACCGGCTCGTACGTCTCGCTCACCGAGCTGTCGGAGTACACCTCCACCGAGGACGACGAACGAGCGCGGCTCGGCGGCGAAGGTGTCGAAGGCGTTGCGCTCGAACGCGCGCTCGAGGAATGGCGGGCGCGCATGGCCAAGTACAACGAGAACCGCGTGCACCCCACGCTGCCGCAGCGCCGGTTCATCTGCTTCTACCCCATGTCGAAGCGCCGCGAGGGCGACGACAACTGGTTCTCGTTGCCCTTCGAGGATCGCCGGCGGCTTATGGGTGGGCACGCGCGCGTGGGCCGTCAGTACGCCGGTCGTGTCGTGCAGCTCATCACGGGTTCCACCGGGCTCGACGACTGGGAGTGGGGCGTCACGCTGTTCGCCGACGATCCCGCGGCGGTCAAGGAGATCGTGTACGAGATGCGCTTCGACGAGGTGTCGGCGCGCTACGCCGAGTTCGGGCCGTTCGTCACGGGCCTGGTCGACGAGCCGGAAGCCGTGTTGGCTCGCGTTGGATTGCCGAACTGAGGAGATGGCCGCCATGAGTCCGCGTCTGCATGTTGCGTTTCCTGAGTCGTTGGTCGCGCAGCCGGTCATCTACGAGCTCGTGAAGGAGTTCGATGTGGTGCCCAACATCCGGCGGGCCGCGGTCGAGGCTGACTCGGGCTGGATGATTCTGGAACTCGGGGGCGACCCCGACGCGGTGGAGCGAGCAATCGCGTACCTCGGCGACCGCGGCTGCGTGGTCAATCCCATGGAAGGCGACGTTGTCGCGGGGTGACCCGCCGGCGGGCCGCGCCCGGCTCACCCTCCCCCGGTTGGGTGGGCGCCGTCGGGAGCAATTGACGCTGGCGGAGCGACCGGCGCGCGGGTAGGTTCGCACGCCAAGTGGCCGTTGGTTCACTCCTCGTGGAGATCGGTCACGGGCAACCAGGGCAACGAACACCAGGGAGCAGGTGCGATCGTGACCCGGGACAGTGGGCGAAGCGGTGCGCGGTCGGCTTGGGCCGACGCGCTCGAGTCAGTCGTCACGGGCTCGCCCCTGCCCACGTGCGTGCTCGATGAGCACGGCACGGTGTGGTTGTGGAACCACAGCTGTGAAGGCGTACTTGGTGTCGCGTCCGCCGAGCGCATCGCCAGTGCCTTTGCCGATCCCGGCGGCCGCGCGTTCGTCGAGCGCTACCCCGAACTCGTTGCAACCGGTGAGGTGCACGAGCGCGGGTTGCGGTGGACTCGACCCGACGGCCGACGCGTCGACCTCGAAGTGTCGATGTCGCGCCTCATGCGTCCCGATACGCATGCCACCGGAGTGTTGGCCGTGTTCACCGACGTCACGCAACGGCATCGCACCGAGGACGCGTTGCGCCGCAGCGAGGAACGGTTCCGTGTCCTGGTGCAGGAGTCGGCTGACCTCGTCCTGGTGTTCGCTGCGGACGGCACGCTCACGTACGCGAGCCCGTCGGTGCTCCGGTTCTTCGGTCGGTCACACGCTGAACTCACTGGGGTCAAGCCCACCACGTTGGTCGTGCCAGAGGATGCGCCCACCGTGCGCGCGCTGTTGACCGAAGCGCCACCGAGTGGTGAGACCACGGCGCCCTTGGTGGTGCGGGTGCCGCGAGCCGATGGCGAGTTGCGCTGGCTCGAAGTGATGGTCACGAACCTCCTTTCCGATCCCACCGTTTCTGGCATCGTGGCCGAGGCTCGCGACGTCACCGATCGAGTCGAGACGTCGCGGGCGCTCGAGCAGGCGAACCGGGCATTGGGTCAGTCGAACGACGCGTTGCGAGCCGTGGTCGAGAACTCGCCGAACGCCATTGTTGCCTTCGATGCGAGCTTTGGTATCTGGTTGTGGAATCCGGCCGCCGAGCGACTCTTCGGCGTTTCGTCCAGTGAGGTTCTGCGCGATGACCGTCGGTTGACCGACTTCTTCGATGGCGAACGCGCGCAGCTGTTCTTTGATCGCATAGCAAGCGGCACACCAATCGACCACGTGGAACTTGCGGCGCGCCGGTCGGAAGGAGACGACCTGCTGTTGAGCGTGTCCGTTGCCCCCATGGGTGGTGGTGCTCGTGCCGGCGAGTCGATGTTGGCGGTGTTCACCGACGTGACCGATCGGCGCCGGGCCGAGGAAGCGGTACGGGCGAGCGAGCGTCGGTTCCGGCACCTCGTATCCGGTACCTCTGATGTCATTGCCGTGATCGAGAGCGACGGCACGCTGCGCTACGCAAGCCCGGCCATTCAACGCGTATTCGGTGTCACTCCGGAAGAGGTGGTGGGCATTCGTGTGTTCGACGCCGTTCATTCCGACGACTGCGCCATCATTGAAGCCGAGCAAGCCGCGCGCGGCTCGCTGAAGACCAGTGTTCCCTTCGAGATTCGGCTCCGCCATGCCGACGGGTCGTGGCGTGTCGCCGAGGTGGTCGTCAATGACCTACTCAGTGACCCTGCGGTTGCGGGCTATGTGGTGAACATTCGCGATGTGACGGAGCGGAATCAATCGGCGCAAGAGCTCTTCGCCAGCGAAGCTCGGTACCGATCGATTGTCAGTGACCAGACAGAGCTGATCTGTCGGTACACGCCTGACGCGCATCTCACCTTCGTCAACGAGGCGTTCGCACACGCGTTCGGTACCGAGCCGGCGAAGCTGGAAGGCCGTTCGCTCGTCAGCTTTTATTCCGCCGACCGGCTCGGTGAGCTCCGAGATCTCGTGAACCGCGTCAGCGCTCGCTCCGACGCCAGCGTTGTTGAGCACGAACTGCTGCTGGCCGACGGTTCGGTGCGGTGGTTCGCATGGACGCACCACCCGGTGTACGACGCACGTGGCGAGGTCGTCGAGATTCAAGCGGTGGGTCGCGACGTCACCGAGCGGCGGCGAACCGAGTCGCTGGTGGTGGACCAGGCCCGGGTGCTCGAGTTGATTGCCCGCAGTCGTTCGCAGGCCGACGTGCTGAGTGCGTGTTGCCGAGTGGTCGAGTCGCAGTCTCCCGGAGCCCAGGCCGCAATCCTCCTCGTCGACGACTTGCAGCAGCGAGTCCGGGTCGCGGCGGCACCGTCGGTGCCCGAAGCGATCCGATCCGAACTCGACGGGCTGTCGTGGTCATCCGACACGTCGGCGCCGGGGTTCGAGGCGCTGGCCGGCACCGAGATCGTCGTCGAAGACGTGGTCGACGTCGATGGTGGGTGGGTATCGATCGACGTCGCCAGTCAGGCCGGTGTCCGCTCCTGCTGTTCGGTGCCCATTCGTGACGCCGGCGACGGGCGCGTGTTGGGATCCATGCTCGTGCTGCGCGACGAGCGTGGTCCGCTGTTGGAGTCGCTGCGGCGCAGCATCGAGCTCGCAGTATCGCTCACCGCCATTGCGCTCGAACGGGACGCGTTCGAGAGTCGGCTCGCCCACCAGGCGCATCACGATCCGCTCACGGGCCTCCCCAACCGAACGCTGTTCATGGAGTTCTTGGAACATGCATTGGCGCGCATCCGCCGCGGGCGGGCGGCCTGTGCGGTGTTGTTCCTCGACCTCGACCGGTTCAAGGTGGTGAACGACTCGTTGGGCCACAACGTCGGCGACGAGCTGCTCATCAGCGTGGCCGAGCGGTTGCGGAACGCGCTCCGGCCTGGCGACACCATCGCTCGTTTCGGTGGTGACGAGTTCGTAATCCTGTGCGAAGACCTGTCGCAGTCCGAAGCGCGTTCGCAAGCCATTGACGTCGCCGAACGTCTCCTCGATGCCGTGCATGCGCCGTTCTCCCTCGCCGGCGACGAGGCGTTCGTCGGTGGGAGCATCGGTATTGCGGTTGCGCAGGGCGCCACTGACGAGGCGGGCGCGCTGCTCGCCGATGCCGATGCCGCCATGTACCGCGCCAAGGAGAAGGGCAAGGGGCGCTGGGAACTCTTCGACGAGCAGATGCGTGCCACCGCCGTGGCACGTCTCGAAATCGAGAACTCACTGCACTACGCCGTCGAGCGTGGCGAGCTGCGCGTCTTCTACCAACCCATTGTGAGTCTCACCGAGGCGCGGGTCGTGGGGGCCGAGGCGCTGGTGCGGTGGATGCACCCCGAGCGTGGATTGGTGGCCCCCGACGCGTTCATCGAGGTGGCCGAAGAGACTGGGCTCATCGTGCCGATCGGCGCGTACGTGCTCGACGAAGTCTGCCGAGAAGTCGCGAACCTCGAGGGCTCGGTGCATGAACCGTTCTTCGTGTCGGTGAACCTCTCGGCCCGCCAGCTGATGCAACCCGACTTGGTCGATCAGGTCGATCGGTCCATCCGCAGTGCGGGCACGAACCCGCAGCGCGTCGGTTTGGAGATCACCGAGAGTGTGCTCATGGACGACGTCGAGTTGGGGATTGGCGCCATCCATGACCTCCGCGACCTCGGCGTGCACCTCTCCATCGACGATTTCGGTACCGGCTACTCGTCGTTGGGCTACCTGAAACGTCTCCCCGTCGACACGGTGAAGATCGACCGTTCGTTCGTCGACGGTCTGGGGAGCGAAGGTGAGGACTCGGCCATCGTGACCGCCGTCGTGAGTCTCGGTCACGCGCTCGGTCTGACCGTGGTGGCCGAGGGGGTCGAGACCGAACGCCACGTGCGTGAACTCGTACGGCTCGGTTGCGACCACGCGCAAGGCTTCTACTTCGCGCCGCCTCAACCCGTCGAAGATCTCCGGCACCTGGTGGCCACGAACCGGCCGTGGCGTCCTCCGGGGCAAGCGATCATGCTGAAGGGGAGCTGAGGCCCCGCACGGTCGCTAGCGTGCAACCCGTGAGCGATGCACTTCCGGCGTCGGCCGGCGACATGCTGCGATGGGCAGAGACGTTGGCAGGCATCGCGCGTACCGGACTGGGTTTCACACAGAGTCTCTACGAGCGCGAACGCTTCGAAGAAGTGCTGCACGTCGCAGCCGACATCCGTGCCGCTGCCGTCGAGGAAGCCGAGGCCGACGCGCTCTACGAAGAGTGGCTCGAAACCGTGGGTGAAGGCGTGGGCGGATACGTCACCCCGAAGGTCGCGGTTGCCGCGGTGGTGGGCAACGAGCGCAACGAAATCCTGCTGACGCAGCGCAGCGACTACGGGTTCTGGCTGTACCCGGTTGGTTGGGCCGATGTTGGGTACAGCGCCGCGGAGATCGCGGTGAAAGAGGTCTACGAAGAGACCGGCATCGAGGTGGAACCGGTACGGCTCATTGCGGCGTACGACGGGTTGCGCCTCGGGTTCGCGCGCTTGCCGATGTACTCGCTGGTGTTCCATTGTCGGGTGATCGGCGGGGCATTGCGCGGCCATCCGTTGGAGACGCGCCAAGTGGGGTTCTATCCGCTCGATCATCTGCCGCAACCGTTGGCGGGAGCGCATCGATGGCTCGACACGGCGCGTGCGGCGATCCTCGGTGAAGACCGGCCCGCCGACTTCGATCTGCCGCGCGTGCCGCCGTGGCGCGGATCAGCCGGCGAGCTGCTCTAGCAACGCGTCCACGATGGACGTACGGCCACGCGTGCGTTCCCAGGCGTCGGCGATCGCGTCGTGGTCGACCAGGCCGGCCGCGGCGGGCGCGAGCCCCAGGGCCATGGTCATCGCGTCGCTGAGCGCTGCCGGTTCGGGATCGTCGTCGTAGGCAGGAAACGCTTCGAGCCCTTCCCACATCGACGCGAGGGCGCGGGTTTCTTCGCCGATCACTAGGTGTTCGGGGTCGACGCCGGTTTGGAGTTCCCCCACCACCGTTTCCCAGATGTCGTAGTGCGACGCACCCCGCGGCACCGAGTAACCAGGCGCAGGGTGGAGGCGCCACTCGATGGTTGCGCCACCGGGCCCGTTGTCGACGAGCCAGGTCTGGGCGCCGTTGAGGTAGCTGTCGACGGGGACGCCGAGCCGCTCGTCGAGCGCCAGGACGAGCGGGGGGTCGATGCGCCACACACAGCAGGGAACTCGCACGTCCCGAGGGTATCTGGGAGCAGTTGGGAACCTCGCGCTAGCGTCCCGGCCCGCATGAAGCACCCTCGATTCCCGATGGCAGTGGGCGCGGTCGCACTCGCCCTGGCGGTGGCCGCCGCCGCGTGCGGCGACTCTGAGCTGTCGCGCGCCGAGTACGTCAAGCGGGTCGGCGCGGTCTGCAAGAGCGCGAACGCGCAGATCGCCGCCATCACTCCACCGTCGGCCACCGACAACGCCGCCGTGGCCAACACGGTCGAGCAACTCGTGAAGATTCAGCGCGGCGAAGTCACCAAGATCGAAGCCATCTCGCCGAACCGCGACGATCGCGACGTCGTGCGCGAGTGGCTCGAGCAGGTGCGAGCCGCCATCGACCAGACGCAAGCGTCGGCAAACGCGTTGCGGAGCGGCGACCGCGCAGCATTTGACCAAGCGGTGCAAGCGGCGGCCACGGCGAGTGCCGATGCCGACCAACGCGCGCAGCGCATTGGGCTCACGCAGTGTTCCTCGCCTCCGGGCTCCATCACCACGACGACCGCCCCCACCACCACGCTGCCGACCACTACGACAGCCCGGAACCGCTGACCCGCCGCCGGCGCGTAACGTCGCGGGCGTGACCGAGCAGTTTGTCCCGGAGTCCACTGACCTCCTCCAGGCCCTCATTCGCAACGCGTGTGTGAACGATGGCCGCGAGGAATCAGGCCACGAGGACCGCAGCGTCGACACGTTGCGCCAGTACCTGGGTTCGGCCGGCTTCGACGTCGAGACCTATGCGGCGCGACCTGGTCGCGAGAGTTTGGTCGTGCGCATCGAGGGAACGGATCCCACGGTGCCGAGTCTGTTGTTGATGGGGCACACCGACGTCGTGCCGGTGAACCCAGACGGTTGGTCGCGTGATCCGTTCGGCGGCGATCTCGTCGACGGATTCGTCTGGGGGCGCGGCGCCGTCGACATGCTCAACATCACTGCGTCGCAAGCGGTGGCCATGAAGCACCTGTCCGATTCCGGATTCCGCCCGCGGGGAACGCTCATCTACCTCGCCGTGGCCGACGAAGAGGCGCGGGGAACGTGGGGCGCGCAGTGGTTGCTCGCGAACGAGCGTGACGCGGTGTACGCCGACAACGTCATTACCGAGTCGGGAGGGTTTCAGGTGCCCACTTCGAATGGCCCGCGCCTGCCGGTACTCGTCGAGGAGAAGGGCGCGTTCTGGGCCCGAATCACGACCACTGGGGTTCCTGGTCACGCGTCGCAGCCGTACAAGACCGACAACGCGCTCATCACTGCGGCCGAAGTCGTGCGGCGCATTGCGGCGTACAACCCGCCGGCGAAGGTCTCGTCCACGTGGCGCGCGTTCCTCGAAGGGCTGGAGTATCCCCCTGATGCGGTCGAAGGGTTGACCGATCCCGAACGAATCGACGCCATGCTCGATCACCTCGACCTGGGCATGGCGCGGGTTGCACACGCGTGTACCCACACCACCTTCGCGCCCACCGTTGCTCACGGCGGGACGAAGACCAATGTGATTCCCGACCACGTCGAAATCGACGTTGACGTTCGAGCGTTGCCTGACCAGACGCTGCCCGATGTACACGCAATGTTCCGTGAGGCCTTGGGTGACCTGGCCGACCAGGTGAGCCTGGAAGTGGTCGACGACCCGGGAAGCCGGTCGCCGATGGGCACGCCGTTGTGGGATTCGCTCTCTCGCGTCAGCGGTCGGTTGTGTGAAGGGTCGGCGTTGGTGCCGATGACCATGATCGCCGCAACCGACAATCGCTACTTCCGGCGGGCCGGCTCGGTTGGGTATGGGTTCGCACTGTTCTCGCAGCGGTTGCGGTTCGAGGACTACGCCACGATGTTCCACGGCAACGACGAACGCGTCGATCAGGAGTCATTGGGGCTGTCGACCGCATTGTGGATCGACGTGGCGCGCGACCTGGTGGGTTAGAGGTCGTCGCGCTCGCGGAGGAACTGCTCGAGCTCCGCCGCGATCGACTCGCCGCTGGGAACCTCACGCTCTTCGTACTCGGAGTCGTAGTCCTCGTCCTGGTCTTCGAGTGTTTCAACGTATTCGCGCACCTCGTCATCAGCCGAGACGAGTTCGGCGACGCGATCGAGCCAGGCATCGGAGAGGTCATCGAGCTCGCTGCGTCCAACGGTGAAACCGGTGAGGGCGCTGAACCGATCGAGGAGCGCACGCGTGGCCACCGGGTTGGGTGGGGCCTGCAAGTAGTGGGGCACCGGCACCCACAGGGAAACACTGCGCAGATCGATGGTGCGCGCGGCGTCGTGCAACACGCCCACGATGCCAGTGGGCCCCTCGTAGCGGGACTGGTCGAGGCCCAGGCGGGCAGCAACGCCCGGATCATTCGCGACCGCAGTGACGAGTGGCGCGCGCGTGTGCGGGACGTCGGCGAGCAGCGCGCCGAACGTGCACGCCTCCTCGCAGCCGAAGTGTTGGGCCACGTCGAGCACGGTGCGGGTGAAGGTGCGCCACCGGTGGCTGGGTTCCGTCCCTCGGAGCACCACCAGGTCGCGGTCGCCGCTGCGTACCGCGTGGAACTCGTTGGCCGGCCAGCGCACCCGACGCGCGTCGCCGTCGACGATTTCGATGTGGGGCCGGTGGGCCTGAAAGTCGAAGAATTCCTCGGGATCGATGCGCGCCACCATCGCCGAATCGCTGTGGGCCAGGATCCAGTCGATTGCGCCCGTTGCCGCGTTCGCCGCGTCGTTCCAGCCGTCGAACGCGGCCAACAGGACCGGTCGGTGCAACGAGACGGAAGGGTCGATCCACTCGACGGGGTCGTTCACTGGTTGCAGTGTACGGCCGTGTGTGGCGGGTTGTTGGGCCGAGTCAGCCCCGCAGCCGGGCGATGCCGGATTCGTCGGAAACCCGCAGGCCACCGTCGACGAGCGCGCCGACCATGGTGCCGAGTTCGTCGAATCCTTCGCCAACGGTGGCGCCCATTGCGAAGCGTGCGTGGATGCCTTCGAGGATGATCGCCAACTTGAAGTATGCGAGCACCAGGTAGAAGTCGATGTCGGCGAGGTCACGCCCGGTGACCGTTGCGTAGTGGTCCTTCACCTCGACGGCCGAGTAGAAGCCGGGCAGCGTGGCCGCAGGCGCCGCGCTCACGAGCGCGGTTTCGGGCGCACTCCAATAGAGGAGGAAGAGTCCGACGTCGGTGAGCGGATCGCCGATCGTGGCCATTTCCCAGTCGAGGACCGCGGCGATACGGCCGCTGTCCGTTGCGTCGAGGATTGTGTTGTCGAGCCGGTAGTCGCCGTGCACGATGGTCGGCGCGCCGGATGTGGGGAGCGCCGCGCGCAGGCGACGCGCAAGTTCATCGACTCCGGGGAGCTCACGAGTTTTCGAACGTTCCCACTGCTCGCTCCATCGGCGCACCTGCCGCTCGAGGTAGCCGTCGGGACGACCGAAGTCGCCGAGACCGACGGCTTCGTAGTCGACCGCGTGGATCGCCGCGAGTCCGTCGACCAGCGCGCGACTGCACTCGCGGGCGTCGTGTTCCGACAGTGCGCTGGCGTCGTCCGCCGTGCGCAGAATGCGTCCCTCGACCTTGTCCATCACGTAGAACGGCGCGCCGATGACGTTCGGGTCGTCGCAGAACGCGACTGTGGGCGGGACTGGCACCGGCGTGTCGCGGAGTGCGGCGATCACGCGGTACTCGCGGGCCATGTCGTGCGCCGTTGGTAGTACGTGGCCGAGCGGCGGACGGCGCAGCACCCAGGAGCGCATGCCATCGCCGACTTCGTAGGTGAGGTTCGAACGCCCGCCGGCGATGAGGTCAGCCCACGTCGGACGCGTCCCCACGTGAAGTTTGAAGAACGGAGCGAGTGCGTCGAGGTCGATGCCCGGCGGTGTGGTCACCCCGGCATTTTGGCGGGTGCTCAGGCGACGCGGGGGGTGCGGGGCTCCACCGGCGCGCCGTTGCCCTTGGGGTAGCGCGCCACCCGGCCCACCGGCATGTCGACGCGGTAGCCCGCCGCCGCCCGATCCTCTTCGGACTCGCCGCCCCAGAACCCGTACTCGCGGTTCTCGCGGGCCCAGGTTCGACACTCGATCAGTGCCGGGCAGCCGGCGCAGACGTCTCGGGCCTGGCGCTCGCGCTTGGCGCGGGTCTCGGGGCGTTCGCCGGCGGGCGGGAAGAACAGATGACTCTGGCCGCTGCAGGCGGCGTCCTTGGTCCAGGGGAGCGGGCCCGTGAACGTCAGGCTCGATACGTACTCACTCACGGGTTCCTCCACCGATGCGTCGTCCCGCCGGGGTGCAGGCGTCGCTGCCCTCATGATGACGATTCCATCCGGATCAGTCCAATGAAACGAACTGATGGAAACGATCGTCTTGAGCGATACGATGATCGCCGGAGGAGCCATGGAATTCCGTCACCTCGAAACCCTCCTCGCCATCGCTGAGACCGGGTCGTTCACTGCGGCCGCCGACGAACTGCGCACGGTGCAGTCCAACGTGTCTGAAGCGGTGCGCCAGCTCGAGGCCGAACTCGGCGCCACGCTGCTCACCCGGGGCCGGCGGGGCGCGGCGCCCACCGAACTCGGCGAGATCGTGTTGGAGCGGGCGCGTCGCGTTCGCCGGGAACTCGAGTCGTTGCGCAACGACGTCGCCATGGTGCAGGGCCTCCAACGTGGCGATTCGAGCATCGGGGTTGTCGGCACCGTCAGCCGCTGGATCGTTCCGGCGTTGATCGAACAACTCCGCGTCGACGCGCCAGGGGTGCAGTTGCGCGTCACCGAAGGTGGTTCGGAGCGCCTTGCGGCCGCAGTGGTGGCCCATGACCTTGCGCAGGCCATCGTCACCGAACCCGTCAGCGACCCACGGCTCACCGTCGAGCACTTGCTCGACGAGGAACTCGTGGGGATCGCGCCGATCGCGATGGAGATACCCGACGAGCCGGTGCCAATGCGCGCAGTGGCCGAGCTCCCGCTGGTGCTGCCGCCGAAAGGCAACCCGTTGCGCGTCGAGATCGAATCCGCTGCGGCACTCGACGGTGTGGCGTTGCGCGTACCCCACGAAGTCGATGGCGTGCGGTTGATCGCTGACCTGGTTGCGGCCGGGATCGGTGCGTCGATCCTGCCGGCTACTGCGGTGCCGGAATCACTCGACGGGATCCGGCGCTTCGCCGTGGCCAACTTGTTGCCGCGCCGCCTTGCGCTCGTTCACGCGCGCGGCGCGCAGTTGTCGAGGGCTGACGAAGCGGTGCGCGACACGGTGGAAGCGATCGTCCGGAGTCGTCAGGTTCGCTGACGCTTGCGGCCGCCGAATGCGAACGGCGGCGCGCCCACCAGACTCGCAATCAACGTGCACGCGTACCAGCACAGGCCCACCCCGATTGCGGCGCCGGTCGAGACGCCAACGCTGCCGAGCAGCAGCACCAACATGCCCTCGCGCACCCCCAGGCCGGAGAGCGACAGCGGGAGCACCTGGGCCATCGCCACGGCGGGGGCGAACGCCATGATCACCGTGAATCCGACGGGGGCATCGATGGTGCGCACTGCGCAATACACCACCGCGACCGTCGTGAGTTGGTAGACGAGCGCCGCGCCGACGAGTTCCAGTCCGCGCCGCGGTTGACGTCGGAGATGGGCCAACCCTTCGTGCAGCGCGCCGAGGAACTGCTTCCAATCGGTGTGGTGGCGGAACCGCCCGCCGAGCCGGCGGCTACCGACGAGCGCGACGATTGCTCCGAGCGCAACAAGTGCGCCGACCCCGATGGCCAGCGTGTCCCATCCTCCGTGGTGTTCGAAGAGTGACGGGGTGAGGGCGAGCCCGGTGAACGCAATGAACGGCAACGCAATGAATCCGGTGAGCCGCTCGAGGACTACGGCCGCGAACGACAGTGGACGACTCTGCACCGAGGTGCCGCCGCGCGTGACGCGCAACACGTCGCCGCCGATGGTGGACGGCAACACGTTGCCAACGAACTGGCCGGCGAACGTGTGTGACGTGAGCGTGCGAATCGGTACGTGCCGATCGAACACGGCGAACGCAAGCTGCCAGCGCCATGCCGATCCAAGAATGGCCAGGATCGAACAAGCAGTGCCCGCGCTGAACCACGCCAGGGTGGCGATTTGGGGTTGCCGTGGCAGTGCAGCGGACAACGGGATCTTCGATAGCAGCAACGTGAGCAGCGCAATGCTCACCGTGAGGCGCAACGCGAGCTTCCACGGCGGTCGATGCTCGACCGTGATCTCGGGGCTGTCCTCGGTCGGGTCGCCAGCGATGGGTACCGCCGGCGCGTCCGGATTGCGCATTGGGGAAGGTTACGCTCGGAGCGGCCCGATCCGACAGCTGCCTGCAGCGGTCTGCATTGTGAGGAAGCCCGATGCGCATTGAGGTGGAGCCCGGAGTTCGGCTCGAAGTACTCGACACGCCTGGCCCGCGTCCGGACGCGCCGGCGGTGGTTCTGCTGCACGGGTTCGCTGGTGCGCCGCTCGACTTCGACGTCCTGGCCGCCGACCTTGCCTCGACCCACCGGGTCGTTCGCTTCTGGCACCGGGGGCACGGGCCGAGCAGCCGCCCGCTCGATTCGGTGGATTACACGCTCGATCGGCTCGCCGCCGACACCATCGCAGTGGTCGATGCGCTCGGTGTCGATGTCTTCGATCTGTTGGGGTGGTCGCTCGGTGGCATGGTCGCCCGCCGCGTTGCGCTTGCGCACTCGGCGCGAGTGCGCTCGCTCGTTCTGGTGGACACCTCGCCCGGCCCCATTCCCACCTTCGATCCGACCGTCATGGATGCCGGTGCCGACATCGCGGTCACCGACGGGCTCGTTGCACTGAAGGCGCTACTCGACGAGATCGACCCGCTCGACAACGAGGCGTACGAACGACTGTTGGAACAGCGCCCGGGCTATCGCGAGTACCTCGACGGGAAGTTCTGGGCGATGGCCCCCGAGTCGTGGGCCGCGCTCGCGCGCACCATCGCACACCAAACCGATGATTCCGCAGCGCTGGCATCGTTGGCCGTGCCCACGTTGGTGGTGGTCGGTGAACTCGACGAGCCGTTTGTTGCCCCGTCGAACGCGCTGGCGAGCACCATTCCGGGTGCCGAGTTCCTGCTCGTACCCGAGGCCGGCCACTCTCCGCTCTTCGAGAACCCGAGCGTGTTCGTACCGGCCGTCACGAACTTCCTGCGCGCCGAGCGGTCCGCGCCCTGAGCTGCTCCGTCAGTCGCTGTTGGCGACGCGCTGCAAGAAGCGTTCGCGGTCGACCACAACCCGTGTGACGCGCCCCGCCGCCACCAACCCGCGGCCATCATTCACTGCGACCCGGAACGTGAGGCGCCGCCCTTCGACGAGTTCGAGGGTGGCTTCGGCGGTGACGATGCCCCCAATCGGCGTGGGCGAAAGGTGGTCCACCTGCACCCGATGGCCGACGGTGGTCGTGCCCGGTTCCAAGTTGCCGTCGGTGGCAGCGACTGCGGCGCGTTCGCAGATGAGCACGAGGATGGGGGTGGCGAGCACGTCGACATCGCCGCTCCCGACTTCGAGCGCGGTGTCGTCCTCGGTGACCTTGTGGGTCACTTTGGCGGCGAGTCCGGGGCGTAGTGCCATCGCCGTACGATACGCACCATGAGTGCCCGGTGCTGATCCGGGTGCCGGCCCAGCCAGGTGCCGTGCCGTTCGGGCTCGGCCGGAGGAGTGGTTTCGTGACCGACCTTGTTGATGCCGCGCTGCTCCAGCGCACGATCGATGCGGCCTTGCGCACCGGCGGTGACTTCGCCGAAGTCTTCGTCGAGGACCGGCGGTCTTCAAGCGGGCATCTCGACGACGGCCGGATCGAGGAACTCACCTCGGGGCGCGACCGGGGAGCCGGCATCCGGGTGGTGCACGGTGAGACCACCGGGTTTGCCCACACCTCCGACCTCACCGAGGCGGGGTTGGCTGCCGCGGCAGAGGCGGCGGCTGCAGCCGCACGCGGGAGTGGTGACGGGGGGCGTGCGGCGCCGTTGGAACGGCGCGACATCGCACCGCCACACCAGATCGTCACGTTGCCTGAAACCATCGCCAAGGACCGCAAGGTCGGGTTGCTGCAACGGGCCGATGCTGCGGCGCGGGCGGAGGGGTCGGCCATCCGTCAGGTGAGCGCAGGGTTCGCCGAAGGGCGACGTCGCATCTTGGTGGCCAACAGCGACGGCGTGCTCGCCGGTGACGAAACCGTCCGCACCCGGTTCTCCGTGAATGTGGTCGCCGAGGGTGACACCGGGTTCCAGACCGGAACCGAGGCACCGGGGTATGCAATCGGTTGGGAGTACTTCGACGAGTTCTCGCCCGAGTCCATCGCGCAAACGGCGGCGCAACGCGCGCTCACGTTGCTCGACGCGCGTCCAGCGCCCAGTGGGAAGTTGCCGGTCATTCTCAAGCGGGGCGCCGGTGGTGTGTTGTTCCACGAAGCGTGCGGGCACGGGCTCGAAGCCGACCTCGTCACCAAGCACGCCAGTGTCTTCGAGGGCAAGGTCGGTGAGCTGGTGGCGTCGCCGCTGGTCACGTTGGTGGATGACGGTGTGCTGGCGCGCCAGTGGGGCGCCAGTGCCATCGACGACGAGGGCGCGCCCGCGCAACGCAACACACTCATCGAGAACGGCGTGCTCACCGACTACATGTGGGACCTGCTGCGCGCTCGGAAGGCCGGCCGGCCGAGCAGCGGCAACGGCCGGCGCCAGTCGTACGCCGACCTGCCCATGGTGCGCATGACGAACACCTACTTGGAGGCCGGCGAGACCGACCCCGACGACATCATTGCGTCCACCGAATACGGCCTGTACTGCGTGCAGCTCGGTGGTGGGCAGGTCAACACCACCACGGGCGACTTCGTGTTCGGTGTCACCGAGGCATACCTCGTCGAGAACGGTCGCATCACGGCGCCAGTGCGCGCCGCGCAACTCATCGGCAACGGGCCCGAGACGTTGAAGCTCATCGATGCGGTTGGGAATGACTTCGACACGTGGGCGGGAACGTGCGGGAAAGACGGGCAGGGCGTTCCGGTGAGTGCGGGACAGCCCACGTTGCGCGTGTCGGAAATCACGGTGGGGGGAACGGCCGCGTGAAGGACCAACAGGAACTGCTGGCCATCGCCCGCAAGGTCGCCGAGGCGGCCCGCTCGGGTGAAGAGGTCGAAGCGTACGTGTCGGCGTCGCAGGGCACCGACGTGCGCGTCTACGACGGCGACGTCGAGCACCTCGTCGCCGCCGGGAGCGAAGGCATCGGCGTACGGGTGGTCGTCGACCACCGCCAAGGGTTTGCGTGGGCGGGCTCGCTTGACCCCGATGTCATCGAATCGACGCTGCAAGACGCACGGGACAACGCGCAGTTCGCCGAGCCCGACGAATGGCAAGGCGTCACACGACCCGACGAGGTCGAAGGCGTTGCGGTGCCCGAACTCGACCTCTGGCGCGAGGACCTTCTGGCGGTCGCAACCGACGCCAAAGTGGCGTTTGCGCTCGAGCTCGAAGCGGTGACCAAAGCGGGCGACCCGCGTGTGAAGTTGGTGGAAGCCGCCGAGTACGGCGACGGGGCGGGCGCCGCGGCCATCGCCAACTCGCTGGGGGTCGAAGCCGTGGCGCGGCGCACGGTCGCGTCGTGCACTGCGTCGATCATCGCCAGCGAAGGTGAGGATCAACAGACCGGGTACGGGTTCTCGGTCGGACGCACATTCACCGACTTGGAACCGTTGAAGGCATCCTCTGACGCAATCATGCGCGCCACGCGCCTGCTGGGCGCGCGCCAGACCGCCAGCCGGCGCATTCCCGTGGTGTTCGACCCCATGGTGAGCGCGTCACTCATCTCGTTGGTGGCGGCGGCCTGCAACGGCGAGAGCGTGTTGAAGGGGCGCACGATGTTCGCCGACCGCCTCGGCGAGCGTGTCGCCGCCGAGATGGTCACGTTGGTCGACGACCCCACCATCGCCGACGCGTACGGTGCGGCCACGCACGACTCCGAAGGCGTCCCCACCCGCCGCACCGAGCTGGTGATCGACGGCGTGTGCAACACCTTCCTGCAGAACGTGTACACCGGTCGCCGGTCGGGCCGAGGCACTACGGGATCTGGTGTCCGCGGCATCGGGAGCACTCCCGGTGTCGGGTCGCGTGCGCTCACGCTTGCTCCCGGCGCGCAGACTCCTCAGGAATTGCGCTCGTCGGTGCCCGAAGCGCTCTACGTGCAGTCGCTCTCGGGCCTGCACTCGGGAACGAACATCGTGAGCGGTGACTTCTCGGTGGGTGCCACAGGATTGATGGTGCGCAACGGAGAGTTCGCCGAGCCGGTACGTGAAGTCACCATTGCCTCCACGCTGCCGCGCATGTTGCTCGACGTGTTGGCGGTCGGGAGCGACGTCACGTGGTTGCCGGGTGGGGCGGCGGGTGTGACACTGCTCGTCGATGGCATGACGTTGAGCGGTTCCTGAACGACGCCGCGCGCCGCCAACTCGTGGCGACCGTCAGCGGTCTTCGCGTTCGATCTTCACCACTTTGGTGTCGTGCCACACGGCGTCAGCACCGCTGTGGCCGGTGCGGGCCACCCACACCACGGCGAACAGTCCGATCACTACGGCTGCGCCACCAAGAGTCCAAGTGAGCCACCGCAGTTTCTTGGCGTTGTCGTCCTGCTGACGGGCCTGCCACCAATCGACGCCCACGTACGCCAACGCGAACACGGTGAAGAGCAACACGAACGGTTTGAGCTGCCCGGTGAGGTCGGCATGGGTCTCGATCAAGGCGCGGCCTACGGATGCCGGGTCAGCGCCATCCCGCAGCGAAAATCACGATGACCGCGACGCCCACCACGATGCGGTAGATCACGAACGGCAGGAAGCTGTGGGTGCGCAGGTACTTGAGGAGCCCGAACACCACGATCCACCCGGTGATGGCCGCGGCAACCAGGCCGGCGGCGAACGCCGCCGGGCCTATCTCGGGTGGGAACCCATGGAACAAGCGTCGCGATGAGAACACCGATGCGCCCGCCACGATGGGGATGAGCATCAAGAACGAGATGCGCGCCGACGTTTCGCGGTCGAACTTCTTCCACCGCAACGCCGTCATCGTGATGCCCGAGCGCGATACGCCGGGTTGCAGCGCCACGGCTTGTGCGATCCCGGCGATCAGCGCGTCCTTGCCGTGGAAGTCCGAGATGGTGCGGTCGCCTTGGTAGCGGTCGACGAGGAACAAGATCACGCCGAACACGATGAGCATCACGCCGATGAGGATGGGATTGCCCAACTTCTCGTTGATGACGTTCTCGAAGAGTGCGCCCAAGAGCGCGCCGGGGATGACCGTGGCAAGGAGCAACCAGCCCACACGGCCATCGGTGTCCGCAAGCGAACGGGTCCGGAGCGAACGCCACGCCGCACTGATGTACTTGGCCAGGTCGTGGCGCAGGTACACCGCGGCACCCAGCAGCGTGCCCACGTGCAACGCCACGTCGAAGGTCTTCTCGACGTCAGTTGGCAGCGGCTCCCAGCCCAACAACTTGGGAACGAGGATGAGGTGGCCACTCGACGAGATGGGTAGGAACTCGGTGAGGCCTTGGACGATGCCCAAGATGATGGCGTGGAGTACGGACACGAAACCTGTGGGTGCTGGAAGCCGGAAGGGGTGAGCGTACGGTCCGGTCGGAGACAGGGTCCAAATCGTGGGCCTGATGGCCAACGGGGCGAGTCAACCGGTGGCGGATCAGCCAGTGGCCGGGGCTCGGGGCGGAGCGGCGGCGAGCACGATGGTGTCGCGGTGCGCGATGGCCGGGGCCAATGCTCGGGCGTCGGCGTTGCGGACCCGGAGTGCCACCACGTCCGTGCGAGCTGATCGGTCCTGATCGACGCGCACCACAACGGCGCGTTCCACGAGCACGCTGACCACGTCGTCGCTGGCGTGGACGTCGACTTCGTCACCGGTTTCGACGTGCAGTCCCGGCGCGACGGCGACCGCGATCACGCGGTGATCGTCGCCGGGGTCGGGCGGCGCGAGGTGACGCAAGGTGAGTGGGGACCCTGCGAGCACCGTGATCCGCGCCACCCGGCCCACAGCGGAAGGTGCTGCGTCGTCGGGCACGGCTGACGCCGGCAGGCGACGGCGCATCACGTCGTCGTCGTGCACCACGGTGCCGACGACGAGATCGTGACGGGCGACCAGAACGTCGCGCTCAGCAGGGGGAAGGGCAGTGCGCAGGAATGCGACGGCGCCCAGGGCTCCCATCGCCACTGCGCAGCCGCGCAACACCTTCACCGAGATTCCGCGACGCAGCACGTGCAGCCACGCGCTCGGCGGCAGGATTCAGCGACCGGTCAGGCCGACTTCGACGGTTTGGAGTCGGACTTGGCGCTCGACGGTTTGGAGTCGCTGCTGGTCGACGTGGTCGAAGCGCTCGAAGAGTTCGAAGTGCTCGACGAACTGGAGTCGGACGAGGTGCTCGACGAGGCGCTCGTGGGTGTCGTCGACTCCTTCTTCTCCTTCGAGGAACCGCCGGCACGTGAGCCGTGGTCGTTCTTGTAGAAGCCCGAACCCTTGAACGCGATGCCCACGGGCGAGAAGACACGGGCCGCCTTGCCCCCGCAGTCGGGGTGCTTGGTGAGGGGATCCTCGGTCATTGACTGGAAGACCTCGAAGGTCTCGCCGCACTTCTCGCAGCGGTAGTCGTAGCTGGGCATTGGTCCTCCGGGCGGACGGGCTAGCAGTCACCGTCGTCGACTGCTAATCCTACCGAGACGTCTGGCACCCCGGAAATGTTCCCGGCGGTTACCGGCGCGGCATCCGCCAAAATGGGGGCGATGTCGAACCCGACCGTGATCGTCGCCCTCCTCGTCCCCGCTGCGTACTTGCTCGGGACGTTCCCCAGTGCCGAGCTCGTGGCGCGCCGCCGGGGTCGCGACGTGCGCAGCGAGGGATCGGGGAACCCGGGGGCCAGCAACGTGGCGCGCCTCATTGGGTGGAAGGCGTTCTTGTTGGTGGTCGTGCTCGACGCGGCCAAGGGTGCGATTGCTGCGGGAGTCGGACTCGCCGTCGACGGGCGGCCTGGCGCGTACATCTTGGGTGTCGCCGCGCTCTTGGGCCACATGCTCCCGGTGTGGAGTCGGTTCAAGGGTGGCAAGGGTGTGGCAACCGGCGCCGGGGTCATGCTCGTGTTGTTTCCCATCATCACGCTTGCGCTGGCGGTGGTGTGGTTCGTGCTCACGAAGGTGGTCCGAAAGGCATCGGTGGCGTCGCTCGTGGTGGCGATCGCGTATCCGGTGTGGGCGGTTGTCACGGGGTGCGCCTGGTGGGAGATTGCGGTCCTCGCCGTGCTGGCCGCGCTGGTGATCGTGCGCCACTGGCGCAACGTTCGGCGCCTCGTGCGGGGTGAGGAACTCGACCTCACGCTCGGGACGCCCCAACAGGGCGCCGCCTAACCTCCGGGGTCGTGACCACCGTTCGCAAAGCCGTCATTCCCGCGGCGGGGCTCGGAACTCGATTCCTGCCCGCCACCAAGAGCCAGCCCAAAGAGATGTTGCCGGTGGTCGACAAGCCGGCCATCCAGTACGTCATCGAAGAGGCGGCACGCGCGGGGCTCACCGACATCTTGATCATCACGGGGCGCGGTAAGCGCGCCATCGAAGATCACTTCGACCGCAACTTCGAGCTCGAGTTCTACCTGGAAGAGAAGGGCAAGGCCGAAGAGCTCGAAGCGATGAACGCCATCAACGACATCGCCGACATCCACTACATCCGCCAGCGCGACCCGCTTGGGTTGGGGCACGCAGTACGCGTGGCGCGCGAGCACGTGGGCAACGAGCCGTTCGCCGTGCTGCTGGGCGACGACATCATGGTCGACGACTCCGCGCTGTTGCGCTCCATGCTCGGCGCGTACGAAGCCAACAACAGCTCCGTGTTGGCGCTCATGGAAGTGCCCCAGAACGAGATCTCTGCGTACGGATGCGCCACGGTCGATGGAGTCACCGACGGCTTGGCCCACGTGCGCGGCGTCGTCGAGAAGCCGAAGCCCGCGGACGCGCCCAGCAACCTGGCGGTGATCGGTCGTTACGTGTTCACGCCCCAGATCTTCGACGCGCTCGATCGCATCACACCGGGTGCCGGTGGCGAGCTGCAACTCACCGACGCAATCGCGCTGCTCATCGAGCAGCAGTCGGTGTTCGGGCGGGTCTTCGACGAAGGTCGCTACGACATCGGTCAGAAGCTCGACTTCTTGCGGGCAACCGTGGAGCTCGCACTCGATCGAGACGACCTGGGTCCCGAGTTCGCGAGCATGTTGCGAGACATCGCGCAGCGCCGCGGCCTGTTCGACTGAGCGGCGCGCGGGCGCGTCCGCAATCGGTCAGATGCTGACGCCCTGATCGCGCGCCGCGTTGTGGGTGCCGTTTCGGTCGAGGTCGCTGCTGGTGAGTGCGGCGTAGATGCCGCCGGTGAGTCCGCTTTCGGTGCTCACCTCGCCGCGCGTGCCGTTGATCCAGAAGACGTGACCGTCGACGCGCACGCCGTTGCGGAAGACCAACGTGTTGCCACCGGGGTCGTGACTGGCGGCGATGACTCGGTCGCCGTCGCGTCGCAACAACACGCCGGCGGCGGTGCTGATGCTGCCGAAGCCCACGGGGTGGGACTCGGGAAACGCCTTGGTGAGTCGGGTCATGGCGCGGCTGGCCGACACGGGGGCGCGATCGAGCCGCGACTCGATTTCCTCGAAGTGCGCGCCGGGACGGGCCAGGGCTCGGTCGACGAGGACGGCCACGGCGAGTTCGTCGTGGGTGGCGGGGTCGATGCGCCGCTGTTCCTCGCGGTAAGCCGCCTCCACCAGGTCCTGGACGTGGCGGGCGATGGCGATGATTTCGGGCGGTGGGTTCAGGTGTTCGTTTCCGCGCATTCACCCATTGTTCACCAAGGGCGGGGGTGCGTGCAGGGATCCCCAGGTCAGGCGGCATTCGAGCATCGGACCGTGGGGTCGCGACGGCGCCGTAGACTCCCGCCGTGGCATCTGAATTCACCCATATCGATCCCCTTGGCCGTGCCCGCATGGTCGACGTCACGGCCAAAGAGGCCTCTCACCGCCGGGCGGTTGCCCGCTGCCGGGTGCACATGGCCGCGGAGACCGCCTCGAAGATCGCCAGCGGCGCCATCACCAAGGGCGACGTGCTGGCCGTGGCCCGGGTGGCGGGCATCCAGGCGGCCAAGCAGACCGCCAACATGTTGCCGCTCTGTCACCCCTTGCTGGTGGGATCGGTGCACGTGAACTTCCGCATCGAGGACGCCTTCGTAGAGGTCGAGGCCCAGGTCGACACCGTCGACCGCACGGGCGTCGAGATGGAGGCCATGACGGCCTGCGTTATTGCGGCGCTCACCGTCTACGACATGTGCAAGTCGATCGACCGGTCCATGACCGTGGGCGAATTGGCCCTCTGGGAGAAGACGGGTGGCCGGTCGGGGCACTGGCGTCGGGCCGCCACCGACGACGACCTCGGCTTCTAGGTTCCTTCCAGTATTTCCCTTTCGAGCTTGCATTCGCGACCGCGCGCGCTGATACGGTCGTCAACCGGTCGCCGGAGCGTTACCTCCTGGCAAGGATCCACCAATTCCGGCGACACCGTTGTTACGTTCGCTTCGCTGCGTTGAGCGCAGGGGCGGGGAGCCTTCTCCTCCCGTGCGATTGCCCAGCCGACATTGCAGGCGGTCGAGAGGCATGGCCATTCCGGTACTGCTGATACTCGCAGCGCTTTGGGCGGCGGTCCTGGTACCCCCGCTCGTGCGCGCACGGGCCGAACGAGGCCTTGGCGGGCTTCCCCGCGGCCTCGGCGGTTTGGGTTCCGCGCGGCCCACGGCCCTCACTCGTCCGCTCGCCGGCCCGGTGCGGCCCATCGGCGCCGCCCACCCCTATGCCGTTGGTTTCGCCCGCGCCAAGGCCATGACCCCGGTGCAGCGCCGCCGTCGCGACGTGCTGGTCGCGCTGGCCGGTGCTGCCGGGTTCTTCAGCCTCGTGGCGCTCGTGATGCAGTCCGTCCTGACCATGCTCCTCGCGCTGGTCTGCGTGGGCGCACTCATCGCCTACTGCGCGGCCTTGGTGCAGCTCAAGCAGCAACGCATTGCTGCCCGGGCTGAGCAGGCCGCAAACCTCGAGCGGGCGGTGAAGGTGCGCTACCTCCCCACCCGTCGCAGCACCGTGCCGGCCGCCATGCTGCGGCGCACGGCCTCCTCGCACTGACCTTGGTGGAGCGCGGCGCCGAGATCGCCGCCGCGGCCGAGGTCGCCCGCGGGATCCTGGCGGCCAAGCACGAAGCCCGTGAGGTCACGCTCGCCGCGTGCCGACGGACCATCCATACGTCGAAGCGAACCTCACCATGGCGTTCGCCTGCGACGAGGCCCTGCCGGCCATCGGCGCGCTCAACGTGCCGGTGCAGGCGTACCTGAAGGGCATGTGCGAAGCCGCCAGTGAACTCCGCCGCGAAGCGCTCGACGACCTGCGCGCCGGTGACACCGAGCGCGCCGAGCGTCTGCTCGCAACGATGGACGACGTGTACAGCGTCCTCGTCACCATCGACTATCCCGACGCGCTCACGGGTGGGCTGCGTCGCTCCACCGACGCGCTGCGGGCGGTCCTGGAACGCACCCGGGCCGATGTCACCACCACCGTGGTGGCCAATCGTCTCCAGGCGAGCGTCGAACGGGCCACCCGCGCGACCGAAGCCTGAGGTCGTCGCCAGCGACCTGCGGCTCGGTAGGCCGCTCGGCTAGCGTGCCCGGTCCTGCGGGGGTGTAGCTCAGCTGGTAGAGCACTACGTTCGCAACGTAGGGGTCGGCGGTTCGAGTCCGCTCACCTCCACCGCATGTACCGGCCGTCTTCTGCGAGGATCGCATCCTCGCCACCGACGGAACGGAGTGCCTCGTGGACCAACCCAATGTCGCATCGACGGCGGTCGTCGAAGTCGCCAGTCTCACCATGGACACCACGGCGTTCGCATCGCGGCTCCCCGCGCCGGGCGAAACCATCTTGGGTCACGACGTCACCTACTTCCCGGGTGGCAAAGGGCTGAACCAGGCGTTGGCCGTGGCGCGTCAGGGCGTCGCCACCGCAATGATCGGCATGGTCGGTGACGATCCGGCCGCGGCCACGATCCTCGCCACCGCGCAAGCGTCGGGGCTCGACACGCGGGCGGTGGGCACGGCGCCGGGCGCGTCGGGCACCGCACACATCTACGTGGGGGCCGATGGCCGCAATTCCATCGTGATGGTGCCGGCCGCGAACACCGCGCTCACCGTGGAGCACGTTGACGCGCACGCGGAACTCATCGCCAACGCGGCGGTGGTTGCCGCTCAACTCGAGTGTCCGATCGACGCGGTGGCGCGGGCGTTCGAACTCGCGCACGCTGCTGGGGTGGCCACAGTGCTGAACCCAGCACCGGCCCAGCCACTCGACCGCGAGTTCCTTGCGCTGTGCGACTACGTCATCCCGAACGAAACCGAGATCGAACTGCTCACGGGCCATGCCCCACTCGACGAGCACTCGGAACGCGTGGCAATCGACGCGTTGCTCGACCAGGGTGCGCAGGCAGTCATTCTCACGATGGGCGAGCGGGGGGCGCACTATCGCAGCGCCGAACTCGATCGACATGTCCCTGCGCTCACGGTGTCGGCGCTCGACTCAACCGCCGCGGGTGACGCGTTCGTGGGCGGATTTGCGTCGGCCCTCGCCGAAGGACTGGCCCTCGATGACGCGCTCGTACGCGCAACCGTCGCGGGTGGGTTGGCCTGCACGGTGGCCGGCGCGTCGCCGTCGTTGCCCGAACGCGACGCGGTGGAACGGGGAGTGCGCGCGTGGTGGGCCGAACACGCACCCGAAGGGATTGCCCGATGACCGGATGGACCGTTGATCGCGTTGCCGCGCACATCGATCACACGCTGCTCGATCCGGCCGCCACGGACGCGCAGGCCATCGATGCCGCTCAGGTCGCAGTGGCCAACGGATGTGCGTCGTTGTGCGTGGCTCCGGCACGGGTGCATGCCGTGGTGCGCACGTTGGGCGAAGTCGCGCCGGTGGTGTGCACCGTGGTGGGGTTCCCGCACGGCAACCAGACCACCGCAACCAAGATCGCCGAAGCAGTAGAGGCGGTGGGGCACGGTGCCACCGAGTTCGACGTGGTCATCGACCGCGGCCTCGTCGCAGCGGGCGAATGGATCCAGCTCGAGACGCAGATGCAGATGATTCGCGAAGCGCTGCCGGCCCCGTTGGTCACCAAGGCCATTCTGGAAACGAGCGCGCTGAACGAGAAGGAGATGCTCGATGCGTGTCTGGTGGCGCGGGTCGCCGGATTCGACTTCGTGAAGACCTCCACCGGCTTCGACCTCGAGAAGACCCCGCATGGTGTGGTCGTGCGTGGGGCCACGCTCGATGCGGTGCGGCTGATGGTGCGCGCCGTGGGCGACACCATGGGCGTGAAGGCGTCGGGCGGCATCGCTCTGGGTGACGTTGCCGTGGCCTATCTCGACGCGGGCGCGACGCGCATCGGCACCTCGAAGACCGAGCAGATTCTCGCCGACCTCCGCGCCCACAGCGTGTAACGGCCGCCCACGCTCATTGCGGACGGGCCCAGATGGTGGCGCCGTAGACCACTGCGGTCGGTTGGTATCTCGCGTCGCGCAGGAACGCCATCACCTCGCGCTGCTCGCGCAACGGGTAGTCCTGGTAGCCGCGGATGTCGTGAGTCGAAGTGTCGATGAACAGTGCAGGTGGGTCGCGACGGAGCGCGTCGACATAGGTGACGCGTGCATCTGGCACTACTGCGGCCTCGCGTCCGGTGGCGCTGCGTCCCGCAGTACGTCCCGCCACGAAGTCAGTGATGACGAGTGCGCCGCTGGGGCTGCGGCCCGACAACCAGTAGACCTCGGGGAACGAACCCCAGATGGCGATGCGATCACGGGGGCGCGTGTTCGCCTGCACGTACGCCACCAACGGTTCCGGATTCGCACGACGGTGCAGCCACGTCGGGTTCCACGCCAGGACCCAGAACGCGAGCAGCGGCACCGCGGTGATCGCCGCCAGGATCGTGCGGGTGCGGCGCGCGCAGGCGTCGATGGCGGGCGCCGCGAGCAGTACGAGGGGCGGCACCACTTGGAGCCAGTAGTGCCCGAAGAACCGCGCGCCGGCGAACGCTGCCAGAAGCCCGGTCCCCAGCCAGAGCCACAGGTCACGGTCCTCGGTGCGCCAGCCGCGGGTCTTGGCGAGCCACACCAACGCGGCGTGCCCGAGGAGGAACACCCCGATGAACTGCAGCGCGCCCTTCGCAACATCGAACGGGGTGCCGGTGCCGAACGCTGCGTTGCCGTTGCCCGTGAACGTCCAGTGCACGAACGCGCCGAACGGTACGACCAACCCCACTGCGCCGATGGTGGCCACGGTCGCTGCGACCGACACCGATGCGTTGCGCCACGAGCGGGAACCGGAACGGAACGCGGCGTACGCGAGTGGAATCACGCCGATTGCCCACGACTGGCGCGTGAGGACGGCAACGCCCAACGCCACTCCGGCCGCCGCGGCAGTCCGCCACCCCGGACGTCGCGCCCACACGATGGCGGCCGTCGCCGGGAGGAGGGCCAGGTGCGAGAAGTTGGCCGCCTGGGCGTCGGCGGGGCCGAAGGCCACGGCGCCGGCGAGGAACAAGCCGCCGGCCCACCACGCGGCGCGGGTGCTGGCGTGCTGGCGCACCGCCCCCGCCGCCAACAGTGCCGCACCGGCGAGGCCGACGGCCGCCACGACGTGGAGGAATCGCAGATCGCGCGTGCCCGTCATCTCGAACACGCTGGCGTAGACCCACGCCGCAAGCGGAGGTTTGCGGTCGATCACGTCGCGGTAGATGACGCCGCCGCGAGTTGTGACCATCGCTGCGGTGGCAATCGCCGCTTCATCTGGATCAAAGAGCTGGCGGAAGAACCCGGGAAGATGCGCAACGAACGCCGCGACGGCTGCGACCGTCACCACCAATCCGGCGGGGAGCGAGCGCGAAGGCACGGGAGTCTGTGTGATGGTCACCGGTGCGCAGTCTGGCGCGTGCTCGGCTGCGCAGCGCTGCGCTGGTACGTTCCCGCGCATGGCCCAGGAACTGTCACCCGAAGCCGCGGCCGATCTCGTGCGCGACCGCGACGTGCTCGCATTCCCATTGGGTCCGGGACAGCCCATGACCTTCCTGCACGCCCTCAGCGCTCGGGAATCCTTCGACTATCTACGCATTGGTGGCGCGCTCGCCCTCGACCTGTACCCGTTGTTCCTGCGCCCCGGCGTGCAGTACCGCTCGGGGTTCTTCGCGCTCGGTGAGCGCGTCATCGCCGACCAGGGCGGTGACGTCGAGTACGTGCCCGCCGACTTCCGTCGCTTCGGCCCCATCCTCGAGCAAGAGAACCCGCGCATCATGACCACGGTGGCCACGCTCCCCGACGCCGAGGGGTGGATGAGCCTCTCGTTGCACGCCGGCGCGTCCGTCGACGAGATCCACCGGGCGGGGGCCGACCCCGACCGCATCCTGCTGGTTGAAGTGAACGATCGTTTCCCGCGCACGTTCGGCGTGCCGCCCGCCTACAACCATGCGGTGCACATCGACGAAGTCGACGTGATCGTGCACGGTGATCGACCACCGTTCGTGTTACCGGACAACGAACCGTCGCCCGTGGATCGTGCCATCGCGGAAACCGTGGCGCGTTTCGTGCACGACGGCTCCACGCTCCAGACCGGGATCGGTGGGATCCCCAGCGCCGTGGCGCGGGTGTTGGCCGAAGGCGATGGCGGTGACTACGGGGTCCACAGCGAGATGTTCACCACCGGGCTCATGCATTTGCACCAGGCCGGGAAGGTCACCAACGCGCGCAAAGGCCAGTTCGAGGGCATGTCCATCACCACGTTCGCGTTGGGTACCGACGCGCTCTACGAGTGGATCGACAACAACGACGCGGTTCGGTTCCTGCCGGTGTCGATGGTGAACGATCCGGTGATCATCGGCCGCAACCACAATGTCGTGGCCATCAACGGTGCCCTCATGGTCGACCTCTACGGGCAAGTCGTGGCCGACGTGCGCAACGGCCAACAGTTCTCGGGCGTTGGCGGGCACGAGGATTTCGTGGCCGTGGCCGGGCAGCAACTCGAAGACCGTTCACTCATCTGCATGCCGTCGACGGCGAACCACAACGCAGCCCAGGTGTCGCGCATTGTGGCCCAACTCCCTGCCGGTTCAGTGGTGACGACACCGCGTCACCAAGTGGACGTGGTCGTCACCGAGTTCGGCGCGGCGGAACTGCGGGGCGGAACCGTACGCGAGCGGGCACGTGCGTTGGCCGCCATTGCCCACCCCGATTGTCGGGCGGAGCTGGACGAAGCCGCGGCGCGCATGCGCTGACGCGCCGCACCATTGGGCGCAGTCTGGTTCAGCGTGCGTGTGTGAGCCGCGCCACCAACCGCCATCCGCCGGTGAACGCGCCGACCACGACGGTGGCCACGATCGCAAACGCCAAGACGAACGAGTGCCCGGTGAATGCGATGCGCAACACCAGTGCCAGGACCACGCCGCCGATCCAGGTGATGGCCCACCGGTTCCATCGCGGCGGCTGGCGGTAGGTGCCGACGAGCAACGCCACGGCGAACCATCCCGCGAGGAACGGCCACAGCGTGCCGAGCACGCCGCTCAGGCCGTCGTCGATCCCGTGCTCCCGACGGCCAAGCAGGACGAAGGCGACGATGGCGGCCGTGTCGGCGGCCGGCGGGACCCAGCGGGGGAGCGCGCGAGTGGGGGTGGCGGTGGACATGGGTCCATGTTCGCAGTCCGAAGGCGCCCGGGACGAAACGGGGGACCTCGCGTTACGCTGCCCCGAATGCCGGTTGTTGCAGTCGTCAACCAGAAGGGCGGGGTGGGCAAGACCACCGTGGCCCTGGGGCTCGCCGAGGCGGCCGCCACGCGCGGCCAGCGGGTGTTGGTCGTTGATCTCGACCCACAGGGAAACGCGTCCACCGGGCTCGGCGTCCTCGACCTCACCGGCACCGTCGACAAGGCCATCGAGTCCGACCAACCGGGTTCCATCGCCGAAGTCCTCACCGTGTCGGCATGGGACGTCGCGGTCCCGCCCGACGTCGCCGCCAGCACTCCGGCGCTCGCGGCACGCGAGGCGCAACTCGCCACCGACCCCATCGGCGCCCAGGATCGATTGCGCGTCGCCCTGCAGGGTGTGTCCCACGACCTGGTCATCATCGACTGCCCGCCTTCGCTCGGACTCCTCACGGTCAACGGTCTGTTCGCCGCCGACCGTGCGTTGGTGGTCACTGCGCCGAATGCCTGGGCCACCGACGGGGTCGAACAGGTGCGGCGCACCATCGACCGCGTCAGCGCCCGCCGCAGCGGTGAACTCCAGCTTGCGGGCATCGTGGTCAACAACGTGGGGCGCACACGCGACGCGCGCTACTGGTTCGATGAACTCGTGCGGCGGTTCGGCGGCGAAGTGTTCCCGCCGGTGCATCAGCGCGCCGCCATCGCCGAGGCCGGCGCGCAGTCGCTGCCGCTGCGGGCACTGGGCACGCGTGCCGGTGCGACCGAAGCCATCGAAGAACTCGATGCGGTCTGTGACCGTCTGCTTGGAGGAGAAGCGTCGTGGGCTACGACCCGCAGCGCCGCCGGCCCCGTCCCCGCGTAAGCGACGAGGAACTGGCGCCGGTCGACGCCATCCTCGACGAAGTCGCCGACGCGCCCACGCCGCAGTGGGACACCGAACCCATTGCCGAACTGCACGAACCGCCGCTCGATGAGCCCGTGCGTGAAACTCCGGTGGTCGAAATGCCCTTGGCGAAGGTGATGTCGCCGACGGCTATCGAGCCCGCAGTCCCCACGCCCGCACGCGCCGCGAACTGGCGGGTCGCGGCGGCCGCAGTGGCTCTGGTGCTTGCGGCGCTGGCCGTGTGGCGTTGGCGCCGTCGCTCACGCTGACGCGCCCGGGAACAAACACGCTGCGGTGTGCGCGTCGCCGATCATCAGCAACGGCGGCCGCTCCGGGGCGCATTCGTCTCGGGCGATGGGGCAGCGCGTCCGGAACCGGCACCCGCTGGGGGGCTGGTGCGGGTCGGGCGGTTCGCCAGTGATGCGATTCGGGTTGGGTTCGCGCGCTCGCTGCGGGTCGGTCACCGGACGGGCGGCCAGGAGTGCGCGCGTATAGGGATGTTGCGGATCGGCAAAGACTGCCGCGGCGGGACCCGACTCCACGATCGTGCCCAGGTACATCACCGACACGTGATCGGCAACGTGTTCGACCATCGCGAGATCGTGACTCACCAACAGGAACGCGGTGGCGCGGATGGCCTGTAGCTCGACGATGAGGTCGGCCAGTTGGACGGCAACGGGCGCGTCGAGTGACGCGAACGGTTCGTCGAGCACCACCAACTCGGGCTCGGGCGCCAATGCACGCGCAATGCACACGCGTTGACGTTGCCCGCCGCTGAGTTGATCTGGGTATCGGTCCAGGAGATCGGCAGACAGTCCGACGCGCACGCAGAGTGCGGTGGCCCGGTCACGCCACTCGGCCTTCGGGACGCGACGCTGGATGCGCCATGGTTCGCTGATGGAGTCGAGGATCGTGCGGCGCGGGTCGAGCGCATCCGATGCGTCCTGAGGAACGAATTGGAGCGATCGTTCGGGCGGGCGGGATGTGGTGTGCACCACCACTGAACCGGCCGCACGGGACGTGAGCCCCAGGAGGGCGCGCAGCGTGGTGGTCTTTCCGCATCCGCTCTCGCCGACCAGCGCATGGAGTGATGCCGGGGCCACGGTGAGGTCGACGTGGTCGACCGCGCGCAATGTGCCCCGACGCGTCGGAAGATCGACGACGAGGTCACGGACTTCCAGCACGGGCGGCGTCATCGCCTCGTCACCTTCACGCAGGCCACCCGGTGGTCGGTTCCGATGGAGAGCAGCGGTGGGGGCACGCTCTGGCAGCCGGCATCGGCCAACTCGCAACGCGGGTTGAACGCGCATCCCGTGGGGCGGGCTCCGACCGCAGGCGGTACACCGAGGATTGCGCGCGGGGTCTCAGGACCTCCGGGCACGGCGGCCAATAGGGCTTTCGAATACGGGTGCGCAGGAGAGCGGAAGAACGTGACTACGTCGGCTTCTTCCACGACCCGGCCGGCATACATGACGAGCACGCGATCGGCGAGCGCCGCGACTGTTCCGAGATCGTGCGTCACGACGAGCAGCGCACACCGGCGTTGCTGGCATTGGGTCCGCAGAAGCGCCAGGACGTCGGCAGCGATCGTGGCGTCGAGCGCGCTGGTGGGCTCGTCGGCGATCACCAGTGCGGGCGATTGCGCGAGCGCGGCGGCAATGAGCACCCGTTGGCGGGTGCCGATCGACAGGCGATGGGGGTACTCGCGGGCGCGTGAGCCTGGATCAGGGATTCCCACCGCTTCGAGGAGCTCGACCGCGCGCTGGCGCGCGTCGGCCTTGGGAACATGGGAACGATGCTGCAGTCCCGCGGTGATGAAGTCGCCGACGCGTTGCGTGGGATCGAGCGCGCGGCCGGGGTCTTGGGGCACGTACCCGATCTCCCAACCGAGCACGCCCGAGCGGGCCTCGGGCAGGAGTTCGACGCCCCGCCACCGGATGGCGCCACCCGACTCGCGTGCCGGCGGTGGCAGCAGGTTCAAGATGGCGCGGGTGAGCAGGGACTTCCCGCCACCGGACTCGCCGACGATCGCCACCGTTTCGCCCGGCTGCATCGCGAACGAGACGTCGTCGACCACCGTGGCTCGTTCGGTTCCCACCGGGATCTCCACCGAGAGACGTTCGACTTCGAGGAGCGGCGCGACGCCGTTCACTGTGCACCGCCTCGGCCCGTGACGGACTGCAGTGCGTCGGCCACCAGCACTGCGCCGAGGACGACCATGGTGAGCATCGCGCCAGGAAACAAGATGAGATGGGGCGCACTCGCAAACCGTGCTTCGGCCTCGGCGATCATGCGCCCCCACGAAACGGTGTCGGCGCCGAGCCCAACGCCCAGGAAGGTGAGGGTCGATTCGGCAGTGATGAGGATGCCGAACGACAACGCGCCGTACACCAACAGGGGGCCCCAGGCGTTGGGGACGACGTGACGGAACAGGAGTTGGGGCGACGATGCACCCGACACCCGCGCCACGTCGATGTAGCCGGCGCTCCGGACGCGTTGTACCGACGCCCGGAAGATCCGCATCCCGACGGGCCACGCAAGGATTCCCAACACCGCCCCGACTGCCACCACGCCGTGGTCGTCGCCCAATGACGAAAGGATGAGAATTGCGCCGATCACGGCCGGGAATCCGAACCACACGTCGGTGAAGCGCGAGAGCGTTGCGTCGACGCGTCGCGAGCCCAGGCCTGCAGCTCCTCCGACCACGAGCGCCAATGCGAATGCGACCACCGCCGCGAGGAGCCCCACTGCCAACGTGGGACGCGCGCCGGCGACGACCTTCGCGAACTCGTCGCAACCTTCGAGGTCGGTGCCAAACCAGTGTGAGCGCGACGGACCTTGACGGTCCTGGAACGAGCCGTCGGGCGCGCGCAGCGAACACGCGCGCGGATTGCTCGACGCGGGCGACGCCGCCGTCACCAGTGCTGGTGCTACGGCCATCGCAAGAGCTGGAGCGAGCAGGGCCACACCGACCCAGAACCCGATGCGACGCCGGAGACGTTGCCACACGTTGCGCGTGCGGGTGCCGGCCGCAACGGTTCCCGTTGCAGCCTCGATTGCCGTGGACTCGATCAGTTCAGGCATCGCGCACCCGGGGGTCCAGCGCGGCGACCGCGATGTCGGCGATGAGGTTTGCGACCAGGTACACGATCACGGCCAACAAGGTGAATCCGATGATGACGGGTTGGTCCCGCGCCACGATCGCTTGCTCGAGCGCGCGTCCGACCCCGTCGATGTCGAACACCGACTCCACCACCACGGTGCCGGCGAGCAGCGCGCCCAGGTCCGCCGCCAGGAACGCAATGACCGGGGCCCAACTGTTGCGGAGGGCATGGCCGAAGAACCGCCGGCGCCGGGAGATGCCTTGGGCAGCGAGCGTGCTGAGGTACGGCGCATCGAGTTCGGCATCGAGTGATGCGCGCGTGAGGCGCGCCACCAGGGCGAGCGAGGGAGCAGCCAACACGAACGCAGGGAGGATGTATGCGCCGATTCCTCCGTCGCGTGCAGTGGCGGGGAACAGGTGCCATCGCAGTCCGAGGAGATCGCGCGTCAGCGATGCGAGGACGAACACTGGGATCGCCAGCGCAACGGTGGTCGTGACGAGCACGAGCGAGTCGATGAAGCGGCCTCGTCGCAACGACGCCAGGATACCGGCGGCAATGCCGAGGCCGGCTTCGATCGCAATCGTCAGCGCAGCGAGCTGCAGCGTTGCGGGCAGCTTCTCGACGAGCACGTCACGCACGGGCCGGCGACTGTCGAAGGACTCGCCCAAGTCTCCACGGGCGACGTCGCCGAGCCAACCGGCCCACCGGGAGACGACGGGTTCGTCGAGGCGGTACCGCTGGGTGATCGCATCACGAGTTGCTGCGCTGAGCTCGCGTCGACCTCCGATCGCCCGCACGGGGTCGCCAGGAAGTGCGGTGACGGCGAGGAAGACCAGCAGGCTCGCGATGATCAGGATCGGGACCAGCACTGCGATCCGGCGCGCCGAGAACGCAAGCATCTAGCGCAACCGCACCCGTTCGAGCAGCAGGTTGCCGAGCACGTCGACCCGGAAGTCGTTGACGCGGGTCGAGGTTGCGTACACCACGTCGCTGTTGACGAGCGGAAGTGCCGGCAGCGCAGTGGAAACGGTGCGGTCGGCGCCGCTGAGTGCTGCGCCGGCAGTGGTTGCGTTGGGCGCACGACGGGCGTCGGCGAGGGCGCGGTCGACGGCTGCCGACGAGTAGCCGAAGTGATTGTCGGTGCCGTTGGTGGCGAACAGAGGATCCAGGATCGCGTAGGCCGAAGGAAAGTCGGGGATCCAGCCGGAATAGAAGAGACCATCGAGCGTGCGGGCCGCGATGTCGTCTTGGAGTTGGGTGGCGTCGCGCTCGACGATGGTGACGTCGATCCCCAGCACGTTGCGCCACTCGTCGGTGATCGCGCGCAGCACCGGCAGGAAACTGCCGCCGGCGTCGGCATAGAGGTTGAGCTTGGGGTACTTCTTCGTGCCCAACAAGGCCTTGGCCGCCGGGGGGTCGAAGCGACAGTCGTCGCAGGCGTTGGCCTGGGTTTCGGGCGTGAGCGGCGGCACCATCCCCGTGGCGGGAGTAGCGGTGCCTTCGAGGAGTCGGTTGGCGATTGCGGCGCGGTCGATCGACAACGACAACGCCCGGCGCAGGTTGAGGTCGGAGTACGGCGCCCGGTCGACGTTCATCCCCAGGTAGAGCAGGAAGGCGGTGGGCCAGCTCTGCGCGCGTTCGCCGTACGTCTTTCTTGCCGCCTGGAACGCGCCGACCGGGATCTCGCTGATGTCGAGCCGACCGTCGCGAAACCGTGCGTACTCGGCGTCGCTGTCCGCGCTGATCTCGAAGGCGATGTTCGGGGTGACCGGCGGCGTACCGAAGTACGAACGATTCGTGGTGAGCGAGATCTGCGAACCGCGCTGCCACGGTCCCTGCATGCGGTACGGGCCGTTGCCGATGGGCTCATCGGCGAAGCGCTTGGCCTGATCGGGGGTCGACAGCGCGTCCTTGGGCACCGGCGCGAACGCAACCTGCGAGACCAGCGACGGCAGGAGGGCGAAAGGTTCGACGGTGGTGATCGTGAGTGTGCGCGCATCGACCGCGCGCACGCCGGCTACGGGGACGTCGCCGATCTTCCCCGAAGGTTGCCCCCCCGCCACGGCGTCCCATCCCTCGATTGGAGTACCGAGTTGTTGCCGGGGTGACGCGGTGTCGGGGTCAGCGAGTCGATCGAACGCGAACACGAAGTCGTTTGTGGTGACCGGCTGGCCGTTCGAGAACTGCACGCCGTCGCGGAGGATGAACGTGAACGTGCGACCCGAAGGGTCGGTGGTCCAGGACTCGGCCACGGCGGGGACGACGCCGAGCCGGTCGTCGGTGGTGGTGAGCCCCTCGAAGAGCAGGCGCGTGACCTGAACTCCGGGCGAGTCGGTGGCAAGGGCCGGGTCGATAGCAGCCGGTTCGAGTGAACCGACCCGCAGCGTCGCGGCGGAGGTGGTCTTCGAGCCGCTACACGCCGGAATCGCAAGGAGCGCGGCGCACACCAGACCGATGAAACAAAGGCGCCGGATCAGCATGGGTTCGAGCGGCTCAGCCGAGCGCGTCGACGATCCAGTCGATGGCCCGGGTGAGCAGCTCCACGTCGTCGGGATCGACGGCGGGGAACGTGGCGATGCGCAGCTGGTTGCGCCCCAGCTTCCGGTACGGCTCGGTATCGAGGATTCCGTTGGCGCGGAGCGCCTTGGCGACGGTGGCGGCATCGACGCCGTCGAAGTCGATGGTGCACGTGACCTGACTGCGCGCCACTGGATCGGTGACGAACGGCGCGGTGAACGAGCGGGAGTCGGCCCAGTCGTAGACGATTCCCGACGACTGTGCGGTGCGCTTGGTGCAGAAGTCGAGCCCGCCCTCGCTGAGCATCCATTGCACGGTGTCGTTCATCAAGAAGATGGTGGCGAGCGCCGGCGTGTTGAGGGTTTGGTTCGCCCGCGAGTTCTCGACCACGGTGGCCAGGTCGAGCATCGGCGGGATCCACCGGTCGGTGGCCGCAATCTGCTCGATCCGTTCGAGGGCAGCGGGCGACGCCAACGCGAAGAACAGTCCACCGTCGGACCCGAACGCCTTCTGGGGCGCGAAGTAGTAGAGGTCGAACTCGGTTGCGTCGACCGGGAGGCCACCCGCACCCGAGGTGGCATCGACGACGACGAGCGCGTCGGTGTTGGCCGGGCGGGCGATGTCGCACATCACGCCGGTGCTGGTTTCGTTGTGCGGCAACGCGAACACGTCGGCACTGGCGTCGACCGCACCGGGAGTGGGGCGGGTGCCCGGCTCGGCCGTCACGACGATCGACTCGTCGAGGAACGGTGCCGCGTTGGTGACGCCCGCGAACTTCGAGGAGAACTCGCCGAGCGTCCAGTGCTGGGCCCGGCGCTCGACCACGCTGAACGCCGCGGCATCCCAGAACAATGTGGAGCCGCCGTTGCCGAGCAGCACTTCGTAGCCGTCCGGCAGGGAGAACAGCTCGGCGAGCCCGGCCCGCAGCGCGCCGACGAGGTCTTTCACCTGGGCCTGGCGGTGGCTCGTGCCCATGAGGGAGGTGCCGGTGGCGGCGAGGCGGTCGAGTGCGTCGACCCGCACTTTCGAGGGGCCCGAGCCGAAGCGGCCGTCGGCGGGGCGGAGTTCCGAGGGGAGGATCAGGTCGGCAGTCATCGACCGGAGGCTACCCGGGCTCAGATGGCGAGCACCTCGGCGAACCCGGCGCGCAGGCACTCGAGGAACGCATCGGGGTCGGGGATGGCGGCGCGGTCGGTGACGACGCCGATGCAACAGGTGTCGAAGTGCGACAGCAGCGTGACGTTGGCCGCCGCACCCGAGGTGGGCCCGAACGCGTAACTCCGTTCGATGCGCGCGCCAGCGAACCACAACGGCACTGGTGCACCGGGCACGTTGCTCGCCACGAAGTCGGACCCTTTCAACATGGCGCCGAAGATCGCCGTGGCGAGGCCACCGGGGAGACGGTTCAACACGCTGGCCAACGTGGAGGTCATGCCGATGCCGGGCTCGTTGCGCTGCGCTCGCACGATGGCGCCGACGCGTTCGATGCGCGCCTGCGGGTCGCGGATGGTGATCGGCATCAGCATGCGAGCCGGGTTGAAGAAGTTGCCGCCGCGGGACGGTCCGCCCTCGCGCACGTTGATGGGCATCATCATGCGCAGTTCACCGACGGCGATGCCGTGGCGGTCGTGGTAGCGGCGCAGGCCACCAGTGATTGCTGCGAGGAACACGTCGTTGAGCGTGCCCTCGGCAATCTTGGACGCGCGCTTCATGTCATCGACGGCGATGTCGAGGGTGCGCAGGTCGCGCGAGAGGCTGCGACCGCGCATGAGCGGCGAGCACGGTGTGATGGCTGGCGCGATGGTGCGATAGGCCGACGCGAGGTTCTCGGCGAGCCGCTCGCCTTCTTCGACCGGATGCTGGGCGAACTCGGCGGCGCCCCGCACCACGCTGGAGACGCCGTCCTTGGCGAATACGCCGAGCTGGCGGGCGTGGTGGCCCACGGTGCGCCGCACCAAGTCGAGCGCGCCCAGGACCTCGAGCGGTTCGAGCTCGCCGGAATCGACGGGCGTGAGCTCGGGCGTGAGATCGAACAGGTGCATGGCGAGGTCCATGCCGCCCACCCCGTCGGTGACGGCATGGTGGATCTTCAGCGCGCCAACTGCTTGCCCGTCGGCAAGATCCTCGATG
Organism: Acidimicrobiia bacterium; assembly: GCA_049317385.1. Classification (GTDB taxonomy): domain Bacteria; phylum Actinomycetota; class Acidimicrobiia; order IMCC26256; family JBMOIJ01; genus JBMOIJ01. The sequence goes on from JBMOIJ010000009.1 coordinate 68,291, forward strand.
AGCATGAACTCCCAGGGCGGCCGTTCCCGGTCGAAGCTGGCGAGCGACCACGCGCGCACCTGGTCGAGCGCTTCGTCGAGCGTGCGCCGGCCGGCCGCGCGCCCGTGCCGCAGGTGGTACTCGAGGTCGAACTGCTCGTCGAACGACCAGTGCGGTGGCCCGAGATGCAGTGGGGGTGTCACGACGCGCTGGCGGATTCGTGGGATGGCCTTCGCGGCGCGGTCGAACGCGTGGAGCACGTCGTCCCACCGTGGGGTGTGGTCGAGCACCAGCACGTTGACGATGGTGGAGCGCAGCGTGGGGTCGGATTCGATGCGCCACAGCAGACTGTCACTGTCGGACATGTGGTGGTCGAATCGTTTGCTCACACAGTCAAGGGTACCGACCGGATCGGGTGAGAGAAACAGCGGGTTCGGAGGGCTGCACTACCGTTCGCGCCCGTGACCGACGTGACCGATGAGCCCGAATCCGCTCCCGACGAGCCGCAGTCCCCCGCGGAGGAACGCCGTTCCGCCGACGAGGAGCGCACCCGCCGGTTGGGTCGCCTGGCCGAACTCCAGGCCGCGGGTACCGAGCCGTATCCGGTTCGCTTCGACCGCACCGCCACGCTCGCCGAACTGCGGGACCGATACGCCCACCTCCCCGCCGGTTCCGAGACCGAGGACCGGGTCGCCGTGGCCGGCCGGGTGATGCTGCTGCGCCGGCAGGGCAAGCTCACCTTCGGCACCTTGCGTGACCGCAGCGGCGAGATCCAGCTGTTCGTCTCGCGTGCGGTCATCGGCGACGGCGTCCACGACGAGTTCGACCAGCTCGACCTCGGCGACTGGATCGGTGTCGAGGGTGTGGTCATGACGACTCGTCGGGGCGAGCTGTCGGTGAAGGTCGACGGCTTCCAACTGCTCGCGAAATGCCTGCGGCCGTTGCCCGACAAGTGGAAGGGCCTCCAGGACACCGATCGGCGGTATCGCCAGCGCGAAGTCGACCTCGTGATGAACGCCGACGCCCGGCGCATCTTCGAGGTACGGCACAAGACCGTGGCAACGTTGCGACGCGAACTCGACGACCGCGGGTTCGTGGAAGTCGAAGGGCCGGTGCTGCAACTCGAGGCCGGTGGCGCAACTGCACGCCCGTTCGTCACGCATCACAACGCGCTCGACGTCGACATGTTCCTTCGCATCGCGCTCGAGTTGCATCTCAAGCGTCTCATCGTCGGCGGCATGGAACGTGTCTTCGAGATCGGGCGCGTGTTCCGCAACGAAGGCATCGACACTCGGCACAACCCCGAGTTCACGATGTTGGAGCTCTACCAGGCGTACGGCGACTACACCGAAATGATGGAGATCCTCGAGTCGCTCACTGTCGCGTGCGCGCGGGCGGTGAACGGGTCCACGTTCGTGAACATCGACGGTGAAGAGGTCGACCTCGCGCCGCCGTGGCCTCGTGTCCGGATGGTGGATCTCGTGTCGGAGAAGGTCGGCGAGACGGTTCACCCGTCGGACCCGCCGGAGAAGTTGCGCAAGATGTGCGATCGCTTCGACGTGAAGTACGAGGACTGGTGGGGGAGCGGCCGCCTGATCGGCGAGTTCTACGACGGCGTGATCGAGCGCACGCTGCTCCAACCGACGTTCGTGCTCGACCATCCCACGGAGATCTCGCCGCTCGCCCGCGCGCATCGCGACGACCCGCATCTCACCGAACGGTTCGAGGCCGTGGTCGGACGCCGCGAGTTGGGGAACGCGTTCAGTGAACTCAACGACCCGGTGGTCCAGCGCGAACGATTCGAAGCAGAACTCGACGCGCGTGCGCACGGCGACGACGAAGCCGGCACGGTCGACGAAGACTTCTTGCGGGCGCTCGAGTACGGCATGCCACCCACCGGTGGTCTCGGCTTCGGTGTCGACCGTCTCGTGATGCTGCTCGCCGGCACGTCGACCATTCGGGAAGTCATCTTGTTCCCCACGCTGCGGCCGGAGGCCTCGAGCTAGTGGCAACCCCCGAGGCGCGGGCGCGCCTCTTGGGGTGGCTCGCCGCAGTGGGCGGGATCATCGGAGTCCTCGCGCAGGTACCGCTGCTCGAACCGCGGGTCGAACGGTTCGAGACCACGTTCTTGCCCTACGACGTCCGCATTGCGTCGCACGTGGCGTCGCTCATCATCTACATGGTGCTCATCGCGGTCGCCACGCAGTTGCGGCACCGCAAGCGGCTGGCCTGGCAGATCGCAATCACCGTGTTCGCGATCGCCGCCGTCCTCAACTTCTTCCGGAATCCCACGGCGCTCGCGTACACCGGCACCATGACCGTGCTGTTGTGGGCCGGGCGGGACGACTTCCAGGCCCCGGTCGACCCCCCGAGTCTGCTGCGACTCGTGCGCGCCATCCCGGTGTACCTGGGGATCGTGTTCGTCTTCGGGATCTTGGCGCTGTGGCTCCAACGCGGCCGGATCAGCCCGCAGTTCACCCTGGTGCGTTCGGTCCGGACGGTGCTGCTCGGACTGGTCGGGCTCGACGGTGATTACGAGTACCGCAGCCGCGCGTTCGCGCGTTTCTTTCCGGCCGCGTTGCTGGCGCTGGGGGTCCTCGGACTCATCTGGCTCGTGGTGCTGTTGTTCCGACCGTTCGTGGGGCGGCGACCGCACACGGCCGAAGACTGGCGGCTGGCGCGGCGCATCGTGACCGAACACGGGAGCGACACCCTCTCGTTCTTTGCGTTGCGCAAGGACAAGAGCTTCTTCTTCTCGTCGTCGGGCGACGCAATGCTCGCCTACGTCTACCTCGGCGGGTATGGGCTCGTGTCGGGAGATCCGATCGGCGCGCCGGGCGCCGTCGACCGGCTGTTGTCGGAGTGGTTCGCGTTCTGTGATACCCGGGCCTGGCGTACGGCGTTCCTCGCCGTACGCGAAGACGATTCGGAGCGGTACCGCGAGTTGGGGTTTCGGACCTTCTATTTGGGCGACGAAGCGATCATCCGCTGCGACGAGTTCAAACTCGAAGGGAAGCGGAACAAAGGTGTGCGTCAGGCCTGCACCCGTGCGGCGAGGGAGTACCGCTTCGAGATGCTGCGCGAGTGCGACGCGTCACCCCAGCTCATCGGGGCCTTGAACGCGATCTCGGAGAAGTGGCGCGGGAAAGCACCCGAGCGCGGCTTCACGATGGCGCTCTCCGAAGACGTGCGCGGCGCGAGCGAAGAGTTCCTGCTCTGCGTGGCGCTCGACGAACACGACCGCCCCGGAGGATTCCTGCGCATTGTGCCGGTGTACGGCGGCGACCCCGGTTACACGCTCGATCTGATGCGTCGTGATCCCGACACGCCGAACGGTATGACCGAGTACCTCGTGGCGCAGACCGCGTTGGCGTTGAAGGATCGGGGCGTCAACCGCCTCTCGATGAACTTCGCCGTGTGGGGGCGCCTGTTCTCCGACGACATCGGGTTCTCGTGGATCCAGCGGGTGGAGCGCCGGGTGATCTCGCTGTTGAACCCATTCTTCCAGATCAAGTCGTTGCACGACTTCAACGTGAAGTTCCACCCCGAATGGCTGGCTCGGGTGTTGGTGTACCGGACGTCCGCCGACCTCCCGCGGGTAGCCCTGCTCTACCTGGGGGCAGAAGGGTTCGTCACCCTGCCGGGGGTGGGGCCGCTGTTGGTGCCGCCGGTGTTGGGGGGCGTGCCCGGACCAGCCGAATCACCGCACCCGTCCACGCTCTGACCGCCGTCTCAGGTGCGGGGGCGCTTCCCATGGTTGGCCTTGTTCCGACGGGCTCGCAGCTTGCGCTTCTTCGTTTTCTTCGACATGGCCGAGCACGCTAGCCGGAGCGAATTCGACGTCGCCTACCCTGATCAACGCTCGATCCGTCCTCTCATCCTCTCTTCCAGCGGGTGCCGCCATGCCATGGCTCATTCGGTCCGGTGACGTTCTGGCCACCGCCGAGATCGCTCGGGACCGCGCGGCGCGCCGCCGAGGCCTGATCGGACGCCGGGAGATCGCCGGCGCGTTCGTCCTCCAACCGTGTCGACACGTCCACACGCTCGGAATGCGAATTCCGGTCGACGTCGCGTTGTGCGACCGCAATGGCCGCGTGCTGCACACCGAAACGTTGGCGCCGTGGCGGCTCTCGTCGCTGGTGCGGGGGACCGCGCTCGTCGTCGAGGCCGAGGCCGGGGCGTTCGAGCGGTGGTCGCTCTACTCCGGCGACGTGATCGAGGTGAAGGAATGACCGACGGTGGTCGACTGGTGCTCCTGGGGACGCCCATCGGCAACCTGGGAGACCTCGCGCCGCGCGCAGTCGAAGTGCTGCGCGCAGCAGACGTGATCGCCGCCGAGGACACGCGTCGGACGCGCGCCATGCTCACGCATGCGGACGTGAGAGCAGGTGGCCGGCTCATTGCGATTCACGAGCACAACGAGCGGGCGTCGACGCGCGACGTGCTCGATCGCATTCGAGGTGGGCAAACCGTGGCGTACGTGACTGATGCCGGGATGCCGGGCATCAGCGATCCGGGTGAGCGGTTGGCGCGCGCGGTCATCGACGCCGGCCTCGTCCTCGAAGTGGTGCCGGGCCCGAGCGCAGTGCTGCACGCGCTGGTTGTGTCCGGGCTCCCCGCCGCACGGTTCGTGTTCGAGGGGTTCCTGCCGCGCAAAGGGCGCGAGCGCAGCGAACGGATCGCAGCAATCGCGCGCGAACCGCGGACGGTGGTGCTCTTCGAGTCGCCCCACCGCGCGGGTGCAACGCTGCGTGAGTTGGCCGATGCGTGTGGCGAGGCTCGCCCGGCCGCGTTGGCGCGTGAGCTCACGAAGCTGCATGAGGAGACGCTGCGCGACTCGCTCGGCGCGCTCGCTCAGAAGTTCGCGGCGACCGAACCCCGAGGCGAGGTGGTGCTGGTAGTCGGCGGCGCACCGGCATCTGCGGTGACCGAGGAATCGCTGGCGGCGGCGCTCACTGCGGAACTGGCCGGTGGTGCCACGGTGCGCGACGCGGCGGCGCTGGTGGCGCAGGAACTGGGCGTTGCGAAGCGGCAGGCGTACGACCTGGCGCTGCGGATCAGCGATGTGTCGAGCTGACGGGTGCGCTCACCCCAAGGCGTCGATACATGTCTTGCACACCTGCTTGTCGCGGAACTCGGTGAGTCCGTCGACGGATCCGCAGAACACGCACATCGCTTCGACCTTGCGCAGGATGATCCGGTCGTCTTCGACGTAGATCTCGACGAGGTCGCCTTCGTTGATGTTGAACAGACGTCGGAGTTCCGCGGGCAACACCACGCGGCCGAGTTGATCGATCTTTCGAGCCATACCCAACGACTTCACCGAGCGTCCTTTCGGTTCGGTTGCAACGGGCGATCCAGTTGTCGGGCAGCATGGCAGTTGGGGGGACCAAGCGTCCGAGCAATGGACGTCGAGTGTAGGGGGTGCGGTGACCAGCTCTGAACGTGACGATCAGCCCACGGGTCTCGTGTGGATCGACAGTCATTGTCACGTCGAATCTGCGGGCGGAGTCGATGTCGTGCGCCGTGCCGCGGCTGATGCCGGTGTTTCCCGGGTCGTCGACGTGGGGACCGATCTCGGAACGTCACGCGTGGCGTGCGAGAACGCGCGTTCCGCGCCCGGTCTGATTTCGGCCACAGTGGGTCTGCATCCCCACGACGCGTCGCGCATCGATGACGAGTGGGACGCGCTCGTGGAGTTGGCATCCGCGCCCGAAGTGGTCGCAATCGGCGAGACCGGTTTCGACTTCCATTACAACCACTCGCCGCGTGACGCGCAGGAAGACGCGTTTCGACGCCACATCCGTCTGGCAGGCGAGCGTGATCTCGCGTTGGTGATCCACACGCGCAACGCGTGGGAGGACACGTTGCGGGTCTTGCGTGACGAGGGCGTGCCACGGCGAACGGTGTTCCACTGCTTCTCGGGTGGGCCGGCCGAAGCCGAGCGGGTGCTCGAGCTCGGCGCGTTCTGTTCCTTCAGCGGTGTGGTCTCGTTCAAGAACGCCGCTGACGTGCGGGACGCGGCGGCGCTGGTACCCGCCGACCGAATGCTCGTGGAGACGGACGCGCCGTACCTCGCTCCGGTGCCGATGCGCGGCAAGCCGAACGAGCCGGCGTACTTGCCGCACGTTGGCGCGGCGTTGGCGCAGGCGCGTGGCGAAGCGGTTGCCGTGGTTGCACGCGCGACCGCGGCCACCGCGGCGGCCGTCTTCGGATTCCTTCCCTGAGGCCTCGGCGCCCAAACCCCCGCGCGCGGTGCGGCTGATTTGGCGTGGTCAGCGGGCCACGGAGGGCGGTTTCCCCAGGCCAGGCGGGCCAGTCTGGAACAAACTGGCAGGCGAACTGGCACGGCCGCGTGCGCGCCGTTACGGTGCCCGACCCGTTGCTCCTGGGAGTGCCCCAGGGCGCGATGGCGGAGGCACGGTTGGACGAGTCGGCCCGCGAACGGAAGCGTTCGGGCGCGCGACCCAAGTCGCGAGATGCACTGCGAGACGGGGCGCGTCGACGCGCGCTCAGTCATGTCGTGCGACCGTCGCCGGCACGCGAGCAAGCGCCCGAGCCCGAGGCCTGGCTTCCGGTGCTCGGCCTCGCCGACCTCCCCACCCTCGAAGAGCTGCTCCTCCCTGAGAACCTCGTCGATTCCGGCCAGACCATCGCTATCCGGATGCGGGCCCGCGATCCGCAGCCCTTTGAGGAACCGCCGTTCGTGCAACGCACGCGCGTGGCGCCGGCGGTGGCAGCCGCAGTCTCTCCGGGCGTGGCTGCTCGTCGAGCCGCCCGCACCCAAGTGCGTCAGCGCCAACTGCGTCGAGCTGGCCTCATCGGTCTGCTCGTGCTCGCCCTTGCGTTGGTGGCGGCGTTCTTCCTCCCTTCCGACCGCACGGCTCGCTTGGCGGTCGATGGTGCCGAGCGAACCGTCAGCTACGACGGTGACACCGTGGCCGCGGTGGTCCGCTCGGCCAACGTTTGGCTTGGGCCCTACGACCGCGTGGTCCCGGCGCTCGGGGCTCGGGTGCCGTCCTCGGGTGTCATCCGGGTGGTGCGGGCGCGGCCGATGGTCGTCGACGTCGACGGTGCGGTGCGCACCGCCTGGGTAGCGGCCACCGACGTCGCCATGTTGCGCGACGAGCTGAAGCTCGACGCCGCACTCCAGGCCACCACGAACGACGCGCTCGAGAGCGCGGCCATGGTGGTGTTCCGCCGTCCCATCGACGTTGCGTTGTCCGCCGATGGTGAGGACCGCAATGTCACGGTCCTCGCCCGCACCGTTGGCGAACTGCTTGCGGCGCGCGGTGTGGCGTTGGCCGAGGCCGACTACGTCACCCCGGCGGCACCGACGGTGCTCACGTCGGGGATGCGCGTCTCGGTCACACGGGTCACCGGTTCCGAGCGCCTCGAGGAGCGGGCAGTGCCGCGTGGCACGGTTCGGCGCAACGACGCGTCGATGGCCGCAGGCACCCAGAAGGTCATCGACCCCGGAGCCGACGGTCGCGCCCGGGTCCGGATCCTCACGGTGAAGCGCGACGGTGCGGTGTCCGAGGAACGCGTCGTGCAGACCGAGGTCATCACCCCGGCCCGACCGCAGGTCATCGCCGTGGGGACGCGCTCGCGGGGCGTCACCCCTCGATCGGGCGGGCAGCCGGCCGCAGCCCCACCGTCGTACTCGCGCTCCGAGACCGGCGGAGCCACTTGGTACGACTACATCCCTGGCACCTGCGCCCACAAGACCATCCCGAAGGGCACGGTGGTGCGCGTCACCAACCTTGCGACGGGCGCATCGACCACCTGTGTGGTGGCCGACCGCGGCCCCTTCATGGCTGGTCGCGTGATCGACCTCACTCCGGACGTGTTCTCGCGCATCGCGCCGCTATCGGCCGGGGTTGTCAACGTGCGGCTCGACTGGGCCTGATCCCGCTGCGCGACCATTCGCGGGTGGTGGAACTCCTCACGCCCCGCACGATTCGCAGCGCGTTGCGCGACTTCTCGATTGCTCCGAGTCGCGCGCTCGGTCAGAACTTCCTCGCCGACCCGAACACGGCGCGTCGCATCGTGCAGGCGGCGGGCGTCGAGCCCGGCATGCGGGTGCTCGAGATCGGCCCGGGGATCGGTTCGCTGACCTTGGCGCTCGTCGAAGCGGGGGCAACGGTCACGGCCGTGGAACTCGATCGCCATGTCATCCCGGTGCTCGAGTCAGTTCTCGATGGTGCGGGCGTGCGCGAGTCCGTCACCGTGGCGCACGGTGACGCGTTGGACCTCGACTTCGGCGCGTTGCTCGACGATGGGCCGTGGGCGCTCGTGGCCAACCTGCCGTACAACGTGGCGACGCCGGTGTTGCTCCGCGTGCTCGACGACGTCCCTGCGGTCGAGCGCGCGCTGGTGATGGTGCAGAGGGAAGTGGCCGAGCGGCTGGCGGCGGGGCCAGGGACGAAGGCGTACGGCTACCCCTCGGTGCGGGTCGCGTACTACGGCACGGCGCGCCTCGCCGGGGTGGTGCCGCCGACGGTCTTCATCCCCCAACCCCAGGTCGATTCCGCGCTCGTTGCGATCACGCGCCACGCGACACCCCCGGTGACCGCCGACCCGGCGCGCCTCTTCGCGTTGGCGAAAGCAGGGTTCGGACAACGACGCAAGATGTTGCGACGCGCGTTGCGCAGCGAACTCGGTGACGCCACCGACGCCGTGCTCGAACGCGCCGGGGTGGCACCGAACGCACGGGCGGAACAACTCGGCCTCGAAGAATGGGCAGCAATCGCGGAGGCGACGCAATGACGGTGCGAGTGACGGCGGCATCCAAACTGACCCTCACGCTGCGAGTGCTCGGCACCCAGCCCGACGGGTTCCACGCGCTCGACGCGTTGGTGGTGTCGGTGAGCGCTCCCGCCGACGTGCTCACGCTCGATGTGGCTCCCGGGAACGGTGACGCCGACGTGACCTGTCACGTGAGTGGGCCGGCGTCGGCCCACGTCCCCACCGACGAGCGGAACCTGGCGGTGCGGGCCCTGCAGCGGCTCCGGCCGACGGGTGCGGCGGTGGCGCTGCATCTCCACAAGGAGATCCCAGCGGGCGCAGGCTTGGGCGGCGGGTCGGCGGATGCTGCTGCGGCGCTGGTGGCGCTGCGGGCGGCGTTCGCCCTGCCCCTCGACGACGATGCGCTCCGGGCCGAGGCGGCCGAGCTGGGGAGTGACGTGCCCTTCTGCGTGGCCGGTGGCGCCGCGTGGATGCGGGGCCGGGGCGAGCGCATCGAACCGCTCCCCGTGCCCTCGCCGTTCCCCGTCCTGATCGCCGTGCCGCCCTTTGGCTGCTCGACGCCGGCGGTCTATCGCCAGTGGGACGCAATGGGCGGACCCCAGGGCGTGCGGACGGTGCCGGCACCGGCGGCGGTTGCCCACCTGGTGGATGGGCTGGAGCCCCGTCTGGCCGCGTTCCGGGCCGCAGTCGAGGGCGCGGCCGGCCTACCGGCCGTGATGGCAGGGAGTGGGAGTGCGTACGCGGTCTGCTTTGACGACCCCATCGACGCGGCGCGCGCGGCTGCAGCCGTGAGCCTGGCGGTACCCGATGGACTCGTCACCGTCGGGGAAACGACGGCGGCCGGCGTATTGCCGACGGAGTGAATGGGATCAGCGGCCCTGCTGGCGGCGCTGCCAACGCGTCTTCTTCAGCAGCTTCTTGTGCTTCTTTTTCCGCATGCGCTTACGGCGCTTTTTGATGAGCGATCCCATGGCGGGGCGAAACTCTACTCGTACGTTGGGGGGCGCGAGCCAACCCGCCTACGCTGACCGACGGTCCGCACCTCGTTGCGTGCCCCATTCCGGTGGTGGTGCGCCTAGGGTCGGGCGCCCAGTCGGGGGTGGTGTAACGGCAGCACGGGGTCCTTTGGAGTCCCAAGTCGAGGTTCGAAACCTCGCCCCCGAGC